>DATKST010000127.1:0-59841 GCA_035531475.1 Terriglobia bacterium
AGGGTCTGAACAACCGCCTGAAACTGACTCTCAGAAAAGCCTATGGCTTTCGAACCTTCAAAGCGGTTGAAGTGGCGCTCTACCATAGCCTTGGGGCGTTACCAGAACCAGAATGGACCCACAAATTTTGCTGAGGAACCTGAATTTTAAATGATCTGCGAGCTTACTCAAATGGCGATAGGCCAGCCTACGGTAATATTTGAACGGTAATTTAAGATCATCGACGCCAGCCCCGCCGTGAAGGACCGGGTGGAACCTGGCGAAACGGATAGGAATCCCCCACATCTTCCACATTGCATCATCCCGTCAAACCAGGATCGGGCCGCAGCCCCCCGGCTTTATGGATGGGCCACCGGTGGGTTTGCAGCTCCAGGTCTGCCGGGAACCGCACTCAGCTTCCGGACCGTATTCCGAACCTCCGCATCCGCGGGATTGAGTTTCAGCGCTAAATTCAGTTCCCGCAAAGCTTCCGGGATGTCCTCTTTGCCAAAAAGCCGCTGAATTTCGCGCCGGGAGCCGAATGGCAGTACAGCAACACCAACTACGCCATCGCCGGGACCATCCTGGAGAAAGTCAGCGGGATGTCGTTGATGGCCTTCTTGCGCAGCCGGATCTTCGATCCCCTTGGCATGAAAAGCCCCATCGATCTGGACCATCAGACTTTGACTCAATCGGACGCGGCAGGATATACACGGTTTGGCCTTGGTCCCGCCCGTCCGGCACAGCCCGAGGGTCGCGGTTGGCTCTTCGCTGCGGGTGAACTGGCCATGACCGCTCGCGACCTGGGCGTGTGGGATCAATCCTTGCTGGATGGAAAACTTCTCACGCCGTCGTCACTGCAGGAGATGATCCGGACGGTCCCTTTGAAAGACGGCGCGCCCACCAACTACGGCTTGGGCGTGGGCGTATCCAACGCCGGAGGGTTCCCGAAACTGGAACACGGAGGCGCGGTTTCGGGTTTTGTCAGCTTCAATGCGGTTTAGCTCGATCAAGGCGCCGCGGTCGCCGCGCTCACCAACCTGGATGGTTCGAGAGCCGCTTACGCCATCGCCAGTAAAATCGGGCCGATGCTGATTTCCCAACAGGAAGACCCGCAAGCCGCGCATGAACTCGATCAGGCTCGCCAGGTTTTCAAAGAACTCCAGGAAGGGAAGATCGACCGTGCGTTGTTGACGTCAGACGCCAACTTTTATTTCACGCCACAAGTCTTGGCCGATGCTCACACCAGCCTGGGGCCGCTCGGAGAACCCAAGAGTTTCAGTCAGACCGGTTATGGATTACGCGGCGGCATGTCTTTCCGTAACTTTCGAATAGGGTTCGCTTCTGGCCAGCCTTTGCATCTGACCACGTTCTCGATGTCGGATGGAAAGCTAGCTGAGTACTTGATTCAGTAATGGGGGATCTTCGCGTGGCAAGCACATTGACAGCAATCATGACGGGGGATCAGTGCGAGGGCAGAAGGTCGCAAGAGTTGCCGGGTTCTTCAGGTGTCCGGTAAACGCCGTTCCGGACCTCGGCGGGATGCACAAAGTGCTCTTTGAGGTGTGGGATGTACTCCATGAAGAGTTTTTCGTGGCCCAACGCGATATGGTTGAACAGGATGAGGTGCTGGTGAATCTGGCCCATATCTCCGGCGTGGGGAATCACCGGCAGCCCCAGCTTTCTGGCCAGCAGACTGACCACCAGAAACTCGCTGACGCCTCCCACGCGCGTGCAATCCACCTGAACAAAATGCACGGCGCCGACTTGCATGAAGTTCTTGAACATGACCCGGTTTGGCACGTGTTCGCCCAGCGCAATCTTCAGTGGAGCAATCGCCTGGGCCAGCACGCGGTGGGCATTCACATCATCGGGGTGAGTAGGCTCCTCAATCCAATAAGGCTGCAAGGGGGCCAGAGCGCGGCACATCTCCAAGGCCCGAGGCGGCGTCCATTGCTGGTTCGCGTCAAACATGATTTGAGCTTGCGTACCCACGGCATCCCGCAGCACGCGAGCCCGCCGCAAGTCCCGCTCGCCGTCCGCCGAACCAACCTTCAGCTTGAAAGCTCTAAATCCGTCATCCAGGGCCCGCAAGGCCTTTTCCTTCACCTGCTGGTCATCATACAAAAACCACCCCACGGAAGTGTCGTAACCCGGATAGCCCTCGCGCAGCACGGACTCGCGGCCAGCGCGGCGGCCGCTCTCACTGTCCAAAATTCCTTTCGCTTCTTCCGCCGTCAATTCGTCCTCGACGTAACTGAAGTCCAGCAGGCGGGTGACCTCGTCCGACGTCAGGCTGAGCAGCAGGCTCCACAGCGGCACTCCGCGCACTTTCGCCCAAAGGTCAAAACAGGCATTGGTGATCGACGCCAAGGCAAGGTGGATCACGCCCTTGTGCGGCCCCAGCCATCGCAATTGCGGGTGATCTGCCAGGCGGCGCCAGATCTTTCCAAAATCCGCCATCAGCTCCTCAATTTCCATTCCGGTCAGCTCCCCGGCGAGCAACTTGATGGCCTCACAAACCAGCTCGTTTCCCTTTCCCAAAGTCAGGACGATTCCGGTGCCGGTTGCGCCTTGGTGGGTCTTAAGCCTGGTGACAGCCCAGGCGTAAACGGAACCGGTGTGCACCGCATCCGTTCCGGCCGCGGGCGGCAGCGGATAGCGCACATCCTCAACTTGCACGGATTGAATCACCGATGTCTTCATGCCCCAATTTCACGCACAATCCGGGTGCAAGTCTCTATAGGACGCTCATTCATCCCCTGTTGGGGGATGGCCTTTATAATTGCCGTATTGGTGCAGTGCGGCGCGCTTGGCCCGAGGCACAAAGGGATCCCACTCGGTGACCGGCTGGATGGCGTCGACGCCGGAGCCAGCCTCAAAGCGAATCGTGATGATCTGCTGCGGGCGCACCCGGAAGCGGTAGGCCGGGCCGCCGGTGAGTGGTTGTGGGTTCTGTCCACGCAGGTTCGTGAGGGCGGCGCCGTGGTGAGGTAGGAAGAGCGACACTTCAGCTTCTCCGGCAAAGCCCAGACATTCGATGAGGCGCATTTCAATGTGCCGGTCCTCGCGACGGAGGGCCTGGAGGATCAGGTTTTCCGAGGTGCGCACGAAGGGCTGCGCCTTGGCCGCGCGCCGGGCGGAAAGGGCAGCCGGCGGGGCATTATATTCCCGTGCCATCTGCGGCACACGCGCATTCCGCCAGCCGTCCTCACGCGCCACCAGCGAATAGGACAGGTGATGCTTGCCACTTCCACTCAGCCAAGGGTTGGGATAGCCGTTGTACTTGTCCGTGCAATTGAGCAAGTAAATGATTGGCGTCCTGCCATCCAGCTCGCGGCCGCTCAGGCCAAGATCGAAGAGGGAAACTCCGCCGCCGCCCGCCACGGTGAAATCGATCCAGCGCACGGCGGGGACAATACCCTTGGTCCATCCGTGGAGATGTGGATTCGGCTTGGACCAGGCCCCGTGGGAGAATCCGTTGGGGATTCCGCGCCGGACTTCGGCGACTTCATCCGCCAAGGGGAATTCCGCCACCACCACGGTGAGGTTGGGCACGTTTTCAAGCTCCGTCTCAAAATCGATGCGCGGGTGCTCGTGATAAAAGCGCATGACGCGGCGGCTGGGGCCGCCCCCGAAGAACGGGCTTTGGATTTCGACGGTGGTTACAAGAGACCCGGTGGTAACCGTGAGTTGTGTGGGCTTGAAATCACTCGAGGAGGCAAGGCGAATGCGCCCGGGGCG
This sequence comes from Terriglobia bacterium, assembly GCA_035531475.1. Lineage (GTDB taxonomy): Bacteria > Acidobacteriota > Terriglobia > UBA7540 > UBA7540 > CALCEB01. The sequence continues at coordinate 3,724 of DATKST010000127.1, forward strand.
AGGCAGCATGGAGTCTCCGGGGCCACCTTCTTGGGATTTGGGTTTTTCCGCCACGATCACATTGGCCGGGCCGCCCAGCATTTCGCGGCCGGAAGGCTTCAGCTTCAGTCCAACCAGCGCGCCCGTGCTCCAATCGATCCGGGCCTCGTAGTGCCGTGTCTCGATAGCTTCGGGAGGTTCAATTCTTCTAGAAGGCTCCGGCGCTTTGCCGGCGAGGGCGATACTGGAAACACTGACCGATGGAAGGCTGACAGCACAAAGGGTCTTGCCGCCAGGTAAGCTCTGGCAGGGTATTCCCTCCAGACTCTTTCCGGATGGAAGATCGAGCAACACAGGATCACTTCGCTGCCAGTTGAGGGGGTTATAGAGCGCCACGCCATCTCCCGCGGGGAGCAAGGCACTCAGCGCATCCTTCTGCGCCTTGCGGCTTGCCGCTCCCACCCAGTTCATGCGGTCCTGAACGTCCCAGGACGCGGCGCTTTCAAACACCATGCCGCCCGCCGAGCCCCAAAGCGTGTTGCGATCCATATTGAGCATCATCAAGATCCACGCGCCGTGTAGCGTCTGCACGGGATAGGAAAAGCTCGAATGCAGGCTGGCAACGGTGGCGAGCGCCTCCGCCGTCTCCAGGGCCTGCTCGTTCGAGCGATAGAGAACCTTGACGCGCGGATTCTCAATCCAGAAAGCGTCGAAAGTGTAGCCCGTGCCGCCGCGCAGGGTTGGAATCTGTATCCTGCCCATCGCAATGGGCTCTACGACTCTTTCCAGATATTCGCTGGCGGTGGCGATGTGAAGATGCGTCTTGGGGTTCACCTGCTTCCATTGTTCAAGGAATTGGCGGGGATATTCTTTGTAAAGCGGCGCCAGGCTGTAATCGCCGCTGCCGCCAAGTATCAGCACCGGCGCCCCCGCTGGCGTCATCTTGAGCTTCGCCTTCACGGAATCATTCAGTTTTCGAAGCTGATCGTCCGTCAACGGCTTTTCGGTCTTGAATAGAGGCCCAAAGTCGGCGTAACTGCCGGGACAGAGCGCCAGGATGCGCGAGCCATCCGGCGATTCTGCCCAGTGGATGGAGCTGCCGGTGGGATTCATGCGCGTATAGACCATCGCCTCCAGACCCAAGCCGGAGCAGATCTGCCCCATCTGGTCATGAGTGCCGCACACGTCAATGGTCCAGGCAATGCGCGGGCTTTCGCCCATCATCTGTTCCTGCCAGCGCAGCCCTTCAATGCCTTCCTTGATGAGGGCTTCGCCTCCGGAGAGGTTAATGGTCATCTCCAGGAAAGTGGCATTCACCAGCTCGACGCGGCCCTCTTTAGCGCGCTGCTTGATCTCTGCAATGCGTTGTGGCTGAAAATTCAGGATGGCGATCATGTTGTCCACTTCGGAAAGGACAAACTTATAGGTGGGATCATCACGAACGCGGTCCAGGTGGTCAAGGTAACTGTTCGCGCAGTAAACGCGCTCGCGGGAGAAGTTGGTGAGCCAGCCACAACTGGCCGGATGAAAGTTGGAAACCACATAGGCTTCAAGCGCCGTCTCATCCGGAGCGGTGGAAGCTCCGTGGCCGAGAGCCTGAACCAGAGGAAGCGCAGCGGTGGCGCCGATGCCCGCCAGGAAATCGCGGCGGCGGATTGAGGTACCGGTCTCTTTTTTCATGGATATCGTCTCCTTGTAGCGGCGATCTCTGATCGCCGAAACCCTTGAAAACTCAAGACCGGCGATCAGAGATCGCCGCTGCAATTACAGTTGTCACATAGACTCTTTAGCCCCTGAGGCCCTCAGCGGCACAAGCCGCGCCTCATTGCCTTGGGATTTGGCATGACTTCAGCCATGCCCTGACGGCGACTGATTCAACCTAACAAAGCCAACTTAGCTGGTGGTCAATTCCAACACGGAGACGCTTGGATCCGGGGCTTGCTGCGGCCCCTCAATCGTTACACCCTGGGTCGATTGCTTGAACTTTAACGGCTGCCCATTCGCCAGCACCTTCACCCGTCTAATTCGTGCTTGGAGTCCCGGCACTTCCAACCGACCACTGGTAGGCCAGTCAAACACTTGCAGATAAACCGTGCTGCCCTTTGCCGTGGTCCGCCCGAAGGAGAGATCCTGCAAGGGTCCGTAGGTGGTCCCGTAAATGGACTCGCCATTCACCTTCATCCACTTGCCGATGCCCCTCAGCCGATCCCGGAATTCTGGCTGAATGGTCCCTTGCGGAGTCGGCCCGACGTTCAAGAGGAAATTTCCGCCCTTGCTGGCCACATCCACCAGGCTGCGGATCAGGTGGGTTGCGGATTTGTAGTTGAGGTCATTCTTGTTGTAAGCCCAAGTGTTGTTGATGGTCATGCAAGTTTCCCAAGGTTTGAACTCCCCCGGCGCAGGGATGCCGCCCGGCAGGCTGCTCCCCAGGCCGGGATTGACCCCCTGAAGCATCCCGCCCTTGACGGGGATGCGCTTCGGCACCCACTGCTCCGGGGTGTCAAAATCGCCTGGGGTGCCAATGCGGTTGTTGACCAGCGTGCCCGGAGAAAATTCCCGGATCATCCGTGCGAAGCAGTAGCCATCATATTTCTCCTGGTGATCGAGACCATCAAACCACACCACCAGCCCCGGCCCGTAATGGCATAGCAGTTCTCGCAGTTGCAAGCCCATGTAGTCCAAATACACCGGCCATTCCGGCCGCGTGGGCTGGGCGTGCCACGTTTGGCTGACAGGCTTTGTGGTGTCCCGGTAGCCGGGGTGGTGCATGTCCGGCGGAGAGTAGTAAAAACCTAGCGCCATGTTCTGGCGGTGGCAGGAATCCGCCAGCATCCGCACGATGTCCTTCTTATAGGGCGTGTTCGTAATCTTATAATCCGTGAAGGACGAATCGAACATGCAGAAGCCGTCATGATGTTTGGTGACCATCACCATGTAACGCTGACCGGCATCCTTGGCCAGCTCCACCCACTCGTCGGGATCGTACTGGACCGGATTGAAGGTCTTGTAGAGATTTACGTATTTGTTTTCGCTGATGGGCGAACGGGAATTGGGAACCATGATGGGCCAGGAAATTTCAACGCTGGCTTGGGAGACCGGTCCCCAGTGGATAAACATTCCGAACTTCGCATCCCGCCAGAAAGCCATCGCCTTCTGCCAGGCTTCCGTCCGCTCGGGGATCATTTCATTCACGGCGGTCCAGCAAAGGGTCTCTTCGGCCTTCGGGGGGTCGCCGCTGGCTCCTCGCGCGCCGGGGGAAAATGCCGGCGTCAGGAGCGCTGCCGTCCCCGCCCCCATGATCCGGAACAGATCCCGGCGATTCGGATGGTTTGAAGAGTGTTTGCCCATGATGGCTCATCTCCCGTATCGTAGCGGCCAGATTTTTTGAAGCCCGCTCAATCTTTTCTTCCTGGACCGGCCATTCCGCTGGCTCCCGACAGTGCCAACAGATGCTCCGGATTCCGGGCACCGGGCGGGATTGTGCGCCTAACTCGCAGGCGCGGCGAGGGGTTCAATCCCTTCAAAGACCACCACGGTATCCGGCGAAGGCTTGGGGTTGGCGTTGCGGACGGTCAAGCGCACGCCCACGCCGTGGCTGTGGCCCAACTTTACCGGCTCGCCGCTTTCAAGAAAGTAGGCTCGCTTCGCATTCTTCATATTCAGTTGCCACAGGTCACAACCGGCTCCGGGTTTCCAGTCGAAGATGTGGACGTAAACCTTGTCACCCTTTTGCGTGGTGTAAACATTATCGTAATAAATTTGGCGGAATGAAGTCGCGCCGTAGACGGATTCCCCGTTCTTCTCCAACCATTCGCCCACAGCATCGAGGTTGGCGGTGGAGACGGGATCGATTTTGCCGGTGGGTAGCGGCCCCACATTCAACAGCAGGTTGCCGCCTCCGGCCACGGCCTTCACCAGCAAATGGAGGATTTCCCGGGGGGTCTTGAACCGTTGGTCCTTGGCATCGTAACCCCAGGCGTCATTGGTGGTGTTGCAGTTTTCCCACAGGCGGCCGGGCTTGTTGATTTCGCCGATGGCCTCCTCGGGAGTCGAGAAATCCGCAGGCAGCCCGGTCCGGTTGTTGATCAAGGCGTCCGGCTGAAGCTGGCGGATCATGGCGATCAGCTTTTCCGACTGCCACTGCTCCGGCGTGTGATCCCAGCCGCCATCAAACCAGAGGGCGCCGAGCTTGCCGTAGTTGGTACACAACTCACGCACCTGACCGTGCATGAAATCGATAAATGCCTGCGCTACTGGAGTGCCGTGCTTCAGGCTGGGGCGGTAAAGCGGCGAGTGCCAATCCATCAGGGAAAAATAGAAGCTGATGACCATGCCCTGGCGGTGGCATTCCTCCGCCAATTCGCCGCACAAATCACGGCCGAAGGGGGTGTGCATGATGGAAAAGTCGGAGAGCTTGGTGTTGAACATCGCAAAGCCCTCATGATGCTTGGAAGTGATGGTGATATAGCGCTGGCCGGCCTTCCGCGCCAAGTCCACCCATTCGCGGGCATTGAACTCCGAGGGGTTGAAGCGGTCCTTGAGCTTGGCGTACTGGTCCGGTGGGATCTGCTCCAGGTACATTTGCCACTCGCCGCGGCCAAGCAGCGCGTAAAGGCCGAAGTGGATGAAGCGCCCATAGCGCGCCGGGATGAACCACGCGCCTCTTCCGGGAACGGCTTCGTCCGCCGCCGCAGAAAACGGCGCGAAGCGGGTTCGGGCAAGGTTCACCGGTCCGGGCAACGCTGCGGATGCCAGGCCCAATGTTGAAAGCATTGAAAATTGGCGTCGATTCATGCCGTATACCTCCCGGGTTTGAGTGGCAAGCTAAGAACCATCGAGACATAAGCCTTATATGCTTTCGCGCCAAAGATTGCAAGCCGATTTTTGAGCCAGAAACCAATTTTTGCTAATGAAAGTCGGAGACTGCCGGATAGCAACGCCGCACACCGGCGGGAACGGACCGGAGACTGGCCGCCCCCTTTGGAACAATTTCTAGCCATAGATGCTTGAAATTTGGCTCGCTTCCCTTTCCCTCCGCCGTCATCTCCGTAACGTTGTAATCTCCACCAGGCCCGGGGCGGGTTGCCGGACACGTTCTGCGCAGATCAATGGCGTAAGCATCTCATTCTGCATTGACCGCGTCTTTCACCACTCTCATTCCGCCGTCTTCAAGCTGCCTTCTCTTGACTGTTCAAAGAGCCCTTGCAGCTCGGCGATCACTGAGCCGGGTTTCCCGCCTTGCCGTAGGAAGCGGTGCACGACCGGGCCGGCTTGATCCTGAAATCCAATGTAACCACAATAGCGGGGCCGCATGTAGGCCCGGTCCAGTGCTGGAAGGGTGTTCCTGAAGAAATCATGGGTGGCGTGATTCGCTTCTTCGTCCATCCAGGCGGGCCGATGCCCCGGCTGGCCGCCGCTCTGAACATAGATCGTGCTCTGACAATCGGCGGACGCTACATAGCCGGCATATTCCAGGGCAATTTCGTGATGGGGGCAACGTGCGGAGATGGCCAGCCCCGTCCCTCCGAGTGTCGTCGGAGGTCTCCGGCTTCCATGCATGGGGCAAACATCACCAAATTGCAGCAGCCGGCGCGCATACCCCGCGCGCGCGTAGTTTGAATATCCGTAAGCAAAAGGACAGTAAGCAATGTCGTCCCGGCGGGCCATCGCTTCATACGTGGCAATCGGATTCCAGCCGAAAATTTCAGGTGCGCAGAGTGACGCCAATTCGCGCAACCCGGCGAGTGCCTCAGCTCCGGCCTCCGCATCAACCACGAAATCCGGAGAGCGAAATGGCGTCTCGCCCAAAGCACAACAAAACGTGTAAAAGTTCATGAGGCTATCAACCGGGATTGCCGGAAATGCGACCCGCCGCTGCTTTGCAAGAGCCAGGAGTTCACCCCACGTCTCAGGCACGGAGAGACGGTCCCGTTCAAGCACGTCGGGCCGCCAGGCGCTCACCGGGGCGGCGGCGTCAATGGCCAGCGCCCACTGGTGGCCGCCGTAGAAATAGCTCCGGTGGGAATTGCCGGTGGAATTCCGGCTCTGGTCATCCAAGAAATCAGCACTTAAAAACTCATCCAGCGGTAGAAGGACCTCATGGCGCGCAGCATATCCAGCGAACGGGTGGTCAATCACCAGAAGATCGAAAGTTTCCGCCAGCTTCTCGATCGGCGAATCGGCAAATTCCTGCAGGCTGCGCTTTTCCCAAACAATTTGCACCCCGGAATGCGTTTCGCAAAAGCGTTGGGCCGTCGCCACCATCGGCAGGAATCCCCGCGAGTGGTTCCAGGTGATGCCTCGAAGCAGGATGGATTTGGACTCGGAAGCAGCCATCAGCAATTCTAATCTCCAGGAAGCTTTCACCTCAGTAAGTAATGGGTTCTCCGCCTCGTTCGCTGGAGCGATACGCCGCTTCCGCCAGAGCCATTGTCTTCAATGCGTCGTCCACCGCCGTGGGTGCTTTGTTGTTCTCGTCTTCGGCCCAGCGCATCAGGCTCCCCATGGTCCCAATAAAAGCGTCGGGAAACCAACTTCCCTCTAATTTGACGGACTCCCATTGGGGCGAGGAGCCGTTGCGGAGGATGCAGAATTCCAATACGTCAGGCTCGCCTTGCGGATAGTTCAGGAGCAGACCCATCTTCGCGACAACAGCGCCCTGCGTTCCCTCCCACTTGATGAAGCTCTCCTGATGGCGCAAGCCGAACGCATGCCCGTGATTGGCGGAGACCGAGGCCCGTAACGTATCGCCATAATCCAGAATGAGGCTGGACCGGGTCGCCGCAAGGTGAGGGGTCGAAGGGTGCTTTAAGGTCTTGGCATAAACGCGGCGAGGCTCACCAAGGAATGAACGGAGCAAGTCAAGATAGTGGATGCTGTGGTAAAGAATCTCCACCCGGGGCTTCCCCTGCAAAAAAGTCCACAGGTGCCAGGGCGTGTACACCGTCACTCGCACTTCCATATCGTGCAGTTCGCCGATCAGGCCCCGGTCAATCAGGCTGCGCGCCGCCAGCACGTAAGGAGCAAAACGGAGCTGGAAGTTTACCGCAGCGCGCAATCGCTTGCGATGGCAGAGGTCAACAATCTGGCGCGCCTGGTCCAGATTCTCGCCCAACGGCTTCTGAATCAGCACGGCGCGATCGTCCGGCAGACAAGGGAGGACTTCCAGGATGGCCGAAGCCGGGATGGCGAGGTCAAACACCGCGTTCGCAGGAGCTTCGGCCACCGCCTCCGCTTCCGACGCGTAAACCCGCTCGATGCTGAACTTCCGGCCCAACTCCAGAGCCCGCTCACGATTCAGGTCATAAACGCCCGCCACGGGGAAGCCCGCCTTGTGATAGGCCGGGAGGTGGGCGTCACGGACGATCCCTCCTGCCCCGATGATGACGATGGGGCGAGGGACTTTAGGTAAATCGGGCTTCTGATTCAGGTCAACTTGCTGCATAATGTTGCGTTGCCCGCCGGGGCAATGATGTCCCGCAAATTGCTTGGATGTACCAGGGGCCGGAACCGATGGCCGTTTCCTATGGAAAACGTAATTTTACGGATAAAATATGGCTTGTCAATGAAAAAATCCTCCGAGATTCCCCAGAAATACTATGTTCCCGCCCTCGAAAAGGGCCTTGATGTTCTTGAGGTCTTGGCCGCCGCCCAAGTTCCTCAATCCCTCTCTGACTTGGCCCGGCGCCTGGGCCGCACCAGTAGTGAGCTGTTTCGAATGCTCAACGCCTTGGAGCGGCGGCGTTATATCGAACGGGATTCGGTTTCTGGAAAGTACCGGCTCACCTTGCGGCTCTACCAACTGGCCCACACCCATTCGCCGGTGGAGAAACTGCTGCGTCCCGCTACGATGCTGATGCGAACGCTCGCCGAAAAAATTAAAGAATCCTGCCACGTCAGTATCCTGGACGGCCATCGGCTGGTAGTTCTTGCCCAGGCCGACAGCCCCGCCATCTATCGATTCTCTGTGGAGGTGGGATCGGCATTCTCGCCCCTTTGCACCGCCTCCGGACGTCTTCTTCTAGCCCATTGTGCTGAGGAGGAATTCCGGCATTTCTGCGAAACTTCCGAAGAGTACCGGCGATGGAATGGGACAGCCCGGAAGAAGCTCGCCGCCCAACTCGATGAGGTCCGCAGGAGGGGCTTCTCCACAGCGCACAACGAGCCCATCATTGGCATCCGAAGCTATGCCGTGCTGGTGGGGAAACCGGAGATCAACTTGGCCGCAGCACTGGCGGTTGCCTCCCTGGATATGCGCGGCAAGAAGGATAACGGCCGGCAAATCCTGGAGGGTTTGAAGACCACGGCCGCCCGGATCAATTGCGCCCTGGGGCTGCTGCCATGATCCGATCACGATACTTTGAGGAATACGAGGCCGGGACGATCCGTGAAAGCCTGGGCCGGACCATCACTGAGACCGATATTGTCCTCCATGCCGGGCAAAGCGGGGATTTTTATCCCCACCACATGGACGCCGAGTGGTGCAAGAGCCAGGATTTCAAGCAGCGCATCGCGCATGGAACCCTGGTGTTCACCATTGCCATCGGCCTCACCGCCTCGGAGGTCAACCCTGAAGCCTTCAGTTACGGTTACGACCGCTTGCGCTTTATCAAGCCGGTCTTTATCGGTGACACGCTTCACGCCAAGGTCACTTTGAAGGAGAAGCGCGCAGCGCCCAAACGCCCGGATCACGGTATGGTGGTGGAACTTGTCGAAGCCATCAATCAGCGCCAGGAAACGGTCATGGCCTGTGAGCACTTGCTCATGGTTAAAAAGCACCCTGGTTTTACCCAACCATGAGCTTGTCTCCACCGGCCCCATCCTTTTGGAGCTGATCCCGGCCGGGCCCCCGGGTACAAATCTGTTGACAGCCTCGTATTTTCACAAATAGAATTGTGTTTCGCACACAAAATCGTCATCGAATCCCCATGCTGGATGAAAGCCTCACCATCGAACCATATCCATGAAGCCTCTGGAAGGCATCCTCGTTCTCGACTGCAGTCAATTCCTGGCGGGGCCGTGGGCTGCGCTTCGCCTGGCCGATCTCGGAGCGCGCGTCATCAAGATTGAGCGCCCCGAGTCGGGAGACCTGTGCCGCCAACTCTATATTTCCAACCTCGATTTGGATGGCGACAGCACGCTGTTCCATTCCATTAACCGCAATAAGCAGAGCTTTGCCGCCGATCTGAAAGATCCTGGCGATCGCGCTCGCGTCGACAAGCTAATCCAACGGGCCGATGTGTTGATTCAGAATTTCCGGCCTGGCGTAATGGAGAAGCTCGGACTCGATTACCAAGCCGCGCGCAAGATCAATTCCGGCTTGGTTTACGCTCAGGTCACGGGCTACGGCCAACAGGGCCCCTGGCGCGATAAGCCGGGGCAGGATTTGCTGGCCCAATCCTTATCGGGCTTGGCTTGGCTGAATGGGAATGCGGATCAACCTCCCATGCCTTTCGGGCTGGCCACCGCCGACATGTTTGCCGGAGCTTTCCTGGTGCAAGGTATCCTGGCCTGCCTGGTGCGGCGAGGCAAAACCGGCGAAGGCGGTCAGGTGGAAATCAGCTTGCTTGAAGCAGTGCTCGACTATCAATTCGAAGTGCTGACGACTTTTTTGAACGACGGCGGCAAGCTGCCGGCACGAAGCGCCGTGAACAACGCCCATGCCTACCTCGGAGCGCCTTACGGTATCTATGCCACGGCCGGCGGCTACCTGGCGCTGGCCATGGGCTCGGTGACCAAATTAGGAGAACTCCTGGATTGCCCGCCGCTCGCCATGTATTCGGATCCCAAGAGTTGGTTCACGAAGCGTGATGAAATTAAGAGTGTCCTCGTGGACCACCTGAAGTCCCGGACAACCGCCCACTGGCTGAGCATCTTGGAACCCGCTGACATCTGGTGTTCGGACGTCTTCACGTGGCCCCAATTGCTCCAGCAAGAAGCCTTCAAGGTTCTGGATATGATCCAGGAAGTGCATCGGGACAATGGAGCCAGTCTGCTGACCACGCGCTGTCCCATTCGGATTGACGGAGAGGTCTACAAGTCCAGCCGGGGCGCTCCCCGCACCGGAGAGCACACCCGCCGGATTATTGAGGAATTCGGTCTTTGATCGAGCCTGCGCAGTGCCCGGGCTGCTTGCAAGACCGGCCCGGAAGGAAAACTTTTCCCCGAGGAGTTGCAAGCTGTGAATCCCAATCCTGATCCGACCCGGCACGGCGAGATCCCGGTCTGGAACGCTGAAGACTGGTTCTACGAGGATTTTGAAATTGGACACAGGATCCGCTCCATTCGGCGGACCATCTCAGAAGGCGAGAGCATGCTCTTCAACTCCCTCGTTCTGGACATGCACCCTTACGTGGGGGATGAAGTCTTCGCTCGCGCCCAGGGCATCTTCGGACAACGTTTGGTGGCTGGGGCGCTGGTTTTCAGTATGGGGCTGGGATTGGTTGCAACGAACTGCGTGAACGCATTCAGCTACGGATACGACAAATTGCGTTTTATTAAGCCCGTTTTCATCGGCGACACGATTTACACCATCCGAACCAACCTGGAAAAGCGCCCCAAGTACAAGGACATGGGGCTGGTCAAAGTCTCCTACGAAGTCTTCAAGAGCGCGGGTGAATTGGTGCTCTATTGCGAGCACCTTCAAACTGTCAAATACCGGGACCCCTCGCGGTGGCAGAATCAAGTCGAGAAGAACTGACGACTCTCCCAAACCCAAACAATGCGATGCAAGAACCTGCGATCAGGCTGTTCCGCTTGAGAAACTGTGACGGAACCGCAACGGAAAGCCATGCCCTGATGTGCCCCTAACCGGCTTAACGCAGTAATACTAACCAGCCAGAAATCCGGAGAGAAGCACCGTACCGAAAATCCCGACGCCACCCAGGAGGGAATACAGTAACACCTCTTCACTTTGAAGGTGACGGCGCAACGCCTCCGCAATCAAAATCACCCCTGCCAGGAGCATCAGCGTGCGCGAGTCGCCTCGATGAAACCAGCCAATTTGTGATTGCAGCCAGGAATCCAGTTCCTGCTCGATGGAGCGCCCGTCGTCGGAGTCCGTGCAATCCGTTTTGATCCGGCAGTTGTTGCAGACGTGCGCGGCCGCGCCGTCGAAGAGCAACTCTCCTCTGACCTTTCCGCCGACGATCCCACCTTGTCAATCCCGCCACCAGGGTCTCGCCTCTGGGCGAGGCCCTCATGCTGTCACTGCATCATCCCATGACCTCCCCGGTCACACTCGCCTGCTAACCTAGCCTCCTGGACCTGATGCCTGGCCCGGCTCTAAGTTTGCCAACAGTTTGGCAATGAAGTTGCAAGTAAGGGTTGGGAAAGCATCCATTCGATCTTTGACAACCAGGAGGTATTTCATGGAACGGAGAAAACTCTTGTGGCAGGGTTTGTGTGCCCTGCCGCTGGCCTGGACGCCGCTCGGGCGGGCCAGGGGGGATGGCGTCACGGTCTGCGGCGATAGAGACTTTTACCGGGTCCTCGAAGACGCCCGGATGTCCAACTGCTGGCGGGAATATCGGGACGCTTATGATCTTTACCAGCGGGCCCTCAAACTGCTGCCGGTGAACGCGGATAGCAGCCTGCTGGCCGAAATCCTGGAGGACCAGAAATCGCTGCGCCGCATTTTTCGGGAAGCTGGTGACAGCCTGCCCCGTCACCTGGCTGCGGTGAAGGCTGCGCCAGAAAGTTCAGAACAGCGGTTCTGGCTGGCTCACACGCTGCACCGGATGGGCCGCACGGCCGAGGCGTCTGAACAGTTCCAGGCCGTCCTCAGCCTGCCGGAATCGGATTGGCGAACCGGCAGTTGGCTGGCCCTCGGATGGATCCACTACCGGCAAGGCCATTACGCCGAGGCGATTCCGTACTTGGATCGCGTCTTGGGCGTGGAGACGGAGAAGAACCGGCTGCACGCCGCCAGCACCGCTCAGGCTCTGCCCGGGGTCATTCGCCAGGACCTCAAGCGCAGCATCGCTTTCCGCGAACGGGCCGCCGAGCGGCTCACCCGCCAGGCGATGAAGCTGATCGCGGCCGATCGGCTCTTGCAGGAGCGCTTCGAAGCACTGGACAGCATCCCCGGCGTTGCCCAGACCAGCGCCATCCCCCATCCTGGCGGAACTGGCCCTGCTCTCGCCCGATCTGGACGTGAGGCAGTGGGTGGCCTCCGCCGGCCTCGATCCCCGCGAACACTCCTCCGGACGTTCGGTGTACAAAAAGGTGCGCATCTCCAAGACCGGCAACCGTCATCTGCGCCGCGCTCTGTATATGCCGGCCCTGGTTGCGGTGCGACACGATCCCTATCTGCGCGCCTTCTACGAGCATTTGTTGGCCCAAGGCAAACTCAAAATGCAGGCCCTGGTCGCCGTCATGCGCAAGCTCCTGCACGCCATTTTCGGCATGTTTAAGCATCATCAGCTCTACGACGGCTCCAAGGTCTTCCAACTACCCGCTCAAGCCCCGACCGCTCAGACTTCAACGGAGGCAGCTTGAACTAAAAAATCTCTTGAAATTCAAGAGAGAATCTACTTGCTGCCGGCCTTTCTCCGTTTGTGATTTCGCTGGCCATGGTAACTGGGGTTTTCGTGGCGCGGTGGACGGTTCCGGCGGTGTTAAAGGGTGCCACCCGGCGTTGGCTGAAGCGATCTGGATAGAAAACATTTCACCTTCTCCTGCAAACCAACATCCCTTTGCCAATCGGAACGATCAGAGCGTCAACTCTCGCGTCTTGCAACGCTCGATCGAGCATGGGCTGCAAGGTCGCCTGATGATTGATCGCGTTGTCTGCAACAAGAATGCCGCCCGGCACCATGCCCGGCACCAGGGCCTCATAACAACGGTCATAGATTTCCTCCTCGGCGTCGAGAAAGCAGAAGGCGATGTCTTTGCCGCCCGGCAGATGATCCAGAGCATCACCGTGAACAAACTCGACCACATCATAGACGCGGGCCGCATCGAAGGTCTGCCGTGCGAGCTCCGCCTTCTCATCCAATATCTCGTATGTCGTAATTCTCCTGCCGACAGCTCGGCAAGCCACAGCAAGCCATAGCGTCGAGTATCCTGCACTTGTTCCAATCTCAATGTAACGGCCAGCAGGTGCCGTTGCTGCCACGATGGCGATGAATTTGCTTACTTCGGGTGGAATCTGGCGAAGTCGCTTCATTCGAGGTGTCCCGTCGGTGCGGTCACAGGTGTCAATTTGCTCTAGCTCGCGCATCCGAGCCAATATTGCCTGTGGTAAATCATGGAACATGTTGTGCCTTGGTTCAGCAAGTAGGCGCTTACCGCCGAACATGAAAAAAGTTTTGTCGATGTGGGCGTTTTGGTAGCGCTAGCGTCCCGCTGGCTCTTGGTCCTGCCGTCGGGACGGCGGCGCTGCGGCGCCCCACTTTTTGCGAGCGAAGTCTCGCAAAAAGCTTAGATTCTCTCTTGACATTCAAGAGAGAGTCTACCTGCTCCGTTCCTGGAGCAGCCGGACGGCAACAAAAAAGAAGCGACCGAAAAGAAAAGGGCGACGGAGCCGCGACATGGCGCTAGAATACAGCACCGTAGACTGGATTGCGAGACAAGCCGCAGACCTCAAAAACGGAGGTCTGCGCTACTCGCTCTTGCCAAGCTGGCGATCGAGGCTAAGCAACTGTCATTAGCAAACGCCGAACCAACGGTAGCGATAGTCAGGAGGTGTCAGCAATTAACCGAAAACCAGGAGGTCGCCCCGGAATATCTCCAACCCGATCCACAGATAATCCTGGTTCACACTGCGAACCACTGCCTTGCGATTGCGGAGCTTGCAGTTAACTGGGCAGTTGAGCGGCTTTACGGTGTGGAGGGCCTGGGTCCATTCAATGAGTTCTGATAGACTTCCCGTCTCGGCGTTAATGAAGCAGGGTATTCGAGGATTGGAGTGGGAAATCAGGAACATGAATGGGCTTGACCGGGGCAAGCAGTTAGTGTACTATATGGTAAATATATTGAGCCGGTTCGCCCCGGAAATCGTAGTGGTACGTTTTCACGGCTGTAGCCACGGTCAGGGCCTTTCTGACCGTGGCACCCGTCTTTTGCCGCAGAATACCTTGACCGCAACAAACGTGCCGTCAAACATTGGAATTGGTTGGCCGGCGCAGTCCTTGTGAGGTTTCCGACTCGGCGAGAGGGGAGAGACGGCAAAAAAATCATCTAATCTGTCTCGCTTGTCTCAACTTTGTCATCTGCCTTTGATATGCTGGGAGTAAGGCCGGGGTCACGGTGAGGCGGCCAGATTAGCAGAAAGATTAGAAAAATAGTTCGCGGAGGAGCGGGGTTTAAGGGCGGAGTTGAAACTCCCCCCTTGAGTTGAGGAAACAAATTTACGGAACGAACCCTAAGCGAATCGCATGCCCTTTAGAATCAGCATTTCTAATCTTTGGGGGTTTCCAATGACGGTAGCGCGGAGTTGTTTTGTAACTCCGCGGCGGTTACTCCGGAATGCCGGCAAAGGCCGCGGACTTAATTGACAAGTCCGCGCTGCCTGCAACCGGGTGCACCCGGAACGACCGTGGAAAATTTTGGAACGAAGCCTAGGAGTATATGAAAACAAAGGGAAATTGATAATGCCTCATGAAAAGGACCCTCCGCCGGGGCCGTGAGTATGGTGTAAGCTATGGAAAGTAAGCAAGATAGCAGAACCCAGGGGCGGCCTTTAATGTATCTATATGATAACACAAGAGATAGCTGGATTGCGACCGAACCCGTCGCCGCTCGGCTGCCGGTTGACGCGCTAGTGAAGCCATGACAGGGCCGGAAGCAAATCCCTCCCTCGTCGCGAGCGCGAGCCCGCCGGGCGGCGCAAGGCACGTGAGCAAGTTGCAAATGCGGCCCCGCGAAGGCGGGGGGAAGCAACAAAGCGGTGGGTGAGGGCTCGGATTCAACGACGGGCAGTTATTCTGGAACGGGCGTTTTAAGTGAGGGGCATTGAGGCTAAATCCCCGGCCATCCTGGTCTGACGACTTGTGACGGCCATCACAGCGCATCCCGCCCGTCCCGTTCAACCTGTTTGCTGGGTCTCGACAAGCCTCCTACAAGTCTAGGCTCTGGAGAGGGCAGAATGGTTCGATCCTTCGCCATGATGGACGGCAACGAAGCCGCGGCGGATGTGGCCTACCAGACGAACGAAGTGATTGCGATCTACCCCATTACGCCCTCTTCTCCGATGGGGGAGCTGGCCGACCAATGGGCGGCGGAAAAAAGGCCTAACCTCTGGGGTACCGTCCCGAAAGTGGTGGAAATGCAAAGCGAGGGCGGGGCGGCGGGCGCTCTGCACGGCGCCTTGCAGGCCGGAGTGCTGGCGACCACTTTCACCGCTTCGCAAGGCCTGCTGCTGATGATTCCCAACATGTACAAGATCGCCGGCGAATTGACCCCGGTGGTCATTCACGTGGCGGCCCGTACGGTTGCGACTCACGCCCTTTCCATCTTCGGCGATCATAGCGATGTGATGGCCACGCGGGCGACCGGATTCGCCCTGCTCTCATCCTGTTCGGTGCAGGAAGCCCTGGATTTCGCGGTGCTGGCTCAGGCGGCGACCTTGGAATCCCGCATTCCGTTCCTCCACTTTTTTGACGGCTTTCGAACCTCCCACGAGATCGCCAAGGTCGAGCGGCTGACGACCGGGAACCTTCGGGCCATGATCGATGAGGACCTGGTCAGAGTACATCGTGGTCGGGCGCTTTCGCCGGACCACCCGGTGATCCGCGGCACGGCTCAGAATCCTGACGTCTATTTCCAGGCCCGTGAGGCGGTGAATCCTTATTACCGTGCCTGTCCCACCATTGTGCAGGGCGTGATGGAGAAGTTTGCGCGGCTCACCGGACGCTCCTATCACCTGTTTGATTATGTGGGCGCGGCCGACGCAGAGCGGGTGATCGTGCTGATGGGTTCGGGCGCTGAGGCGGTCCAAGAGACCGTGGCGCATCTCTCCCAACGGGGAGAGAAAGTGGGGCTGTTGAAGGTCCGTCTGTTCCGGCCGTTCTCCATTGAGCATTTTGCCGCTGCCCTTCCAGCCTCCGTCCGGACTCTTGCCGTGCTGGACCGGACCAAAGAGCCGGGAAGCGTCGGAGAGCCTCTCTACCAGGACGTGGTCACCGCCCTCAGCGAATCGTTTGCCGCGAGTCAAGGGTGCGCCTTGAAAGACCGCCCGCGCGTGATGGGTGGGCGTTACGGGCTTTCTTCAAAAGAATTCACCCCGGCGATGATCAAAGCCATCTTCGACGAAATGCGGAAAGAAAGCCCGAGGAACCACTTCACCATCGGCATCCGCGATGACGTAACCCATACGAGCCTGTCCTACGATGAGGCATTCTCCACCGAAAATCCCGGCACCCTTCGCGCCATCTTCTACGGATTGGGCTCGGATGGCACGGTCGGCGCCAACAAGAATTCCATCAAGATTATTGGCGAGGAGACGCCTAATTACGCGCAAGGTTACTTCGTCTACGATTCAAAGAAGGCCGGCTCGATCACCGTTTCGCATTTGCGCTTTGGAGCAGAGCCGATTCACTCCACCTATCTCATCAGCCGCGCCAACTTCGTGGCTTGTCATCAGTTTAATTTTGTCGAACGGTTCGACGTGCTCAAGGCGGCAGAGCCAGGCGCGACCTTCCTGCTCAACAGTCCATACGGACCGGACGACGTGTGGGAGCGGCTTCCCAGAGTGACCCAGGAGCACATCATTGGCAAGAAGCTGCAATTTTTTGTGATCGACGCGGCGCGGGTGGCGGGCGAAGCCGGGATGGGCGCCCGCATCAACACCGTGATGCAGACTTGCTTCTTCGCCATCAGCGGAGTTCTGCCTCGCCAGGAAGCCATTGCGTCGATCAAGCGTTCCATCGAAAAGACTTATGGCAAGCGGGGAACGCCGGTCCTCGAGAAGAATTTCGCCGCCGTGAATCAGGCACTCGCCCATCTCCATCAAGTCACCGTGCCGGAAGTTGTCACTTCGATGCTTGACCTCCGGGCTCCCGTCGCCGCCGAAGCGCCGGATTTCGTGCGCGACGTCACGGGCAGGATAATTGCGGGCGAGGGGGACGCGCTGCCCGTGAGCGCGCTGCCACCGGATGGAACGTTTCCAAGCGGCACCGCAAAGTGGGAGAAGCGCAATATCGCCTTGGAAATACCCGCCTGGGATGCCGCGCTGTGCATCCAGTGCGGCAAGTGCGTGATGGTCTGCCCGCATTCGGTGATCCGCGCCAAAGTATACGAACCGTCCGAACTGGAAAGCGCACCTTCCACCTTCCAATCGGCTCCGGCCCGCTGGAAAGAATTCAGTACTCTGCTCTATACCCTCCAGGTCTCGCCCGATGACTGTACCGGATGCCGGCTGTGCGTGGAAGTCTGTCCCGCCAAGAGCAAGAGCGAGACGCGGCACAAGGCCATCAACATGGTTCCACAGCCGCCGCTTCGCATCCCGGAAGGCGAGAACTGGGAATTCTTCCTGGGCCTGCCCGATGCCGCTCCGGCCGGACTGCATCAGGGCCAGGTCAAGGACGTTCAGTTATTGCAGCCGCGGTTTGAGTTTTCGGGCGCCTGCGCCGGTTGCGGTGAAACGCCCTACATCAAGCTCCTAACCCAACTCTTCGGCGACCGGGCGGTGATAGCCAACGCCACCGGATGTTCCTCGATCTATGGCGGCAATTTGCCGGCGACGCCTTATACCTTCGACCGGGAAGGACGGGGGCCGGCGTGGTCCAACTCATTGTTTGAGGATAACGCCGAGTTTGGGCTCGGTATCCGCTTGGCGCTCAACCAGCAGCACGACCATGCCCTCCATTTGCTCCGCCAGCTTGCAAGCGTCACCGGCGATGAGCTGGCCGCGCCGTTACTGCAATGGCAGGCCGCTACTCCCGAGGTTATGATCCAGCGCCGCGCGCTCGTTCAAACCCTGAAGGAAAGGTTGCGAAGCCTTAAAACCCCCGAAGCCGCCGGTTTGCTGCAACTCGCCGATGCGCTGGTTCCGAAAAGCGTCTGGATTGTCGGCGGAGACGGCTGGGCCTATGACATTGGGTACGGCGGGCTGGATCACGTAATCGCTTCGGGCGCCGACGTTAATATCCTCGTGCTCGATACGGAGGTTTATTCCAATACGGGCGGACAAATGTCCAAGGCCACGCCGCGCGGCGCGGTGGCCAAGTTCGCCGCCGGCGGCAAAGACCGGCCCAAGAAGGATCTTGCCTTGATGGCCATGACCTACCGCAACGTGTATGTGGCCCGCGTGGCCATGGGCGGCAATGACACTCACACCCTGAAGGTGTTTCACGAAGCGGAAGCGTTTCCGGGCCCGTCTTTGATTATTGCTTACAGCCATTGCATCGCTCACGGCTACGACATGGCTTACGGCATGGAACAGCAGAAGGCGGCCGTCTTGTCCGGGTACTGGCCGCTCTTCCGCTACGATCCCAGGCTGGCTGAGCAAGGCAAGAATCCGCTGCAACTGGACTCCCGGCCGCCGTCGATTCCCTTGGAGGAGTACGCCTACAATGAAACTCGCTATACCATGCTGGCCCGGAGCCACCCCGCCGAAGCGGCGGCATTACTCGAGCAAGCCCGCCAAGATGTCGAGAGCCGGTGGCAGCTTTATGAATCTCTGGCGCGGATGGGCTTCAAGGCTCCCAAAGAGGAGGGCTCACCGTGATTGATTTTTCCACTCAATATCTCGGGTTGAGCCTGGCCAATCCGCTGGTCGCTTCCTCTTCGCCCTTGATGGAGAACATTGACAACATCCGCCGAATGGAGGACAGCGGCGCCGCGGCCGTGGTACTCCATTCCCTGTTCGAAGAGCAGATTCAAGCCGAAAGTCATGCCCTCGATCTGGTTCTCGGAGCGGGGGCCGAAAGTTTTTCCGAGGCGCTCACTTACCTTCCCGAACTGGCGCATTACAACCTCGGGCCGGAAGGTTATCTGGAGCACGTGCGGCGCACAAAACAGGCCGTTCAAATTCCCGTTATTGCCAGCCTGAACGGCGCGTCCCTGGGGGGCTGGGTTGAATATGCCAAGAGCATTCAGGAGGCTGGCGCCGACGCCCTCGAGCTCAATATCTATTATCTCCCCACCGATCCGCAGGTTCCTGGAACGGTGCTGGAACAGCAATACTGTGAGCTGGTCCGCCAGGTCAAATCCAAGGTCCAGCTACCGGTGGCAGTGAAGCTCAGCCCGTACTTCACCTCCATGGCCAATATGGCGGTGGCCCTGGAACAGGCAGGCGCCAATGCTTTGGTGCTGTTCAATCGTTTCTACCAGCCTGACTTTGACCTCGAAACGCTGGATGTTGTCCCACGGCTCGCGCTGAGTCAGTCCTCCGAACTCCGGCTTCGCTTACACTGGGTGGCGCTCCTCTATGGAGAGGTTCACACCGACCTTGCGGTGACGGGCGGCGTACACTCGGCCGAAGACCTGCTCAAAGCAATGATGGCAGGGGCGCGGGTGGCAATGATGACCTCCGCCCTGCTCGAAAACGGCATCCAGCACCTTGCGCGGGTGCTTTCCGACTTGGCGGCGTGGATGAAAGAACATGAATATGAGTCCATCCGCCAAATGCAAGGCAGTATGGCCTGGGTTTCGGTGGGCAATCCGGGCGGTTTCACGCGCTTGAATTACATGAAGGTATTAAGCTCTTACACTTTGCGCGGTTAGCGGGTGAATCGCCGTTCAATGATGGTGGAAAGTGAAGAGATGACAGTTGGATGGGCACGGAGCCGGTACCCGAAGGACGGGAGGCGCACTCGGCGGCGGAATATCCTCAGTGGGCGGACCGTTTCCAGGCGGCGGAGGCATGTCGCCAGGCTTTCTTTCCGGTGTCGATGCAATCGATCCCACAACGATTGAACCCTGGATATTCGATAGTGGTGCATTTTCGCTGCTGTAGCGGCGGTCTCTGACCGCCGAATTGTATTTTTCAACAGCTTCCGGCGGTCAGAGACCGCCGCTACAGCAAACTGCACCACTACCGGATATTCTGCGGGTGGCGAATACATTGGTTTTTATGTATGCGCCGCCCGGCGGTTACGGGCTTCGCCTTTCTCCCAGAACGCGGATGTTGGCGTTAAGGAAGCGCCCGGCTTACTGAGGGGCACCGACATGAAAATCAATGTCGGCGCCACCCGCGCACCAGCCGGCGAGGACGCCGGCGCTACGCCGCTCTAACGGCTGGCTGAGGCGGCGGCTTTGGGTGGCGGCATGATGGCCAGCGGCACGCGGGCAAATGCCACTTTGCCGGCGGAGGGGTCCAACACATTTACCTGCATCCAATAACGGCCCGGAGGGAATTTCTCCAGAGGTATTTTAGTAAAGTAGGTCGAAGTCTGGTCGACCGATTGTTTTAACTTGCCGGGGTAAGGACCGGCTTCGGAGACCTGAATATTGCCTCGGAAGAAGACCAGCGCAAACTGCGGCGGAATACCCGGCGCAATCTGGTTGGATGGGCCACCGTTCGCGTTCCTGGTCTGTTTCTGGGCTTGAGTTTGCGCCAAGTAAGATTCCAGATAAACATAAAGATTCTGGTCGGTTCGAAAGACGCGAGTCACGCTGGGCAGAACGGCCTGATTGCCAATAACCAAAGGCTGGTTCGCAGACTTCTTTCCTCCACGCGCTTTCTTGGCTCCGGCGGCGGAGGCATTCTGCAACTGATTGGACACGATCACCGAGCTGATCTCGAGATTGGGTCCGCCCACCGCCGGCAAATCGAGTGGCTCTTCGAACGTTCCAAGCTTTCCACTCTCATTCTCACGAACCACAGCCTTCAGTTTGTACTTGCCGGGTGGCAGCACAAAGCCGCCTTCATAAAGGATGTTTCCGCTCACCACTTGTTGATAAGTTGTGCTTTCGAGCTTTACGGGAAGCGTGTCCCGCAAGGCCGCGGCGATGTGGCCGGATGAGTCCGTAGCGCGCCAGGCAAAATCAAATTCGGTTCGGTGAAGATTGGATTTTTGAAGGAACGAGATGGCGGAGCCTGGAATCTTGGCGGCCAGGACCACGTCATACTTCTTATCGGGCCGCAGGAAATAGGAAGCCTCCACGGCCAGCGGCAACTCCACAAAGGGCGATTCCAGGTCCATGGCCTGTTCCAACTGCGCTTCCTTATCTTCCTTGGTGAACTGGCGGAAGTTCTTGGGCGCATAGTAGCCGGGCCGCGCCTGCACCTTCACTCCGGCCACGTCCACGGTGACGCGAATGTGACGAAATCGCCCATCGGAGCGCGAGTTGGTGGGGGTGTAGCCGAGCAGATAGTAGGAGGTGTTCAAGGTCTGAACATCCTTGAAGGCCTGGCTGAAATCATTCATGTCGTAAAAGGTGCGACCGCCGGTCTCCGTGGAGAGCGTTGCCAGCGTCTCCCGGCCATTGTGCAGATCGTTCACCTCCGAGCTGACGGCTTGATTCGTATAGATCCCAATGCCGGAGGGGCTTGAACTGGTGGCATCGCCCCCCGGTGGAAGAGCAACCAATCCCCGCGCATCGACGGTGTAAAGCGAAACGTTGGCGCGATTGGCCGCATCGATGGTGGCTCGTAGTTGCGCTTGGTTTTCAATGCCCGTCTGCTCAATACCGCTTGAAAACTGGATCACGTTCTTGCGGCCGGGGATGCCGCTTAGCATTTCAGAAAGGGATTGGATGGCCGCCAGCTTTTCATCGGTGTTGAAGATGTTGAATTCAGTCTCATCCGGCGTAAATGCCTCGGAAGTGTCTTGTGTGACGATGGTGTTGCCGGAGGCATCCGTACCGCCCGCCGCCCCCACCGATCCTGCTGTAGCCAGATCGTTGGAATTGCCCATTTCAATATCCTTCAGCGCCTTTTCCAAGAGATTGCGATTGTTCGTAAAGTTCTGAACCACGCGCAAGTCGCTGGTGTAGGTGACCAGCGCCACCAGGTCGGCGGGCGTCATCTGTTTCTTGACAAAGTTCTCCGCAGCGTTCAAGGCCCGCATCAGGTCATCCACCTGCATGGAGGTGAGGTCAAGGAAAAGCACGATCATGCGATGGTTCTGAATGATGCTTTTCACCGTCGTGCCGGCGGGAACGTGGCTTAGATCAATGACGGGCGGTACGCCGGATTTCCCCTCCGCCTGCAAGAGCTTGTCTACATTCTCAACTTCGAAAGAATTGATTTTTTGTTGTGCGCCATCTTCTGTGACATGAAAATCCTGTTGCCTTAGGTTGGTAACCGGCCGGCCTTTCTTGTCATAAACGCGAACGTCCACCAGCACTTCATTGCGCTGGGCGCGCAGCGTGAATCCGTCATGCTGGAATCCGGTTCGCGGAAACGGTTGGGACCGCTGTGGTGTTGCGGCCGGAGTGGTGGATTGGCCGCCGCTTCCGGCGTTCATCCATCCAAGCTCGCAGACCAGGGCCACGGCCACGATGACGATCGCGCTCCAACGGAATCTTCGCGGCCTTCTGGCAAGGGCGGAGCGGCTCATCAGAACCTCAGCCTTAATGACAAATCCACCACGCGCATTTGCCCAACGCTCGTGACCCGGCCGAAAGTGGAAGAGTTCACAACCGTAGACAATCCGTCAAAAGTGGGCGTGTTGAAAATGTTCTCAGCGGAAATGCGGAAGTCGCCTTGCAATCCCTTTTCGCGGGAAAAGACGACCAGCTTATCGAGCGACATATTGAAAATATACTGAGGCGGACCGGGGATGGTGTCGCGACCGGCGTTTCCGTACTGGCCCGCGGCCGGTAATGAGAAGGCGGCGGTGTTGAAGTATCCCAGCGTCGTGGGATTGGCAATGGTAACCGGCAGCCCCGTGGCATTGGGCCGAAGCGAGGCAAAAGGCGCGGCGCCGTTCACGTTGTTACTCAAATTGCCGAGGATGGTGGGCGTGTAGGGCGTGCCGGAAGCGAGCGACGCATTGCCGCTGAAGCGCCAGTTTTCCAGCATCCGGCTCAAAGCGCCGCCATGATTTAGGTACTTACGGCGCTCGCCAAAAGGCAGCTCGTAAGTTTGGTTAATGTGGAGGACGTTGGTTTGATTGAAGGAAGAAAGAGCATACTCCGCCGCCAGGTTAAAAGCGTTCTGCGCGACAAACCGGCCGGAGCCTCCGACGCTGGCCGCATCGTCCATGGATTTTGAATAGGTGTAAGTCGCGTCAAAGGAAAGACCGTTGTGATACATACGGCGCAAATCCACTTGCAGCGCGTTGTAGAGGGAAGCGGCGCCCGACGTTTCATAGGTGAAGGGCAGGGCATTCAGCAGCAGGTTGGAGTTTCCGCTGGTGGCGGAGCCTGCCGGCGCGCTGTCGGGCGCCAGCAGCAAGTCAAGGTGGTTGCCCTTGGTTCCCACATAGCCCACCGTCAAGACCAGGTCCTGAACCAATTGCTGCTCCAGGCTGAAATTCCACGTCTCCGCGTAGGGCGTCAGGAAGTTGGGATCCACCGCATAGGTATTATGGGCGATTTGCGGATTGATCTGCGGGAAGCCATTCTGGAGCGTTAGCACCTGCGCGGGCGAGGTTACCAGGGTGCTGGCTTCGGCGAAGGGCGGCTGATCGGCCAGGTTTGGAACCAGCCGCTGATAGATGGAATTGTCATAGAAGATTCCGTAACCGCCGCGAAACACCAGGCTGTGTTGCGATGAGGGTCTGTAAGCCCATCCGAAGCGCGGCGACCAATCGTTCGGATCGCCACGGATCAGCGAGGAAGGAAGATTGCCGGGATTCTGGCCGGTCACCACGGAAACGCTCGTATAGCCAGGGCCAATCGCCAGATCGGAGAGATGGCCGTATTTTTCGGTAAACGGCGTGTAGTATTCGTAACGCAAGCCCAGATTGAATGTCAGCTTGGGACGGAACCGCCAGTCATCTTGTGCAAACCCCACCAGAACTGAATCACGGAAGTAATTGCTGCTGCTTCCAAAGCGCACGGAAGTGTTCTGGGGCAGGCCCAGAAGGAAATCTGCAAAGTCAAAACCGGTGTTGGCCACGGGCGTGCCCGCCGTGGTGAAGTTGCTGGTGGTGTAACCGCTGAAGGTGAAGGTGCCGCGCGCATCCGGATTGGTCAGGGTAGTGACCTGCACGCGACGGGCTTCGCCGCCAATGCGCAGGTTATGCTTGCCGCGGTTAATCAGGAAAAAATCGAATACGCGGAAAGTCTGGTTGCGGGTGAGCGATGGGATGACGTCATTCAGTGGACTGAAATTGGTGAAGTTCACCGGCGGCACGCCCCAATCCATGGGACTTACTGAAATCCCGGTAATGCCCAGACTGCCGGCAATGTTATCCGTAAAGGCAAAAGGGTTCAGCACCTGGATGCGTTGGCGGTTGAAGTTGACCAGCAGCATGTTGAGCAGGTGCGGATTGAAGGTGTGCGACTCATTCAAGTTGACGTTCTGGCTGCGCACTGACTGATTCTGCGTCAATTCCGGGAAATTGGTGACGGATTGCGAGCGGGCCGAATTGAGGAAATAAAACACGCTGACGTTGTCCTTGGGCGTGGCTTGGTAGCCGACGCGCGACATCAAGCGGTCGTTGTTTGAGGGCAGGGAATCTTCCAGAAAATAGTTCTGGACGGAACCCGGCAGATTCGGCAAAGGCATGTATTGGAGCAAGCCCCGCGCGGCAGGATTGATCAGGCTGGACGGAATGACGTTGCCGGCGAACGGCGTGCGCGGCCCCTGCGGGTTCGAAAATGGATTGTAAATCACAGGCACGGTTCCCGCCAATGACCCGGAGGGAATCGCCGCTTGCGAAAAATCTCCCGCCCGCTCGGCCACGGTCGGGACCGTTGCAAAGCTATCGAACGGCTGGCGGTTGCGCTGGCGGTTGTAATGAATAAAAAAGCTGGTCTTGTCGCTGCCGTTGTAAATCTTGGGGATCACCAATGGACCGCCCAGCGACAGTCCGAATTGCTCGACGTGAGAAGGAATCAGCGGCGACTGCGCGATGTTCAGCGGGTAGGGACGAGCGTCCAACGACGCATTGGAATATTCGGTATAGAGATTGCCTCGGATGCGGTTGATGCGCGGGCGGAATCGGCCGTTACCGGCAAAGAACATCATGGCGGATGTAAAATCGAATCCACCGCCATTGCTGAAGCCCGGCGCCCGCTGCGAGGCCATATATTGCTGGAATTGCTGCCGCCGCTGTTGGAACTGCTGGCGGCGGTCGCCGGGTTCCGGCGCGCTGACGGTGTTTCCCGCCAACAGAAATGAATTGGACGAGCTTGCCGCCTGGTCGCTGCCCGAAAAACCATTGTCTCCGCCGCCACCGCCCGCTCCATTCTCAAACCGCAGACTCTGTCCACCACCGCTTGCGCCACCAGGAAGATTCTGAAGATTGCCGGGGAATCCCGCGCCTCGCCCACCTGCGGATGCCCCACCCGCACCGTTGGCCATTGCACCGGGTTGCGGAAATACCAGCGCGACGTTCACGCGCACAGGCTGGCCTGCGGCCACCGGAACCGGCTGGCGCACATCCGGGCGGAAGCCCGCCAGCGTTATCGTCATGCGATAGGTGCCGGGCGCAACGCCGGTCAAAACGTAGTCACCCGCCTCATTCGACCAAGTCATTGTTTCCTGGCCAGTCTGCGGATTCGCCAGCACCACTTTTGCGCCTGGCGCCGCAACTCCACCCGGACCGCGAATGTGCCCCACCACCATTCCACTCGTCGCGGCCTGCGCGTGAAGCCTGGCGGGGAATGGGGCCAACACCAGCCAGGCGAGCGCCACGAACCATGCCGGGTTAGAAATGTTGAGGGGATTTCTCATAACCTTTGTTGCCTTTGGCTCGCAGAGCGGTGAAGAAGCCGGACACTTCGCTACTCTCAGGACCACCGGCCGGGCGCTGGCGTTCGAATTCCGGTAGTGGGTCAGTTTGCTGTAGCGGCGGTCTCTGACCGCCGGAAACTATTGAAGAATAAAGTTCGGCGGTCAGAGACCGCCGCTACAGCAGCGAAAATGGTCCACTACCCGAATTCCTTGCCTATCCACCCCACATCAACCAACGTATCAGGCTAGCCAAAAGTTACTCTTGACTTTGTAAAGTATGAGTAAAAGTGCGGAACTCGCGCTTTACCACGTTGATTCCGTTTGTGTAAGCTGGAGGCGATGAGATAAGTTGAAACTCCAGAGGTTGCAATGAAAACAAGAATGGGTGTCATCATTGCGGCGCTAGCCATCACGTGCGCCTTCGGAAGGTTGACGCGGGCAGCGCCGCAATCTGCCTCTGCGGCTCAGGGAAATCCATCGAGCGAGCACGCTCAAGCGGGAAGCTCAGCCGCGGTCCAACCGGGCCAGCAGGCAAGGCCGCAGTCAGTGGCCGGCACCAGGCCTGCCCCTCCGCCGGGCATGACAATCGCATGGTGATTCTTGATTTCGGTTGCGGAAAGAAGAAGCAGGAGCCGGGCGCGATCGGTTTCGACCGACAACCCGGCTCTTCTGCTGACGTGCTCTGTGAGCTTGCGCATTTCCCGTGGCCTGTCCGCGATAGTTGCGCGGACCGAATCTATCTTTGCCATTTCCTCGAACATCAACCGGATATTCTGCGAGTGATGGCGGAAGTTCATCGCATCGCCAAGGCCGGGGCAGAGGTGGTGATTGAAACACCGCATTACAGTTCGCCGGACTCCTATACGGACCCCACCCATCTTTTCCATTTGGGCTTTCACACCTTTGATTATCTCGAGCGCGCCAGCTTCCAGGATTTCACTTACCAGGCGGGCGGATTCCGCATTCTTGAACGCCGCTTAACTTTTGGCGGGAACCTGCTTCTCGACAACTTGGGACGTTTCTTCGCCTGGGCCTCCGCCAATTTTTATGAGAAACACCTGGCGTGGATTTTCCCGGCGCGCAATCTCCACTGCCGTCTCTCGGTTGCGAAGTGAGGCTTGCTTTCAGGCGCCATAACTCAGGTGTTAGGTGTCGGGAAACATGCTTTCAGCAATCAGCCCTCAGCAAGTAGAAGCCAGAGAAAGTATCGGGAGCGAGCACCGCTTTTGCTGACCGCTGAAGGCTTTTTTCCTGACACCTGGAACCTGACACCTACCACCTGTTTTGTCACTCATTTCTTAACGCCACCATCGGGTCAACCTTCGTTGCCCGGCGCGCGGGCAAATAGCACGCAAGCAGCGCAGAAACGGTCAACAAAGCGGCGACGATGACCAGCGTCGCCGGATCCGAAGGCTTCACACCGAATAGCAAACTATGGAGCAACCGCATGGCCAGGAGCGCCGCGACCATGCCAATGCCCACTCCCCCCAGCGTCAGCTTTAGGCCTTGGCCCACGATCAGCGCCAGCACATCTCCTCTTTGGGCGCCCAACGCCAGGCGAATGCCGATTTCGTGGGTACGCTGCGTAACGGAATAGGAAATCACTCCGTAGATTCCAATTGAAGCCAGCAGCAGCGCCAGCGCCGCGAAGATTCCCAGCAGGATCATGTCAAAATGCTGCCTCGCGATCGAATTACCGACGATCTCTTCCAAAGGCTGAATCTGGAAAACGGGTTGCGTGGTGTCGGCATCCAGAACCTGTTTTGCAATGGCGGCGCTAAGGCTCATCGGGGAAACCTTGGTTCGCATCACCAGGCACGCGGGCAAAAGCTGGTTGCCGAAACGGGTGAAGGCGTCCGGCTCTTGTGACCACGGAATAAACACCGTCGCTCTCGCCGGGTTATTCAAACCTTGTTCTTTTGTATCGGCAGCCACTCCTACAATTTCTCGGGATTCATCGGCAAACTCAGGACCCATTCCGCCCCCTATGGTAAGCTGCTGGCCGACGGGGTTCTGGCCGGGGAAGAAATCATGTGCCAGCGTCTTGTTGATGATGACCACGCCGGCAGAATGCGCGCTGTCCCCCTCGCCGAAGGGCCTTCCTTGAAGTATGGAAATCTTCATGGCCGAGAAATAGTGAGGAGTAATCGTCCGCCATTCCGCATCACCGGAAGAGTTATCCTTGCGGCCCGCGATCTTGAAGGGCAGGTCCGGTCCAATCTCCATTGGCAAGCTGGTCACAAAGGCAGCTTTCTCGACGCCAGGGGTTGCCTCGATCCGGTCCAAAACTTGCCGGAAGAATCGGGTTACAGCGCCAGTGGTGCTGTATTTCGAATCTGTCAAAGACAGTTTCATGGTCAGTACGTTTTGGGGGTCGAAGCCGGGGTTGACGTCACGCAAATTGATGAAACTCTCAATCAGCAGCGCTGCACCCGCCACTAACACCAATGACAGCGCAATTTCTCCAACCACCAGGAGGCTGCGCAAGCGGCCGTGTCGGGCGCCTCCGGTGGTGCGGCCGCCGCCCTCGCGCAACGAATCGTTGAGGTTGATTCGGGATGTCTGGAAAGCCGGCGCAAGCCCGAAAAGGACTCCGGTGGCGAGAGCAACGAGGAATGTAAAGATGAGAGCAGGTTTGTCGATTCCGGCCTGTGCAATCTGAGGAAGATTCTCCGGCACTAGCGTCAGCAAGTTGCGCAAGCCCACTTCGGCAACTAACAGGCCCAGGCCTCCTCCCACCAAGGCTAACATCATGCTTTCTGTCAACAATTGTCGTACCAGCCGGAGGCGGTCTGCACCCACTGCGGTGCGGATGGCGATTTCCTTGTTGCGTCCGATGGCGCGGGCCAACAAGAGGTTTGCGACGTTAGCACAGGCAATCAGCAGAACAAGCCCGACGGCCCCCACCAGGACCAGTAAAGCGGGGCGAGCGTCGCCGGTCAGGCTTTGCTGGTAATTCACCGCCGCAACGCTTTCGGTCTTATCCATCAAGTTCGCGTATTGCTGCCGGAATTCCTCGCCCACACGCGCCATATCCGTCTGGACGCGTTCGGGGCTGATGCCGGATTTCAAACGGCCGAGGACAAGGAACATATTCGCCCGCTCTTGCGGGTTGAGGACGGGACGCAGCGGCAGCCAAACTTCGGCGGAAGGATTGGAGTCGAAACCTGCTGGCATGACGCCCACCACGGTATAGGATTTGCCGCTCAACGAAATCGGCTTGCCAATGATCGACCGATCCCCGCCGAACCGTTGCCTCCAAAGAGCGTCGCTGATGATGACAACGCTCGGCCCATTGGGACGCTCTTCTTCCTCGGTAAAGTCACGCCCCCGCGCAGGGGGGATGCCCAGCACCCGAAAGAAGTCTGCGGAGACCCGGATTCCTGAGATATGTTCAGGCAGTCCGCCACCAGCGAGATTAAATCCACCGGCCAAGAGATCATACGCTGCAAGACCGGAGAATGCCCGGCTGTGTTGCCTCCAGAAAACGAACTTGGTGGCGGAGACCGCGGGCTCACTTCCGAACGGATAGTGGCGCATCACCTGCTCCAGGCGGTCCGCCTGCGGATACGGCAGCGGGCGGAGGAGAACGGTGTTGACCACACTGAAAATTGCCGTATTCGCGCCAATGCCGAGCGCCAGGGTGATAACGGCGATGGCCGTGAAGCCGGGATTCTTGGCCGACATGCGCAGGCCGAATTTTAGGTCTTGAAGAAGTGTGCCCATAAGACGTCCTTTCGCCGTTCGGGGCTCTGTGCCGTCACGCGACCAGTGACAAGTGACAAGTGAAGAGCAAGCCATCAGCGATCAACTCTCAGCAATCGTTCCTATATACGCATCACTCGTGCTGATGGCCAACTGCGGATCACCGGCAGCTTCTATGCTTGTCCCTCGCCTCTTGACTCTCGTCATTCGTTCCTTAACGCCACCATCGGGTCCACTTTCATCGCGCGGCGTGCCGGGATGTAACATGCAAAAAGAGCCACACTGATGAGTACGAGAGATACTGCCGCAAAAGTTCCAGGATCGGTGGGCCTGACGCCGAAAAGCAGACTCGATATCAATCGCGTCGACACAAGCGACACCGCAATGCCAATCACGACGCCAATCGCCGCCAGCCGCGCGCCTTCGCCTATCACCAAACGCAGCACATCGCCTCGTTGCGCGCCGAGCGCTATGCGAATGCCGATTTCCTGCGTACGTCGTGTGACTGAATGCGCCACAAGCCCGTAAATGCCTACGGCCGCGAGCGCCAGCGCGGCCCCGGCAAAAACACCCGCAAGAAGCAGCAAAAAGCGCCGCTCGGCCATCCACCCGCCCAGTGCTTCTGCAAACGTTGAGAATTGTACGGGAATATTGGGATCGAGGTCATGGAAGATGCTGCGCGCCGCAGGAACAATCGCGCTCGCCGGGAGCGCGGTGCGTAAAACAATCGCGGGCGAAGTGTTGACGCTCAGTCCACGCTGGCGATAATCCACGTAAATGATCGGGCTCGGCGGCTGATCCAGCCCCTCCGCGCGAATGTCGCCAACCAGGCCAACGATCGTCAGCGGCTTCAAATTGCCATCCATGTTGCCGAAGTCAATCACCTGCCCGATGGGATTCTCGTGCGGCCACTTCTCGCGCGCCAGCGTTTCGCTAATCACCGCGACGTTCGGCGCGTCTGGGCCATCCTGCGCGTTGAACAGCCGTCCGCGGATCAGCGGAATCCCCAGCGTGCTGAAAAATCCCGCGCTCGCGTCGCCATAATCCGCCTCGCCGGTTTGCTTCCGATTGAGCGCGAAGAGGCCCCAATCATGCCAATTTCTGGGCGCCGGCTGGCCATTAAGAATCAAAAATAGTCCGTCAGGGAATCCGTCCGCGTCCGCTATGGGCAGCCCTCCTGTCAGTCCGGCCGACTGAACGCCGGGAATTGCGCGCACGCGCGCCAGCGCATCGTCGAGAAACTGAGTCTGCCGCGCGATTTCTTGCTGATTCTGCGCAGCAAATGTTAATGATGGCTCTGATTGAGGAGTCGAAAACTTCAGAATCATCAAATTTTGTCCGCTGAAGCCGGGGCTGACGGAAATCAAGTTCAGAAAGCTGCGGCCCAACAGCCCCGCGCCGGCGAGCATCACCAGCGTCGCGGCGATCTCGCCAATCACCAGCGCGCCACGAAGCCGCTGGCTGCCGCTGCTGTAACTCCGAGAGCCGGCGCTCAGGGCATCGCTCAAATCCACTCCGCCAGCGCGCCACGCGGCGAAAAGACCAAGACCCACGGCAACAATCAAAGTGGTGACGAACGTGAACAAAAGCACGGTTGCATTGATGGCGATGCCCTGCTGGCACGGCAAATCCGCGGGAAGGATTGCCGGAAGCAAGCTCGTGGTCCACGCTGCAATCAAAACTCCCAGTACCCCGCCGGCAAAAGCCAGCACCAGCGACTCGGCCAACAACTGCTGCGCGAGCCGGGCTCGTCCCGCGCCCAGCGCCGCGCGCACGGCCAATTCCTTTCGCCGCGCCGATGTGCGTGCCACCAGCAATCCGGCCACGTTAGCGCACGCGACAAGAAATAAAAGGATGACGGCGCCGAAGAGCGCTAGCAGAGCTGTGCGCGCATTTCCAACCATGGCGTCGGCCAGGGGGACAACTGCGGCGCCCGTCAGCAGGGCGGGTTTGCTTCCGTATTGTGCATGAATTCGCCGAGCAATCGAATCGAGATCAGCGCGTGCTTGGGCAACGGTGAAGCCATCGCGGACGCGTCCCAGGCACGCCCAGTTGTGCGCCGTGCGGCTCGGCAGTTGCGGGTCTCTCTCTCTCGCAATCCACAGCGCCGCGCCCAGAGGAAAATCGAAACCGCGCGGCATCACCCCCACCACGGAATAAACGCCGCCATTCATAGCCAGGTGGAGTCGCGAAAGATCCTTCGAGCCTCCCAAATATCGCTTCCAGTAGCCGTAGCTGACAATCGTGGCACGCGCGCCGTCCAAACGCAGCTCTTCGGGGACAAAGGCGCGGCCCAGAAATGGCTGCACTCCGAGGGCTTTGAAGAAATCCTGCGAAACTTCCGAGACAGGTACGCGTACAGGCTCGCTTCCGCCCGCAACGGATAACGGCGCATCGTCGTACTCGGCCAGCGCGCTCAGCGAATGATTCTGTGCGCGAAAATCATCGAAGTTTGGATCGGCCAAATGCATTCGGCGACCGTCACGAGCCTCCCACACGCGCACGATTGTTTGCGGATTCGGGTAAGGAAGCGCGCGCAGTAGAACGGCGTCCACCACAGAAAAAATCGCCGTGGATGCGCCGATACCGAGCGCCAGCGTAATGATGGCAACTGCGGTGAAGGCGGGATTCTTGACCAACATGCGCAACCCGAATTTTAGGTCTCGCAATAGTGAGCTCATAATTCACCTCGTCTTGCCCCCTGCTGCTGTGCCCGAACTTACCAGGCGGTTTGCTGTAGCGGCGGTCTCTGACCGCCGAATATTAATTATCAACAGCTTCCGGCGGTCTCTGACCGCCGCTACAGCAAACCGCGTCACTACCTAACCTTGTGCCGGCTTGACAAATTCGGTAAGAATTCATACTATAAAAGTATGAAAACAACCGTTTCCGAGAAAGGACAGATCACCATCCCGAAGTCCTTGCGCACCCGGCTGGGCATTCGCAAAGGCCAGGTGTTGGAAGTGAGCGAGGACAAGGGAAATCTTGTGCTCGCGAAACAAAGCTCCCGCGACGCCATTGACGATTTGTACGGAATCCTGAAGCTCGGCCGTACGACTGACGAGATCATGGAGGAGCTCCGCGGCGGCGAAAAACCGGAATGATCACCGCCGTGGACACCAGCATCCTGCTGGACCTCTTGGGCCCGGATCCCGTCTTCGGCCCGGCTTCCGCGAACGCTCTCCGAGTAGCGCTTGCCGAAGGCAGCCTGGTGGCCTGCGAGGTCGTGTGGGCGGAAGTGGCCGGAATGTTTCCTTCTTCCGGAGCGGCAGAGAAGGGCATGAGCCGTCTGGGCCTCGGCTTCAGCGCCGTCACGCCGGGAACAGCCTTCGAAGCCGGCCAGGTGTGGAAGGCTTATCGGGAGCGTGGCGGCCCCCGCATGCGTATCGCCGCGAAATTTCTGATCGGAGCCCACGCCCTCCTGCAGGCCGACCGCCTGCTCGCGCGCGACCGGGGCTTCTACCGTACTTACTTCAAGCGCCTTCCGATTCTTGATCCCGCCAAACTGTAAGTCAGGTGACTCTTCCAGCTTGGCGCACCCGCATCCTGCTGTGAAGCCGGGGTTCTTGGCCAACCTGCGCAGGCCGAACCGAAAGTCTTGAATCAACCCGTTCATTGGCGTCCTCTTTCCTTTTCTTATTGGCGGACACATCGCTCCGCCCTAGCCAGGTGCATATTCTTTGCCAATCGATCAAACATACAACTCTTTGATTTTACAGTAACTTAATGAGAGTGCTGCGTTGCAGGGAAGCAAATGCCTGTTCGCTTGTGGGAAACGATTGTCCGGAATCGGACGCGATGCCTTAAATCCCAGCCAACAACTTGTCAAGAAGCTCGGCTGCGGGATTCGGAGGTGCAACATGCGTCCGTGACCATGAAGATTTCACTTGGGATTTCGGATTGGGTCAACCTTTATGACTCGGCAATGATTGCCGTTTGGTTCGTACTGGTTCTATAGTAAAAGTAGAAGCCCGTGCAGCAAGTTCAGCGTCCCAACTGCATAGCGGCCTTCAAAAGTATCTATGATCCAGCTTTCTTCGGCGGGCAAACATTTCGGCTCCAAAATCCTCTTCGAGGGTCTCGACTGGCTTGTGACTCCCGGACAGCGGGTGGGACTTGTCGGCGCCAACGGGACGGGCAAATCGACTCTGCTCAAGGTGCTGGCGGGCCTTGAAACCCTGGACCAAGGATCATTTTCCACGGCCAAGGGCATCACCACCGGCTATCTTCCGCAGGATGGCCTTTCGCTCTCCGGGCGCACGGTCCTTGAAGAATGCCTCTCCGTCTTCAAGGAGCTGCTGGCGATTGAGAAGGAAATGGAGGCGCTCACCCATCAGATGGCGGAAGTTGATCCGGAGGGAGATGAATATCAGCGGGTCATCGACCGCTACCACCGCATTGAGACCGAATTCCACGGACGCGACGGTTATTCGCTGGAAGCGCAGACTCACGCGGTGCTCAACGGCTTGGGGTTCTCGCGACAGGACCTCAGCCGCCCCACGGAGGAATTTTCCGGCGGCTGGCAGATGCGCGTGGCGCTGGCCAAGCTCCTGCTGATCAAACCTAACCTGCTGCTGCTCGATGAACCCACAAACCACCTCGATCTTGAATCGCGCAATTGGCTGGAGCAATACTTGAAGGATTATCCTTTTGCCTTCGTTCTGGTCTCCCACGACCGCTATTTTCTGGACGTCACGGTAAACAAGATTTTGGAACTCTGGAACCAACGCGCCTATTTCTACAGCAGCAACTACGACGGCTATCTCAAGCAGAAGGCCGAGCGCCGCGCCCAGCTTGAGGCTGCCTACCGCAACCAGCAGGACCGGGTCCAGCATCTCGAAACCTTCATCAACCGTTTCCGCTACCAGGCCACCAAGGCCAAGCAGGTGCAAAGCCGGATCAAGGAGCTGGAGAAGATCGAAAGAATCGAGTTGCCCCCCGAAGAGAAGACCATTCACTTCTCATTTCCGCAGCCCCCCGCGAGCGGGCGCATGGTGGCCGAGTTTCGGGGAGTTGCCAAGAATTACGGCGCGAAGCGCGTGTTCGAAGGTGTGAGCTTCGCGATCAACCGCGGCGATCGCGTGGGCTTGGTGGGTGTGAACGGCGCTGGTAAGTCCACGCTGATCAAACTTCTGGCCGGCGCCGAAAAGGTAACGGTGGGCGAATGCCGCCTGGGTCACAAAGTGGAAGTGGATTATTTCGCGCAGGACCAGTACAAGGCGCTCGACCCGGGCGCCCGCCTGATCGATGACATCGCCACCGCGGCCCCCGGCGCGCTCAGCGGCCAGACGCAACTGCGCTCGCTCCTCGGCTCCTTCCTGTTTTCCGATGATGAGGTCTTCAAGCGCATCGGTGTGCTTTCCGGCGGTGAGCGCAACCGCTACGCGCTGGCCCGCATGTTACTTCAGCCGCCCAATTTCCTGCTGCTCGATGAACCCACCAACCATCTTGACCTTCGCGCCAAGGATGTCCTGCTCGACGCGCTCGAAGAGTTCACTGGAACGGTGGTGTTTGTCTCTCACGACCGCTACTTTATTGACAAGCTCGCCACTCGCATTTTTGAGATCGAGGGTGGCGAGCTCCACGACTATCCCGGCAATTATGAGGATTATCAGTGGCAAAAAGAGCATCACGCCAACGGACCTGCGATTTCGGTGGAGGAATCGCAGTCCCGCCGGAACGGAGACACACCTGGAAAGCATGAAGACGCGGCAGGCCCGGGCAAAAAGCTCAATCCTATTCTGAAACGGGAAATGCAAGCGCGCCGCGAAGCGTTGGAGCAAGAGATCGCCCGTTGTGAGGCGGAAATCAACAATTATGAGATGGACCTCGCCAGTTTTAAGAGCGCCCAGGATTCGATCCGCCTAGCCAAACTGATCGAGGGGGGCCGCAACCGGCTGGGGAAGATGATGAAGGAGTGGGAGCAAATCGCACTGGCCCTCGATGGGCCGGGAAAAGTTGTGATGACAGACCGGCCATGAACGTGTCATCCCCCACTCCGTGCTAGCCTGGCCTCCATACGATATTGATGTCGGAGGCGTTGCGTTTCCCCTCACCCCGACCCTCTCCCCGCAAGCGGGGAGAGGGTCGGGGTGAGGGGCTCTGGTCCAACCGTGTACATTATTCTCGAACGGACCTTAAGTGAACAGCATTGGGATTAAACACTAGCTCTGACCTTCAGCCGCAATTCACGCCACTGCCGGACGCGGTGTGGTCTG
The DNA here is from genome assembly GCA_035531475.1 of Terriglobia bacterium. Classification (GTDB taxonomy): domain Bacteria; phylum Acidobacteriota; class Terriglobia; order UBA7540; family UBA7540; genus CALCEB01. The sequence goes on from DATKST010000127.1 coordinate 39,361, forward strand.
CTCGCATTGAATCACAACGGCGCCAGGTTCAAGTCCGGGTGAAGTTGCTTGAACATGAATCTCTCCGGCCTCCCGGGTGGATTGGACAATGGCCACGCAGAGTCCGTTGAAGGCTCGCCGTTGGCTGGCCTTATCCGGCTCATGGCTGCTGGGGTCGCCGTTGCCCACTCCGATGATTTTGCCATTCCCCGAAACCCGGAATGAGATTTCGTTATCGGCTACCGGGACCAGCCTCCCTTGCGCATCGACCACGTGAAATTCGATGACCGAGACGTCTTCTCCATCGGCGGCGATTTTCTGGCGATCAGGCTGCAGCACAATCTGCGCGGAATCACCCGTGGTTTGCCGCGAATCCGTGAGCACATGTTGGCCGCCGCGATAGCCCCGGGCTTCAAGAGTTCCGGGCGCGTATTTCACTTTCCAGGCCACGTGCGAGTCGCGATCCATTTTGCGGGAGCCGAGGCTCTGGCCGTTCAGATAGAGCTCGATCGTTTCCAGGTTGCTGTGGCACCAGACTTCGATTTCCTGGCCCTCCTTGCCGCTCCAGTTCCAGTGCGGGAAAAGGTGAAGCACCGGCTTGCCGCTCCACCAAGCCTGGTAATAATAATAGTTGTCTTTCGGGAAGCCGCAGGTGTCCATGATGCCGAAGTGAGAATTGATGCAAGGCCACCCGTAGGGCGTGGGCTCGCCGCGATAATCGAAGCCGGTCCAGACAAAGCCGCCGGAAAGGTATGCCCTCTCGTCGTAGGTTTGCCACCACTCTTCGGCGGTGGTGGCCCAGGGTGGATTGTTTACATCGTAGGCGCTGACGTAACCTTTCTCCTTGTCGTTCGCGTAGATGCCGCGAGTCGAAACCGTGCTTCCCACCTCGGTCCCCGTGGTGGGCTGGTTCGGAAACTTCTGGTGGAAGGCATCGATCTGCGGCGCATGGTGGTAATTGAATCCCTGCACGTCCAGGACAGCGGAGATGCCCTTGCCCCAGCCGTTGTTCATGGCCTGGGTAATGGGTCGAGTCGGGTCCAGCCGCTGCACCAGTCTTTTCATCGTGGCGCACATCCGCGCTCCACGCTCCGTGCTTTGTTCGGGTTCCTCGTTGCCCGTGGACCAGAAAACGACGCTCGGATGATTGCGGTCGCGCCGGACCAGCCGGTTCAATTGGCTGAGCCCTTCTGTCGCGGATGAGAACATACGGGTTTCGTCGAGCACCACCATCCCCAAACGGTCACAGGCATCGAGCAATTCCGGGGTGGGCGGGTTGTGCGAGGTGCGATAACCGTTCGATCCCATCTCTTTGAGCTTGGCGATGCGGTAATCCTGCAACCGGTCCGGCAGGGCGCTGCCCACGCCGGCGTGGTCCTGGTGATTGCACGTCCCTTTGATCTTGACGGATTTTCCGTTCAGGAAAAACCCTTTGGCGGGATCAAACCGGATGGTGCGAATCCCAAACGGAGTCTCGTAACGGTCAACCGCCGCGCCGTCGGCTTCGAGGGTTGTCACCAGCCGGTAAAGATGGGGATCTTCAATCGACCAAAGCGCCGGGTTGCTGACGGCGATCTTTTGTTTCTGTTCGCGATGCCTCCACGCAGGAATCGTCAGTGTCGAGGAACGGCTCGCGGCAACTTGGTTTCCATTCGCATCCAGGATCGTGGAGACGATCTGGCAAGCTGCATCGCTGTCACCATCATTGCTGGCCTCGGTCGTAATGGTGACCGTCGCGGTTTCGCTTTGGACTTCGGAAGTTACAAAAGTTCCCCACTGCGGCACATGAAGCGGATTGGTTTTCACCAGCCAGACGTGCCGGTAGATGCCCGCGCCCTCGTAAAACCAGCCTTCGTATTCCGTGGCGTCCACGCGCACCACCAGAATATTTTGGCCTCCATAGTTGGCATGGTCGGTAATGTCATAGCGGAACGGCGCATAGCCGCTCAAGTTCCGCCCCAGAAAGTTTCCATTCAAGGCCACCATCGAATCCCGAAACACGCCATCAAATTCGATACTGAGTCTTTTTCCAGCGTCGCTACTGGGAATGTCGAACACTCGGCGGTACCAACCGATGCTCGTTGCGGGATAGGTCCGGCCCAGCGGCTTCGATCCGTGCTCGGTAAGCCAGCGGTCCTCCTGGAATGGCAATTCCACCGCCCAATCGTGGGGAAGATCAATCTGGCGCCAGCCGGTGCCGTCAAACGCCGGAGACGACGGTCCGGGACGGCCCGGGTAACCACGGGACTCCTGCAGAAAAAAATCGCCGGTCTCTCCATACTCTCGATAGCGGCCATAGTTAAAATCGAGCGGCGGTTTGTCCGCATCGCCCATGTAAAATTGCCATCCAAAATCGAGTAGCAATCTCTCCCTCGAAGAGCCGGAAGTAACTCCTTGATCCGGAGAGTTGACAGACTTGCCCTTGCCGAAGGCAGCGCTCCCGGCTCCCACACGGAGCGATCCGGCCGCAGCGGAAGCTGCAACACTGGTCTTCAAAAAGTCACGCCGAGTCCAATTGGTCATATTCTGCCTCCGCTACGTTGCGAAATTAAGCCCGGCGCTGTTTCATATGCCGCCCACGCCGATCAAGTGCCCTGGCGCGCCGCAAAAGATCATGTATTTGGCCGCAGACCATTTCCGGCGCAAGGGCATTCTGCGCGATACCAATGTTATCTACAGCTCTGCCACGCCTTCGATTTACGGCGCCAAGGAGTATGCGGTGGTGCTGAATCAGGTGCTGGAGCGACATGGTGTCGATGCACGGTTCAATCACGAGTTGGTTGAAATTCTTCCCGAGGCGAAAGAAGCCATCTTCCAGCTCAAGAACGATCCGGGGAAACAGCGGGTTACAATCCCGTACGACATTCTGCACGCCGTTCCGCCTGAGAGCGCTCCGGATTTTATTAGGCAGAGTCCTTTGGCCGATCCGCAAAAGCCACAGGAAGGCTGGGTGAAGGTGAATAAGCACACGTTACAGCACGTAACTTACCCCAACGTCTTCGCGCTGGGTGACGCGGCAGCCGCTCCCCATTCGAAGACGGCAGCAGCGGCTGCGCGTCAAGCGCCCGTTGTTGTTCAAAACCTGCTTTCGGTCTTGCGAGGAATGGAGCCAGCCGCCCAATACGACGGTTATATTGCTTGCCCCATCGTGACGGGCTACGGGCGGATGTTGATTTGCGAACTCGATGACTCAGGGCAGCCCTCGCCACGCATTCCATGGATCAATACCTTCAAAGAGCGGTACGACGTGTGGCTGCTGAAGAGGTACGGTTTGCCTTGGCTCTGTTGGAACGTTCTGTTACGCGGTCGAACCATGCCCTTCCCCAATAGAACACAAACCGCCCCGGAGTTGCGCGGGCCACTTATTTCTTCTTCGTAAGCTTCTTTTCAAGTTGCCGCGCCTGGGCGTTCAGATTGTTCAACCGGCGGAGGTCATCGTCGGCAAGGGATACGGCGTTTTGTATGCGGGACAGTGCCTCACCGCTGAAAGCGCTGGAATTGGAGTTGCGACTTGCATCCAGCATGCCGCTCATGGCCTGAAATTGACTAGTGATGTCGCGGTACCGGCGCATGATCGAAGTTAAATAAGTCTCGCGGCGGCGGTCCAGGTCTTGCAGTCCGACTACCATGCGCCCGAATCGGGCGGAGCGGACGGAGCCCTCGCTGCTGGCGCTCCTCAACTTGGCGTTGTCCGCTTCCAGGGCGGTAATGCGGCGGCGGGATTCTTGTGTCTCGTCTTCCGCGGAGTCGAGTTCCTGCTTCAGGGCGTTGAGTTGGCTCTGCGCATCCCCTTGCTCTTTCTGAAGGAGTTCGTTGACGCTGGCGAGTGCCCTCTTGCTTTCGTCGTTGGAATCCACAAGCTGCGCCTGGAGTTCCATGATATTGGAATGCGCATCGCTCAGCTCGTGACTGAGCTGGTCGATGGTTGCATCGCGTTTGGCAAGTGCTGCTCGAAGATCATCCTCGGAAGTCCTGCCTGCGGCCCCGGCAGGAGTCTTCTGGATGTTGCGCTGGCGGAGGGCCTCTTGAAGCTGGTGGAGAGATTGCAGGTCCAGGGTCTGCTGCCGCTGGTAGGTGGCGAGCCGCCGGGACTGACGGATGATGATTGCCAAGGAGGCAACAAGAGCAATCCCCAGGATCAGCGTCAGAGCGATGTGCAGGCGTTTTGGCGGCATCATCTTAGCTCTCATTCAAAAGGAAGTGTTTGCGCCAGGAGATCCGCGGGTCGCCTTTGCGGCAGGGGGCCCGCAAATGAATCTGGATGTCATGTCGAACCCTCGCCGGAAGAGCCAGGTTCAGCCTCCAAGTGCCCGAGATGCGGGCAAACATCTCGGAGATGACATCCGGTATCTGCGCCAATGACTGGCAAATATCACTCTCGCCGCCCGTTGCACGGGCGAGGGTCTCCAGGCCATTTTGATAGGCCTCGTTGAGCGGGTCCGGCCGGTAATTCAATTGAACCACAAACAAAGGGGCCTGAAGCGAACTGGCGGTTTTGACCAGCCTGGATATCTTATCCTCAATCAGCGCTTCAGGAAAGCGCCGGCTAAGATCGTGTGGATCACTCGGGTTGATGACCGGATTGGTGTAGTCTTCGCGATAGCTGTAGATGCTGCCGTCGGTAACATATAGCACCGAAACGCGGACCGGTGTCTTGCGGAGGATGGCGTCGGCCAAGGAAAGCGCCGAAGTCACGGTCTCAAGCAGGCCGGGCTCACCGCTATTGGAAAGGGACTGGATTGCAGAGATGGCCGGTTTGCGGTTTACCCCGGGGTCGGTAAGCACGTGCAAGCCATCCTGTGCCCGCAGGAGCCCTACCCACGTGTTGCGGGGCAGCTTGGAAGTTTGCGAAACCAACGCCTGCTTGGCAGGGTCAATCAGCGATAGACTGCTGGTGAGATCCAGAACCAACAGGATGATTTGATCGCTGTTTGGCCCCCACTGGGCGGTGATGGGCGCCGGTTTGCCATTTAGTGTCACCGCAAACTTGGGCCCAGTCTCACAATGATCTGCCTCAATCCATACGGGAATCGAGATGCCGGAGGTTTGCGCGCGGACGCTAGTGAACGTGGAAACGGCGAAGAGAGCGGCCAGAAGTATTGAGCAGGATCGTGGCATTAGAAGTTCAAATTCAGCCCAAGCTGGATGACGCGGCCCCCGTGGGACCCGATGATTTTGGCGGCGTCGACATTGGGCGCGTTAACTGGACCGATGGTGGTATCGGGATAGTTCCAGTTCGCATGATTGAGTATGTTAAACGCGGTAGCGGTGAACTCGAGTGTGCGGGAACCGCCGGCGGGAAAGCGCTTGTCCACGCTGAGGTCCAGCGAATTGAAGCCTGGGCCCAAAAGGTCCGCCTGGGTGCTGGAACCATTCCCCGGAGTGAAATCCGGCGGCTGACTGAAGGCGGCTGGATTGAACCACAGAGAAGGTCCCGGGTTGGCCACGTGCGGGTCGACACCCGGCACCGCGTTCACATAGAGGGTGGGAAGTATCCCGCCGGTGTTATTAAACTCAGGATGCATGGCCAGCGGTATCCCGTCGTTCCAATATGCTGTGCCGTTGACCGACCAGCCGCTGACCAGTTGAGCCCCCAGGCCCGAAAAATGGAGCAGTGGCTTGTCCGGCCCGAAAGGCAGTTCATACATGTAGCTGAGTTGCAGGAACTGCGGCGTGTTATAGGACGTCGGCGCCCAGTTATTGGCCAGGTTGAGCAGATACTGGTTCCCGTAGGGACTGGAATAGTCGTCGAACTGCCTGGAATATTCATAGAAGCCAACGAAGGAAAGGCCAAAGGATTCCTGCTTCTCCACCCGGATATATGCGGAGTTCCTCTGATAAGTCCCCGCCGGGTAAAGGCCGTAAAGCTCGAATCCCAGATATTGAGGATAGGGTTGGAGCGTCTCCCGGAATGCCTGGTTGTAAAGCGCATCGCCGTAGCTCAGGAAGCTGGGGTTGATGGCGTTGGGATTGGCGGCGCCATCGCCCACCAGAATATCGTGGCCGTCGCCGTAATTCGCCCCGACTGATGCCACCATAGAAAGCGGAAGTTTGCGCTCCACAGAAAGTGCTGCTGTCCGGTAGACGGGCTCATGTCCACTCAGATCGACAAAGTCCGCTACCGTATTTTCCGCTGCTGACGGGCTGAGATCGGGTAACGGCGTGGTGAAAGCCGGAATGCCGCTGGCCAGATTGATCGCTGGATTCAGTTCATTGTTCGCTGAAATGAAGGTCTGGACGGCATTGAAACCCTGCGTTCCCCACTGGCCGTTGTAAATCGGAATCATGCTGTGGAAGCGGCTGAAAGAGGCGCGGATCACCGTGTTGGCATCCCCCCGTGGGTTCCAGGCCATTCCGATCCTGGGATCCAAATCAATGTTGGCGTCCCGCAACCCGCGTGGAATCCCCTTTTGCCCCGCGAAGACCAAAGCCCCCAGGTGGCTTGCGGCGGGATCGATGACGTACGGGTCGACCGTACTCTGGCGATTGTATTTCTCGACGCGCGGCGCGCGGTGGCTGAAATTCAAGCCGAAGCCGAGAGTAAGATTTTTGGTGACTTGGTACTTGTCATGCCCGGCCATCGATTGGTAGGAATCCCGGAAATACGAAGGTGCAGTGGTAATGCTCCTTGCCACGTATTGCGGCAGACCAAGAAGGAGGCTGGCAAAAGGATCACCTGTGTCGATGATGCCCGGCAAACTGGAGAGTCCCGCGGAAAACTCGAAATCTCCGGAGGGATATGCAGGATTGAACGTATTGACCTGGTATTGATTCGCGCTCAAAGTAAACCTTACGGAATGCTTGCCCTGGTGCATTGCAATGCCATCACGAAGTTCGATTGTGTTGCGGGCGTTGCGTGAGTTAGGGAAAGCAACTCCCATCGGAAGGTAAGTGCCGGCAAGGTCATACATGGGAAAAGGCGTTTGCAGACCATCGCCTGCCCGCATCGAATTCGACATAACGATCAAACTCGCGGTGTTGACCGTGTTGGCGTTGGCCGTAAAGACGTAATCCAGTTCCGAACGCCACGAGGGAAAATGCTGATCCGGGGCGGTGGGCGTTGCAATGTTGGGAAAATATGGAGCGGTGCTCAGAAATCCCTTGGAAATCGTGGCGTCGCCGGTTACCTGGTTCCGGGCACCAAATTGGTGGTTAATCTTGGCGACAATTCCATCTGCATTGTCGGCCTGCGGCGAGTTGACAAAATAGTTGTTCTGGAAAAAAGGACCGACGTGGGCGTTGGGCGCGGGGTATAGAGACAGCGCCTGCACCACATCCGGAGCCAAGCGGTTCGCAGGGATGATGTTCCCAGGGAACTTGGACCGCAGATATTGTAGATTACTGGTAGAGACCGGCAGGTTGGGATTGTAAGCGGGATTGGGGACGGTGCTAGCCGGATCGTAGATTGGCAGCAGGTTGCCGGCCTGGTCCACGGTTTGTGAAAAGTCGCCGGAACGTTGAGCCATGGTGGGAACGGTGTGCAGCGAGGCGCGATTGATCCGTTCGCGCACCCCCTCATAGGACAGCATGAAGAAAGTATTGTTGGGATTCTTGATCAAATGAGGGATGAGCAATGGGCCTGCGACGTTGAAACCGAACTGATTGCGGTGCAGGGGCGATTTGCTCTGGCTGTTTTGCTTGACTTCATGAGGGATGGCGTCCAGAAAGTTATTGCGAAAGTTCTCATAGATTCGGCCGTGCCAGAGCAATTTCGGGCCGTGTTGCTTTCGCTCGCTTGGAGGACTATCCGGGCGCATGCCCCAATCGCGGGTCAGAACTTTGAATTCTTCGGTGGCGCGGGTGAGAGGATCAGGCTGCTTGCTTGGTGACTTGCCGTCTTCCGCGGCGACGGCCAACCCACAGGTAGCGGACAGAGCAAGCGTAACCCACAAAAACGGATAGACCAACGTTTTCAATATAACTCCCAGAAACTTTGAATATATACTCCCCGCCCCCCTGTTGCAACCCTCGATACCGGGCTTCCCTGAGATCTATCAAAGCAGTTGATCGGCGTAGCGCTGGCTCCCAGCCGGCGGATTTAGTTCGGGACAGCGACGCCGCCTAACGCAGATTTCTCACCAGACTATCCGGTACGCAGGAAGGGCGGGACCCTGCCCTTCCGTTGCGGCAGCGAACTTGGTGTGAAATAGGTTCTTAGGGTTCGTTCCAAACCTCGATCCTTTGTTTTCATACACTCTTAGGGTTCGTTCCGTAAATTTCGATTGCCCTCGCCACTCCGATCACTTCAGGGGAGCCCTCTGCCGGTTCCAAGCCGTCATGGAGTCCATACCATTTTAGCCAAGGGCAGGGTGCTTGGATGGGAAAAGTGCTATGTATGGAAGCGATACATTGTATACAGGGGGCAGGTGGCCACTGCCTGGCATGGCAAGGCGTGTGCCGCTTGGTTGGGGTGGGAATGCGCCACCGCCTTTTCCCCCTCACCCCAGCCCTCTCCCCGCTTGCGGGGAGAGGGAGGACCGCGCAGCGGTGGGTGAGGGGCTAACATTCAAAAGGTTCTCCGCCGCACGCGGTACTCATAAGGCTGTCTCCATTCCCTGGAGCAAGTTTTTCTATACAAAATGCTTGTGCCAGAAAAGACAGCATTTTTCAATTTGTTTGTGAGAAATGCGGGCTAGCCCCAGAGTTGTCCATGAACCCCCCAACCCCAGCCCGCATGCCGGGCTGAAGCCCTGCGCTACAGGTTCGTCTTCTCCTCGTTTGCGGGGAGAGGGAGCCGCGAAGTGAGGGGGACGAGCTGCCACGGCATGGCTGGTCCGCGTTACTCGAAGCGCAGCGCTTCAATGGGATCGAGCAAAGCCGCCTTTCGCGCCGGGTAAAAGCCAAAGAAGATACCCACCATTGCCGAAAACATCAATGCAATCAATACTGAACTGAGCGGCACCAGCGTGGGCCATTGAAGGGCCCGTCCCACCAGAGCGGCAGCGGCGATTCCCGCGAAAACGCCGATGACGCCGCCAAACAGGCACATCACCACCGCCTCACTCAGGAATTGCAATTGCACGTCCTGCTCAGTGGCGCCCACGGCCATGCGCACTCCGATCTCACGGGTTCGCTCCGTGACTGACACCAGCATGATGTTCATGATGCCAATGCCGCCCACCACCAGAGAAACGGAAGCGATCACCGCCAGCAGTGCGTTAAACGTACTGCGGGAACTTTCGCGAGCTTTGACAATATCTTCCGGGCTGCGGATATTGAAGTCATTCTCCTCGTCGGGACGCAGCTTGTGGCGCTCGCGAAGGAGTTTCGTGATCTCCCCGCCGGCTTGGTGCACCACCTGATCCGAAACCGCCGAGCACATGATGTCCTTCAGCCACGGAATGCCCGCTACTTTCTGTTGCACCGTGGTATAGGGCATCAGGATCACATCGTCCTGGTCATAGCCAAAGGGTGAAAGTCCTTTGGACTGCAAGACTCCAATGACGTCGCAAGGCAGGTTGGCCACTCGAATGGTCTTGCCAAGGGGATCCTCATTCCCAAAGAGATTGGCCACCACCGTGGGTCCCACCAGGCAAACATCGGCGGCTCTTTCCACATCCTCATTCGAGAAGGGAACGCCCTCGGCCACAGGATAACTGCGGATTTCCAGGTATTCGGGCGAAACGCCGCGGTAATGGGTGTTCCAGTTCTGGTCCTTGTAAACCACCTGGACGCTGCCATCGACGTGCGGAGAAACCAGCTTGATGAGCGGGATTTGCTGGCGGATGGCTTCGGCATCGCCGAGTGTGAGGGACTTTGTTCCCCAATTCCCTGAGCGCGTGCCCAAGCGAGTGCGTGTGCCCGCCTCAATCCACACCAGATTATCGCCCAGATTGTGGAGCTGCTCCTGGACTTGCGCGGAACCGCCCTCACCAATCGCCACCACGCAGATCACCGCTGCCACGCCAATCACAATGCCGAGCATGGTGAGCGTTGACCGCAGCTTGTTTCTGATCAGCGCCCGCAACGCCACACGAAGAGTGGCTGAATAATCCATTTTTGATGCGTCAAACCTCCCTCAACGGATTATGACACTACTGGCGGGCCCGATTGAAGGCAAAGGTTGAGCTGCGGCAGGCTTGTGGTGGTCTCGACCGGCGATCCCGAGACAGGTGACTACTGCACCGTCAGGGTCAACGCCACACTGTGGTTGAGGTTGGCCGTTCCAGGATTCACCGTGCCCATGACCGTCACTGAATAGGTGCCGGCCGGAGTGGTTGGACCGCTGCCTCCACCGCCCCCGCAAGCGGCCATGCTCAAAGCCAGCAGCGCCAGCATGGCGAGCGCCGTCAAAACCGGAGCCATCCTGCGCCTTCCAAATCCTGATGGATTCGGCGCCCGGCGCATCGCGAAGGCGATGAAGGCCAGGATACCAAACAGGGTCAGCAGGTGCTTCCCGATGGGTGAGGGTCGTATCGGGCGTATGCCTGGGGCGATCAGCGAGCCGACGGAAGTGGCAACTTTCACGGTCACGGTGGCCGGGGCCGTTCCGCTCGGTGTGAAGGAGTTTGGTGAAACGGTGCAGGTTGACGCGGGAGGCGCCTTGGTGCAAGCGAGATGGACTAACTGGTTCAGCCCGCCCAGGGGACTGAAGGTCAATGTATAGGTAGCCGTGCCGCCGGGCGCAACGGTGGCCGAAGTCGAGGAACTTCCCGAGGACAACGTGAAATCTTCTCCCTGGCCGGTGAGGGTCACCGTTTGAACGCCAGCGCCGGAGTTGTCGGTGATGGTGATGGCCCCGGAGCGCGTGCCGCCGATGGTGGGCTTAAAGAACACGGTGAAGGTGCAGACGGCATTGATGGCCAGTCCTGGACCGCAGGTGTTGGACTGTTTGTAGTCGCCGGTGACGCCGATGCTCTTGATGGTGAGCGCTTGGTTGCCGGTGTTGGTGAGCGTGACCGTCTTGGGGCCGCTCTGGATGCCCAGAATCTGGCCCCCAAAGTTCAAGGAAGGCGCGGAAAGGCTGGCGGCCGGAGCGGTGCCAATGCCAGTGAGCGATACGGTCTGAGGACTGCTCGGAGCGTTGTCCGTAATGGTCAATGCGCCGCTAATCGTTCCGCTGGTGGTGGGCGCGAAGCTGACACTCACTGAGCAGTTCGCCCCTGGCAGCACTTGGTTACTAGCGTTGCAGGTTGACCCGGAGGAAATCGCAAAATTGGCGCTGATCGTAATTGCTGAGATTGTAAGCGTCTCATTGCCCGTATTGGTCAGGGTTACTACTTTTGCCGCGCTCGTGGTGTTCACAGGCTGGCTGGAGAAACCGAGTCCTCCCGCAGAAAGGCTGGCCGCGGCCTGGATTCCCACGCCGCTGAGCGAAACAATCTGCGGGCCGGTGATCGAATTATCGGTAATCGTTGCCGTGCCATTCCGTGTTCCCGTCACCGCCGGCGTGAAGGTGACGCTGATCTGGCAAGTGGCCTCATTGGCCAGTGTGGTGCTGCAGGTATTCAACTGGGAGAAATCTCCCGTCATCGCAATGCTGGGGATGGACAGGGCCACGTTGCCAATGCTGGTCAACACCAGCGGCAGTGGCGGCTGGCCGGGAGTACCCACATCCACTTGGCCAAAACTGGGAGAGCCGGGAAAAACGCTGGCTGCCGGGGCGCTGAGGAAGATATGGGCGGAGGGTAGGGCGCCACCGCTACCGCCGTCGGGGAAAACGATGTCTGCAACTCCGTCGGAGTTAAAATCGGCGGCCGCCCCGGCGACGTCCGACACGGCGACGGTGAGCGATAGGGGGCCGTTGAAAGTTCCATCCTTATTTCCAGTAAAAACGTAATTTCCCGACCTATTGGTGCCTTCAAGGTCAATCTTGCCGTCACCGTTGAAATCACCCGATTGGGCTAAAGTTATTCCCGGGTTGAACGGAGTGTTGATGGCGGCCTGGAATGTACCATTTCTATTTCCCAGGAACACCGCGAGTCCGTTGGGCTCACCCACGGCAAGGTCCATGATTCCGTCCCCGTTGAAGTCTCCCAGAACGATTGAATTGGCAGAACTGGACACGGGATAAGAAACGGGCGCCTGAAACGTGCCATCTCCATTGCTGAGGTAAACCAAAATTTTCGGACCATCGGTAAGGGCAAGGTCGGCATTGCCGTCCCCGTTGAAGTCGCTGGAAACGATCAAGGGCGTGTTGTTCGATCCGATGGCATATAGCTGGCCTACGGCGAAGCTTCCGTCGCCGTTGCCCAGAAAGATGTTCAGGAAGGTGGCATTGTTGGCCGAATTGGTGGTGGTCACAGCAAGATCCAGGGGGTTGGCCGTGCCTTGGAAGTATCCCGCCGCAAATCCATCAAAGGTTGGGCTGTATGGGGTGTCCACGGGCGGCTGGAAGGTTCCGTTACCATTACTGTTACTGAGGAAGACGCTGATGGTGCTGCTGGGATTCGAATTGGCCACGGCAACATCCGTTTTCCCATCACGGTTGAAGTCACCCGGCAGAACGGCAAGGGCGCCGGCGGTTTCCGTGGGGGTGGAGACGGCGCTCTGGAAAGTGCCATTGCCGTTGCCCAATAGGACGGAAAGCAGGCCCGTGGGACTTCCGCTTTGCGCCACCACAATATCCGCTTTTCCGTCCCCGTTGATATCGCCGCTCGCGCCCACCCCGATTCCCGCCGTCGAGACCAATGGAATGCTCGCAAGCGTCGAGAACGTTCCATTGCTGGTGCCCAACAGGACGGAGACAGATGCCGACGCGGCATTGCAAAAAATGACGTCCGGCTGGCCATCCCCGTTCACATCGCCCAGAGTCATGGCACTCCCGGCCGCCGGGCCGTCAATGGCGGGTTGAAACGTGCCATTTCCATTTCCCAAAAGCGTTACCAACTGGTTGGAGCTGCCCGCGTTCAGCGCCACAGCCAAGTCCATCTTGCCGTCGTGATTGAAGTCTGCGGCGGCAACGGCCGTGGGGATAAGACTCAGGGAAACAGTGGTGGGGGCTTGGAAAGTCCCGTCTCCATTTCCAAGCAGCAGGTCGAGCTGGCGGGTGAGCGCATCCGGCGTCAGGATGTCCATTTTCCCGTCATTATTGAAGTCCGCCACGACCACCGCAAAGGGATTGGGCGTGACGGAAACATTGGTCACGCCAAATGTTCCATTCCCATTGCCCAGCAGGACGGAGACCGAGCCGCCATGATAGTTCGCAGTGGCCAAGTCCAGCTTTCCGTCGCCGTTGAAATCGGCGGTTGCAATGGATTCTGGACTCTGCCCTACGGTTACGATGGTTTGCGATTGGAAAGTCCCGTTGCCATTGCCCAGCAGGATGGAAACCGTTCCATCATTATTGTTGGCAACGGCGAGGTCAATATTCTTATCTCCGTTGAAGTCGGCGGCCACCACGGCGTCCGGATCATTACCCACCGCAAAATCAACTTTGGGCTGGAAAGTCCCGTCGCCGTTCCCCAAAAGGATTGAAACCGTATTCGCCTGAGAATTGGTGATGGCCAGGTCCAGATGGCCGTCGCCATTGAAGTCGGCGGCGAAGATGGCATTGGGTGAAGCGCCGGTGGGGTAAGTGACTTGCGGTTGGAAAGTGCCGTCGGTCTTTCCCAATAAGATCGAGACGGTATTATCCGTTTGGTTGACCACGGCCAGGTCCAACCGGCCATCGCCGTTGAGGTCCGCTGTGATAACGGCGGCCGGCGAGTTACCGGCCGCAAAGGTGGCCTGATTATAAAGATAAGTTTGCGCCCGGGCTGATGGACCGAAGAAAGCCGCGGAGGTAAACAGGCCAATCGCGCCCGCCGCCACAAGCAAACTTCTGCCCCGTCGCTGCAAGAACCCCAATTTCATAAACGCCCTCTTCCAATCCCGATTATCCACAAAGGCCGGTACGAGTACAGTCATGGCGCGGTTTCAACTGTGCCCTGACGGTCTTCCAAAAGGAAGTGCATCACACCAGCAAAAACCACCGCCACTCGGCCCGGGGCGGCGACAGGCAGTGACCCCCGTCGTCGATGGCACGGAGTTGCCCCTGGGAATGGGTGACACGAGTGGGGAGATCGTACATGGAGTGCGTGTCCTGCCGACCTGCCTTGCCCTTAGATCCCGGCGGGTATTACCAGGAAATGCATAAACACTTATGAAAGCCCTTCCAGTTACGCTCGTTTAGAGTTATAGAGACAAAGCCGCGGCTTGTCAAGCCAGCCTGCCAGCAGGTAGTGGCGTCATTTGAAAAAAACGAAAATGCAGGAGTGAATATGCTTCGTAAACCCATTTTTCGCTTTTGTGGAAAACAGCCGTTTGACTTCTCACGAAAACACCCGTATGCTCCGAAGCCACTGAGTGAGGTTCGGAGGCAAATCGTGACGGCTGTTATAGGTATGGTGTGCAGCGACGGCATAGTGATCGCAGCGGATCAGCAAATATCGGTTCCCGGTCAGTTCAAGTACCACGAGTGCAAGATCGAAGTGCAAGATCGAAGTCCAGATTGGATTGTGACGTTTGCCTACGCGGGTTCTCCAAGCCTTATGAAAGAGGCTAAGGGTAAGATACTAGAAAAACTCAGGAAGGACGTGCCAGACGTAACACCGGAAGCCGTTCATGCCGTGGCCGAGTCTGTGCTTGAAGGTATGGGCCGTCAATATGTCGAATTGGACTTGCAACTGCTAATTGCCACTGTTACAGTCTCCAGCTTGGAGCTCCTGCGGTTCGACGGCCAGAGCAGGGCTCTGTACGCAGCAGACGGGTTCAACTGTCTCGGGGTCGGGGATTCTTCGCTCATCCGCTTTCTTTCAGATGCCCTGTATTCTAAAACAATGAGCATCTACGATGCAGCCAATTTAGCCGTATACCTCATCGACAAGGCCAAGAAATACATAGATCACTGCGGGGGAGAAACCGATCTGATAACAATCAAAAGAAGTGGAGAGTGCGAGATGATGTCGCTTTTCGCAAAAGACACGGCTCTGATCGACATGCAATCCTCTGAGGACATCGTATTGAAGCAAATCCTCGAAGCGGCAAACCCCCCAAAACCACATTCAAAAATCTCACCAAAACCTTGACATCAACAATCGCTTGTTGTACAGTTAGATTATGAAAAAGAATCCTGCTGCTGTTGCGCTTGGTCGGCGCGGCGGGAAAGCCACCGCAAAGCGTGGCCCAGAATATTTCCGCCAAATAAATGCCCTGCGCAAAACTCGCGCTGGTGGCCGCCCTCCCAAAGAGAAATAGCTTTATCCCAAGGGACTACAATTATTTTTACTAGGGCGCATTTTTTGCTTGACAAACAACAAGCGCCTCTTGTATTCTATCCCTGCAAGAAAAAGCCCCGCCTCAGTTTGAACCTGAGAACGGGGCTAAATCCAGCAAGCGGGTCTAGCCGCGAGCCGAATCTTCAAGAGCATTATCGGCTGGCCTCGCAGAAATGGCAAGCCAAAATGAACGTTCTTTCCTTAGAAAATCAATCCCAAATCATTCATGCCTTAGTTGAGGGGAATTCCCTTAGAGCAACCGCCCGTCTATGCGGCGTTGAACGCAATACGGTAGGCCGCATTCTGCTTCGCGCCGGTGATGCTTGTGGATGGCTGCTTAACGAGCGTATCCGTCGCATCCAGGCGAAGCAGGTCCAAGTCGATGAAATCTGGACCTATGTTTTCAAGAAGGAAGCGCACTTGGGCGGCACAGATGATGAGACGGCAATGGGGGATCAATACGTTTTTGTGGCAATGGATGCCGAAACCAAACTGGTAATCTCGCACCTAGTTGGCAAGCGCCACGCCGCAACCGCCTTTTACCTGATTCAAGACCTGAAGCAACGCCTTGCCAACCGGGTTCAGTTAACCACAGACGGTTTCAAGCCTTACCTGAACGCAGTCGAGGACAACTTCGGGGCGGATGTGGACTATGGGATGCTCGTGAAGATGTACGGCGGGGATGAACGTGAAGGCGGAGGCCCAGCGTGGTACGGGCCAGCGCAAATCGTCTCAGCGATGCCCACCCGCATTACTGGAGACCCGGCTTGGAAGCATATCTCGACTTCCTACATTGAACGGCAAAACCTCACGATCCGAATGCAAAGCAGGCGCTTCACGCGGCTAACAAACGCATTCAGCAAGAAGCTTCCGAACCTCAAAGCGGCGGTTGCTCTGCATTTCACTTGGTACAACTTTTGTCGCGTCCACGCCAGTTTGCGGGTTACGCCTGCAATGGAAGCAGGATTGACGGATCATGTGTGGGAGATCGAAGAATTGCTGATGGCAAGTGCGAAACCTTCAAGAGAAGCGGCTTAAGCTCTACCGCAGCCAGTAACCGATAACCAAGCCAAATACTCCGATAGCCCATTTTGTCACAGCATCCGGGTAGCCGCCCTTGAGGAGGACAAAGATACCAGTTGCCAGTAGAGCCACAGAAACCACGGCACGAGCGACAAACATCCACCGATCTCGGTCGGAGAAGGGCATCCGTCTCTAGGCTCACTTACCGGTGATTTATCCAGTCTCTGACGATCTCTATAGCTTCTCCGACGTGAGTGCCGAATAAAATGGGGACTGACGCCGATGGTTCAAGAATGGCAGGTGCAACGGATTCTGGCAACACATAAATCGACCCGCCGTGTGCTTGTGCGTATATCGCCGGATCGTAAGCCGAAATGGTAAAGTCCTGCCTTCCGCTTAGCCAGTCCTTACTGCTGACAACGCTCGTATTTGTATTCATAGTGTTTTCCTTTTAGCCGTCTAGGCTTGCCGTTCTCCGAAAATCTTCTTTATTTGAACGGGCACGAACCCGTCGGTCTTGGTTATGGTTGCAACGTCCACGGCCCCGCCTACACCTCTCACTCCGATTGTCCAGGTTTGAAGCTTCATTGTCGTTCTCACTAAGAATATCGACAAGTCAACGCAATCCTGGAGTGGCAGAAACTGAAATGGTATCGGCATCGTTAGGGCTGACGACAGCTTGTTCCCAAGGGCCTCCTTGGCGGCCGCATTAAGCCCAAAATCGGAGGAAATAATGTCGAGTACTCGCTGGTCATATCCACGTATCAGCCTATCAACGATTTCCCGTTGACCTCCGAAAATTGCCCCAAACTCGCCAGGCCCTGAAAACCTTTCCATGGGCTTAGGTTTGGAAGGAATGAAAACCTCAAATACCTTCCCATAAGTTGCGCCCTGATCGTATCCCCCAACCAAAAAAACAAGATCAAGCCCGGGTTGCAATGGCACGCCAGCCATGTACGTATTCCACTGGGTCAGGAAGAAGTCGCTGATTTTCTGTGCAAAAACCTCGACGGTCAGTGCGCCATCGCCGAGTTGCGCCTCAAACTCAGAAATGAAACTGTGAGCTGTCCGTGGCTCTTTTTGGCCTATCGCTCCAAGTCCATAAGTCACGGCTCCAACATTCTCATGTCCCCTAATCTTTAGAAGTTTGGTAGCATTGTCAAATGTGGCAGGAACCATCATTGGACGAGAGCTAGGTGTGGGTTGCGTTAAGAATGTCAACGTGACCCGGCTGTCAGCAGCCAGCACAATACCCTCTGGACCCTTAAATGCGATTCCTAGTGACATATCGACCGTTTGGCACTTACACTGGGGTGAGATGATGTCTCAGTGGCTTCCTCCCTGTCAAGAACAAAATCAATTTTTACCATTAAGTATATAACACTTTAAGTAACTGTCAAGGTTTTTTTGAAATCCAAATCGACACACCATCTAGATTGAGATGCTTTTGATGAGCCATGCGGTCTCCCGCACTTCAAGTTTAAGGAACCTTAGCACGTTCCCTTCCACTCCAAAACCAAATGACGCCACTACCTGCCAGCAGGTAGTGGTACGTCTTCGCTGCTGTAGTGGCGTCTATAACGGCGTCGGCTTTGTCAAGGGACACGTATCCGGTTATCCGGTGCGAGCCGGGAGCGGAGTCAAGGGCGGTCCGGCGTCGTTTGCCGGACCGTTCATCGCAGACCCTTGACGCCGCGAACGGCTCGCCCATCCTGGGTTCTGTCCGAAGCCCTGGGGCTTTTTCCAGGGCTTCGTCCTTAGAGGATTCTTTTTGGCTCGTCCCGACCAAGGCTCGCCTTTCTGAATCCTGGGATGGAACACTGGTTCCACCACTCATCTATGCGATCTCGCTATCAGCGGACCATGATTCTGGCTTCAATCTCCCCGCCTCGTGCAGGGAGGCCCGGCGCCCAATCAGTCTCTCGATGGACCCCGGTCCACCACACCGCTACTCGGGCTGCCGGACATGCGAACCAGGTGCGCGTAGTCCTTCTGACTGCGCAGCATCCAGTACAATCGGTCTCTGACCACCGAGTTTTATTCTTCAACGGCTCTCGGCGGTCAGAGACCGCCGCTACAGCAGCAAAAATGGTCCACAACCCATCCAGCGATCCCGGGAGACCCGCCTTTTCGCGTGATAGACTGAACGCGTTCGCAATTCATCGGAGATTTTGCAGGGCATGGAAAAACTTTTCAGCCTAACGGCTTGCGAAATGGCGGAGATGGTGCGGAGCAAGCAGCTTTCGCCCGTCGAGCTGGTTGAGAATCACCTGCAGCGAATCGAGCAACTGAATCCGGCGCTGAATGCCATGATTTACGTGGATTGGGACCGGGCGCTGGCCACGGCGCGCGCCGCTGAGCGGGCTGCAATCGAGGGAAACAAGCTGGGGCCGCTGCACGGCGTTCCCATTACCATCAAGAGTTCAATCGACGTGGCGGGATGGCCTTGCGAGGTGGGGTCGCGCCTCTTGGCGGGCCGCGTTCCCGCAGCGGATGCGCCGCTGGTGGCAAGACTCAAGGCGGCGGGAGCCATCGTTCTGGGCAACACCAATGCCCCGGAAATGCTGATGGCCTATGAGACGGACAATCTGCTTTATGGCCGGACGAACAATCCCTGGGACCTCAGCCGCACGCCGGGGGGATCGAGCGGCGGCGAGTCCGCCGCGATTGCGGCGGGACTTTCGGCGGGCGGGGTGGGCAGTGACGGTGGCGGATCCATCCGCATTCCGGCGCACTACACCGGCATTTGCGGGCTGAAGCCGACTCCGGGCCGCATCCCGGCAACGGGGCACACCCCAACATCAGCAGGTCCGTTTGCGCTGATTGGTGTGGTCGGCCCAATGGCCAGAACCGTGGCGGACCTCCGGGTGTTGTTCGAGGTGATGGCAGGCTACGATGCGGGCGATCCCTCGTCGGCGCCAGTTCCGGTCCGCAAAGTCGGCGAAACGGAGGCTCGGAAATTGAAGGTTGGCTTTTTCGAGGAGGATGGCAGGACTCCCGTGACCCAGGAGACGCAGGAAGCCGTCCGGCAAGCGGCAGGGGCGCTCGAAGAAGCTGGGTTTGCGGTTGAGACGTTCCTCCCGGCGGGTCTTGAGAAAGCCCGGCAACTTTGGTGGAACATCTTCGGACGGGCCGGGCAATTGATTCTCGGCCCCATGCTCGCCGGGCGTGAGAAGGAGCTCAGCCCGATCCTGCGCGAGTTCACCGCAACCGTTGAATCGTTGCCGCCGCTCACCGTCCAAGAGCTGATGACGACCCTTCTGGAGAGGGACGCTCTGCGCGCCGCGCTGCTGAAGCAGATGGAAGAGTTTCCGGTGCTCCTGTGTCCGGTGTGCGCCGTTCCGGCCTTCCACCACGGTGAGCGCCGCTGGACGGTGGAAGGGCAGACCGTGATGTATCTGGACGCGATGAGCTATACTCAGTGGTTCAATATACTTGGCAACCCGGCGGTGGTTGTCCCCGTCGGGCGCTCACCGCAAGGCTTGCCCATTGGCGTGCAGATCGTGGGACGGCCTTACGAAGAGGAAATGATCTTGGCTGTTGCTGAAGTGGTGGAGCGGGCTTCGGACGGCTGGCAAGCGCCGCCGATGGAATGATAAGCGATTTGCAGATTGCAGTTGGCTGAACCAATCTTAAAGGACAGGACTGAGAGGAAATCGGAATGAACAAACCAGAATCTCGGCGGCAGCCGATTTCGAGCGCGCTGTTTGCAATTCCATTAGCACTTGGCTTGGGACTGTTTGCCGTCCATGCCGGTTTGGGCTGGCCTGCAAGCCGTCCCCAAGCCAATCCGTGGAAAAGCTCACAAGTCGTTGAGCCTGCCCAATTGGCCAAGATGGTTTCGGGAGGGAGCGATGGTAAGCCCGTGGTGGTCTGCGTCGGCTTTGACTTCCTTTTCAAGGGAGCGCACGTTCCTGGCGCCCAGTTTGCGGGTCCGGCCAGCGAGGCGGCGGGTATGGCTGCGCTTAAGAAATGGGCTGCTTCCATCCCTCGCAACCGCGAGGTGATCTTGTACTGTGGCTGCTGCCCGCTGCCTCAGTGTCCCAACGCGCGGCCCGCGTTCAAGGCCCTCACGGCGATGGGATTCAAGGACCTGAAAGTGCTCGATCTGCCCGATAACTTTCAGAAGAATTGGGTGGGGAAAGGCTATCCGGTGGCCAAGAAGTAAATCCACGGCTGGAGGAGCAAGCACCGCCACCTGGTAGTGGGCAAGTTTGCTGTAGCGGCGCTCTATGAGCGCCGAGCCTGATTGGTCAAGAGTTTTCGGCGCTCATAGAGCGCC
>DATKST010000128.1:0-10697 GCA_035531475.1 Terriglobia bacterium
AACCGTTGAGGATGCAAGTTCGGCGCTCATAGAGCGCCGCTACAGCAAACAAACTGAGACACTACCCGAATTGCGTTTGGGGTGTGTTGCCCACCAATGGTAGAATACGTTGAGACGTTGGGCGCATCGCTTGTGGTTCCGTCAAGGGACCTGCGAATCCAGGCTCAGCCCTCAGGTGGCATCCGCCATGGTGCTTTCAGGTCCACTTCAGCCCGGGTTATGGCCAAAGGTGGTGGGCTTTTGCGCCGGAGCAATTCTGGTTGCTTCCGGGATGCTTCTGGCCAAGGGATCCCTGCCCCGCAATGACCGGTTGCTGCTGATCCGTTCGCTCGATCGGGAAGTCGCCGTGGCCAAGCTCCCCATGCCCGCAGGCAAGCATGGCATTCGCCTTGATGCCAACGGCCAATTGAACCAGAGTTACTCCCAGAAGCAACTCCGGGAGTACGGTCCGGCCATTCAGCCGGGCGCGCCCGTGGAAATCACCGCCATCAAGTTTAAGTCTGACCGGATTATCTTTGAGCTCAATGGCGGCCACCACGGCGAACATTGGTATCAACATATCGAATTTGGCATGGGATACCCGGATGAGCCTATGATGCCCAACACCGCGCCCGTGGAGGCGGCAGGCTCCTACATCTCGCTGGCCCTTCCTAAAAACACCTCAAAGCTTACCAGCGGGCAAGTGAAGAACCTCCTGACCAGCGTCCTCGACTTCAACCGGCGATCCCCCACGTCTCTCTATTCACCCCAAGAACCTCCGCAGGTTAAGGCCGCCATCAAGAAGCACCAGGTGATTGTCGGCATGGACCGGGATTCTGTTCTGTCCTCCAAAGGCGCTCCGAACCGCAAAGTGCGTTACGATGACAAAGATGGCAACGAACTCGAAGACTGGATTTATGGAGACGCGCCTCACTGCCTCTTTGTGACGTTCAGCGGCGACCAAGTTGTCAAAATCCAGCAATACTAACATCCCCCTGGCGGCCACGCGCTGACGTGGGCACAAGGGGGCCAATAAAAGAAGGCCGGAAGGCATGATCTGCTCTCCGGCCTTTGATGCAAGACAGATTCAGGTAGTGGACCATTTTCGCTGCTGTAGCGGCGGTCTCTGACCGCCGAACCTTATTCTTCAATAGTTTCCGGCGGTCAGAGACCGCCGCTACAGCAAACTGACCCACGACCCAGATTCACTTCACCTTGGCAAAAATGATGGCAAAGGTGTAGAGAGCTTCCGACTCAATTAAAATCAGAGAAAAGATGAGCAGAAACTGGATACCCGCCCGGGCGCCCGGATTTCTTGCCAGACCTTCGCAAGCGCCCGCAGCCGCCCTGCCTTGACCCAGGCCGCAACCCGCCGAGGCGATGGCCATCGCAAACCCGGCTGTAATCACCACCCATTTCGCATGGCCTTCCGACACCGTGGCTGCCCCTGAAGTCTGGGCAAACAGCGGCGCCGCCAGCAACAGGCCCACAATCCCGGACAAGATCAAAAAGAGTTGACGCCTCACATTATCCTCCTTGACTCCCTCGGAAAACCCTCGGGAAGTATCATGAAATTCCGCCAGTGGGTGGTTACGCGCCTGCTCTGGGGAGTGGCGGTCTCACGCTGACGGCGCTCCGTTGTTTGAAGCCGGGGCCGAATGATTGACCCTTGGGTATGAATGATGAAGTGCAAAAACGGTGAACCCGGACTATCCAAAACCTTCAATTCGAGAACCGCCAGGGCGCGGTTTTAACCTTGCCCTGACGATCTTCGGATCAATCTTCGTGAACAATCCCGGCTAGTGCTCCTCCGCAATCGCCATGGCAATATAAATCGCGGGCAGGATCATGAAAATATAAGCTTGAAGGAGTGCGACAAAGATGTGGAGCGCCGCAAAAAGGGCCGGGACGGCAACCGGCGCCAGGCCGCTGAACACCTGCTCCAGGATGGCTCCCACAAACATGTTGGCGTAAAGACGGACGCTGAGTGAAAGCAGCCGGCCCATATTACCGATAATCTCCACCGGAAACATGAGGAATGCCATCGCCAGCATCGGACCGCACAAGCGCTTCAAGTAACCCAGCAGTCCGTGCTGCCGGACGCCGTGAAAGTTGTAATACAGAAAGGCCACGACGGCGCAGCCCAGAGTCACCTGGATGTGCGCGGTGGGAGTTTCAAGACTCGGAATCACGCCCAGCAGATTGCAGATCAGCGTGAAAAGAAAAAGCGTTCCGAGCAAGGGAAGGAAACGCGCGCTGCCGTGGCCGATGATGTCATTCCCGGTGTCTTTGGTGAACTTGAACACCTCTTCCATCAGCGCCTGAAACGTGCCGGGATTCTCCACGGACAAGCGGCTGCGCAGGATCAGCGCCGCCACGATGATCAAAATCATCACCAGCACTTCCATTCCAACGTAGTTGGGAATGGGCTGTGAGGGGTCCGCCGGACTCTGCCCGAAGCGCAGCATCAACCAAGCCGCCGGACCCGCCAAAATCTTGTTCAAGATTGCTGTAAACCACATTGTTTTCTTTGTCTTCCTTCTTCTTTAATTGGGGTCTTTGCCGGCGGGACCGTGGCCAGTCGCCGGTGTCCCCTTATAGGCTGACACTGGGTCCTTACCGAACAAATATATCACCGCCTGCAGACCACCTTCCAACATCATTCCGCCGACCGGAACAAATAATCCGGCGATCACGCCGCTGAAAGGCAGCCATCCCGTCCAGTAAAAAAACAGAACTCCACCGAATACCAGTGGATAGCGAAGTACCATCTTAATCAGGATGGGCCGGGGGACTTTGCTCTGGCCGGCGGAGAACATCGACTCCACCGCCTCATAGAGCCAAAGATAATTCAGAATGCCGGCCACCGCCCCCACCACTAAACCTAGAGAGAACCGCCATTCGCCCCGAACCACAAAGGTGGCGCACACCACTACCAGGATTGCCACCATCCAGCGTGGCATCCGCCTTTGAATCTTGGCTAGTTCACTTTCCGTCATCTTCCATTTCCGTATTTTTTTCGGCCTTCTTGAGGATCCTCAAAAGCTCAATGAGCCCGCCCACTCCACCGGCTACCGCAAAACCCACCTCCAGCACCGGGGCGGTGTGAAGCAAACGATCCAGCTCCCAGCCTATCAGCACTCCCACAATCGCACCGGCCGGAATGATAAAGCCCAGACTCGAATAATAGGCCACCTGCGCCCAAAGCTCAGTTCCCTTGCGTTGCTTCGGGTTCACAAGCCCTCCGCTCCTTACAGCAAACACACCAGACCCGTAAACCGCCCCGCGCAGGGTACTTCATGCCCTGTGAATGAACTGCCTGCAAAACCATGCGTCAATCACCGCTGTTTCGCCACTTATCATGGCTCAAGCATCTCTCTCGCTGAGCGATATCCCGACGCTCCGGTTGGATGGAACGAAAGACTATCAATGCTGTTCAGGGATTGGAAGGATCAGGCCGATCCTGCCGAAAGCGTTCCCGCTTTCAAGCTGTAGTATAACCCAATCAAGAAATTTATGCCTCACATCCCATAGGGATGTCGCAGCAAAGTGAGAAGATCCTATTCGAGCCAAGTAGAAAGTTCCTGTTGGTATCCGACACCCTGATTGGATGAGACCACCGGAGATGGTGGTGTTGAGCAGGCAAGATCGAGATCGTTTGAAGGTTTTATATGAAGCCGAACGAGGCCATCTGACGCAGCGCGAAGCGGGGGAGCAACTGCGGCTGAGTGAGCGTTGGGCGCGGCTAAACTTCGTCGAATTGAAGTCCCCGCACGATTCGAAAGCGCGCAGGTAGCCGCGTGACCGTCCTCAAGTGGCGGAGAGCCGTAGCCGGCTCTCAGGCTGTTGCCAACCCAAACGATGTGATGTATATTCAATGTAGATACGTTCAGGAGATGGACAGATGGCAACCACACAGCTTGCGAAGTGGGGGAATAGCTTAGCGCTGCGCATCCCGAAAACAATCGCGCAGGACGCCCGATTGCGGGAAGGCGAACCGGTTACCGTAACGGTCGCCAGCGAGGGCGGTCTGGTGATCAAGACTGCCCGCCGTAAGTACAGCCTTCAGCAGCTCGTTTCTCGCATTACAGCAAGGAACCGGCACGGGGAAACTGACTGGGGTAAGCCGCAAGGAAAAGAGATTTGGTGAAACGCGAATGGGCGCCCGAAGCGGGCGACCTGGTCTGGCTCACTTTTGATCCACAGGCTGGCCGCGAAGAAGCGGGACGGAGACCGGCGCTGGTCGTGTCTCCGGCTCAATACAACCGGAAGAGTGGGCTTGCCCTCGCATGTCCCATCACCAGCCACATCAAAGGCTATCCGTTCGAGGTGGAGTTGCCTGCGGGCTTGCCTGTCACCGGTGTCGTCCTGGCCGACCATCTCAAGAGCGTGGACTGGCGAATTCGGCGCGCCGAAGCTGCCGGTCGCCTTCCTATCCCGGTCTTGTGGGAAGTGCTCGCCCGCCTGGCCCCGTTGCTGGGGTATTGAGCGGGTAGGCAGCGGCCCAGATCACAAACCCAAATCAAAGGCACAAGTAACAGCAAAACCACGGGCAAAAACCAAGATACAAGCCACGGTCAGGAGAAACGCTGACCGTGGCTACCCACTACCTGCTTTTATCTTTCACCGGAACGGAACTCGGTCCACGGGCCTGCTTTCATGTCCGTCAACAGGGGCGACATCCAGGAGTATTGAGGGTGCCGCTTTAGAAAAGTGGAGGCAATGAAATCCTCACCGCACGGATGCCCCCGGCGCGCTATCAAGCTCATGTGCGCTGCCATGTCACTATCCGTCACCTTGCCCTGCACGGCGCCACCCGGGAAATAAGCCGGCCAATCCCAGATCTTTACGCCTCGGGGCGAGTCCTCTCCGTGCCCGCACAAAGTCCGCTCATCGGCTTCGACTTTATGGGCGTAAGCATCCGTGTGATCGGAAAGAAACTGCTCACCCAGGTGAACGTCAATCTGTCCCTTGTGTTGCTTCATCAGTTGCTCCCACCGGGTTCGGCGCGCATCGGGAGAGGTCGCGGGATTATTGGGATCAAACTTCGTATCCAGCTTGATGACCTTCGGGTCACTGGCAAAGTTCGATCCCACGAAGTAACCATCCTTGGTCCGATAGAGCTTGTAGGCTTTCAGTCCCAGCTCAAATTGGGCAATTTCATTGGTTTTGCGGTCGCCCAGGAGCCAGTCATTGGCGTAGCCGCCGTTGTTGCCATCCAGCATGATGCGAACGTAGTCATCGATGGAGGTTGAGTATTGCAGGGCCTTGCGGGAGCGATCAAACTCCGGCTTGCCGTTGGGATCCCAGCCATAAAACTGGGAGATAGTCGTTTCCGTAACCATGATGCCATCGGAGTTGATTCCAAAATCGTCGTCACTGGTGATGACGCCGGGAAGGCCATCCATCAGGATGCGGTAGCCCTGTTGAGGAACAATGTCAAACATGATGCGCCAGCGTTCACCCTCCATGTAATTGGTCCAGTTGTTGTGAGCAATGACGATTTTGTGATCTTTGGTGGTGCTTCCCGTGGCCACGAACGCGCTGCAATTGCCAGGGCTCGTAAGGTGCGGAGCAGAAGCCACCTTGTGCTGGGAGTTATACCAAGGGACGTAATAGTCAGCCAATTCTTCCACCGCATTCATGGCCACCACGTCGTCCACGCTCAATTCCACTCCATGCGCGCGCAGGCCGTCCACAATGCCCCGGATCTCCTGCTGGTATTCTGCATCCATCTTCGGCCAGAGCATGTTGTGCGAAGCCTGAAGGAAGAAATTCCAATCGCGGTGAGTGGAATGGGTATCATTCAACTTCACCACCTTGATGAAGTCTTGAATTTCCGGAGCCAGCAGGTAGCCGTGCTGGAAGCCGATCTGTGAAGGCGTGCCTTGAAGGTGAACGTAAATCCAACCACCGCGCTCCAAGCGATAAGCGCCTTTCAATCGCGGATCACGGGATCCGGCTGCTTTCCCTGATTGAGTCTGACTCTCCATGCCCGCCGCAGCGGAGTGGCTTGATGCCGGACGCAGGAACGCCGCCAACAGCATTGCCCCAACAAGCACCACAAAGGCCAACTTATAAGACTTCGCCTTAAATTCCATGCCCATTCCTCCCTCAAAACCAGTGATAAGTGACAAGTGACGAGACCGGACTGACAAGAGAAGAGTGACCGGAGGACGTTATAGGCGCAAAAGTATCCGTATCCGATCCCCCGAGCCGCGTCAGCGGCGATAGCCTGTGGCCCACGGCGATGAGCCGTGGGGTAGAGTTCCCACAATCATCCCATCAGCCCCGTCAGGGGCGCCATTAGTCCCCTACGCAATGCCGCCCCTGACGGGGCTTGGAAGTCTGCACTCTCCGCTTTTCCCACGGCTCGCGCCGTGGGCCACATGATGACGCCCGCCAAGGCGGGCTGGGGCGTAATTCCTGGCCCTCATTTTAGCGCATGTGCCGGAGTACGCTAAACCCTTCTCGCGGTTCTCATCACTTATCACTTGTCACTCATCACTGTTCTTGTCACTGTTCTTGTCACTGTCCTTGTCACTCGCCACTGCCCCTAAAACCGCTTCCGCAGCAGTGTACCCGCTTCTCACCGCGCCTTCAATAGTTGCCGGCAGTCCGGTATCTGTCCAATCTCCGGCAAGGAAAAATCCGCGCACGGGCGTTACCGCGGGTGGGCGCAAAGATTCCGCCTCAATCCGGGGCGAGAAGGTGGCGAATCTTTCCTTAATCACCAGAGCGCGCAGCAATTTGGCATCACGCGCCGCAGGAAAAAGCTCGCGCAATTCGCGCACCGCCGTGCCGATTAACTCTTCCTCCTCGATCCTGACTTCCGTTCTCGCCCCGCTGATGACCAGGCTGACCAGATACGGCCCCACGCCCTCCGGGACTGATTTATTGAAGAGCCATTGCACGGTTGTGCCGCGCAGTCCGACGAACTCTTCGTGGGTCACGGGCCGGTCAAACCAGCAATAGATGGAAACGATGGGAACAGGCTCGAGCCTTGTGCAATTGGCAAAGAACGGCTCTTGCTCCAACAATTCTTCAGGCAAAAGCGTGGCGAAGCGGAACCACGGCGCCGCGCTCACCACAAGGCTTGCTTTGATCGTCTCTCCATCCGCCAGGCGCAAACCCTCCATCCGCCAGTGTTGCGCGGTTCGGTTGGGCCTCTTCGCCGCTTGCGGAAAAACAGCAGAGTGTTGCCGTCTCTCGCAATCAACCTCATCCGCCATTGTGAACTTCAGGACTCGCCGTGATGTTTCAACACGTCCCCCATGGGTCGTGATGTAATTTGCGGCAGCTTCGGTGTAACATTCGCTGAGCCCCGGAAAGGCGAATCCAATGCGCGAATCGAGCGCGGAGCTGAAAAGCGCCTGCCGAACGACTCGCTCGAAGAGTGGCGCGCCGGCAACCTCCGGCCGGTCGTTCATGGCGGCAATCGCCAGAAGGTCCCAGAACCCACGCTGAACTTCCTCGGATTGCCCCAGCCTGCCAAGCCATTCCCGGACCGTCAAGCCGGCTGAATCCTTCTGGCCAAATAAGGCGCCAGCCGCTGACATCGCCAATCCGAAGCGCAGAATCTGCGCCTTCTCACCCATGCGGAAGCTATCCGAACCCAGAACGCCCAGCAGGACGTGCCACGGAGCGGGCAATTTCGGACAACGCAGTCCCGTGGTCTTTCCTTTCTTATCGGCAAACCGAACGGCAAGATTCGGTTGGAAGTGAACGCGTTCCTGTGTGCCGATGGTAGCCAGAAAGCGAAGCGCCGCATGATAACAGCCCATAAAGATATGTTGACCGTTTTCCAATCGCATCCCACTCTGGACATCGAGGAAGGATCTCGCCCGCCCTCCCAGATGGGGATTTTGCTCCAGCACGCGAACGCGGCAGCCACCGTCCGCAAGGGCAACTGCTGCCGCAAGTCCGGCAAACCCACCACCCACGACGATGATTTCACGGTCGCTCATTGGGATATGGCTTCAACGTATTCTTTGTACTGCTAAAATCCCTCACCCGGCCCTGACGGGCCATCCTCTCCCGAAAGGAGAGGGTCGGCACTTACTTCACTTTGAATCATTGCCCTCTCCACAAGGGAGAGGGTGGCCCGTCAGGGCCGGGTGAGGGAGATTACGTCACTGAAATTTCGCAGAGGTACGCTTTCGTAGCAAGAGGGTAGCTCTAAGCTCGAAACCACTCGGCCCCCAAATAAACGGAAAGCGCCGTCCAGAACTTTTGAATGGGTGAGAGTCCGGGGCGCCGCTGAAAGACGTTAAATTGTGACTGGCGAATCTTTTTCAAGACACTCCAATAAATCGCCGCCATAATTTCCGCCGCCACCATCGAACGGCGGTCCTCCGCTGGTAGCAGATGGCGGCTCGTCGCAAAACACTCCTCCGCTCGCGCCACTTCAAAGCGCATCAGATTAACAAATGCGTCGTTGTACTCCGCGCGTGCAATTTGGTCAAACTTCACCCCGAACTGCGTCAGATCGTCAAGAGGCAGGTAAATTCTGCCGCGCTCCGCGTCGGCATGAAGGTCGCGCAGGATGTTCACCAGTTGCAAAGCCGTGCCAAGCTCCACGGCATATTTCCGGGTTTGCGGATTGCAGTAACCGAAAATCTCTATGGAGATCAGTCCGATGGCGCCGGCCACGTGGTAGCAATAGCGGCGCAACTCCTCGAAGGTTTGATAGCGGCAACCCTGAGCATCCATGACCAGGTCCATCTCGAAACCATGAATGAGGTCCTCAAAATATTGGCGCGGAATATTGAAGCGATGAATGGCCCGTGAAAGCGATTCCAGCCCGGGCTCATCTGGAAAACCGTCGCGATTCCGGAAACAGGAGTCGAGCGCCTGGCGATAGCGGTCGAGTCCGGCCCGCGCCGCTTCTGGCTTGGCCCCACCGTCTGCCAAATCGTCACCCCGGCGGGCAAAATCGTAAACCGCTTCGATGGCTTTCTTCTTGGCGGGCGGCAGCACCAGAAAGGAAAAATAGAAGTTGGTGGTGCTCGAGCCGGCGCGGCCATGGGCATTTCTGGAGGCGATCATGAAGCCCTTGGAGGTTGAAGGGTAACAGGACAGGCGGAACTCGCCCCAAGCGACTTCAGCAGGATCGTAACAACATCCCATTTTCCAATCGACGGCCTTGCCGATAGAGTCATGAACTTCATCCGTTGAATCTTTGTGAGGATCGTCACGCCACCCCACCACGTCATGCGCAGTTGAAATCGCAACCCCATTGTTACTTGTTCCGGCAATGTCCTGGCGCGCTCGAAAAGGTCTGCGGTTCGAGCTATTTCAAGCGCCATCAGTCTCTGGAATCTTTCGATCTTTTGCTGATCCTGACCCTCGCGGATGGCGGAGAGATCCTGAACCGTCAGCCCGATTTTTTCGAGATCATCCAGCGGAAGGTAAATCCGGTCGCGGTCCAAATCCAGGCCCGCGTCTTGCCAGAAATTAGCAAGCTGCAGCGCCGTGCAAAACGCGTCAGAAAGTTCCATCATCTCACTGGCGCGATAGGCGTGCAATTCCAGCATCAACCGTCCCACCGGGTTCGCCGAATAATTACAATAATGGAGCAAAGATGCAAAATCCCGGTGGCGATGGGTGCGCACGTCCATTTCAAAAGCGTGGATAAGGCGCTCCAGATAATCACGAGTCAGACCGAATTTACGGACGGCGTCACCCAGGGCAATGAAAACCGGATGGCCGTAGCTTTCTCCTCCGTAGCACGCTTCCAGGCGCCGCCGCCAATCCGCCAGGGCTTCAAGGCGCGATTCGGGAGACTGAAAGCGCGGCCCGGGCTCGTCCGCAAAATCGTCGGCGGCCCGGGCAAAAGCATAGATGGCTGCCAAGGCGTTGCGCCGTGCCTTGGATAGAAAGAATGAGGCAACCGGAAAATTTTCGTAGTGCTTCCCGGCTGCCACCGCGCATTCGGCATAGGCGGCGTGAACTTGTGAGTTACTTCGGCTCATTCTGGTCTCTGTTTGGCCGATCCCCGAGGCGGATCAGCACCTGCGGCAAGACATTCCGCTCCGCAACCCGACGTGTGGGCTGTTTGCACGCGAAGTCATTATAGGGCCGGTTCGCCTGCAAAAAAAAAGAAAGGGGCTAAGATTTGGTAGTCTGGGAATCCCTTTCCACGCTCAGTCCGCTTATCCTGGACATAAAATTTTGCAATTGGACGGCGGCCCGCAATGCAGCTACTCTAGGGTTGGAAGGCGAGTTCCCATGATGCGCTCGCTCCTGCAAGTCCGAGTGGACCGAACCATTGTCCGCTTGCAGCCAGGCCCTTCCTGGCTGCGATTAGGAGCCAGATACCCCGTGGGCTCCTGAATCCGGTTATCCAATTTCGGACTCCACGTCCATGAGCGGCCAGGCCTACTTGAGCCTCAATGCGATGTCCTGCTCCCCTTTTTTTCGGTTCCACCTTTCTGGCCTTCCCGGGCATCAACCCATTTGCAAGAGCGAGGTCGTGCTGGTTGTAGCTCCAGCCACTGTCATATTGAATCAGGAAACAACTGGGCCCGACTTCAGCCGCGCCGCTGCCATGTCGCCGGGATTCGGACTTGAGCCTTAGGATCCGCGTCAAAATAAGGTGACCTATTTTGTCTTTCGAGCTGGCAGGAGTGAATAGTTCCATTCACCGTGAAAGCCAGCTCGTTTCAGGTTTAGAGCAGCTAGTTCTGCGTCGCTGACATAGATCCCCGTGGGGTAGT
>DATKST010000129.1:0-8818 GCA_035531475.1 Terriglobia bacterium
AGCGCGCGGAGCGCAGGCGATGGCCGTTGCCATCGCGCCCCTTATTCACATAGACGTAACCCGCCTGCACCGTGGCGGAGTCCTTGATGATGCAGAAGCCCGGCGGTTCATCCTTTCCCTCCACGCGAACGCGCCAATCCGCAAGCCATTCGATGAGCTGGTGGGTCGGCACCGGAACGCGTTTCCCTTTGCCTTCCTTGTTGGCCCATTTCTCCAATGGCTTTCCGTCGGCTCCCAGCGAGCGCTTGGAGAGACGCTTGGTCGGGTTCGCAAGGAGTCGGAATCGAAGACGCTGCCCCGTGGTAAAACTCGGCTCGAATTGCTTCTTCTCGGGCGGAGCCGCAAGGAGGTAGGGGGCGTTGTGGAAGGCGTAGTCCCAGTTTGGCTCTGCGGCGGACTGTACGACAAGCATCGCCCGCCCAATGGGTTGCGGGTCGATGCGAAAAAGGAATCCTGCCTCCACCTTACGTCCTACATGGACTTGCTCGGCAAAGTCCTCCGGTTTGAATGGCTTGAGGAAGTGTGCGTCATGGGATATTCGGTCCTTGGATGGAAAGGCCATACAAAGGCGCTGATGAACGTGATAAAGGTTTCGCAGCCACAGCCGGCCGGGACGAGGGCGGTCGGGATTGCTGCCAACATCAATCAGGAGACAGGACATGTACATCGCTATTCCACCTCCTCAGCGGCCAGGCGCCGGCGGCGCGTTTCCAGGGAGCGGAACTTGATGATCTCGCCGCGCTTCTGGATGATGGTGTCGCGCCACCTTGGTTCTTCCGGGTTGATGCGGTCCAGGCCCATGCCAAGGCCGTATTCGATCATGGTGACGGCGTCGTGGCAGTAGCGGCAGAGGGACCGCAAATCGTCTTTACGTTCGTTGCCGCCCGCGCGGCGGTACGTGATGTGCTGCACGGTGGTTGCGGGAGACTTGCAAAAAACGCACAAGTGATGGTCGTCGTCCAGCCGCTCCTTGCGTCGGTTTTTGTACTCGGTGTTGGAGTAGTCCGCTCTTGGTCGGGGAGGCGCAGGGGCACGGCTCTGTGCCGGCTGAGCTGCAAGCGTTACGCCGTCAGCCCCGACGTGCAATTGGTGGCGAATCACGAATCGGGGTTGGTGCGAGGGCGGGTCGAACGTGACGGGGACGTCGTACCAGACGAGCGCATCATCGGGCGCCTCCGGCTGCTCTTCTGTCGGCTTCCAGTCGAGCAGGCATTCCACGGCTTGCGGCGTGGGATCGTCCTTCAGCCGCCGGCGCCAGGGGAATGATTTAAGTGCTGTAAGTAGGTCCGGAAAATCGCCGTCGGGATGCTCCAGCAAAGGGCGGGAAGGCGGGCAGCACTTTCTGCCAAGGTAGAGGGTCCACTTGGGGGCTTTGACTGCGGCCTCGATTTCAGCGATCAGGCTCGGCTCGCCCTGAAGTGCAACGAGAAAGGAGGCATCGCAGAGATATTCGCGGCGGGTGAGCATCGCTCCAGGCTTGCTTCCACCTTCGGCCGTGCGCATCGGCATGCCCGCGCCCACGGTGTGATAATCCCACCATCGGACTCCCGGCACGTCGATGCGGACGCCCATGCGCAGCGCCCCGAGAGTGGTGAGCCAACCTTCGGCGGCTTCGGACCGGGAGACGCCCAAGGCCGCGCAAAGCATCCCGATCACACCTGACTTGGTCGGGGCCTCGGATGTTCGCCGAATGACAAACTTTGATTGCTGGTCGCCCCAGGCCTGGAGAGCGCCTTCGAGGCGAAGAAAGAGGGTGTTGGCGCTCATCAGGCCACCTCCGAGTTCACAACCACTTTCTGAACCTCCTCCCAGTCATGGCCGGTTTCCTTGACGACCGCCCGGATGAGTTCGTCAAGAGACCTGATGTTGTTTCCTGCAACAGGAATTTCTTTGTTGTCCTCAACAATGGTCAGAGGATAGCGGAGATTGGGCGAGAACCAGAACCGCTTCGTGGGCTTGCCGTATCCGGTGTCGATATCGTGGATGTATTGGCCAAGTTGCGCCACGCTCTGCGATATGATGTCTCGTTCGTCTTGGGTTACTGCCTTGGCAAAGGCATTGGCGTAACTGAGGGGTGTGTTCCTGATTTCAACCAGCATTCCATCGGGAGGATTGTGGGCGGCGAAACTGTTCTGCTTGCCCGTGGGGTTGACCAGCGCGGCTCCTCGAATGAAAGCGCCGACAGTATGGGCGGCCAGTTCCTTATTGCCCTTCAGATTTTTGATTAGGGTTTCGAAATCAATCGAAAAATACTTGTAGAAGCATGCTGAGCCGAACATTGCTTCGTCTACAAAGCCTGCGCCCGCGTCTTCGCCAGGCACATCATCGGCGGCCACATAGTAGTCAACCTCCGGGCGAGCCGCGTGGGTAGAGATCGCGTGGGCAACTTGAAGAGCGGCCTCGACTGTGGTCTTAAGCCCCTTCCAAACGTCGCCGCCTTTGGGTTTCTCTCCGGCTTCTTCCTGTGAACCCATCTTCGCTTTCTTTGGCTCCAACATTCTGCCGCAGAGGGCCATGTCCGGCGCGTTCGTATGCCGCGCAATTATTTCGGCAAATTGCTTGGCCAATTCGTGATCGTTCTTGCTTGCATTACTTTTCAAAAGTTCGGCCATCTCATTTATGGCTTGTTTGCTTACGTAAACGAGTCCAGCGCTTTTGTCATCGGCCACGGAATCCCCGTCATCGCCTTTCTTCCCTTTTTTTTCTTTTGGGGCAATCCCGCAGAGTTCCAATATTGTCATTGCCTTCTCAAATGCGCCTGAATCGGGACCGCCGGGGGCGATCAATTGCGCCAAACGGCGCGTGCGTTTTGCGCCGAGCAACTGCTTGAACTCATCGCTCATGCGGATACTACGCTTGAGGCACTGGCTGGAGATGCGGGAGCGCAGTACCCCGCCGAAATAGCAAGTCTTGGGGGCGCCCAAGTCGTCCCGGTTCAGGTTGGCCGGGCTGTGATTTTGAATGGCGTGAATTTCAATTAGCATGAATGTTCTCCTTTCAAGTTTTCAAAAAATCCTCGGCCCACTTGAGCCGGGTGGATTCGCGTTCCCAAATGGAAAGATCGTTTGTCAGTCTCACCCAGTCGAGCTTGAGGTGTTTGCCAGCGATGAGGTCAAGCGCCCAATGCAGAGCTGGCTCGATTTTATCAACCGGCAAGGTCAGCATCCTGTCGAACCTTTGCGCGACACGGTCTTTCTCCGGGTCTTTGTCCTTACGGAAACGCCCAAGCTGCCAGGCAAGCGTCTGGCCGGGTGAATGCTCGATCGGCCGGAAGGCGTACAGTTTTGCAATCAGCCATGCCACTTCACGGCGGGGCGCCCGCTGATTCTTCGCGCGCAGCGGCCACCAAAGCCCCGCGAACAGGTCAAAGCCATCAACAGATTCATCAAGCCCCCGATCCGCGTGGTTGCGGAGGAGCCCGAGGTCACCCGATTTCAAATGGGCCAGGATTTCGACGTATTTCTCCGTTGGAGTTGGAGTCACTTGTTCCCTCCCTTCTTCCGGCCGGCCCTCCCGGCCGCTGCGGTATCTGGCCGCATGTTCGGTCTTACGTTGGCAATCTCGCGTCGCCTCCGGAGCGCAGCGGTTGTAAAACCTGGTGAAAGCGATTTAGCGACGGCGGCCATCATCGGACTATATTCGCGGGCCGCCTGTTCCCACGCGTCGCCGCCTTGAGAAATCAACTCCCCTAGCTTCTCGGAGACCGTCGTTTCGACATGGGGACGAACTGCGGCGATTGTGGGAGGAATTTCAAGATGTTTTCGGGAAGTCCCTCTCGGTTTGGCTTTGCGAGCGAGCTTCCAGCCTTCTTTCCGCCACCTCTCAATCGTTTCGACACTCTCCGCGACCTGCCGATCATCTAGCGTACTCGAGAGGGGAACCTCATACTCCATCGCTTCCAGGTACTTGTCGTTCTTCACGGTGGCGAAGCCGACGATCCATAAGTTTCTTTTGCCATTCGCCTTTTTCCCACCAAGAATTCCCGCCGCTATCTTTGTCCATTGGCCAGCCGCCGCGTCGGTTGCACCAAGCGCATCGCTGGGTTTAACGACATCCTCGCCGTCACTGATGGTGTGCGGGTCGCTCCAGACGCGGCCCTGACCATCGTCATCCGTCTTTGTGCTCCCGATACCGGCAAACACACATTGGCGTATCAGAGGCTGTTTACGCCCGCATGAGATGCAGTTGGCTTGAGGTTCCACCGGATTGTCCAGCCACACGCGGCGCGGCAGCCACGTTAATCCTATAAGCAGCGGAACATTGCCATGTTTCGGAAGGCTTAGATCTGGCTTTTCCCACGTGGGCATTCCCAGGTCCGAGTCCGACACTTTCCGCCACGAGAGGCGCAGGGTTTCGGCGAGCGAGACGCCGACCGGCATGACATAAACAGGCGGTTTTTGGTTAAGGCCCGGCGGCTTGCCGCGTCCCCCTGACGTAGCAAACAGCGGCAGGCGCAACAACCCCGCAGCGCAGCATGCCGGACATAAGCCATCTCTTTTGTCTGTTGAATGCCGGAAGTGCCAAACGTTCGTGCCAGTGGGCACCTCTTGCATCAGGTAGTTGGCGGAAAGTTTTCTCTCTTTTCCAGACTTGGCATTGCACTGATAGAAGCGCTTCCCATCGCCCAGAAGGTTGAAACAGTCTCGATGGTCCTTGAGTTTCTTGAACCAATCCGAGGGAAAGGAGGAGATCGAGTCTTCGCCGTCCGGCGGACTCTCCTTGCACCAATAAAGCAACACAAGCAGGAAACGCAGGATCGCCAAACGGTCCATGGGATTGCTGGCGGCGATTTGGCGAATCCGGCCTGCTTGAGAAAGCGCCTCAATAACGCCCACGCGGTCGCTATGCCCGTATTGCCACAGAACGGGAATCCACTTTTCTTCGAGCAGGTTATAGTTCATGGCACCCTCCTCCCTTTTCCTTCGCAAAACGGGGGCAGTTATTCATAAGGTCATCGCCATGCGGGGCATCCAGCACCTAGACACCCGGTTATTCACATCGTTCATGGGGTGTCTAGGGCTAGGCACAAAATCCTCGCAAACGCATGGAGACGGGGGATACTATAGCACCATTCAGCAGCCTGCAATCGGGTGCCATCCGATGGATCAACGTTACATCCGTATGTTACGTGGATGCCGGCTCAATCTGATGGATGAAGTCTGCGATCGGTTTCTATAAAGGGGCACTCCAACATTTCGATCACGATGCGGTATGTTCAGCCGACACCGGAGCCTGAACTAGAGGCGCTTTGAAAGTTGGAGCGGTTTTAACTTGGATGGTGAGCCGTGGGGGAATCGAACCCTCAACCTACTGATTAAGAGTTGTTAATGAACGTAGAATCAATAACTTATACGGAGTGATACCGAGTTGTATGGAGCGGTAAAAGGGCCATGATTAGAACTGCCGCTTACGTCTTGGTATCACTCAGTACCGCTATGTACTGGTCACAGACGGTGGTCACAGGCGGCAAGCGGGGCTTTTGGTGCTTGCCCCTAGCTTTCCCCTTCCCATTCGCTCAACGCATTCAGAATTGCCAGCAGACGCAGGCGCCGGGTGGTTTATGCGCACACCCGAGAAGTAGCGGTTGAAACCCGTCCAAATTAGTGATACAACCTGAGCACACATCGGAGGGGAAAATGCGCACAATGATTCTTGTCCTAGCCTGCATGTGGAGACGTTGCCAGTAGAGCAACATCACAGGTGTATAAGGGAGGATGAACATGGATGCTATGGAAATCAAGACTGTAATTCTGCCGCAAGGGGTAAAGGCGCAATCTGACCGCAATGCACGCCGGTACGGGCAGATTCTGCGGGAGCTGTTGAAGTTGAAACCGGCAAACAAGGCCGATGCTGTGCCGGCGTTGGCGGTGCCGAGAAGCTACTGGACCCGCGAGACCCCGCGGCAGATTCAACTGGCGATCCAACGGGCGGCAAAACGGCACAAGCTGGAAATCAAGGTGAATGCTCATGGCGAGGATACCGTGTATATCTGGAGGCAAAAATAACATGAGCTGGTTCCGCAAATCCGCTACGGCAACACGGGCAGAAGTGCAAGTTGCGCTGGTACCGGAAGTGCTGAGTACACCGGTACCGGAAGCGCTGAGCGCGGTTGTGCCGGTGCCGGAAGCGCAGGTTGTGCCGGTAAACGCGCCGCAGATCGTTGCCCCGGATCTGTCCCTCCGGCCGCAGAGTTTGCAGGAGTACGTGGGGCAGGAGCACATAATCGCCCGGTTAAAGGTGGCGCTTCACGCCGCCCGCGCCCGCAATGCTGCCCTGCCTCACGTGCTGTTTCACGGGGCGCCGGGACTAGGCAAGACCAGCATATCCGGCGTGCTGGCAAAAGAAATTGGCGGCAGTATGATCGTCACGTCCGGCCCGGTGCTCGAAAAGAGCGGGGATATCGTGTCTCCGCTTCTAGAGCTCAAGCCTAGAGATGTGCTGTTTATTGATGAAATTCACCGCATACCCGCGAAACTGGCCGAGGTGCTGTACGGGGCGATGGAGGATTTTACGGTGGACATGGCACTGGAATTCGGCACCGAGTCAGAAGTGATGCATTTCCGGCTGCCACCGTTTACTCTGGCCGGCGCGACCACGCGGGCCGGGGATCTGGCGGCGCCGCTGAGAATGCGGTTTGGGTTGATCTGCAATATGGAGTTCTACAGACTGGAAGAACTGAAGCGCATCATCACCAGGTCGGCGGCAATATTGGGCATCGGGCTGAGAAGCGGGGCAGCGGAGGCGATTGCGCAGAGAGCAAGGGAGACGCCGAGAGTGGCGAATAATCTGCTGCTGAGAATGCGGGACTATGCCGCAATGGAGGGGCTGACCAGGGTGACGGCGGAATTGATTGAGCGGTCAATGGAGGCGGAGGGGATTGATACACAGGGGTTGGAGCCGATTGACCGGAGGTATATGGGGGAGCTGTGCGGGACGTATAAGGGCGGCCCGGTTGGACTCGTGACTTTGGCAGCCAGTTTGCAGGAGACAGAGAAGACGCTGACGGAGTTGGTTGAGCCGTATCTCATGCGGGCCGGACTGTTGAGCAGGACCGGCAAGGGAAGAGTGGCGACGGAGAAGGCGAAATCTCAATTTGGAGGTTCATAGTGGGGGATGATAAGAAGGTAACAGCGGTGAGACTGGAAGAGTGGATGCCACGGGAAGCCGAGGGCATTCCTTGTCCTTGCGGCGGATATGCTGATCGGGTGGACACGACACCTGAAGAAAGGGAAGAAATACAGGCGGGCGGGTCCTCCCCCTGTTCCCCAGGATGTTGCGACCGGGCGTTTGTGTGCCGTATTTGCAAGGCACGGATGTTCGGGACCGCAGAGGCTCCAGAGAGCAGCGAGGGGTAGTATGGCAACCCCGGCACTCGCACTCATCCCGGCACAGACCTATAGCCCTCAGGCTATTGTCGCCAACTCAGGCCAGACCGCCTCGATGCGCTTTCTGGAGTTCTTCACGGTGAATCTGCGCAACCGGAACACCCGCGCCGCTTACAGTCACGCCGTCTCGCGCTTTCTCGATTGGTGCGATCTCCGCAATGTGACCGTATTGAACCAGGTGCAGCCGGTTCACGTGGCCGGGTATATCGAGCAGTTGGGCCAGAGTGCCAGTGTACCTACTGCCAAGTTGCACCTGGCGGCGATCCGGGCGCTGTTCGACTGGCTGGTGACCGGCCAGATTGTGCCCGCCAATCCCGCCCAAGCTGTACGGGGACCGCGGCTGTTCACGCGCAACGGACAGACTCCGATACTGGGCAGTGCGGAGTTGAGGGTATTGCTCGACGGGATTAATACCGCGACGCCGATAGGGTTGCGGGACCGGGCGCTGATCGGCCTCATGCTCTTCACCTTCGCCCGCGTGTCTGCGGCGGTCAATCTGGAGTTGGCCGACTACACACTCCGGGACGGCAAGCGATGGGTCCGGTTGCAGGAAAAGCGCGGTACGGTGAACCAGATGCCGTGTCATCACGTATTGCAAGAATACCTGGACGCCTACATTGCCGCCACAGGGATCACTCAGGGCAGCCTATTCAGGTCCGCAAGCAAGGACGGTATACTGACCGGCAACCCCCTCAGCCGCATTGACGCTTACCGCATCGTGCGGCGGGCCATGAAGCGGGCGGGGCTCGGTAATAGCGCCGCCGGATGCCATACGTTTCGTGCAAGCGGCATCACGGCTTATCTGAAAGCCGGAGGTGCGTTGGAAGTGGCGCAGGTGATGGCAGGACATGCGGACTCGCGCACGACCCGGCTGTATGACCGCCGGCAGGATTTGGTGAAAGCGGAAGAGGTAGAGAGAATAGACATATAAGAAGGCAACCAACAGCAGGAGGATGAAATGAGCGACCGTCTGATACGCGAAGCGAGGCACCGGTCGGGGCTGGGAGTACGTTCGCCAAGTCACATTTGTGGACGGCCCTGGGATGGAAGCGGAGGAAGTATTCAGCGAGTGCTTCCGCCTGGGTGAGACCTGCCCCGTGTGACCGCTGGCAGCCTGCCGGCAATCATGTGAAGGGCACCCCTGCGCCTGCTTTAGGCATTTCCCTACAGTCTGCAACCCCACCCCTGCAACCTAACCCTTTCTGCCTGCCCTCTGACCGCCAGCCCAAAAGCATGAGCATGGGTCGGCATGTAATCTATATAAATAAGTATAGATTAACGTGCGCGTGTGCATGTGACCTGCCCCCCAAAAACTGGACCAGTAGCAATGTGAGTCTTCCGGGGTATAACAAGCCCAGGAGGACGAGCGATGAAATCAAACCGGTTCACGGAGGAACAGATCATTGGGATTCTGAAGCAAGGCGAAGTGGGGA
>DATKST010000130.1:0-3229 GCA_035531475.1 Terriglobia bacterium
ACTTAATTCTTTACAGGCGCTCAGTGCTCGGGTGGGTGATGTCTACTCTTTGCTCGCCGCTTACGAGAGAAGGCGGTAGCTGCCGCTACCGCAGTCCACGGCGGGCTTCGCCCGCAAGTTCACGGCAGCGCCGCAGGCGCCTTGGAGTGCGGCTGCGAAGCTGCCGCCTTACCCTAGCATTGTCAAGAATTAGGTGTGACAGGACACTAGGACCCCAATCGCTCTGCCAAGGGTGCGCCGCGCTTGGGGAGCACGGTGGCCGGGCGCATAATCGGGCGGCGGGATGTCAAATGCATGTCGCCGCCAGGTGCGGAATACCAGACTCAGGCGCATCAGGTCTGCCTGGCTCAGTTTGGAGGGATCAAAGCCGCTGCGCATTGAACCGAAACCTGCCTTCGGCAACATCGACAGAAACGCCGATAAACCCCGCCGCCTCAAGACGCTTACCGAAGGTTGAGGGATCGATCGTTGCCAGGGTATCCCGGATGTGGAGGATTTGCATCGTCCGGCTCCACAGGCTGTCAATGCCGGCGAACACGGCGCCCGGTCTTAGCACCCGGCAAACTTCACTCAACAGCCTATCCTGCAAGGCAGCGGAGGGCACGTGGTGAAGCATGGTCAACGAAATGGCGCCAGAAAATGAGTTGTCCTCAAACGGCATGGCGGTGGCATCACCTTGAATCACCCTGACGTTCGTACCACGCAATCTGCGGCCCAGCGCGCTGGCCAACCGGGAGTCAATCTCCAGCGCCGTAATTCGCTCCAGCCGTACACGGAGAAAATCGGTAGTCAAT
This sequence comes from Terriglobia bacterium, assembly GCA_035531475.1. GTDB lineage: Bacteria > Acidobacteriota > Terriglobia > UBA7540 > UBA7540 > CALCEB01. The sequence goes on from DATKST010000130.1 coordinate 795, forward strand.
CCGGGGCCGGGCCCGACTTCAAGGATGTCCTGGCCCAGGTCAACACCGCTCAGCGCCCAAGGTAACATTTGCGCTTCGAGTTTCTTCCTCCAGGCGCCGGACCGGCACAACCAGCGATGAATTTGGTTCATCCGTTTCTCCGTGGCAATTGGCGAAGAAATGTCACAGACGTACGACGTGCCAAAAGCCTCCGGTCCGCTTGGCGCGGGGTGAGAGTGGAAACGCCGCCTTTTGAATATCGTCTGGTCAGGGGAACGTCAATCGTCTTGGCCGTGTGGGGGTGGCGGCGTGATGCCGGTCATCGACTTTCTTTCTTCAGTATCAGGCGCACCGCCATATTCAGAAGACTCAGGATCAGCCCACCCACGAATGCTGGCCAGAATCCGCGCACTCTAAAACCCGGCACGAAGAAGGACGCAAATTCCAGCATGAGGGCATTGATCACAAACCAGAAAACACCAAAGGTAATGAGGGTGAGAGGAAAAGTAACAATCTTCAGGAATAGTCCCAAAGTGCCATTGACCAAGCCGATGACCACCGCGGCAATGAGCGCGGAGATGAAGCCCTTCACGATGAATCCCGGGACGAACTGCGCCACCAGGAGCAGGCACAGCGCGCTCAAGGCCCAATGGGCCAATAGCCGTGTCACACCGACCTCCCGAACCTGAATTATTTTCGAAATCTAGGGCGAGGAAGGTCAGGGCGCGGTTATAACCGCGCCCTGACTGTCCTCCAGCGAAAGTTCGTGAAGCATTCAGGCTATGCAGCAACCGGAGCGGCACGCTTCCCGGGGCGCAAGGCCGCGACCAGGATGATGCCGAGCAATGAACCCAGAACCACCGTGTATCCGATCCACAAAGTCATCTGCGGCAGAATTGCTTCATTAAGGAACTTGGTGGCGAAAGGCGCACTGCTGAACATGGGCGCAACCGCGTCATAATGGGTCCCCCACCCGGCGCCGCCGTTGCCGCGCATGGCCAGGAACATCACGGTCAGCACCGGAATACGGGCTGCGAAAGCATAAGCGATCAGCGTGTTCCCCAATGAACGCCAACCCATGCCGGGAATAAACGCGGCGATCAGCATGATCGCGAAGCCAACGACCACCATCTCCGAGACAGGAGGATGTGAGAGCATGGAAAACGCCCAGAATCCGGCGAGAACGAAAACCACCAAGCCGAGGGCCATATAGCCCGCCGCTTTCCCCATCCTGGCCGGGCCTTCACCGGCAGCGGCCAGCTTGTAGGCGAAGTACGGGCCAAAGATAATCGGCAGCCAGGAAATTCCAACCCATGCGGCGCCGCCGCCCGCCGCCGAATTGAACCACGGTTGACCCCAATGCCGCAGCTCGCCCTCCAAACGGAGGATGGTAATCACCAAAGTAATCAAAGCCGGAACAGTGATGAGACTGACGATGGAAACCGATCTATTGTTCGCCATGGAATTCTCCTTTCCCTGTAGTTTGTAGGTTGTGTTTCTGCTGGTGGGGCAGGTCTGGTGCCTGCCTTCGGACGTAGGAGCAGATCCCGTGTCTGCCCTCATTTCTGCCCTCGAACGCAAGGACCGCGGTCGGGCGGCCACAAGGGCCACCCCTACCTTTCACCCACAATATACTTGCATCCGCGCAGGCCCATTCGTGCGGAGTGAATCGTTTCCGCCGGCACGTCACATCGATCACCGGCCTTGTAGGTGTGTGCCTCACCCTGCGAGGTCAGAATCATCTCGCCGTCCAGAATGATGTGTGCCGTCAGATTTCCGTGCGTGTGGTCAGGATAATAAGCGTCCGGGCCGTCTTGCCACGTAAAGAGGCGACGGAAGCCCTCCGCGCGCAGTTTCTGTTCCCATTCCCTGGCATTCATATCGAATACTTCGAATGCCAATATAGTACCAGCAAGAGCCAAGAATGGATACAGTGCTTAACCCCAATGCTATTCACTCAAGTCCGTTCGAGAATAACGGTACACGGTTGAACCGGACCCCCTCACCCACCGCGGCGCGGTTCCCCCTCTCCCCGCTTGCGGGGAGAGGCCCGGGGTGAGGGGGAATACGACGACCCTGCCATCAAGATCATGAGATTCACCCTAACTGAACAGTATTGAGATTAACCCGGATTATTCGTGAAGCCCTACCCGTGGACCGTGATGAAAACCTCGACAGGGTTACCCAAGTCGCGTGCCGATGGTGTAATGATAGTTTTCGGTCCAGTATAAATCTTCGCGCCGTTGCGGAGCGCGAGGCGCACGTCCTCCTCACTCACAAAATCCACGGGGACGGGAGATGGAGCGCCGGGAGCCGCGATCTTCGCATCCGGCTGCTTTGGTTCAGATTGGCACTGGCGTGGAGCGTGGGATGCCGGGGCCGGAGAATCCTGGGCAACCTTAAGGCCGGATGCATCCGGCGCTACGAGAGTGGCCTTTTGCCGGCGCTCAGCGAGC
>DATKST010000131.1:0-36352 GCA_035531475.1 Terriglobia bacterium
GCGTAACCGCTCCAACAACTTGAGTTCATGAGGTAGCAATGCTAATCTGGGACGCGTCGATTTTCTAGACATGCCAGGAGCATAGCATGCCTTTGATTTAATAGATATATATCAGTGAAACGATATACTAGCGGCAGTCTCTGACCGCCGGACACCGTTGAAGAATAAAGTTCGGCGGTCAGAGACCGCCGCTACAGCAGCGAAAATGGTCCACTACCGCCGCCGTCGTTGGCTTGACGCGCGAGTTCAAGGCGGGTTCTAATAATCTTTAGGTGGTTTTGGCTTGGTGTTCGAAAATTGGAAGGACCACTACATTGCTGCTGGCACTCCGGCCAAGGCAGCAAGGACTCCGGATTGCCACTCAACTGGCCGTGAGGTGGCGCAACCGGTCACGAGGCTTCATCCGGGTCTCGCGCCAAGCACCGGACGGAGAGTTATCTATGATTGATATTCATTGCCATCCGCTTCCTGAGACCGACGATGGCGCCAAGTCATTCGAAATCGCCGTCCAGATGCTGCAAATGTCCGCAGCCGATGGAGTGACCCATGTGGTGGCGACCCCCCATTGCAATTACCGTTACGAATTCCATGCGGAGGAAAATCAGCGCAAGGCGGCCGAGTTGCAGGCCGCAGTGGGTGAAAAGCTCCAGATCCTGCTGGGCTGCGATTTCCGGCTTTCTTACGAAAACATCGATTTGCTCTCGAAAGATGGCGCCAACTATTCGATTAACCGCACCCGCTACCTTCTGGCCGAGTTCAACGATCACTTTATTCCCGACCAGATGGACCAGGTTTTTTACAATATACAGGTGGCGGGGTTCACGCCGGTCCTGACTCACCCAGAGCGTAACCCGGTGTTCCAGCACAAACCGGAAATCCTTTACCGCTGGGTTCAGCGCGGCTGCCTTTCCCAGATCACGGCCATGTCCTATACCGGTGGCTTTGGAAGGACCGCTCAGCGTCTGTCGGAAAAATGGCTGGATGAAAATCTGGTGCATTTCTTCGCCTCAGACGCCCACGACTCTAAGCACCGTACCCCCATCCTCTCATCCTGTTACCAAAAACTGGTGGAGTCGAAAGGCGAAGACGCCGCAAACCGCATTATGAACAAGAATCCCGCCGCACTGATAGAAGGCAAACCGCTACCGCCGAATCCGGACCCTATTGGCCCGGACGACAAGACGAAAAAGAAAGGATTATTCTCATTCCTGCGGCAGAGCAAGACTTGAATCAAGCCGGATTCATCACGAACCTACCGCTCAGATTTAGGCGCTTATCGCCGAACATGAAAAAAGAATTGTCGATGTTCCGGCTGGCCTGTTCCACGTAGGGGCGGGCCTTGTCCCCGCCCGGTAGGGCGCCCACAAGGGGCGCCCCTACCATCATCGCCCAGTGGCGTAGAATCCATGTTTGCCCGGAAAATCAAAGTCGAGATGATTGAACCCGGAGGCGCGAGGCCTTGCCCCATCGCCTGGCTGGACAGCTATTGCATGAGGAGCTTTACGGGCCGGTCGGCCTTTGACGACACTCTGCCCGCCGCAGATGGCTTGCTCGAAGTTAGCTTCAGGGTGGACCTGGAGGGTTTGCAGGCTGACATGGAAGATTGGCTCACGCGCAAATTTGGCGGGGGGAAACCCGTCCGGCTCCGGCTTTTGGGGTAGAACGCTATGAGGCGACGGCAATTCGTTGCGCTTGGTCACGCGTGACACCAATCCAAACTTCAAATGCGCCTGTTGGTAAAAGCATCTCTTGTTTGGGAGCAATTAATTTTCCCGCAATTGGGAGGAAGGAGGAAGTGGATAACTTGGTTGCCCTAACGCTACCCACTTCCCCAGGTAGTCATAAGTGTTGGTTACATACATTGATGCCCTTGCCAACAGAAGGGTTGCCGGAAAATTATTTTTTAGAGATTTTTTTTGGTTCGACCCTGCCGGACTGAGAAAATCATACCCAATTATTGACGGAGCGGGATTCGAGGGCGGTGATGAAGCGCCGGGGTGAGAGTGGATTGGCGTTTTCCCTCTAGCTAGTGTCCTGTCACACCTAATTCTTGACAATGTAGGGTAAGGCGGCAGCTTCGCAGCCGCACTCCAAGGCGCCTGCGGCGCGGCCGTGAACTTGCGGGCGAAGCCCGCCGTGGACTGCGGTCGCGGCAGCTACCGCCTTCTCTCGTAAGCGGCGAGCAAAGAGTAGACACCACCCACCCGAGCACTGAGCGCCTGTAAAGAATTAAGTGGGACAGGACACTAGCGCTAAAGCATCCCAAGCCCACTCTGGACGGAAAGCAAAAATTGGAGTATCCAATATGAGGGCGGAAATGATCCGCACTCCGCCTTCGATTCTGTAATTCGCCGCCCTCACCACGACGGGCGGCAGACAGGCATCCAACTTTCTATGTGTGGCATCGTTGCCTATACTGGTCGTCAACCGGCGCGCGGCATCCTGATCGATGGCCTCAAGCGCCTGGAATATCGCGGCTATGATTCGAGCGGCATCGCCATCCTCGATTCGTCCGTGTATCTGGCCAAAGCGGTGGGGAAGGTCACCGAGTTGGAGCAGCGGGTGCGGCAGGATTCGCCGGCTGGAGCCGCCGGCATCGCCCACACTCGCTGGGCCACGCACGGAAAACCCACTGAGATCAACGCCCATCCTCACGCCGACTGCTCTGGCCGCCTGTTTGTGGTCCACAACGGCATCATAGAAAACTATCAGAGTCTGAAGAAGCGGCTGCAATCGCAAGGGCACGTTTTCCTGTCGGAAACAGACACGGAAGCTCTGGTTCACTTGATCGAAAGCCGTTACCAGGGAGATCTGGAGGCCGCCGTCTTGCAATCGCTGCAGGAAGTGCAAGGAACGTTCGGAATCGCCGTGTTGCACTCCGGCCATCCAGGGGAAATCGTTCTGGCCCGGCGCGGCAGCCCGATCGTGCTGGGAATCGGCGAGAACGAATCGCTGGCCGCCTCCGACGTTTCGGCGCTGGCCCAGCACACCAATCAGGTGGTTTACCTGGAGGACAACGAAGTGGCCCGGATCGAGCCGGGAAATTTTCGCATCAAGACGCTGGACAATCGCGCCGTCTCGCGCGGCGCGACGGCGCTCGACTTCGGCCAGGACACGATGGACCGTGGCCGCTTTCCACATTACATGCTCAAGGAAATTTTCGAGCAGCCGGAGGCCGTGGAGAACGCCTTGCGAGGCCGCGTCAACCATTCGGAGGGTGTAGCAAAGCTCGGCGGGCTTGAATCCGTGCGCGAGCGGCTGGAAAAATCGCGCCACCTCATCATCGTCAGTTGCGGCACCAGTTACTATGCGGGACTTTATGCGCGCTATGTTTTTGAGGCGCTCACCGACCTGATGGTGGAAACGGAGCTGGCTTCCGAGTTCCGTTACCGCAAGCTGAACATCCGCGAAAATACCGTGGTCCTGGCCATCAGCCAGTCCGGTGAGACCGCGGATACGCTGGCGGCGCTGCGCGAGGCCCGTCGCAAGGGCGCGCTGGTGCTGGGCTTGGTGAACGTGGTGGGCAGCACCATCGCACGGGAGACCCATGCCGGTGTTTACTCCCATGCCGGCATTGAGGTGGGCGTCGCCTCCACCAAATCTTTCACTTCTCAATTGACCATTCTGAATCTGATGGCGCTGGTCCTGGGCCGGAGCCGCGACCTTTCTTACGAAGAAGGCGAAGGAATTCTTCGCGGCTTGGAGAAAATTCCAGAACAGATCCGCGAAGTTCTGACTCAATCGGACCGCATCCGCGAACTGGCCCGCCACTATTACCAGTCGGAGCATTTTCTCTTTATGGGCCGCAAATACCAGTTTCCGGTCGCCCTCGAAGGAGCGTTGAAGTTAAAGGAAATTTCTTATATTCACGCCGAGGGCTATGCCGCGGGTGAAATGAAACACGGCCCCATCGCCTTGATCGATCCTTCCTTCCCCACCATGGCTCTTGCGCCTGACGACGCATCCCAAGACAAAGTGCTCTCCAATATTCAGGAAATCCGCGCGCGGGAAGGACCTATCATTGCGGTCACCACCAGCGGCAACAGCCACTTGGCGCCGCTCGTGGACCACGTCATTGAAGTCCCCCGCAACCTCGATATTTTGATGCCGCTGCTGACGGTGGTTCCGCTGCAACTTTTCGCCTATCATTGCGCAGTGCTTCGCGGCTGCGACGTGGATCAACCGCGCAACCTGGCGAAGAGCGTGACGGTGGAATAAAGAGCCGCGCCCAGGATCATTTTCTGAACTTGAAGGTAAAAAGTCGTAATTGAGGACGAATGCTGTGGCTAGTTCATTGCTCCAAACACAGATTGACCGCCGATCACAGGGTTTTGAGAAAAACTTACGCCGCATCGTGGACCTGATCGCGGAGATCAAGAGCCAGGAGGACGTTATTCGCGAAGGCGGTGGGACGAAGTCCATCGACTCGCAGCACCAGAAGGGCAGGCTGACGGCCCGCGAGCGCATTCACAAGTTGATTGATCCTGACTCTTCCTTCTTTGAGTTGGGAATCTTTGCGGCGCACGGAATGTACGCGGAGTGGGGTGGCGCTCCGGCGGCGGGCGCGATCACCGGACTGGCGCGCGTCGAGAACCGGCTGGTCATGATTATCGCCAACGACGCCACCGTGAAGGCCGGCGCTTTCTTTCCCATGACCGCCAAGAAAGTGATCCGGGCTCAGAACATCGCGATCGAGAATCGCATTCCCACCCTCTATTTGGTCGATTCCTCTGGGGTCTTTCTGCCTCTGCAGGAAGATGTTTTTCCTGATACGGACGACTTCGGGCGAGTTTTCCGCAACAACGCCGTGATGAGCGCCCGGGGGATTCCTCAGATCACGGCGATCATGGGCATGTGCGTGGCCGGCGGCGCGTATCTTCCCGTCATGTGCGATCACATCCTGATGACGGAGGGCAGCGGCTTGTTTCTGGCCGGACCCGCTCTGGTGCAGGCTGCCATTGGACAAGTGGCCTCGGCGGAGGAATTGGGCGGCGCAAAGATGCACGCCCAGATCAGCGGTACGGTGGATTTTCGCGAGCCGGATGACGAAGCGTGTATCGTGCAAATCCGCAGCCTGGTGGAAAAGATGGGCCAACGTCCGGGCGCGCCTTTCAACTATAAAGACCCGGAGCTTCCCTCCTATCCGGCGGAGGATATTTACGGCATTTTCTCATCTGATCCAGCAAAGCAATATGACATGCGGGAAATGATCGCCCGGATCGTGGACGCCTCGGCTTTTGACGAGTATCGAGCTGAATACGGGCAGACCGTGCTTTGTGGTTACGCGCGCGTGGGCGGGTGGGCCGTGGGCATTGTGGCGAATCAGAAGAAACACGTTCAAACCATTGACCGCGCCACGGGCGGCAAGCGGATTGAATTCGGCGGCGTGATCTATACCGAAGCGGCGGAGAAGGCGGCGCGCTTCATCATGGATTGCAACCAAAACCTGATTCCGCTGATTTTCCTGCACGATGTCAATGGATTCATGGTCGGCAAGGAAGCGGAATGGAGCGGCATCATCCGGGCGGGAGCAAAGATGGTGAACGCCGTCTCCAATAGTGTCGTCCCCAAGATCACGGTGATTTGCGGAGGCAGCTTTGGCGCGGGACACTACGCCATGTGCGGCAAAGCTTACGACCCTCGCTTTATATTCGCATGGCCCACGGCGCGCTACGCGGTGATGAGCGGCGAATCGGCGGCTGCAACGCTGGTGGAAATCAAGCTCAAACAGCTTGAACGCCAGGGCAAGAAGCTGACTGAGCAGGAAAAGAAAGAACTCTTCGAGTCCGTTCGCTCGACTTACGAATCGCAGACGGATCCCCGGTATGCCGCAGCCCGGCTTTGGGTGGATGCCATCATCGATCCCGCCGAAACCCGCGAAGCGCTGGTGTGGGCGCTGGAGGCGGCGGCATTGAATCCGGACGTGCCGGAGTTCAAGACGGGTGTGTTGCAAACTTAGCCCGGAACCGGACGAAAGGACCTTCGCCACCTATTGGATTCGGGAAGGCGTTTTCCGAATGGTAAGCGGTCGGAAAGAATAAGGCATCTGACGCAAAGTCGCAAGGGCGAGAAAGCGCAAGGACGCAAAGCAAAAACCCACAGAAAACCCATGGACAAAGTCAAAATCATCGAATGTCCGCGCGACGCCTGGCAAGGACTGGCCAAGATCATCCCTACCGATACCAAGGTCGCCTATCTCCGCAAGCTGGTTGAAGCCGGCTTCCGCCACATTGACGCGGTGAGCTTCGTCGCCCCAAAGTACGTTCCGCAAATGGCGGACAGCGAATCCGTGATGATGCAGTTGATGGCCCAGCTTGAAACGATGAAATTCCAGTCTGCGCAAAAGACAGCATCCGGCTCAACTCAAACCGTGGCCGGGCGGCAAGATCAGATTGAGATCATTGGCATCATCGTCAACGAACAAGGGCTGGAACGGGCGCTGGCCACGCCGGGGGTCACGGCTCTGGGCTACCCATATTCGGTTTCCGCCCAATTTCGCAGGCAAAACGCCAACATGTCGCTTTCAGAATCACGGAAGTTGGTGGAACAACTCCACGCCGCTTGCAACTCTGCGGGCCGCAAGCTGGTGGTCTATATCTCAATGGCCTTCGGCAATCCTTATGAAGAGCCGTGGGGGCCGGAGGTGGTGGAGGACACTCTTGATTGGCTAAGAGAAGTTGGGGTTCGGGAGGTTTCGCTTGCGGATACGGCGGGAGTGGCGGGGCCAAAGGAGATCGGAGAACTTTTCAACGCTGTCATGCCGCACGGGAAGGGCGTGGAACTCGGAGTCCATTTGCACAGCGCGCCGGACGAAACGGCTGCCAAAGTGATTGCAGCTTATGAAGCCGGTTGCCGGCGTTTTGATGGCGCCTTAACCGGGCTTGGGGGTTGTCCCTTTGCCAGCGATCACATGGTGGGCAACATTCCCACCGAGGTCCTCGTCAGCACATTGAATTCGCGCAGCGTGCAGACCGAGGTCGAGCCGTGGGCCATGCTTTCAGCTCTCGACGCTACGAAAGAGATTCGGGGCCGCTTTGCTGAAATTCCGCCGGCCACCAGTCAACTTGCGGGACCGATGTAGCAAATGCTGCCCGTCTCCCCGTGGGTCCTTCCAGCGTGAGTTAAGGTTAAGGTTAAGGTTAAGTTAAGCTTCCACTGTAGGCCAAGGTCACGAATCCCAGGATGAGAAATATGATCCCCACAATCATGGCATTCGACGATTTCCTGCCAGCGCCTTTCCACTCGCCCGTCAGGAATCCCCACACACTTGAAGTGATGATAATGATGGACATGAAGAGCGGCCAACCAAGGACCGGTCCCATATCACCGATCCGGGAGGCCGCGATCCCGTAAATCGCTGAACTTCCCATCCACAGGACAGCCATGACGGTCCCGTAGAACCAGTTGATGCCTGTCCCCGCTGCTTTGAAAAGATGAAGGCTGCGATTTTTTCGCCAGAGGTAACCGCAGTAGAGCAAGTAGGGGACGAGGGAAGCGGTGTACAACGGCGCCCAAATCACGTTATATTTATTGGCGAGACTCGCTCCCATCTCAACCGCCCGATGCGCGGTTGGAGTGCAAAAGGCCATGCCAAAATTGCTCAGCGGCGAGCCCAGACCAGCAAGTATGCAAAGGGTGAGCCCGGCGGCGAAGCTCTTCCTTTTTGTAGGACCATCTTGAGATGGTGGAGCCGACAAACGCAGTTGTTTCTCCTTCTCGCGTCCCGCCACGGCAGAAAGCACAATTCCAATGAGCATCAGAATCATACCGAGAAAAAAGAAACAGCCCTCCGGTGTAAAGGTCTTCTCGGAGTGCTGAGATAGAAACGGCACTATGGATCCAAAGGCGATGGAAATGCCAATGGCAATGGCGAAATTCAAAGCGATGCCCACCGCCGCGATCCCCAGGCCAAAAAATATCTGGGCAAGACCAAAGCCAATTCCAAACAGGATGAGGAGCCGCCATTGGTCCGGAGGGGTATTCTCGAAAAAAGAAACAGCGTGAGGAATCGTCGCAAAAACAAGAGCCCACGGAAGCAGAAACATCGCCACGACCGCCCAAACGGACCAAATGTTTTCCCACTTCCACTGCTTCGCACACTTGGTTGGAGCTGCAAAACTGCCGTTCAAAACGCCGGCAACAATCGAAAGTACAACTCCCAGGAATACGGCTTCCATCGGATCACTCCCGCCTGACCGGACTCGAGTCTAACTCTATCCCCAGCCTATACCGCGGGGGGCGCGCACCACCGGCTGAGTTATGGATTGTGACTTTCACGGATTTAATTACATCGGCCCCGATGGGCGTGGTCAATTTCTTACGGCCCGGCCCACGAGAGATGGAATGCTCTTCCTTCTCCATCAAATTTGGCTCAACGGCCTGCGTCACAGCTTCCGGCAGACACAAACGTACCTGAGACGGTTTTCCTTCAAATTCATAGGAGCGGAAAATGACGGAATTATCATCTTCCGCCTTTTTGATTGCCGTCAGGATGACGTTAGCGGCCTCGATGGTCACAAATGAATAGGAAGACGGGAGCGGCCCCTGGTGCGCTTCGGCCGCCAGAGGAATCGCGCGGTAGTTCAACTCATAACCACGAAACGCCGTGCCCGTTATGGTAAGCTTTCCTGCGCGAATTAAGGCCTGGGATGGCGTCACGTTATTTTGGCTCAATTTCCCTTGACACATACCCACGTGACAAGCGATAGGTATCATTTGTGCTCTATCCTTCTCGTGCATCGCAACTGCAATACCGGACCTGGCGCTAAATAGGGTCAAAGGTTTTGAACCAAGAAACGGTCCGCGTGTTCCCGTTGCTGGTCCGTTTAGCTCGAACCAAGCAGTGAAGCCCGGCAGGGCAGAATTGAGGATTCGATGAAAAAACAACTGGTGTCACGGCGCGACTTTATTCAGGGCTCGTCAACGGCTGGCTTCATGCTCATGGGGAGCGCCCTTGGCGCCGACTCTACGTTGCACGGAGGAACGGAACCGGCGCCCACGGCCGGCACGCCCGGCCAGACGACCGTTCCGGGAGTGAGCGGTCAGGCGCCGATGCGATTTAAGGTCATGCATACCTCCACATCTCTTCCCGAGTTAGCCCAAAAGGTCTTGGTCAAGGCGCACGGGGGATTTGCCGTGGACCAGCGGCCGGGAAAGGGCGAGACGTATTTTGCCCTTCCAGGTGCGGGGATCATGCAAATCAGCGCCGATTTAAGAACCATTCGCCTTTTGAATACCTCGGAGTCCATGAAGAAGGTCAATTTGCATGACACTTCCCTCTGGATTAATCCAGGCGACGGAGCCGCCTACCTGGCGTTTCCCGCGAATGAAGCCGGGAAGATTTTTACGACCTCTCTGGACGGAAGCTGGGTGAGCACTCTGGACGCTCCTACGGCCGGCAATGACTTTGACCAGCCGGAGGTCCGCGACTATTTTCTTGGCGGCGGCAATTTTGCGCCCACCGGTGTGACCTACCTGGACGGCCTTTATTACGTCACCACTGGCTATTGCGCGCTCGACTACGTATTGACCGCCCGGATTTCATTCAAGAAACCGTCGCACATAGAATGGAACGATCTGGCTTTTGGCGGCAAAGGCAATCGCCCCAACCAATTTCAGACGGCTCATGCCATCACGGTCGCTCCCGGAGGAAAACAACTCGCCATTTCTGACCGGGTACACTCGGAGGTCAAGCAATTCACCCGCTACGGCCATTACCTTTCGACTCTAAAAATGCCCATGGGATCTCTGCCTTGCTCGATCAATTATTTGGATGAGTATGCCGTTGTACCCACCTTGGTTGGACCCGATCCAAGCAAAGGGGCGCCAATCTACATCTTCCAGAATGATCAATTGATTTCCGCGGTCTTTCCCAAGGCCGACCTGGGACTGAAAAACTTTCAGCATAATCACAAGGCGGTACTCCGGAAGGTTGACGGCAAGTTCTGCATCATCGTCCAGGCATGGAACCCCGGCGATTTTGCCATCCTGGAGCAGGTGACAAGTTGATGAGTGAGCAAAATACCCGGGCCTGGGGCGTCGATGTTCTGGGTGCTGAATCTGAGGGTAAGATTCAGCGCCCTGCGACCCTGGCCAACTGACTCTTGCCCTCCACGCGAAGTACGATGGGAGGCGAGGAGTGGTTGGTGGACGCATTCGACTCAACCGTACCCACGACGTAAATGGGCTGTGTAAAAGGCTGCGCCCAGCTCTCAGCTTTGAGTGTAAAGGTGTGGCTGGACTCGCCGGAGTGGACCAGGACTCCATTAAGCCCCACATTCACCACTCTCACTCCGGGCGGAAGATTATCTACTTCGCAGGGGACTCGCCCTTTGAATCCGTTTTCACGAGTGATGTGGATTGTCACGGCCGCTGTTTTGCCAGGCGCCAGAATGATTTGATGCGGCTGGGCTGCGACCAGCACGTCAGGAGGAGGCATGAGGGCGGCGACTCGAAGGGGCGTTGTGGAATCGGCGACGCGGACCAGTTCGCGCTCACCAACGCGGGCCCGCCCCTCAATCTTGTAAGGAGTAGCCCGGAGCCAGCCTGGGGCATTGGCGACGGCCGCAAGAATCACCGTCACCGAATCCTGTCCGGCTGGAATGGTGGCGGCGCTGGCCGTAATGCCTTTCGGAAGGCCCAGGAAGCTGATCTGAATGGGACCTTGATAACCCAGCAGCCGGTCGGCAGTAACCTGGACGGGGATTTGTCCACCGCGCGGGATGTTGGGGTTCGCGGGCGAAGCCGTCAATGTAAAATCGGGGGCCGTATCGCCCACGGTCAATTGATAAGCAAAGTCAGGCCCTTGAAGACCACGAACGTCTTTGATGTGAATCAAGTATTGGCCGTCGCTCGGCGCCACGAAATCCAGCCGGGAATCCGCGCCGAATCCGGGACCACCATCATCGTTGCGGTAATTAATGCGAAACACCGGGAGACCGTTGGGGGGGAACTTGGCGCCGGGGGGTACGATCTCAGCCCGGTAAGCCGGTTCCGTTACATAGTGCGCTGCGGGCGAAGTCCCAAGCAGGGCAATGCGCTGGCCACCGAACCCTTTAAGCAGAATGTCGGCGTCGGGCTGGTCAGGAATGAACTGAATTTGATCCAGCTCATCACCCACCATCAGGTCATCATTGTCATGGAAGCCGGTGCGGGAGACCAGGCGGTAACCCCGAGTGATGGAATCTCGATCCGCGAGTGTCAAAGACGTTTCATTCAGGCAACGGACCAACGCCCGGGGCACAGGCCGTCCCTGGGCATCGAGGACCTCGATCACAGAATCAAGCGGCGAGCCCAGCCGCCGGGCCGCGACTTCCAGGGTCATGCGCTCACCCTTCCGGGCAGTGAAACGGTAATAGTCCTGGTCGGGCGTGGGGTTCGCGCCGGTCTTATCAATCCGTCCATTAATTGCAACCGGGACGGTAATGGGTTGTGCTTCCGTGGGCGCATCGTTTGGCTCCCTTTCACCAATTTCCGGGACGTCTGTGACGGCCACGTCAACTGTGTTTGAAAGTTCACCGTTGGTAGTTCTGATCTGCACGGGAATCGTGGTCCAGCCGTCAGTCTGCCGCTTCGGATTCACCTGAACATCGTGAATTCCGCCCAGGTTGACGCCTTCCACAAACACTTTGGAGGGATGGCCAGCCCTCACCCCGAGAGGAAAGACACTTGAGATATAAGGCAAATCCCCGGCATAGAGCCGATAGAAATGGTCTTTTCCAGCCTTTTCCTCCTGGTCTCGAATGGCGACCGTGTACAGTCCGTTCCCAGGCAGTTTGTAGCTTAGAACCGCGTCGGACTTACCGGAGGTTCCGCCGCCTTGCGCAAGTTTCCTGCCAGTGGCGTCCTGGAGAGTAAGGACAGAACGCAGCATCGAGCCCAATGGAGCCGCCACAACCCGAAAAACCACCTCTTCTCCGGCGCGGCCCGCAAACTGGTAGGCATTCACTTGCCCGGGTGTGGCGATGGCGCCGATGATCGTCGCAGGTAGCGAGACCTGCTGGCCCTGCGCAGCAGAGGTTCCAGATTCCTTCGTCTGGATCTGGGGCAGCGCGCTTACGTCCAGCGCCACCAAGTTGGACGTCCCCAGCGGAGTCTGAATCCTCAGCCAATGAATTCCTGGAGATGCGGAAGGCGATGCAGTCACTTGGATTTGCGCCTTTTGTTTCTTTCCTTGCGGGACTTCAGCCCCCAAATCAACGTTAACCCGGATTTTCCTGGCCTTTTCTGGTACGTCCACTACTGAAACAAATTGGGCACCAAACCCCGCAGCGTCAAACAAAACTTCTCTTGCGCCCGTCAAATTGCGTCCTTCCAGAGTGAAGGTTTCGGTGGCGCCACGCCTCATGCCGGCAGGCGAGATGGTTGCAATGGTAGGTGGAATGGTGGGGGCCTGCAATCCGGCTTGCGCCGCCGGCTGTGCAGCCAACCCGGCGGATACCGGAATCTGCCGGGCCTCTTGCGTTTTCATGCTCACGGGAAGAGCGACGCAAAGTAATAATGCCAGAACGAAGAGACCGGTCCAATGTTTGGCTGTCATACGGGAATCCCTCACTTCTCGGCGGAGCATTTTCCAAACTTCAGGCGAGGCGTGCAACGCCCCTCGACGTCCTCAGCAGGCGACTCCGTGATACGCACGGGCAGGCACGAGGCCCGCCCTGTATTAGCAGGCAAACGGCGCGCCAGACTGACAATGCCGCCGTCCCCCGGCGCCAAACGAAGAGCCTGCGAGACGCTGGCGTCACAAACATCCCGTTGTTGATCGCTGCCTAATGGCCGAGTGCCCTTGCGGTGCGACCCGGCTCCGTGTTGCCTGCCGGGGCGTTCCCCTGAAATGCCAACAGCGGTCCCAGCGCCTGGTCAAATGAGCCCATGCGATAGATGCTCAGAGTCCCGTCAAAGCGACCCGCCGCCAGCCATTTGCCGTTCGGACTCAGGCTCATCGCGTCCACCCAGTCGGATTGATGAGGAATGATTCCAATGGGGTCGAGCGTCAAAGCGTCCCGAATTCTGATCGATCCATCCGCCGAGCTGGTGACGATCTCTTTCCCATCCGGCGACCAGGCGATCTGCAGGATGCTGTCTTCATCGGCGATCAGCGATTGAACCAGCGTTCCCCCCGTCTGGGCCAGGTTCCAGATGTAAATCAGCTTGTCGTAACCGGCGGCGGCAATCTGCTTCCCGGAAGGCGAAAACGCAATGCAAGTGATGCCGTCAACCGGATCGCCAAGCGTGTAAAGACGCTTGCCGGTTGCCACATCCCAAATTTTCACGCTGTTGTCTTGGGAGCCGGATGCCAGCCACTTTCCGTCAGGACTGAAGGCCACAGCGAACACCGCATCAATGTGGTCACTCAATGTGCGCAGATCTTTGCCAGTGGCCGGATCCCAAAGTTTAACCATCTTATCGTAACTTCCCGAAGCCAGCAGCTTGCCATTGGGGCTGAAAGCCACAGAATAGATACAATCCTTGTGCCCTCGCATGGTACGAAGGAGTTTGCCAACCTGAGTGTCCCAGACTTGGATTTCACCCCACTGCTGGCACAGACCGCCCCCGGCAGCTAGCCACTTGCCATCCGGACTGAAGGCCACCGACCGCACCAAGCCGGCGGCGCCGTTGAGACTCTTCAAAACCTTTCCGGTCCTGGCGTCCAGCAAACGGACCTGTTGGTAACCGCCCACAGCCAGCGTCTTTCCGTCCCGCGAAAAAGCGACCGAACCGGCCGGGGAAACCTCTGCAAAGCGTGGCTTAATGTCTGGAATATTCAAGTGCGGCTGAAGCGCGGCTGCTTCTCCCGCGCTGGGGCCTTTGGCGCCTGCATCAATCCAGCCTTTAATCACGGCAATTTCCGCCGGAGCGAGAGGATTGCCGTTAAATGGCATCCGCGGCTGGGTTGTGCCTTCTACCATCAGAACCAGACGGCTCTTGGCGCTGTTACCGGGAAGAATTTCGGGTCCATGCGCACCGCCCTTCATCAGCGTCTGATACGATGCCATCACGAAACCACCCATTTTGGCTGTGCTGCTGTGGCAAGCAAAGCACTTCTGCTGCAAGATGGTGACCACGACTTTATAAGAAGCATCTGCAGCAGCCGGTGCCGAACCCGCGGTCTGCGAAGCTGGAACACCAGATGAAAGTTGGGCCGCAAGGCGGGCGGGAAACGACAAGATCAACCCAGCGGTCCATACGGTGATGCCGATGAATACAAAAAGTGAAATTGCAGGCCGAAACCAAGTTTTCATAAGACTCGCTAACCCACCTCTAATGTTGCAGCGTATTTTGCATCACCGGAAGAGTCTCCATCATCGTTTTCCTCGCGCCAGACTGCGGCGTCACGGCCGCATTAGTGATCGAACATAAATTCCCTGCTCGTCAGCATGGCCCACGTCAGGTCGGATAGAGCGGCCCGGCGCGGATCGGCGATACCCTTCAAATTCTGCGTTTCCGCCTTTCGCAAATGTCCGAGAAGCATGTTTAATTCTGGAGGAGAGGGGTCATGGCTGAACGCGGCAAGATAGAGATAGGTCACGATCTGTGTATCCGAATCGCCCCCCTTGATGAGCTTGTCGAGGACGTTTCCCTTGTCGCGCAACTTATTGTTCAGAGTACCCCCATTGATGATATGGAGCGCTTGGGTAATAGTTGGCACCGCGGTTCGCTCGTTTTCCTGTGACTGCTCGCGAATGGGCCGCCCAAACGCCGTCAAAAAGTATGATTTCACCGCCGTATCTGGAAGTTGGAGGGCCCGCGTGCCCAGGGGATATCCTTCAAAATGTTCAGGTTCCTGGATAATTTGGGAAAACGCATCGAGCATCACCTCCGCCGGAAGGCGGCGAATCAAATAGTGCGAGTAATACTTGGTATCAACCACATTTTCGCTGGTGGGCTTCGAAGCCGTCTGATATGCCGCAGATTGCATAATGGTGCGGACCAGATAATTGACATCCATGTGATGGGCCACAAAATCCTTCACCATGGCGTTCAGCAAAGCTTCATTGGTGGGTGGATTGGTGTCCCGCATGTCATCCACCGGTTCCACCAATCCCTCACCCATAAAATTTTTCCAGACACGATTGACGATGGCGCGGGCAAAGAACGGATTTTGGGGTGAGGTGAGCCAGTCGGCAAAATAGGCGCGCAGATCGGCCGTGGTGTCGATGGGCAGAGCCTTTGCGTCCAGTGGCTTGGGCGGCAACGGACGGCTGAAACGGTCATCGGTATAGTCCCCGCTGGCGCCAGAGTAAACGGTCACATCACGGAAGATGGGGCCGATGCCGGGCCGCGCGCCCCCGGGCTGCCCCATTTTCAAGCGGACCCGCGCGAACAGGTCCGCCATGCCGTAGTAATCCTTCTGAGTCCACTTGGCCAGTGGATGATTATGGCAATGGGCGCAGGTGATATTGATGCCGAGGAAGGCTTCGGTCATGTTTTCCGAAATGTCGATGGGATTGCGATGAATCACCCAGTAATTTGCGGCGCCATTTTGGAGCGTATTTCCGCTGGCCGTCGCGATTTCGCGGACAAACTGGTCCCACGGCTTATCCTGGGCGACGCTCGAGCGAATCCAGTTGTAATAACTCCACATTTCCGGGTAGGAGAGCCGGTTGCTGGTGACCAGTAGCAGGTCCGACCACTTGTACGCCCAATAGTCTGCAAATTCCGGCTTTTTCATCAAAGCATCGATCAGGCGGTTGCGCTTTTCCGGAGACTGATCCTTGATAAATGTTTCGGCCTCTTGGGGCGTGGGGAGGATTCCGGCAGCGTCCAGATAGGCGCGGCGGACGAACTCGGCGTCCGTGGCCGGAGGCGAAGGTGGAATGTGAAGCTGCTGGAGATGGGCCAGAACGTAATTATCTATGTAGTTGTGCCGGGGTGCGCGGCGGAAAACCGCTTCGTCAACGTTATAGGGATAGGGAATCCTCATGCGGGCGAAGGTCACGTGGCTCAAGTACCAGACGGTGACGGGCGCTTCGCCATATCCGTGCATGGTGACAAGCCCCGTGCCGTTCACCGTGGCCACGCCTTCGTCGCCGCTGTCATACTTCGCCCACCGAGTTACGTCTTCGGAGTGGCCGTCTGAGAATTTGGCCATCACCACCAATTGCTGCAACGCTCCCGGAATCAGCGACGCCTGGTGCGGATAAACCCGGAGGTCCACGATACGTGGGTCCGACGGCTGCGGCGGAGGCATACCCGCCGCAATCCAGCCCGACATCACTTTGTATTCGGGCGAGCCGACCGGAAACCTTTGGCCGCCCCCGTGCGGAATAGTGAGAGTGGGCTTGAGCAAGATTAGACTCTTGGCGGGTTCCAGACGATTGGTTCGCCGGCCGATGGCTTGGTGAGTCAGGGTGTAGTAGTCGGTGACCGCATCAAACCCCCGCAGCGTGAGTTTGAAACCGTTCTTTCCCGCCGCGGCACCGTGGCACGGTCCGGAATTGCAACCCATTTTGGTCATCACCGGCAGAACATGATTGCGAAAGCTCCACTCAAACGGAGCCGTAAAATTCGCCACTTGCACCGGCGCGCTGGCGCGAAAACCGCTGAAAGAAGCCGTGAGTTGGGCAGCGCCGTTCCCTTCCGGATGGACGAATCCTTGCTTGTCAGCTTGGGCAACGCCATTGTTCGAACTGGCGATGGTCGCTTGCGAAGTGATGTCTGCGGCGTGCCCATCGGCATAAGTTCCCTCAACCACCACGCGTTGCGCGAGCAGGGGAATGGCAAGCGACAACCGCGATGGCAGAATTTTGATTCCGCTGAGGGGAGAATTGCCGGCTGTGGCGTGGGCCGGAACAGGCTGCACGGGTGGCAACGCGTGAGTCATCTTGGAACTCCGGGAGGCGTTTCCGGATTTGTTGAAGTCATGATAGGGAGCGGTTGATGGAGATTGAGCCCCGAGAGGAATCGCCGCGCCAATAATGACCAATCCGGAGAACATCCCCAAAAGGCGACGCCTCTTGCCAGAGAGAATTTCCATGACTAAACCTCCATCCAGCACTTCAGCCGAAGAACCGTCATCCTCATTGCACCTCCACGGATGCCGTATTCTTTTTACAGGTAAAAGTCTCAATTGGCGCCGCGCCGGGTGAGATGAGACTGTCTATCTGCAGCTCCTGACGAGCCGCCTAAGCAAAAAGCTCCGTGATGGGATCAAACCCGTGATCCACCAGCCGCACCTGTCTTCCTTCGGGCGTTGCGATGATCAAGTCAATTGGAATGCCCAGCGCGTGGTAGACGGTGGCGGCAATATGCGAGGGCTGCACGGGATGATCCTGGGGTGCGGCCCCGATCGAATCCGATGAGCCTACAACTTGGCCGCCCTTGATGCCCCCTCCGGCCAGAACGATGGTCCAGCATTGCGGCCAATGGTCGCGCCCGCCCGCAGGGTTAATGCGCGGCGTTCGCCCAAATTCACCCGTCGCCACCACCAGAGTATTATCCAGAAGACCGCTGTTGCTCAAGTCTTCGAGCAATGAAGAATACCCGTTGTCAAACATCGGTCCCACCAGATTTCCCATGCAACTAATAGGGCTGAACGGCGCCGAGCCGTGGATATCCCAGGTGATCTCGTTGAAAACCGTTTCAAACATGTTGACGGTGACAAAACGCACACCATTCTCCACCAAACGCCGGGCCAGCAGGCAACCTTGCCCAAAGCGGTTCATTCCGTATTTCTTCCGGACATCTTCGGGCTCCTGGGTCAAATCAAACGCGGCGCGCGCTTTGGTGGAGGTCATCAGCGTGTAGGCTTCGCTGAAGGTGGAGTCCATCAGCTTGGCATCCTGGGTGGTTTCAAAGTAAGAGACGGATTGGTCAATCATTCTCCGCCAGTCGCGCCGCCGGTCCACGCGCAACGCCGAAATGTAATCGGGAGGCAACATGTCCGGCACTTGAAATTTAGGATCGGAGGGGTCGGAGTTGAGCACAAAGGGGTCGTATTTCTTCCCCAAAAATCCGGCCGTGTCGCCGTGAGGGAGATTGCCCCCTAACTGGCCGATGGGATAGGGCAGCAGGACGTTGGTGGGGATGGCGCCCTTGGGACCTTTTTCCTTGCTCAGGACGCTGCCATAGTTGGGAGACTCCAGCCCGCCGCGGAAGAGTCGGCCCGTCTGCATCATCTGGCAGCCCGTGTCATGCACGGCGGCAGCGGTGTGATACATGGAACGGACCAGGGCAAATTTGTCCGCATGTTTGGCCATGCGCGGAAAAATTTCGGAGATTTGAATGCCGCTGACGTTGGTCGGAATCGGTTTATATGGGCCGCGAATGGACGCGGGAGCGTCGGGCTTCATATCCCAGGTGTCAAGCTGGCTTGGGCCGCCCACAAGCATCAACTGAATGCAGTTGATATCCTTATTGGGATCCACCGCGCCCATCGCTTTCATGTCGATGAACTGCGGCAAGGTGAGACCCAACATGGCCAGGGATCCGGCGTGAAGGAAATCACGCCGCGTCACACCATCGCAGAAATGGACTTTCTTGTCAGCGTCGAGCCTGAACATCATTCCCTCCATTGCGAAGGGTCCTGCGACACCCAAAGAAAGGTTCGTGGGGCCCGTGAACCACACAGTAGAAAATGAACAGAAGCCTGCCCCGTTATGATACTAGATTGTGACCTGTTGGGAAATAAAAATTTTAGACTGATTTAAGGAACGTCCTTGCGGCTTGTTTGCAGGCAAGCCGGAATGATTCTCGAAGTCTGTCCGGGCCAAGTCAAGGCCACGCGCTGACGCTCCTCTAGAAAAGGCGGGTGATTCATTCGGGCTAAGCGCAGCGTTTCGGAAGTTGGCTCACGTATTCTCGCACCCCCTCACCCGGCTCTGCGCGCCACCCTCTCCCCGCTTGCGGGGCGAGGGGCTGGAGGTGAGGGGTTGTTGAAGACCGTTACAAGAATACGTCAACGTAATTGCGAATGGTGGTACTAACGCCCGTCCGGCTCAGCCAGACGGCAAAGTAATGCGGAACGTCGTTCCTTGATTGGGTTCGCTCGAAAATGTAATATCTCCCTGGTGAAGTTGAATGATGCGATAGGTCATGGCCAAGCCCACGCCGCTGCCTCCAGGCTTGGTGGTGTAATAGAGCGAAAAGATTTTGGGATGGGCTTCCGGTGGAATTCCGACGCCCTGATCGGCGATTTCGAGTTCAACCCAATGAGGTCTCTGGTGGGGCTTCACGCGCAATTCACCTCCCGACGGCATGGCCTGGCATCCATTCAGAACCAGATTTAGAAGGGCCTGCTTCATTAAATCGCAATCCAACTTCAGCAGCGGAATGGCACCGTTGGGATCAAGGATCAGCCGCACGTTACTCTTTCGAGCGTGCGGCTCGGCCAGCGTGAAAACCTCCTTCATAAGCTCCGCCAGGTCCGTTTCCACCCGCCGCAGTTCAAGCGGCCGTGTGAAATCCAGGAAAGTCTTCACAACGCGGTCCAGCCGCCGGATTTCAGACGTAAGAACATCAAGCTGCGGCTTCACATCCTGATCCCGGGATTGGAGCTTCGTCTTCAGAATTTCGACCTGAAGGATCATGGCATTCAGTGGATTCTTGACTTCGTGCGCCACGCCGGAGGTGAGCCTCCCCAAGGCCGCCAGCTTTGCCGTCACGTCAATCTGGTCCTTGAGCTGGGCCCGCGTGTCGGCGTCACGCAGCGTCACCAAACTCACCACCGGTTGGCCCTGTTCCTCGACAAATTCCACGGACACGGCCACGCGCGGTGTTTCCGCATCTGCCGCCAGATCGACCGTTTGGCTGGGCACCGGTTTGCGCTGCTCGAAGGAGCGGCGCAGGAGGACATTCAGGGCTCCTTCTCCGGCAAATATCTCGGCGGCGCTCTGCCGTGCAAGATCGGCCGGTTTCCGGCCCAGGAACCGGGCCACGGCCGGGGTGGCGAGCACCAGCCGGTTTTGGGGATCGAACAGCATCCAGCCTTCGGCGAGTTTGCCAAAGAGCTGATCCAAGTTGTCCTTCAGCGCGATGTAAGCCGCTTTTTCGCCCCGAATCTGTTCGCCGAGAAGATTTAACTTGGAGGAAAGGATACCCCATTCATCGGCCCGGCGAACTTCGACCGGCTTTGAGAATTCACCTCGGGCGAGCCGGTCCAATTCCCCGGAGATGCTGGCGATCGGCTTCAGCACCCGGAACGAAAGCAGTGCCGCCGACGCGGTGGCCAATAAAATCACCAACAGTGACAGCTCCAGCGCGCCGCGCAGGTGCGGGTTCACCTGGGCGCGCAAGAAGACGGTGGAGATGCCTACCCGGACGGTGCCAAAAGGCTGGTTGCCCATCTCCAGCGGCAGAACAACCTCATAGACCGCGGGTGGGCCGTAGAGGACCCGCAATTGTCGGTAAAAACCGCCGCGCATGAGCCCATTCAATGGTGGCCCTGGAGTGAGCCGTTGCCCGATTTCGCTCGGATCGTTGTGTGCCAGCACCACCTGCTCTTCGTTGGTAATGGCAACGTAATCAATGACGGTGGAATAGGCTGCGGCCGACTCCATCAAGGAGCGCAAGCCGCCATCCTGGGTCAGGCTTGAATAGATGAACTGCCGCACCACATCGTGATTGGCGGGATCTAGATTCGATGGGATCCGGGTCTTTGCCACCACCACTCGAGCCCGGGTGTAGGTTTCATCCAGGATATAGACGGCCTTTTGCTGGACCTGGTCGAGCGCCTCGCGGATGAAATTCGCCATATAGACCGCCGAGGTGGCAAGAACGACCAGCAGGACCAGGAGGGAGATGAGCGCCGTGAGTTTGACTTTAAGGCTGATTCTCATATTCCTTCAGCTTGTTGTGGAGGGTCTTCAGGCTGATGCCAAGCATCTCCGCGGCGCGCGTCTTGTTGTTCTGCGTGAAGGTGAGTGTTTCCAGGATCAGCCTCCGCTCAACCTCCGCCACGCTCAGGCCGGCCCGCAAGGAAAGATTGTTATCGCCGGAAAGGACGGAGGGACGGCCGAATTCGGGCGCGAGATCCGCCGGGGACAATGTTTCACCGTTGCACACCACCAGGGCGCGCTCCAGCGTGTTGCGCAGCTCCCGGACGTTTCCCGGCCAGGCGTGGCGGCGGAAAATCTCCAGCACCGCCCCGTCCACGCGCTTGACGGCGCGCTGGTGTTTGTGGTTCAAGTCGAAGAGCAGCGTCTCCACCAGCACATCCAGATCGTCCAGGTGGGTTCGCAACGGCGGCAAGGTAATGCGGACCACGTTCAACCTGAAGTAGAGATCGTTGCGAATCTGGCCCTTGGAAACGGCCTCCTCCGGCACCTTATTGGTGGCCGCCAGAACCCGGACGTCCACCTCCATCTCACCCTTGCTTCCCAGCCGCCTCACCTTGGAATCTTCAAGCACCCGGAGAAGCTTCGCCTGAGTCGAAAACGGCATTTCGCCAATTTCATCCAGCAAGATCGTCCCGCCGTCCGCCAGCTCGAAGCAACCTGCCCGCCGGTCGAGGGCTCCGGTGAAAGCGCCGCGCTCATGTCCAAAGATTTCACTCTCCATCAGGCTTTCCGGAATGGCCGCGCAGTTGACCGCGACGAACGGATTGGAACGGCGCGGACTCAAATCGTGAATCGTCCTTGCGGCCAGTTCTTTCCCCGTTCCGCTCTCTCCGGTGATGAGGACTGAAGCGTTCGATGGCGCGACTCGGGAAATCAGGGACAATACCGCCTGCATTTGTTTCGATTTTCCCACCAGCTTACCGAGGATGCCGGCGTCGCGCAGGCGCCGCTGTGCGATCTCAAGCTCGCGATTCTTCTGATTCCGTTCCAGGCAGTTCCGCAGCTCAACCTGGAGCTTCTTCGGGTCCAGGGGTTTTTCAAGGAAATTGAATGCGCCCAGCTTGGTGGCTTCTACGGCATCCTCGATCGTCCCCTGGCCGGAAAGCATAATGAAATTCACCGAGGGATGGACTTTCCTAACTTCCCGCAGCAACTCCAGTCCGTTCCCGCCCTGCATCCGCAAGTCGGAAATCACCACCACCGGGTCGAAGTCCTCAATTTTAGCCAGCGCCTCCTGCCCGTTCTCTGCGGTATCAGCTTCGTAACCCCAGCTCTCCAATAGAGTCGCCAAACCCGAACGCTCATGGAGCTCATCATCAACGACCAGAACTTTGGACCCTCTAACCAATTGTCACGCTCCCTAGTCTTGAGGAAGTTTCTCCATTATACCGGCATTCCGGGGCCGGTTGAAGAAACCGCACGCCGCGGCCGGCGCGCAGATTGCCGCGCCACTGCCCACATCGACCACCACCCGGCCGGTGCCCGGCATGGGAAACTCTTCCGGGCGATGGAACTTCGCGGAAGGGCTGTCACTATATTTTGAAAACCTCTAGAGATCAAGGGCGGGGAGAAAAAGGCGGAAAATTCAAACCAAGAACCGGCGAGTCCGATCATCCGGCCAATAGCCTACATCACGGTCCCGCCCTGCGGTGCGAGATCTTCCCCGGCCGGGATTGAGGGCCGCAGTCCAGTGCGAGGCGGTGCGAAGTTCAAGCGGGGCCGTTCACAGGATTCAACACACTGTCCGCCCCTGGTTGAACACCATCCAGCACTTCGCGGACGCGCCGGGAAAGCTGGTCAGCATTGAATGGTTTCTGGATGAAGGCCGCATCGGGATCCAAGGAGGTCAGATCCCCGGGCGACATTCCGGCATAACCAGACATGAATAAAACCCTGATTTCCGGATGTTTTCCGGTCATTTGTTTCGCCAGGTCCTGACCACTCAAATGGGGCATCACAACATCTGTGAGGAGCAAGCCAATCGTTCCCGGATGTTTTTCAGCAAGGGCCAGCGCTTCCTTCCCGCTCTTCGCCTCCAGCACCACGTAACCCTTGGCGCGAAGCAGCCTGCTCGTGAGCTGCCGGACAGACGGGTTGTCCTCAACCAGCAGAACCGTTTCCGTCCCGTGACGAGGCGTACTCTGAACCTCGGGAGCCTTGGCAGGCTCCGGAATCTCATCCACTCTTGGCAGGTAAATCTTGAATGTGGTTCCCTGCCCGGGTTCGCTGAACACCCAGATATAGCCCCCGCTCTGCTTAACAATGCCGTAAACCGTAGCCAAGCCAAGCCCGGTGCCCTTGCCTTTTTCCTTGGTGGTGAAGAACGGGTCAAAGGCCCGGGCGCGCGTGTCTGCGTCCATCCCGAAGCCCGTGTCGCTGACCGTTAGCAATGTGTAGGGGCCCGGCGTAACCTTCACCGGGTCGATGGCGAAGTTGTCTGCCACCTGGGTGTTCGAGGTCTCAATGATCAGTCTGCCTCCGTGCGGCATGGCATCCCGGGCGTTAACCGCAAGATTCATGAGGACCTGTTCGAGTTGTGTCGGATCGGCCTTGACGCGGCCGAGCGGCGAAGCCGGAATGGTAACCAGATCAATGTCGTCGCCGATCAAACGGCGAAGCAGCCGGCCCACCTCCGAAACCACTTGGTTGAGGTCGAGAAGCTGCGGCGAGAGCACTTGCTGGCGGCTGAAAGCGAGCAGTTGTTTGGTGAGCAGCGCCGCGCGCTCACCCGCCTTCTTGATTTCCTGGATGGCTCGCCCGTTGTCGCTTTGGGCTGGAAGCTTCTCCAGCACGATGTCACTGTAACCGATGATAGCGGTCAGCAGATTGTTGAAGTCGTGCGCCACGCCGCCCGCCAGCCGCCCCACTGCTTCCATTTTCTGTGACTGGTAGAACTGCTCCTGCAGCCGCCGGCGCTCGGTGATGTCGCGATAATTTACCACCAAGGCGCGAACGCTCGGTTCGCGCAACAGATTCTTGCCCAAAGCTTCCAGCCATCGCCACGTCCCATCCTTATGCCGGTAGCGTACCTGAATTGTAACGATCTTGTCGGGCTCATCGAGAAGCTTTTGAAAAGCGGTCTTGGTCGGAGCCATATCATCCGGGTGCATCAGCTCGAACACGTCCCGGCCCAGCCGCTCCTTCACGTCATAACCCAGAATGGGGCTGATCGAATGGCTGGAAAACAATACCTGGCCCTGGGGATTAATCAGCGAAATGGCGTCTGAGCTGTTTTCAATCAGCTCGCGGAACCTCTTCTCACTGCGGCGCAATGCCTCCTCCGCGTCTTTGCGGTCAGTGATGTCGATGAGTGTTCCCTCAATGGCCGGCGGCGCTCCATCATTGTTCTCAATCAGGCTGGCATTGAAGAGCACCCACAAAGGCCTTCCATCTCTCTTGCGGAGCTTGACTTCAATGTTGGTGAGGCACTTGAACTCACGAACCCGCGATATCAGGTCCCTGAGTTCCTCCGGGGACGATGAAACCTCCCATAGGGGATGCTCCTTCGCCTCCTGCGGTGAGGCGCATCCAAACATCAGAGCTCCGGCCTCGTTAAGTTCGAGAATGGTTCCCTCCAGGCTGATGCTGTACACGCCCGCCAGATTCCTCTCAAAAAGCAGCCGGTATCGTTGCTCCGAGGCGCGTAGCGCCTCCACCGCCCGGTTGTGGTCTTCGCGCAAAGCTTTCCGCGCCAGGGCGCCTTGAATGGCGCTGGGAAGGCGCGGAAGTCCGCCTTTCAAGACATAATCGGCAGCCCCTTCCTGAATGCATTCCACCGCCAAGGCATCCTCCAGCGTGCCCGTAACCAGGATAAACGGAATATCCCGCCCACTCGCTTTCAACCGCCTCAAGGCATCCCGCCCCGTCCATCCACTCAGGTTGTGATCGCAGAGAACCACGTCGTAAGCTCGCGTCAGGACAGCCTCCTCAAAAGCCGCGGACGAAATGACCACGTCCGCCTCCACACTGTACCCTGCGTGTTCAAGCTCGTGGATTGAGAGTTCAGCGTCCGCCGCGTTGTCTTCGGCAATCAGCACCCGGAGCATTTTTGAGGTTCCGGAGGTGGCCGGAACCGTGAAGCCAGTCACGATGAGGATCCCTTCTTACTGCCTACAAACCTAGCGCGATGCGTCAAGTATGTCAATGGATTATTACCATATGAATAGATACCGCGCAGATGAATAAAGGAGTCTTAAAAATGATGCAATCCTGCCGGAGTTAGCCCGGATTATTCACGATGTTTCACTCGAAGACCATCAGGGCACGGTTAAAACCGTGCCCTGATGGTCCCCTATCGGAAGTTCGTGTATAATCCAGGCTAGTTACAATACTGTTCAGTTAAGGCAAGTCTCACGATTTTGGTGTCAGAGGCGTCGCGTTCCCCTCCCCGCCACCCTCTCCCCGCAAGCGGGGAGAGGGTGGCGCGCAGCGCCGGGTGAGGGGCACAGGTTCAAGTATGTACATTTATCCCCGAACGGACCTTAAGTGAACAACATTGGGGCTAGTTAGGGCAACAACATACTTGGCTGACCACGATTATCTTGGTTCTTCTAGTTCATGTCGTTTCCGGTTGGGCAGTAGCGAAAGCTAACTCCGAATTCATTCATGACACAGAAGGTGGTCGTATGGAGCACGACACGAGAAGTGTCGTAATAGGTGATCTTACCCAATCCGTAAATCACGTTTCTGTCTTCCATGTTAGCCATCTTGTTACGCTGCTGCCTGTATCCAGCAATGATTGTGATCCCCCGTGGGGCATTAGGTGCCAGCACTTCTTTCGAGGGCATTATATCCCGATCAACCATGGCCATAGTCTTGGCCATATCGGCGGCAATGTCTGGCGGAACATTGGTCGCAACAGTTCGCATTTTCTTTCGTTCAGCTTCCTGCGTTTTCTCGATATCTTCATATGTCGGAATAGGATCGCTGGCTTTGGTGGAATCAAGGGTATAGGAGACGATCATGTCTACCGCTGGAGTCTTACCGGTATTGACGAGCAGGGCAGAAAGGTCTCCGATAATCAAACTGCCATCGGCCTCCGTCCTGCAATTGTTGCACTGGAGAGCTTGCAATCCGACCCAAGGTCGCCGATCTTCATTGGACAGGTTAATGTTGGTATCCACAGCATCGCGGGTGGCTTTGGCGAGCGCGTGCGTCTCAGAAACTCCGGCTTGCAGCTTTTTGACCTGATCGGCCATAGCCCCCGCAGCATTTCCAGCAGCAGTAGCAGAGTCCTGTTGGGCTTTCGTTTGGGCCTGTATTTGGCACAGGGTTTGAGCGAAGGAATTTTCGCTATCTTTCAAGGCGCAAGCAGCAGTAATGGCGGCGCTTTTGGCGGCATCAGCAGCTTTTATGGCAGCTCTAGCTTGTCGCCCCGCATAACACGTGTAGAAGATCACTGTTACGAGCGCGGCGACCTCGATACATATCGCGGCGACCTTGATCCATATCATTGGATCAGTCCGGAATTGCCGGAAGCGATAACTATGCACAAGGCCATCAAAGCGGCTAAAGAGTTTGCCTTGTCGGTGATTGGGTTGCTGTGCGTGCTTCTTGGATACTATCTGATCGTCGCCGTTCTCCCGGACCAAAGAACTATTTGGCGAGTGCTTGTCGCCGGACTGTTCGGATTGTTCTTGCTCTTCTTTGCTCAATGGATTATCGGATGCTTTTTGAACATGGTTCAGTAGCTTACACAAAACAGGACAAATAAAGTACTTGACAGACCAAGTGTTTTAAGGTACTATACTGACCATGACGAACCACAATGATACCCCAAAAACGCTGCTGGAAGCGGTGACATTTTTCAGCGACTTCGAGCACTGCCGGCACTTCATGGTCGAGGCCCGCTGGCCAGACGGCGTAGTCCGATGCCCGACTTGCGGCTCGGAGCGGGTTACATATTTAGCGAACGCTCGTGTCTGGAAGTGCTACGGGAAGCACGACCGTCCGAAGTTTTCTCTCAAGGTGGGTACAATATTCGAGGATTCCTCGATTCCGCTTGAGAAGTGGTTGCCCGTGGTCTGGTTGCTGGCGAACTGCAAGAACGGAATTAGTTCCTACGAAGTGGCCCGCGCCCTTGGTGTGACGCAAAAGACCGCATGGTTCATGCTCCATCGCATCCGGCTTGCCATGCAGACCGGCTCATTCATGAAGCTCAAAGGCGAGGTCGAAGTCGATGAGACTTCCATCGGCGGCAAGGCTCGCAACATGCACGTTGCCCAGCGCAGACGCCGGATCAGTGGAACGGGCGGAAAGAATAAGACCGCTGTCGTCGGCTTTGTCGAACGCGGCGCCCAAATCCAGACGACCGTCATCAAAAACCGCAAAAAGAGAACGCTTCAAACGGAAGTCGAAAAAAACGTCGAAGCGGGGCCTGCACTTTACAGCGACGAATTGAAATCCTATGGCGGCCTGGAAAGTGAGTACGCCCACAAGGTTGTCAATCACGCAGTTGCTTATGTAGATAGGCAAGTTCATACGAATACCCTAGAGAACTTCTGGAGCCTCCTGAAGCGATCTATCCATGGAACCTACGTCAGTGTTGAACCGTTCCATTCGTTCCGTTACCTTGACGAACAGACTTTCCTCTACAACCAACGCAAGCTAGACGACTTCGGGCGGTTCGTGGCGGCGCTGACGCATATCGTCAACAAGCGTCTAACCTACAAGCAATTGATTGGAATAGCGCAATGAGAATGAAGGCCCACAACTTCGAGGTGAAAGACCCCGATAAGGCAATGGAGAGGTTCAAATCGCTCTTGGGTAACCTAGTCAAGGTTCCCAAGAGCGAGATCAGAGCCAAGCCCAAACCGGCAAAGGCTCGCCCCAAGCCGAAGCAGAAAGCCTAACCGTTGAGTTAATCGAATCCCGGAAGCTCCCGGTATCACTTATGAAACGTGGTCAGTCAAATATGTTATTGCCCCAGTTAGGAGCCACCTGACGGCGGGAGCAAGCGAATCTGAATGTTGCGAATTTGGCCAGACATCAAAGTGACAGAGAAGCCGTCCTCCCGGTGTTGTTCAATGAAAGCCGGATCCTCAAAAGCTGCGCCTTGCGGAGAGGGCCAGGCAAAGATCTGATAATCGCCGGCAGGCAAACCCGCGACCCCGAACTGGCCGCGGCCATCTGTAAAAGCAGTCCGATAAAAGCCTTGATTCAACGTAGAAGGAGTCGCAGGAACAATCACAACGTAGGCGCTGGCGGCCGGTTTCTGATTGCTGTCAACCACCGTGCCCGTCACCTGGGCTCCATCCGTTCCGATGTTGATAAGCAGCCCGGCGGAGGCTGACTCCCGAGTGATTTCAATCCGGCTCGGAGGATAGGAATCGCCCCCGAGCGTAAGAGATTTCACGTAACAGTTTCTACAGCCGGAAATATTGATCGAGGCCGGACCTTCAAAAATGTTTTTGAAGGTAAATATCCCGCCCGGATTGACCTCTGTGTATTGGTCACTCCACACTTGGGGAAGCTTGGTCGATAATGCCACCCTCAGATCACTTGCTTTGACCGCGGAATTACCGTTTACCGTGACTCTCCCGGTCAAATCGAAATTTGGGCCCAGGATTAACCGCAGGCCGTCTACGTCCGATTCGCCGACGGTCACTGTGACCCGTCCGCTATAGGTTTCTTGTTTCGCTGTCGTGCTAGCGATCAAGTCGTAAGATCCCGGCAGGATTCCGTGAATCACAAATGAACTTTGCTTGAAGCTCAATTGCCTCCGGTGAAGATCGTAATCGGGGGCATCAGGATTCAAAGGGACGATCGCAATTTCGACGGCCTCATGGCGTCCCTTGGGAAGATTGGGTGCGCTGATCTCTCCCTTTAGGGAATATGCTGAAGTAGGATGAAGATGAAAGTCAAATGGGCCGCGATCGTCTCCCGGCCGAAGATTTACAACGCCGGCGCCCCGGAACTCCACACTTGCCGGGTAGAAGAACGGCACGTAGGCAACATCCTCACTACTTTCCCGGTCCTTATGCGAGTTTCCCTTCTGTCTTGGGGGGTTGCTATGTGCTACGGCAAAAAGCAAGTAGTTGTCCGGCGCCAGACCATCGATTTTGTAATCGCCCTGATCGTTGGTTTCACTGCTGTGCGATGTCTCAAGATGTAGGCGCCCGCCCCGCCAAAGTTCCCGCACCGCTTCCACCCTTACTCCCTGGAATGGATCACCATTTTCATCGTAAACGTGGCCATCGATCTGAGCCGCCGGAAGCAAGCGGATTACAAGGTTCGAGAAGGCGGAGGAAGTTGAAACCGAAAAAACCTGCCACACGCGGAAAGGGAGATTTTCGCCATAGTAGGTGTTAACAAAGCCTTTCCGCTCGATCAGGATGTGATACTGCCCTGCGGCAACGGAGCCAATGCAAAAGTGCCCTGCCCCATCGGTCATCGCCTCGGATGCGCTCGCCGGCGACTGAGCGATAACCCGCGCTCCCGCAATGGGGTCGCCGCCGGCCGCGGACACAACCTCACCCTCGAACCCACAGGGTTGATTCACAGCAGAGGACTGAGCGCCAAGCAAGGCCGGAGAGAGGAGCATTGCAAGAGTGGTCGTGAGGACAACGGCGGTGGCGCGGTTGCCCCATAGAGGCTTGAAGTGACGATCGAGAGGCGAAGATTCCACGGTCAGGTCCATCCTACCGGTCCTCACTGCTAACTTTAGCTCAGAATCTCCTGGAAAATAAGAGGTTCATTTTCACACAAACGTTCCTTGGCCCGAAACGGTTCGGCTCGGCCGGCCTTTCCCATCCCGTAGGACGGGTGCAGACTCTGCGGGTCTGCGCGGGCGGAGAAAGAGTGCCGCAAAGCGGTGGGTGAGGGGTGAGAGTTGGAAACTGCGGAAGTCAAGAAACCGCCGACTGCCTAATTATTCCGGTGGCGCTTGATATCGATTTGCAATCTGCGGATTTTCTGGTTGAGGGTGGAAAGGGGAATCTTGAACCGCTCGGCGGCCTCGGTCTGGCTCCAGTTAGTGCGGGAGAGCATCTCCAGAATCACCCCGCGCTCGAAGGCTTCGGTAATCTCAAACAACGACTTGCCTTCCATGCCTTCTGCGGTCAAGCGGGCCGTGTTCTCGCCATTCTGCACCATGGGCTCCGGCAACAAATCGCGCCCCAGGCTTGGGCCGGAAGCCAGCACCACGGCGCGCTCCACCGCGTTTTCCAATTCCCGCACGTTTCCGGGCCAGTCGTAGTCCATCAGGGCTTTCAGTGTGTCCGGAGCAAATTGCAAGTTGTCTCGGCCGTTCTCCTTTCCGAATTTCTTCAGGAAGTGATCGAGCAATTGCGGAATATCTTCTTTACGGGTACGGAGAGGCGGCAGGGATAAGGAAATGACGTTCAACCGGTAATAAAGATCCTCGCGAAACCGGCCCTCCGCCACCATTTTGCGTAGATCGGCGTTGGTGGCGGCCAGGATGCGAACGTCCACCTTGATCGTTTCGGTGCCGCCGAGCCTCATGAACTCACGTTCCTGGATCACGCGCAGAAGTTTGACCTGGGTTTCAAGGCCAATCATGCCGATCTCGTCGAAGAAAATAGTTCCCTGGTCAGCCACCTCGAAAAGCCCGCGCTTGGTGGCGATGGCGGAGGTGAAGGCGCCCTTCACGTGGCCGAAGAGCGTGCTTTCCAACAAATCCACGGGCATCGACCCCGTATTGACCGGCACAAAGGGGCGGTCGGAACGGGTACTGGTGGCGTGGATGGTTTTGGCTACCAGTTCCTTGCCCGTTCCGCTTTCTCCCAGAATCAAAACGGTGGCGCGGCTGGGAGCGACTTGGGTAATGAGGTCGAAGACTTTTTGCATGGGGTCGCTGCGTCCCACGATGTTGGGCAAGCCATAGCGCTTCAGCGCCCGGCGGAGCTGGATGTTTTCCACCTGGAGCCGGGTCCTATCCAGCAGGTTGCGGATTTCCACCAGCAATTTGTCATTGTCCCAGGGTTTCGTGATGTAACTGTCCGCGCCCTCCTTTGAGGCTTCGAAGGCAACCTGGCTCGAGTCATAGGCGGTAATCATGATGACGCTGGCCAGGGGATTCTCATGCTTGACGGAACGCAGAACCTCCAGGCCGCTGCGGTCGGGCAAATTAATATCCAGCAGCACCAGATCGTAAAGGCCTTCGGTGAGCTTCTGGAGACCCTCTTCGGCGTTCGATGCCGAATCCCAATTGTACCCTTCCAACTCCACAAGTTGGCTCAGGCTTTCGCGGATTTCCTGCTCGTCGTCGATAATGAGAATGGAGCTCTTAGGCGACATGAACGGATTTCCTGACCAGGGGAAATTCCAACCGGAAAGTGGTCCCCTTACCCTGCTTGCTCTTCACTTGAATTTTACCGGAGTGTTCGCTGATGATGCCGTAAGTAACGGCGAGCCCCAGGCCGGTGCCGCGACCGGTGCCCTTGGTGGTAAAGAAAGGGTCAAAAATCCGGCTCAGCACTTCAGGAGCAATCCCCACCCCGGTATCACATACCTCCGCCCGCACCACAGACTGATCGTGCTCCGTGACCAGCATCAGTTCGCCGCCCATGGGCATGGCATCGCGGGCGTTCAAGACCAGGTTCATGAAAACCTGCTGCAATTTCCCAAAATTACCGTAAACCGCCGGCAGTTCGCTCGCCAGTTGCAGATTCAACCGGATCTTCGAGGCGCGGATCATGGGGTCAAGCAACGACGCCGTTTCCTGAATCACTTTATTGAGGTCCAGTTCTGCCCGCTCGCTGCCGCTGAGCCGTGAAAATTTGAGGAGGTTGTTCACAATGTCCGAAGCCCGGAAGGACTGCTTCACGATTTTCTCAAGAACCGGGCGCTGCGGACTCCCATCCGGCGTTTGCCGCAGCAACATCTGACCTTGCGAAGCGATCACGGCAAGCGGCGTATTCACCTCGTGCGCCACGCCCGCCGCCAACAAGCCGATGGAGGAAAGCTTTTCCGACTGCACCAGTTGATCCTCCAGGCTCACCCGCTCCGTGAGGTCATTCAGCACCACCAGCCGCCCCCGGATTTCGCCATCTTTTCCAACCAAGGGCGTCACGGACAGATTCACGATCAATTCCCGTCCGTCTGCGGCGCGCAGCCTGCGCTTATAAAGCGAGAAGCCTTGCCGGGATTCACCGGCGGGCGGAAGCTCCTCCACCAGAGCCAGATCAAAAATCTCCCGCAGGCGCTTACCCAGGACATGCTTGCGCTCCAGACCGTACATCCGTTCGAGCGTGGAATTCCAGGACTCGATCCGCCCCGCAAGGTCGCAGGCCAAAACTCCCGCGTCAATCGATTCGATCATGCTCTCACTGAACTCCCAGAGCGCCTGGTTCTGCAAGGCTTTCTGCTCCAGGGATTCGTAAAGCCGGGCATTTTCCAGAGCGATACTGGCATATCCGGTGATGGTCTGCAGCAGGTCGATATCCTCGCTGGAAAGGAAGTCATTCCGCCGGGTCTTTCCTAAGCCCAGGTACCCAAGGGTTCGATCCTTAACCCGGAAAGGCAAATAATAGTGAAGGCCCAACTGCTCCACAGCCTTCTGGGCTGAAGGAGTGAGTCCGAAGGCCCGGCGAACGCTTTCGAAAAACAAGGTGCCTTTGGCTAGTTCCTGATTTTCCGGGTCGAGAAAACTCATGTCGAGGCGCCCGGAAATTTCGATTCCTTGAGACTTAACCAGAGAAATCTGGTTCGTTCCCGACCGTATGAATACGCCGACGCGATCCACATGCAGGATTTCTGAAAGGCGGACGGTCACCTGGTCCAGAAGCCGCTCCAAACGGAGTTCGGAGCCAAGCTCCCGGGCAAACTCCAACAGCGTGGAGCGGTAATCATAACGGTCCGGGTTGAAAAACCGGTCGAGACGGGCCTGAATCCAGTTGACCATCGGCTGGAAGAGCAAAGCCGTAACGATGATCGCCAGAATCCATCCAAGATGTCCTGTAACCGGCACCAAGTTGTGGAATAGATCAGCGAAAATGGCGATCAGCGCGAAATAAAGTCCAACGATGGCCAGCGTGGCAAGGGTATAGGCAATGCCGCGGCGGAAGATGATGTCCACGTCCATCAACCGGTAGCGCACAATGGCGTAGCCAAAGGTGATGGGAAGAAACACCAGCGATACCACGGAAATCTTCATCCACGGCGCCGGAATGAATCCCAGAAAGTAAGGCAGCGCGTAAAGGGCCGCAAACGGAATGATGGAGAGATAGGCCCCCCGCGTCAGCCACTTCAGTTGTTGCTTTAGAACCGGAGCCTGGGCTTGGCGGTAAGACCGCTGCAGGAATGCCGCCCCTGCCAGAAAATAAATGGC
Source organism: Terriglobia bacterium (assembly GCA_035531475.1). Lineage (GTDB taxonomy): Bacteria > Acidobacteriota > Terriglobia > UBA7540 > UBA7540 > CALCEB01. The sequence continues at coordinate 33,064 of DATKST010000131.1, forward strand.
CAGGTAAATGAGCTCACTTCGATCCAGAATCCACCGGGCGGTCAGCAGCGAAACGGGGAGGATTACGGTGCCGGTGGCCACCCCGGAGTGCCACGCCAGCAGCAACAGACCAGGCAGGTAGATGACGGGCGCCAGCCACCGGCGGCCTTCCAGGAGGCTTGATCGCTCCGGAAACGTGAGGCAGAAATGCAAGAACAACGCCGGCACCAGAATCCACGCCACGACGTTGAGCCAATAGACTGACCAGTCAAATCCATTGAGTTTGCCTGTATAAGAGAAGCTATAAAGGACGAACGATGCAAGGCAAAACAGATAGAAATGAAAGGATTTAGGAGCCCGCCAACGGCGAAACAACACAAAAATACCGATCACCAGGTAAAGCAAGCCCACTAAAGTCCGGAAGTCTTGGGAAGCGGCTGACCGCAACTGAGGTTCAATGATGACGGAAGCCTCAAATGCTTGCCCATTCCTTGCCAGATCATAGGTTGCTTGGGACCAAATTCCGCTTTGGAAAATCTGGCGAGTGGCTTGCGTGGCACGCCGCACCGGGTTTCCATTGACCGCCTGAAGAATGTCCCCTTCGCGAATCCCAGCCCGCGCTCCCGGCCCCTCCGCCATCACGATCCAGGCTTCCACTCCGCTGGGGGTATCGATCCACGACACCCCATCGTCTGGCGCCTGAAACCGGCTTCGCTGGTCGAAGTTGATCCATCCGGCAATGACCAAAACCAAGGTCAGTAGGCAAAGAATGAGGGTCGTGAACCGAGGGATAATTATCTTGTTCATTACTGACTCAGGAACTCCCAGGGCCTAGACGCTGGGTATTAAACAGTACAGCAAGTTTGTTTCCAATCTTCATTCCTGTATTGAAAATTTAACCCATTTAATTTCAATAAGATAGATTTTAGATTGTCTCGCGTTTCCGGATGATATGTATATTTGTATATATTATTCAATTTGTGGTATTTGCTCACACTACCTCCGATTTCATGGATTCAATCTTTTACGGTCATGTTCTTGGCCACGAAATGCGACAAAATCGGGTTTCAAGCAAAAACTGGGGGCGGCAGATTTCAAGCCCAATTTGCGGCCATCTCCGGCCTCAGTGTGGCGCTCAAGAGTTGGCAGTCTGGAGCCGCCGGGTTTCCTTGTAGGTATGATAAATGCGGTGGAAAACGGTGAGGTTCGAAAAGACTACGATCACCCAAAGGACCGGGGCCATGCGTTCAAATAAGGCGCCGATGATAAAGAGCACGACGCGCTCGGGCCGCTCCAGGAATCCGACTTTGCAGGAGGGAATCACATTTTCAGCGCGAGCGCGCGTATAACTGGTCATAACCGCGCCGATCATGGCCACGGCTACCAGCGTCACATACCAGAAGCGGTCACTGCGTCCGTAATAGATCAGCAAGCCGATGAGCAGGCACAGATCGGAATAGCGGTCCGTCACCGAATCAAAAAAGGCGCCAAATGCCGTCACCCTTTTGGTAAGCCGTGCCACCGGACCGTCCGTAAGGTCAAAAATGGCCGCCAGAATGATGGTCAGGCCGGCCCAGCGGAAGTAACCAAAAGCAAAAAGGTAAGCGGCAACCAGGTTAATTCCAAATCCAACCGCCGTCAGATAATTGGGATTGATCCCGCTCCGGGCCAGTGCCCTCACAATTCTTTCCCACAAAAACTTTCCGCCTTGGCCAATCCTGCCGGTGATCATGATCTCCTAATTCTATGCGGAATGCGGCAAACCGCCAAGTGGGTTCGCCGGCCAGTAGTGGTTCAGTTTGCTGTAGCGGCGGTCTCTGACCGCCGAATTTTATTTTTCAACAGCTTCCGGCGGTCAGAGACCGCCGCTACAGCAAACTGCACCACTGCCTACTCCTCGGCATCGTAGCCGCACGCCGGACAGCCCCACAGCGCCAGTTCCCGCGCCCCCCACGGGTCGTAGGCGTAATCGTAAGTGAAGTTGTTCGAGGGGTTCAGGGTGCGCGCCACTTGCCCCAAGGCGTTATCGATGTATTGCGTCGTCCCGGAGGCGTTCGAGATGGACGTCACCCGCCCCTCCGCATCGTAAGTATACGTGTTCGTGGGTGGCGAATACATTGCCTTGCTTTTCATGTATGCGCCACCCCCAGCCACGATGGACAGGACGCTGTGAGGGCTTGCCCCTGGCGAATACATAAAAACCAATGTATTCGCCACCCGCGGGAAGCATGGGTGTACGATGCGTTCAAGTGGCCTGTGGGAGACCCTGGGCAGTACACTTTAGCATCACCAACACGAACACGATCAGCAGCAAGCTGGCGGTGCCTGCCTCTGGGGTGCTCGTGACGGCCCAGCTGCCGGGGGCTCCAGAGTTGTCGCCACCGTCGGGTGCATTGCCTCCAGAGTATCCGACGGGGAGCGTGTACGAGAGATCAAAGGGGCACGGGACGGGCGCGCCGAACGTAAACGCCGTACCACAATAGGGGTCGTTGCCAAAACTATACGCATTATATTCCGGCGATGTTAGCGGAAAAGGACCACTTGCGTTGCCTGCATTAATGCCCCAACCGATGATCGCACCATAGGAGTTCGTGGTAACGTCGAAGCTGTAGCCTTTAGCATTCGTTCGTGTGAGGGACAAGCCTGTTCCATCCGTGATGGTAAACGAGGTAACGTACGGCGTTAGGTCCCCCCCGCCTCCCGTGACAGTCAAATTATCCAACTGAACCCCCGTCAATGTCGTATCAAACGTAATCGACAGCGCGGGGGGCGTCCCGGTGCACGTATACGTACCATAGCAGGAGGTATAGGCATTACCAGTATAAGTGTAAACCGTATCCGCCCGCAGTGAACCCGGTAGCATGAGGCACAGCAAGCCCAGCAAACCAATCGAGAAGACAAACTTCGCCCTGAAATTCATAGGGACCCCGCTTTCAAGTAAGAGTCTGCCAGAACGGCCTTGGAGCCCCAGGGCTCTTGTTCTTTGAGATGCTTCTTGGATGGACCACCACGATTTTCGCATTTTCTAGATTCCTCCTATCAGCGCCCGTAGGCTACTGTCAAATCCGAGCTTCCTAACGCACGTTCGTTGCCAAACTCGCCATGGTGAAAAAAAACGACTTGCCACGCCGGACCACCGCAGATACTGCAAGTAATTGCGACTATTGAGCGGGTAGCGCAGCGCGGCGGAGCCGCAACCAAAAGTCATGACACTCCATGACGGTTTCCGGCATGATGTTTGTAAGGAAAGTCATGCGGAGGAAGGTCATGGAGCGTTTTTTGAAGCGGCACAAAGACCGCCACGTGGGAA
>DATKST010000132.1:0-15682 GCA_035531475.1 Terriglobia bacterium
ACCTCGTTTCGACCTCCTTCACGTCGTTTTTTGCACAACAACGTAAGGTAGCCGATTCGGGGTGCTCCCTTCTACGCACCGATCTGCAACTTATTGCATTTTCAAGTTCTCAACCCCTACACACTTTTGGGAGAGGAGCCACAAAAGAAGGCAGACGACCTGCGGGGTCGTTGACCTTACGAAACTTGATGCCAGGAAGGTCGTGTATTCCTTGGACTACACGGTCGGATCGCTTACGAAAGTCCGCTACAATCCGGTCTAACTTCCGCAGTTGAGCACGCATCACGGCACCGGTAAATTCGCTCATCCGGAACTGGCCCCCGCAAAACTGCTGAAGGCGCGGCGACCGACCCAACCATTGGGCGTGTGGGCCCCTCAGCGTTCCCAAATCATGGTAGCGGGAGGCGCGCTCGAAAATGTAAGGGTCATTCATCACCACGGCACCGCCTTCGCCCGCACTAATGGTTTTACATTCCTGGAAGCTGTAGATGGCACAATCACCCATCGATCCCACGGGTTGCCCCTTGTACGTAGCACCTAAAGTTTGGGCACAATCCTCCAAAACTCTCACGCGGTGCTGGTGAGCGATCGACAGAACGGGATCCATAGCGGCGGGTTCACCAGCAATATGGACTGCCATAATCACCTTCGTCCGAGGGGTAATGTGCTTTTCGATCTCGGCGGGTCCATATCAAAGGACTCGTCAATCTCCGCAAAAACAGGAGTCCCGCCTGCGGCCACGATGGCGTTGTAGCACGAATACCACGTCCAGGCGGGCAAGATCACTTCATCACCCGGCCCCACTCCCAACGCCGCCATGGCTGTGTATAGGGCCATGGTTCCTGAGGTCACGGCGACGCAATAGCGGGTATGCTGGTGTTCAGCGAACTCCTTTTCAAATTCGTCGCACTTGCGGGGCGCTTTGCCCTTGGGTCCAATGCCGTACCAGCGAAATGGGGCTCGGCGCTCCAGGACCTGTATCAGTTCGTGACGTTCTTGCTCATCATAATAGAGTGGACCTGGAAAATTAGCTTTGAGCTTTGTGGCGCGTACCGGCTTCCCGCCCTCCAAAGCCAGCTGCTCTTCACCTGTTCCCGCGCGCCCGCCCAGCCGCGACGCATTGGGAGATCCTTCGTCTGCACCTTTTAGCTGCCTTGCGAATAAGCCTGCCGAAGCGGCGCCGGTGGCAGCGGCCAGGAACCTCCGCCGATTCAAAATTGACGCCTGCTCCTGACTGTTGTAATCAAGACGCTTTTCATTATCCATGGTAAAACTTCCCTTCCAGATCGTCCGACTTTGACAGGACTTGAGGCTGGAAAACTGGCCGGCCTCGTTTCACAAATTCTCAATCTCCCGCTAATGTTCGCGTATCGTTTAGGCCGCGGTCTTCAAAAGACGGGCGCTGTTTACATAAGGATCTTATGGGCGACGGCAGGGTTGCGGGATAGCCGCCGGATAGTTTGAATGAGCTTTCACCCCGTGCACTTCGGGCCTCGCCCCAAATAGTCCGAGCAGTTGCTTCCGAAAGTCAGCTTGTGCTGATATCGTGCCAAAAACTGCTGGGCGTATCCCTCACCGCGCAGCAAGGCGTTCAACTTTGAGCCTGCCGAAAGCAGCCGATCCGCGAGACTCGCGGGAGCCACCAGGCCTTTCGGGTATATCACGCCCGGCCGGTAATTCCCATCCAGATTGGCCCACCAGGTCTGCCAGTGACCGAAAAAACTGCCCCGGGATAGCGCAGCAGAGGTTTGTGGAAACGCTCCAGGTGCATGTGGAGCCGCAGCTTGCTTCCATCATGGTCTTCGAAGCGCATCATCACCAGCGCATTAAATTCCTGAGCCACCTCCGCCACCATCTGCATGACCTTCGAGTCACAATCAATCGGGAACTTCTGTTCCCCGATTCCTCGTGCCCCGCCTTTCAGGTACTTCTCGATGACTTGACGGGCTTGAGGAAGAGTTGGATCTTCGTTGGCGTAGTAAAAGAACATATCAGGACGTCGATGTGCGAGCCCCACTACGGAATCATTCCCGCCGGCCTCTACCGATAGCCCGTAGCGGGACGCGGCTGGCAGAAGCTCCGTTATTGTAACCCCCATTTCCCACTAGAGGATTTTCCTGGGTCGTCCCTCCAACGTCAGCTCTCTCGCTAACCCACGGCTGTGTTCGAATCATTTCCATCCTGCTCGTGGCGCGTCCTGGAGGCGGCCCAACATCTGATAAACCTTAATCAGCGCGTGATCCACCATTCTCTCACCCGCCCCTACCTGGACCCACGTCGTGGCGTTGGCAGCTCCATATCCTCCTTCCGTCGCTGCCTGAATGGTCGGAAAGTATCCGAAATAACCATTGGTATAGCCCAGAAGCAAACAGTCCTCAGTTGGACACCTGGCCCGCCAGCTCATCTGGAATTGCACAAACGGCTCACCGGGCATTCCCATTATTGCAATCCGCTTGTTGATCAAGACCGTGGTCACCGGCAACTCCATTCTGGTTCGGATGGGCGGGCTATAGATCTGAAAAGATTTCGGCCCAATTTCCCGCAAGGTTTCCTCCCTGAATTTGTCCGCATCCCAGCGGAGACGAAACGGTAGGTCATCCTCAGCAAACTTCAAACTCGGCTCTGGATCCGCCGCAGTACGAATTCCCTTTGCCACCCGCACCACCTCTTCGCCCAAGCGATCTCCTGCCCAGTCCCGCCTCGCTACTGCGCCATCCTTGACCGGTGTTCCGGTATCGTAAACGTTGATATCTCCAGGCGCCCCCTGCAAGAAGAAGCAGAGCGGATGCCCTGGAAGGGTCTCCCCCACGAGCTTGCACATCACACCCGGAAAGTCCGCCGAGTATTCGAGGTCATCCGGTCCAAACGTTACGGGATGACAAGCATAGTTCACCAGGATCGCCAGCGGCGTCCCATCCATCCTATCCACCCTCAAAACCGTCACGACTGGATCGACCGGCACGGTCGGAACCTGAGCCGTATTGTTCCAGAGCATCGTCACCGTGCCATCCGGGTTCACTCGCCGACGGTTATAGCCGATGTATGCAACGCCATAGCCAGTCCCCAGACGGACTGGTACCGCTTGCTTGGAAGCTTTTTGAATAGCTTGCCCGATTCTGGACAGCGCCGTCTTCTCCCAGGATGGAGTTCCGGCGGAGTACTTATCCATTATCACTGGGCCGGCGTGTGTGTGAATGGCATCCACCAGAAGCCAATTGATTCGGCTCGATTGCCGCACCGCTTCCCGCAATTGTTGCAGCGACTTGGGCCCAAACGTCCGGCCGAGATCAAGATCCACGAGCGCCATCCGCTGATCACCTACTTCGAGTACCAAGACCCTCGCATAAAGTGGGTCGATCGTGCCCTGAGCAGGCGTCAACCGGTCAAAGTACCCCCACATTTGTACTCCTGGAGGAGGCGTTATATCGGCCCGTGATACCCCAGCCTTCATTACCGCGCTGGTTCCCGTAATGGGTGTCATCAGCATTATTAAAATGACCCAGGAAGCAGCAAAGCTCAGGTGAAAACGGAATGATCTTTCATCCATGGACTTTTCCCATCCGGTAAGCTCAATCTTGCGTCTTGGCTCCTAGATATTGCCCAGGCGAAATTCCTCGGCCAAATGGTCCGAGGCACGCCACGAAAGCGCCATGATGGTGTGGGTGATGGGCTTCTCAGGATGTGAGACAAAGCATGCCCCGTCCACCACGAGGACGTTTTGGACGTCATGGCAGCGGTTCCATTTGTCAACCACCGAGGTCCGCGGGTCATTGCCCATGCGCGCACCACCGGCTTCATGGGTGACGGCGCCGAGGGGATAAGGCGCAACCTTTTTATAGGGCAATATCTCCGCGCCCGCGGCCCTGAGGATCTCTTCAATCTGCCCATACATATCTTCGAGCATGGCAACCGCCTGGGGATATTCAGCCTTGGTGTGAAACCGTACCTGGGGGATTCCCAACCGGTCACGCAACCCTCCCGGGTCGATTTCGACGGAATTCCAATCGAAAGGCAGTCCCTCACCATATCCGCTCATCTCGAACCCTGCGGGATAGAGCTCCTTGATCTTTCGTTTGTACGCCAAGCCGAACCCAGGCAGGCTGGCGCCTGGCCCCGGACCCATGCCGCAGCCGGTATAGAAATTAAACTGCCAGCCCCGCAGATATTTCTTTTTGCCATTCTCACCGTAGTTGTAACGGGGAATGTACATGCAAGCTTCGCCGGGCCCGTCGTCGTTCGTCGTAGGCCGTCCGGCAAGCTGCGGAAAGAAACCCGGCACCGAGTTGAATGACACGTGGTCCATCAAGTAACGGCCCAGCGTTCCGCTGGAGTTAGCAAGCCCATTCGGAAACTCTCTATTTCTGGAATTCAAGAGAATACGGATGGACTCGATCATCGAAGCGGCCAAAACCACAACTTTACCCCGCGCTTCATACTCCTGCTTATCAACCCCATCAATATAATTGACCCCACGGGCTTTGCCAGTACTGGAATCGATCAGGACGGTGTTGACGGCCGCGTTCGGACGCAACGTGAAATTCTGCTTTTCCCGAAGCTTGGGAAACACCACATCGAGCGAGCTGTAGCGTGCCCGCACGTCGCAGCCCCAACTGCAGGCGCCGCAGTAATGGCACGGAGGCCGCCCATCGTAGGGACGGCTCAGTACGGCCAGCGGCTTCGGAATCGCTTGCATGCCAAGCTTTCTTGCGCCTTTGGCAATCAGGAGTTCGCCACAGCGCGCGTTGAAGGCCGGCAGCAGATGTTCTCCTTGGGGGGAGTTGTAGACACCTTTTGAATCGCCCGAGACGCCAATCAATCTCTCGACCTCGTCGTAATAAGGTGCTGCCTCCTCATAACTGACCGGCCAGTCTTCACCCCAACCGTCCTGCAGGCTCTTTGGCTTGAAATCGAGCGGACCAAAGCGTTCAGTCTCCCGCCCCCAGAAGTTCGTCCGTCCGCCAACCGCCCTAAGCCGAGTCCATGTGAATTGCGCGTCCGGACCGAGCGCGTAGGGGTCTTCGGCGGGAATCGTGTAAAGATGGTCCGTCCATTCCTTGATCTTCCATTCCATACCCTGGGGCAGTCTCCCATACTGCCCCGGTTTGCCGTTACCTCGATAAGGCCAGTCAAAAGGGTACTTGTGCGTGTAGAAATCCACGGCGGGATCGATCATGCGGCCGGCTTCAAGACAGAGAACGTTGAGTCCCGCCGTAGCCAGGACATTGGCAGAAATCCCCCCAGCAGCCCCAGAGCCAACCACAATCACGTCATAAACGGGTTGACGCGCCATAGCCTCCCTTCGAATCGTCCGGGGCTTTGACCTTACATGAATAAACCCTCAAAAGGCCGGCTCCCCTAAATTTCACTTCCCAAATTCAACTTTCTGGGTGGCAGGCCCAATGGCCTTGATGCTCTATTCATACCCAGCCAAGACACCCGCCCCCTTTACTTCAAGCATTCCCTTTAGCGCGATGTCTGCCGATGACTTTCCAACCATGATGTCGAAAGTCCCTGGCACCACCACCCAGTGCATGTTGCGATCGAGCACCATGAGATCGTTGGGTGTTAGGGTCATGGTAACTGTTTTCCTTTCGCCGGGTTCAAGAGCGATGCGCTCAAAACCATGGAGCTGTTTGACGGGCGTTGATACAGGAGCATAACGCTCGTGCACATAAAGCTGGACAGTCTCTTCGCCAGCCCGTTTCCCGGTATTCTCAACGTCTACGCTGACCTTCGCATCTCCCCCGGCGTAGATTTGGGCTGGATCGATGCGAAGGTTGCTGTATTGAAATTGCGTATAGCTCAGGCCATAACCGAAGGGATAAAGCGGCGTTCCGGGCAAATCGACATAACCCTCATGTCGCGTCCAGGCGCGATGGATCCAATATGCCTTGGAGGGTTTATAGTCATAATACACCGGCAATTGTCCCACACTGCGGGGAATGGTGATGGCTAACCGGCCGCTCGGATTGGTGTCGCCGAAAAGCACACTCGCCACAGCCTCTCCGCCGCGCTCCCCCGGCTCCCAGGCTTCTACAATTGCGGGAAGGTTAGCAGCTTCCCATCGGACAGAAAGCGGCCTGCCGTTGATCAGGACCAGAACGGTAGGCGTGCCCGTCGCGGCAACGGCCCGGACAAGGTCCTCCTGCACGCCGGTCAGGTCCAGGCTGGCGACGTCATATCCCTCGCCGTCCGTCGGCGGCTCCTCATTGCGGGCCTCCTCCCTTCTAGCCTGTTCACCCACCACTACGATGGCAACGCTGGCATGCTTGGCGGCTTGCACTGCTTCCGGAAAGCCACTCCTATCGCGGGTGTTAACGCCGCATCCCCTGGCATAAACAACGCGCGTCGCGGGCGAAACGGTCCCCTTGATCCCATCGAGGACCGTTCCAACGTGCTGCAGAACAACCGAAGGAGCATAATCTCCAAACAGGTTTGAGGCGCTGTCCGCGTTAGGACCGATCACCGCAATCGACTTGAGATTCTTTTTGAGCGGCAGAACACTGTTCTCGTTCTTCAAGAGGACGATGCCCTCGCGGGCGGCCTGCAACGCGAGTTGCTGATGTTCTTTGGAGTGCATGACCTGCTTGGCCCGGGCAAGATCAGCATACGGATGCTCAAAAAGTCCCAGGCGGAATTTCTGTTCCAGAACCCGCCGCACCGCTTGATTAACCAACGACAGGGGAACCCTTCCTTCTTCGACATTTTCGATGAGCGGCCTCATGTAAGCTGGCTCGTAAGTAATATCCAGATCGACCCCGGCTCGCAACGCCAGCGCCCCAGCCAGCTTCTGATCCGGAACGATGTCCTCATAAATCAGCGTCCCAAAACCGTCGCCTTCGCTCATGACGATTCCCTTGAAACCCATCTCTTGGCGAAGTATTTTGGTATTCCACTTCCTCGACGAGTGCTCCGGGACGTCGTCAATCTCGGGATATCCTGCCATAACACCCAAGGCCCCTGCCTTGAACGCCGCACTCCACGGAGGCAGGAAGTTTTCGCGAAGGCTCCGTTCCGATAATTCGATGGCGCCACGCTCCTGGCCGCTCATCGGCTCGCTCTGGGTTGGGAAGTCCGTCATCAGGGCGATAACTTTGTCCGGGGCGTCAATGTTCGAGCCTTGCGCGCCCCGGACAATGCTGGTTGCGATGCGGGAGTAAAGATAGGGGTCTTCGGTGTACGCTTCCTCATTGCGTCCCATCCTTGGGTCGCGGTCGAGTTCAAGCACCAGCGTCGACAGGACGTGGATGCCCACGGCCCTTGCCTCCTGCGCTGCCGCAGCGTAAATGGACTCGACCAGGGGCATGTCAAACGTACTGCCAATGGCAAGTCCTTCCGGGAAAACAGTTGCCCCCGGAAACATCCCGCCATGAGTGCCCTCCTCATCCTCAAGGAGAGGAATTTTCAGCCTTGTTTGAGTCAGCGCAATTTTCTGAAGGGCATTAAAATACTCAACCTGCTGCTCCGTGCCTTTGTGCAATATTGTGTCAGCGAGCGTGAAGAATCCGCAGCCCGGGCCGATCTCAGCCGTGTAGGTCCCGGCAGCGAATCTCCTGCACGCGTCCATCTTGGTGGGAATATCTTTTCCCAATTGATCGACATAGACGGCGGGCAAGTTGAGCTGGCCGACTTTCTCCTTGAGAGTCATCCGGCCCAATAGATCCTCGACGCGGCGCTGGACCGGTTGCTTCGGATCCAGATACAAGGGGATGCTGCCGCTTGGTTGGGAACGCAGCCAAATGCCAACTGGCAGCATCAGCCCCACAAAGAGAATGAATACTTTGAGGAATTTGAGGAAGCGCATGGTTGAAATCCTCCGGCGGATCACGATGTCTCGCGCTGCGGCTGATTCACGACCCATCGTCCGCGGCGCAGTGCAGGGTCCCCGGCTGTAAGGAGCCGGGCTAAATGCAATACTGTTCGCTTAAGGTCCGGTCGAGAATGATGCACACCGGTGAACCATATCCCCTCACCCACCGCTGCGCGGTTCCCCCTCTCCCCGCCTGCGGGGAGAGGGCCGGGGTGAGGGGCCAGGCGACGCCTCTGACATCAACATCATGGGACTCGCCTTAACTGAACAGTATTGGGGCTAAATGCTACGCCAATGGCGCATCTCCACCCTTTCAGAATAAGAACTTGATCGCGAGCTGGCCGATGCGCGGATCGCGCGCCCCGGTCACGAACCCAAAATCAGAAGAAAGGAAGTTGCCGTTCGGGTTCAGAAATTGTGCGTGGTTGAAGGCGTTGAAGAACTCGGCGCGGAACTCAAGCGTTTTCGATTCGGTCAAGCGCAGATTCTTCAGGAGTGCCATATCCCAATTATTGATTCCCGGCCCATGGAAGAAGCGCTGGCTCGACGTGCCCAGACGCCCGAGAGGCCCAGGGCTGAAGAGCGCCGTGTTGAAGTAAGGATCTTTCAGTGCCCCCGGATTACCCTTGCGCGGATCGGTAAAGTTAAGTGGGCCCGGAGTGAGGTTGGGCGCATCGAGAGTTCCTCCCGGACCCGTGCCAAACACGCCCAGCAGCGAACAATCACAAGGATCATTGATAAAAACGGGCAGCCCGGTTGAGAAACGGGTGATACCAGAAATGATCCAGCCCCGCGTCGCCCGATTCGCGCCAAACAACTTGTCAAAAGGCATTTCATAACTGTAACTGGCCACAAAATCATGCGTCATATCGAAGGACGAGAGACCCTTGGTGAGGTTGTGATTGATGGGGTTGATAACGTCCTGTCCAGCACCCCAACCCGAAGCGTTATCCAACGACTTGCTATAAGTGTAGCTCGCCAACCACGATGCCCGGCCAGCGGTGTGGCGGAACGTAACCTCCAGCGCGTTATAGTTTGAATTGGCCATGGTGGCAAAATAGCCGTTGCCTCCGAAGTTCGGACCCAAAGGCCCTCGGGTGCCGTTGATGACGCCTCCGGTCACCGGATAATAGACGCCATTTTCGCCGAAAGGCCCGCAAGGAGTTGTGCCTGGCATTACTTCGCTCTGCTGGCTCACGCCCAGACACAGTGCCGGGTTACCCGGATTCGCCGACAAATCGGCCATAAGCCAGTGCCCTTGCGTCCCCACATAACTGAGGCTCAGTAAGGTGTCATTACCGAACTGGCGTTCTATCGAGAACATGTAGTCCTCGGTCGTAGGCACCTGGTTCGTATGCAAATACCCAGGCGAACTGGAGATAGGCTCATACTGAGCCCAGTTGACATTTGGATCGGGGTGAGTTGCAGAGACATTCAGAGGAGGAAAAACGACCGGGAACCGCTGGCCCTGGCTTTGTCCGTTGCCAAGATTAAGGAAGGGGGCAGCAAACTGCGACGGCACGGGATTCACGTAGAACAGGCCGTAAGGGGCATCCCCTACGGCGTTAAACGTGCTGGCATCCCCGTAAGCCGTGTGGAACATGCCCCAACCCGCGCGAATGCTGGTCTTGCCGGCGCCGAAAAGCTGACGGGCGATACCACTATCGCCTCTGGGGGAATAAGCAAAACCGACTCGCGGCGCAAAATTATCGTACCGGGTTGGGGACGTGGTGGACGGAATGCCGGGGTCGCCCGGCACGAGCCAGCCTTTAGGCGCTCCGGGGAAGACCACCGACTGCTCGCCCGGCACCATCGTTTCAATTTGATTGTGCTGCTCGTACCAAGGCATGCTGACCTCCCAGCGCAGTCCGTAGTTCAGCGTGAGATTGCTCCTGGCACGCCAACTGTCCTGACCATAGAGTCCCCCGTAGCGGGTGCGGGTGTTCATGGGGGCCTGGACGCCTTGCTGATAAGAATTAGGTGCGCCCAGAAGAAAGTCTGCAAAGTCAAGGCCGGTCTGGGCCCCGTTAAAGCTGAAAAGACCGTTATTTCCCTCTTGTTGGATTTGATTAATCGCCATGTAGTGAAACTCGCCACCGAACTTCAGACTGTGGGTTCCATAAACCTTCGCGAGATCGTCTGCCATCTGGTAGGTGATGTTATCCTGGTGGCTCGCCCAGGGGTCCACGCCCATCGTGTAATTATTAAAAGAGAGGGTGGGAACACCTTCGGATTTGGTATTCAGCGGAACGATGCCAGGCGTGTTTGCTCCCGTTACGAACCCCAGTGAACTCAGGCTCGGGCCAACCCCGCCGACAGGGTCATTATTGAAGTTGGCGTAGCGCACGTAGTTCAGATGGAGTTCGTTGACCGTAGAACTTCCGAAGGACTTGGTGTCGCTCAGAATGAGCTGCTGTGCCCGCCCAATGAAGGAAGCAGCAAAGCCAGGCACGTTGGCACTGGGATAGGGGTTGAGGAGGTTAGAATTGTCCAAAAAGTAGTAAGCAGATAGCATTCCCAGGCGGCTATTGCCGTCCACTCGGATGCTTCCTTTGTCATCTCCAAGGGTCTGATTGAAAGCCGAAGTAGAAAAGAAATTCCCGGGGACGTTGGGCGTGGGGATATATTTCATCAGAGGGGCGGAGGGAGAGGACCAAGCGCTTTGCGGAATCACAGCGTTGGGGAAAACGCACTGTGCGGAAGCAGTGCAGCCGCTCGTATAGAACGGCTCACCCGCCAGAACCGGGTATCCCAATTTTTGCTGGAGCGAGCTCGCGAAGGCTGAGCCAACCACGCTTCCCGTCAAACTGCTAGACACGTCGGCCAGATTCCCCGTCCGATCCGCCAGCGAAGGCACAGGAATGAGCCCGGTGTCCACACCAATAACCTGGCGCGTTCCCTGATAGTCAACGAAAAAGAATGCCTTGTCATGGCGAATGGGACCCCCGAAGGTTCCTCCAAACTGGTTCTGGTGGAAGGCGCCACGGCTCGGAGATTCAAAGTTGCGGGAATCGAGCGAGTCATTGCGGAGGAATTCGAACGCATCGCCGTGAAATTGATTGGTGCCGGATTTGGTCGCGACATTAACCAGCCCGCCGCTATAGTTGCCGTATTGCGCGTCGAAGTTATTGGTCAGAATTCGAAACTCGGCGATAGAATCCAGATCAGGGATTATCGCCGTCCCGTTAGCGGTTCCTTGCTCTACGTTTCCCCCGTTCACCATGAAGCCGTTCGAGTCTTCCCGCCCGCCGCTGATCGAGAGATTGCCGGGATTCAGGTCACCCGAAGGGCTGGTCCCAGAATACTCACCCGAATTCACCGGAACCACGCCTGGCTGAAGCGCCAGTAGGTCGGTGTAGCTGCGCCCATTCAAAGGTACTGTGGTCATCCTCGTTCCGGTAATGACCTCGCCCATCTGTGTGCTGCTGCTCTCAACGTGGACAGCCGTGCTGGAGACCGTAACCTCCTGAGTCGAGGTCCCAACTTGCAGAGTGGCGTCAACCCGGAGCGCCGTATTCACATTGATCACCAAGCCGGTCTGACGTAAATGCTTGAATCCGCTCTGTTGAATGTCAATTTCATACCGCCCAACGGACAATGCCGGGAAAGCATAAAAACCCTGAGCGTCCGTCAAGACTTTCTGCTTGATGCCGGTAAGGGTGTTCGTCGCGATCACGGTGACTCCAGGCACGACGGCGCCGCTCTGATCCTTGACCACCCCGGAGATGCTCCCTCCAACACTTGCCCGGGCGAGCCGAGAAGTACCCGTGAAGACAAGCACCGCTAACCACACCAAGCTCCAGGAAAGCAGCACGCTGCCGGTTCGCTTCGAAGTGGCAACGCGAAGATTTACGCTTCTCATTTTGAGCCTCCTCTAAAGGCTTGCGACGTGTCATCACCGGCGCCACGAACACGAGAAACAATGGTCATCAGGGCGACCGGCCGGAGACGGCTTTTGCGGGAGCTGGGCGACAGGGTGAGCGTTATGACGTTACCTCACCGGTGGACCCGCTCCGTGCATCCAAGGCTTCCGCCATTCAGAGACTTAGGAACACATTTCCTGTTTTGCCACCGGACGCCACAGGGTGGACCAAACGACCGAAGCGCGCAATGAACGGCCCCCGCTCCATCCACGGTCCTCAATCAGGCTAAGAAGGCCCCCAACACCTTTTCAAATGCGGTAATGATGTCGTCCTCATCGCGCTCCGTCAAACACGACGGTATAGCCAGAATGATACTGCACTCAAAAAGGCTGTCGGCCACGGGACAAGTTCCCTTTCCATAGCTGTACTGCGAGCCCGCATTTTCAGCCAGCTTCCAGGGAAATCCGCGGCCATCGACGCTCGTTTGATTCACTAAACTTGCAATGTTGTAATAGAGGTGGAGACCCCATTCCGTCATCACTACATTGGTTAAGCCTTGCGGGGAGGTCACAATCCCCTCTGCCCTTAGCGCCCGATTCACGGTCTTTGCGAACTCCGCGTTAGGGCAAGTGGTAATCAGGAAGCAGCCAGTGTCGCCCAAAGGATCGATGATCCTTCGCAACCGGACTTGAGGGAACCGTTCCAGGGCGTGGCGGATTCGGTACTTGCTGTGGCGCATCCCCTCGATAATTCTGGGGAGTTTCTTTAACTGCACTCGTAACAAAGCAGCGCGCAGCTCATCAAGACGATATCCTTCCCCCCAAAGACAATAATCAAGGTCGCTGAAGGATAACCGGCCGGCTTGGTCCCGCGCATAGCCCAAATCGTGGCAGGCAAAAGCGCGTCGATAGAGGCGGTCATCGTTCGTGACCACGCAACCGCCTTCGCCGCAGGTCATGTTTTTGTTCATTTGAAAGCTGAAGGCCGCCATGTCACCGAAGGTGCCGACCTTGCGGCCATGAATACTTCCCCCGCAACACTGGGCGCAATCTTCAAGGAGGAACAATGCATGGCGGCGGGCGACCTGCTGAATCCTCTCGATGTCCGCAGGCGCGCCGCTCATATGCACGACGATGATTCCGGTTGTTCTTGGTGTGATCCTCTCTTCGATCGAATTGGGGTCGAGACAGAAGGTATTGTCAATATCGGCCAGTACCGGAATTGCCCCATGGCTGACGACAGCCGATGCAACGGACACCCACAGATAGGCTGGAATGATTATTTCCTGTCCCGGTCCCACACCAAGAGCCGAAAGCGCGGTATTTAGGGCGCCCGTCCCGCTGCTGACCGCTAAGGCATGGGAGATCCCCAGAAATTGCGCAAATTCCGACTCAAAAGTTTCCACTTCCTTCTGTAAGTCGACGCCGTAGAAACGGAACAACGACCGGCTGCGTAAAATGCGGATCGCGGCCTCAATCTCATCGTCGCCCATGTGATGAACCCCAGGGAATTCGAGAGGCAGGGGTTCTGTTCGAACTGGAGTTCCTCCCTCAATCGCCAACTTGTCCAATGTGCGGTCTTCTTTTCTCACCGTGAATTTTCCTTCCTGCTTGCTCAAATTGCCTTAAAAAACCGGGCAAGGTCAAACCTTTACAACAGCTTATGCTCCAGCCTCGTCCCTCGTACAGGTTCGAGCCTTCGCGCAGCATACGACAATCAGCCACTCGCGGCACTGGCAGCGCTCACTACAAACAGTGAAATGAGTCCTAATCTGTCAATCTTTCCGGTTCAAATTTGTGCCCGAAGTCTTGCTGTGAGCCATTGAGCCTGCCGCACCAAATTCCCGGCACGCAAAGGAATACCTTTCCGGGAAACATTTGTCAAGCATTATTTCGCTACAGAAATTAATATCATAAACATTTGGAGTTTACATATTCATTTTATCTGTGCAATAAGCTATGGGCCCTGCCCCTTGCTTGCAGCCCGAATGAAACTGGGAAGTCAGACGCATGCGGTCACCCACGCAAGGGCAGGCTCGAAGCTGTAGGGTAAGTAGGAATATTTTCAGATATCTCAGGTGAATTTCTGGCCCGCGAATCCGCTGCAAATCCGCTCGATGAGGGAATGCACTCTCGGGCGCAGGGCCTTCCTCAACAGAATGAACGAGTGGCAAAGAGATAATACCTATGCTATCGTTAATTCTCTTGAGAATTAAAGATGGCATTTTCTGCGGTTCGCCATGAGACCCGATCGCATCACTCCGTGGCTATGGCTTTGAGCCTCAACATAGCTGCCAACAAAGGGCAAAATGAAAACCGATGATCTCGTTTGGGTTCTAAAAACGATCTATACACAAGGGCATGCCTCGCGAACCGGCTTGGCCGAAAGAAGTAAACTGGCGCCAAGCCATGTCAGCGTCCTCGTTGCAGAGCTCCGCAGGCGAGGTCTTGTCGAGGAGGGGGGGCACACGCCGTCGCGGGCCGGAAGGCGCCGCGTGCTCCTGCGTGTAGTTCCTCATCTTGCTCATCTGGTTGGAATCCGTGTTGGCCGGGCTAACACCCGGATTGTCGTGACGGACTTTTTGGGGAAGGTGTTGAGCCTCAGACGAATTCCCACCGAGATCGCAAAGGGGGAAGATCATGTGTTGAAGCTGCTTGATCGCGAGATTGAGTCCGCCCTTCAGCGGGACCGCTCCGTGAAGGGGATCGGAATCGCGCTTTCAGGTGTTATCGACCGCAATGCCGGCAAGGTGCTGTTCTGGCCGAAGGTTCCCGGATGGAGTGACGTTCCCATTAAGCAGATAATCCACGGCAAGTACAATCTCCCGGTTATCGTTGAGGACAGCGTGCGGACCATGGCGTTGGTCGAGAAGCGATTTGGAGACGCTAAGGCTCGCAGCAATTTTGTTTACGTTTTGGTGTCAATGGGCATTGGAGCTGCCATATTTGTGAACGGCCAGTTGTATTTGGGGGCCGACGACCTTGCAGGCGAACTTGGGCACACGACAATCGATGAGCGGGGAGATCTCTGCTCATGCGGGAATCGTGGCTGTCTGGAGGTGTATTCTTCAGGATCGGCGATCATCAGCCGGGTGAAAAGCGGTTTGGAGCAGGGCGTGCATTCCAGCCTTGCACCGCTCGTAGAAAAGCATCCGGAGCGGCTTTCCATCGAAGCCATCGTGAGCGCGGCCAAGTCGCGGGACCAGTTTGCGCACACCGTACTGTGGGAAGCAGGCCTGCACCTGGGTACAGGGTTGGCAACCATGGTCAATCTCCTTAATCCCGAAGCCATTATGCTTGGAGGAGAAATTCCACGAGTTGCTAAAACTCTCATCCTGAGGCCACTTTTTCATTCGTTCCGAGGGCGAACTTTTCACAGGTCAGTCAGAAATCTGAAAATGGTCCTTTCGCGGCTGGGGGGCGAGGCAGGCGCCGTGGGAGCAGCCATCTTGGTGGCAGAGATGCTGCTCGCTGGTCTTCTATGAGTGGGGAGGCAACGCGTGCAACTGCGAAACTATTTCTGAGCACGTGCGAAATTATTGTAGCCGGCCGATTTGTTCGACAACTCGGCGAACAACATCCACGAGCTGTCCTAGTACATCGTACAGTTAGTGCTTTATATTCTTCTTCTTCCGATGGCGACGCCTCGGTTTCCGTGGATGTGCCGCCTGATACGCTTGGGTCTTTGCAATAATATGTTGCAAGTGCTCCGGTCCCTTCGTCCACACGAAGGGGGAACAGGTTTCGTTATAGTGGTCGATGAACTCCAAAAGGTTCTCGTTCAGTTCCCGCCGGGAGCAATGGACGCTCTGCTGGAGCCCGCGCCGGGTCAGGATGCTGAAAAAGCGGCTCTTCCGGCTATTTAGTGGAATGCGGAGCAAGGTCTAGGCCGCCGCAGTGGAAGTAGATGGCGCTGGCGAAGTTCTCCTTGTTCCGGAATCCTCGGGCGGTGTACTTCACCCACTGAATCTTGGCGTTGATCGATTCGCTGGCCGCGTTGGTGACCCGAT
>DATKST010000133.1:0-5818 GCA_035531475.1 Terriglobia bacterium
CTGCCCGAATGTCCGGGAGGGGATTTTCCCACTTTTCGTTTAGAATGGGGGATGCGAAACTCATCCCGTCAGTTTGCGGGGGAAGCCCGCCTTCATGCCACCGATCATTGACGTCAAAGACCTGTGCAAGGATTTCCGTACCTTTCGCCGCCGCGAGGGCGTCTGGGGCGCCATCCAGAACTTGTTCGTGCGAGACCGGATCACCGTTCGGGCTGTCGATCGAGTTGCCTTTTCCATTGAGCGAGGCGAGATGGTGGGTTACATCGGCGCCAACGGAGCAGGAAAATCCACGACCATCAAGATGCTCACGGGGATTCTGGTGCCCACCAGCGGCCGCATCATCGCGAATGGCTTCGTCCCGTACCGGGACCGGCGCAAGTACACCAAAGAACTCGGAGTGGTTTTCGGGCAACGCACTCAATTGTGGTGGGACATCGCCGTGATAGAATCCTTTAAGCTGTTGAAGGAAATCTACGAAATCTCAGACCACGATTATCGCCAACGGCTGGGCGTATTTTCTGAAATTCTGAGCGTGAAGGATTATCTTTACACTCCGGTCCGGAAGCTCAGCCTGGGTGAGCGCATGCGCTGCGACCTGGCAGCGGCGCTGCTTCACAATCCCCCTTTGCTCTTCCTCGATGAGCCGACGATCGGCTTGGACGTGGTGGCCAAGGACCACATCCGCGAGTTTCTGAAAGAGATCAACCGCGTTTCCCGCACCACCGTTCTTTTGACCACTCACGATCTTTCCGACATTGAAGAGCTTTGTAGCCGCATTATCATTATCGACCGGGGGAAAATACTCTTTGACGGCCAACTTGCAGACATGAAGGCCCGGCACGCGCGCTACAACCAGGTGAAGTTTTTTCTGAAGGACCGGTCGCAAGTGGCGCGGTTGGGAGATGTGACGAATGATGGCGTTTCCTGCAACCGCCTGGATGAGCTGACCTATGTCATGCGCTTTGACCGGGCCAAGCACTCGACGGCTGAGGTGATCCGTAGTTTGGTGAATCGCCTTGAAGTCAAGGACATCTTCGTCGAAGAGGAGCCGATTGAAGAGATTGTGAAGAGAATTTACATCACGGGCGGGCTTTCTGCATGAGGCCGCCCGCAACCGCCGGTTCCGGCTCCAGGCTTCCGCCATTCTGAAAAACATGACTTCCGCGCCGCTGGCCTTGCCCGGACTGCCAACCCGCAACCGTTCTGCCGCTGTGCAGCAGGCGCGCGTCTACGCGGAGTTCGTCCGGGTGGGATTCATCAACACCCTGGCCTACCGGCTGCGTTATTACACCGGCATCGTCACCTATTTTATTTATGTTTCGGTCTACTACTTCATCTGGAAAGCCATTTACGCTCACAGCCAACGGATTGAGGGCTTCGATTTCGGCCAGATTCTGACGTACATCGCGGTGGGCTGGATGATCCGGTCGTTCTATTACAACAATATCGATCAGGACCTGGCCGAACAGGTGGTGGAAGGCAAGTTGGCCATGGACCTCATCAAGCCTGTAAACATTCAAGCCATGTACCTGGCCCGGGCGCTCGGGGAATCGGCGTTTCGCTTGCTCCTGCTGACCCTGCCCACGGTCGCTATTCTGTTCACGGTCTATCCGTTGCGGGCACCGCGAAGCGTGGTTCACTTTCTTGCCTTTTTCCTGAGCTCATCGCTCAGTTTTTTCATCGTCGCCGGCATCAACTTTGCCGTCGGAACGCTGGCGATCCGCCTGAAATCGATTCTGGGCCTGCTGCGCGCCAAGTACTTTCTGCTGGAGTTGTTTTCCGGTCTTCTGATTCCGATTTCATTTTTTCCTCATGCTTTTCAGGCAGCGTTCGCTTACATGCCTTTCCAATACATCAGCTATATTCCTGTCCTGATCTATCTCGGAAAGCTCAATGGCGTTTTCATCCTTCGCGCCCTGGGAATTCAATTCTTTTGGGTGGTGGCGCTCATTGCGTTGGGTGATGGCATGTGGCGGTGGTCCAGCCGGAGAATCACCATTCAAGGTGGATAGCGGAAGTTCTATGAAAAGGCATCTGCGGCTTTTCGCTTTCTATTTCGCGCAATACACCAAGGTGCGCCTGGCTTACAAGGCCGATTTCCTGATCGCTTTCTTTTCCTCGATGGCCGCCACCGTGCTCGGCTTTGGTTTTGTCTGGGTATTGTTCTCAAAGATTCCCAAATTGCAAGGCTGGTCCTTTTACGAAATTCTGTTTCTTTATGCTTTCTCCATCACGCCATTGGGACTGTTCAACGTCGTCAGTTGGAATCTCTACGAGTTCGGCGAACAATACATCATCCAGGCAAAGTTTGACCGCGTCTTGCTTCGCCCGGTCAGCACGCTTTTCCAGGTCCTGTTCGAAAGATTCCGTCTGGAGTCTTTCCAGGAGGTGGTGACCGGACTAGGAGTGATTTATATCTGCATCGTCAAGCTCAACCTGCAATGGCATCTCAGTGATGTCCTGTGGTTCGCGGTGATGGTGGCTTGCGGATTCTTGATTTACCTTTCCGTATTTCTCAGCTTGACCGCCGTCAGCTTCTGGTTTGAAGACCGGGTGGGCATTGTGCCACCGGTTTTCAACATGCTGACTTTTGGCCGCTACCCCCTCACCATTTACAACGACTTCATCCAATTCATGCTGACCTGGATCGTTCCCTTCGGCTTTGCGTCTTTTTACCCCACCACCCATTTTCTGGGGCGCCAGTCATTCCACGTTTATTTCTACCTGACCCCGCTCGTTGCCATCGCCTTCTCCACCCTCGCTGTCATCGTCTGGAATCGGGGCGTGTTGAACTATAGCAGCACAGGATCGTGAGGAATAGCGTCTCCGAGCATTGATTCCTGGGCCCCGCGCAGGGAGTGAGGCAGGCAGCCACCGATCAGGAATCTCCTCAGAGTAACAAAGGAGCCGGAGGCAAGCGGTGCGCGGCGCGGCCTGCCTTCCCGTCGCGGTCATTCGTATGACAAAGACGACCGGGCAGTGGTGCATTTTTGCTACTGTAGCGGCGGTTTCTGACCGCCGAATTTTATTTTTCAACAGCTTCCGGCGGTCACAGACCGCCACTACGGCAAACTGACCCACTACCGACGACCGATGTTTCTTGACATCGCCAATCTTCTCCCTATCATCTAAGTTTGGGACCAAAATTACTCCACGCCGCCTCCCGTTTTGTCTTCCTAACCGTGCTGCTCTCCGCAGCTTGCGCCGGGGCCGAACTCCCAGCTAAGAACATTTCGAAGCAACTCACAGCGTTGGCGGCCCGGGCCAAAACTCCGAGCGGCTGGGGCGCGCTGCGGCGGTATGCCGGTTCTTCACAGATTCATGAAACCCAAGGTTTGGCTTGGCTCACATTGGGATATCACGAATATGCGGCTGGTAAATTTGCGCCGGCGATCGAAGACTTTCGGGCCGCAACCGCAACCCGCTTCACGCTCTCGGACTTTGCCGCCTACTATGGAGCCAAAGCAGCGCGAGCTGCCGGAAAACCCGAAGCGGGAGCGGAGACGTTGCGAGACTTTTCCGCGCGCTATCCACAAAGCCTTCTCCGCACGAAGGCGCTTGACCTGCTTCCGGAACTCTTGATCGAGTCAAACCAATCAGCCCAAGCCGTCAAGCTGTTGCTGGCTGAGCCGGACCTGCACTCGTCTCCGCGTTTACTGCTGCGCCTGGCGGACGCACAGACCGAATCCGGAAAGCCGGTTGACGCGGCCCGGACTGATGAGGAGATTTTCTACCGCTTTCCAGTGAGTCCCCAAGCCGCGAGGGCCCAGGTTGCCCTCCGCTTTCTTCAGCGGCAGCTTGGCTCAGGCGTCCCAAAGCCTTCCGTCGCCATGCGGTCAGGACGCGCTGCCAGGCTTTTGCGCACTGGACATTTCACAGATTCCTTGCGCGAGTACACGAACCTGCAGGAAGACAAGAGAACAAACCTTTTGGCCTTGAATTGGACTGTGGACCGCGCCCGGTGCCTCTTTTACCTGAAGCGCTACGAACAAGCCGCCGGAATCGTGGCCGCGCCCATAGCAGGACATCCGGCGGAAGATGCCGCGAGGCTTGAGACGCTCGTCAATATCAGAGCCCACCAGAATGATGAAAATGATATGGCCGCGGCCCTAGATGAACTCGGAAAGCTTTATCCCACCAATCCCAGTTACGGCCTTGCACTCACCCATGCCGGCTTTTATTACGCGCGCCGGGGAAATTGGAGGGCTGCCACGCCTTATTACGCTATGGCTGCCTCCGGCTTTCCGTCCACGCCCGCCGGCGAAGAAGCCCTCTGGAGGTCAGCGTGGTTTGATTACCTGGCAGGCAACGTGGATGGTGCGGCGCAGGCGATGGCGGGTTTCATATTGCGCGAACCAGCCTCCGTCCATGTTCCCGCTGCCCTCTACTGGCTTGGCCGCATGGCCCAAGATCATTCCGGCTCTGCGGATGCCAACGCCTATTTCTCTGCGCTAACCAACCGCTACCCGCAGCAGTATTACGCTACGCTTGCACGGAGCCCCGTTGCGGGGCCGCAAGCAACAATCCAGCCGGGGAGGTCCGGCCCATCCTCAGCCAGCGCCAGCACCATTTCGCCGAGGGTGTCCTCGGTCATCCGAACCATTCCGTCGCTCCAAGGGACAATGCTTGCGCCCTGCGCGCCAATGCCAACCAGCGGCATTATGCAGGCATACCAAACTCTCCAAGCCCTCAGCCTGGATGACTTGTCAGAGGATTACTTGCGCTTTGCCGCCGCGGCCAAACCTGATAATCCCTGGGTCTTCCTGGCACTTGCCCGAAGGGACTACATCGAAGGAAGGACCACCGCGGCTTTGTTTGCCGCGCGGCGTGCGGTGCCGGACTATCAGGATTTTGTGTTTGATGCCCTGCCCCGCGAGATTTGGGACTATCTCTACCCGCGCTCCTATTGGACCATGATCCGCCGCGACGCTCATGCCAATCATCTGGACCCCTATCTGGTGATGGCTGTGATTCGCCAGGAGTCGGCGTTTGACCCGAAGGCGGTCTCCGGCGCCGGGGCGGTTGGATTGATGCAGATGCTGCCGCAAACCGTAAATTCCAGATTGCGGGGGGATCGGCGCCGGTTGATGATCCGAAGGTTGGAAAACCCTGCTTATAACGTTCGTTTGAGTTGCCATTATTTGCGCCGTCTCTTGACCGCTTTCGGCGGCAACACGGGCGAGGCTCTGGCGGCTTACAACGCCGGAGACGTTCGCGTGCGCGAATGGATTGAGGGAAACAACTTCCGTTCACCCCAGGAGTTTGTTGAGAACACTCCCTTCGCCGATACCAGGGCTTACGTTGAGGAGATTCTGCGAGACGCCGCAATCTATCGCCAACTGCTGGCTGGTAGCGCCCGCTTTGCGCCTTGCGACCGGTCTTCTCCGCCCCTCCAGAAGCGCCCAACGCGACGTGCTTCCCGGCGCCGGCGGCACTGAAGGTACGGCAGATTGAAGTTTTTTTCTTTTCTCGAATACGTTGACCAGCTAAACTCAATTCGTTCTGGTTTGCCAATAGGTCGAGTACGCGGAGGAAATCTGTGACCAGATGTTTTGTCGTTCTTGGCAGAACATGGTTCTGGACTCCCGCTTTCGCGGCAATGACGGTGGTGGCGGCCAGTGTGTTTTGCTTCGCTACCATCCCCGCGCAGGTGGGGATCGAAGCCATCACAAGAATAGGTTCCTCCGCAGAATTTGTGGGTGGAGCGGGGATAGTTTTTGACCCTTCGCGGAGAAAAAGATAGCGCATCCCATCCCAATTCCTGTATGGGTAATTTGAGCGAGAAACCCTACACAGGAACAGGACAGGATGCAATTGA
>DATKST010000134.1:0-7161 GCA_035531475.1 Terriglobia bacterium
TCTACCACTCCCATGTGCACAGTGAAAACTTTCCGTCGAGCCGCGATATCGAGCTCGCTTACTATCCTTCCTGCGCCTATTTCATCGTCTCGCCGCACAGCCCCGCCGCCCGTGCACTCCGCGCCTTCGAGATCCGGGCGGCCAACGTCACCGAGCTTGAAGCGGAGAGGGTGCTGTAAGCTCGGATTTTGACTTCTCGACGGAAATCGCAGACTTCCCTTCCGGTTTACTACTTCGTCCGGCGTCTTTCCTTCCCAGAGTTCTTCATGAAAAAGGCGTTCCACCCTTCCTCGGTTAAGGACATAAGTCCTTTGCCCCTTGTGACACACCGTCGCGACGCGAAATGTTGGTGACGCGGCTCACAAAAGCGTGTGATGCGCGTCACTGCCCAAAGACCGGGCAAGACATGAGAATGCTTATGAACGAGAGAATGTGAACGGTGGAAATCCAAATTGGCGATCAGCCCTGACCATAACGCGAAGCAAGAGGCAATCGGACGGATCGATGCGCCAGACTCGAAGAATTCACCCTCTGCACTACCGGCCATTGAGACCCTCAGTCTAACGCGCCGCTTCGGAGCACTGACCGCGGTCAACGAATTGTCCCTTTTCGTCCCTCCAGGATGCATCTTCGGCCTCTTGGGACCCAATGGTGCGGGCAAGACCACGACCATCAAAATGTTGACCACGATTCTCCCTCCAAGCGCAGGGACCGCCAGGGTAGCTGGCTTCGATATCGTTCGAGATACCGTGGGCGTCCGGCGCAACATTGGGTACGTCTCTCAGATGATCTCTGCCGATGGCGCTCTGACGGGTTACGAGAACCTGCTGCTGTTCGCCCGATTGTACGGCATTGAGCGCCAGTTGCGGCGAGAGCGCGTTGCTGAAGCTCTTCGGTTTATGGGCCTGGAGGACGCCGCGAAAACGCTCGTCCGCAACTACTCCGGGGGGATGATCCGGCGGCTGGAGATTGCGCAATCCATGATGCACCACCCCAGGGTTCTATTCCTGGATGAGCCGACAGTCGGTTTAGACCCGGTCGCGCGCCACGCTGTGTGGGAACACCTGCGGGGGCTTCGGAATAACTTTGGGACGACCATTCTTATGACCACCCACGATATGGAGGAGGCTGACGAACTCTGCGAGACCATCGCGATCATGCACCTCAGCCAAGCGGTCGCCGTAGGTTCACCGAGCGCCTTGAAAGGTCAGGTAGGGCCCGAAGCAGACCTTGATGATGTTTTTGTTCATTTCGCAGGAGGTTCGATCGAGTATGGCGAAGGCTATGCAGACACCGTCCGGGCTCGCCGCACCGCGCGGCGCCTCGGCTAAGGAATCGGCCGTTACCGCGTTCGTACGCGATACCGCGGCCGTTGCCGAGATTGAAATCCGAAAACTTGGGCGTGACCCGATTGAGCTGTTTACCAGGGCTATCCAACCCACTCTGTGGCTGCTGGTGTTTGGACAGGTCTTCGGGCGGATGAAAGCCATACCTACCGGCAACTTGAGCTATTTGACGTTCATGGTGCCGGGCATTCTCGCCCAGAGCGTGCTCTTCATCGCCATTTTCTACGGCATTAGCGTGATATGGGAGCGTGATTTGGGAATCCTCCAGAAGCTACTGGTGACGCCCGCAGCGCGCACTTCTCTGGTCCTTGGGAAGGCGCTTTCGGCAGGCGTGAGGGGACTGTCTCAGGGCATTATCATTTATCTCCTCGCTCTGCTCTTAAGTGTCCCGATTCGGCTTGAGGTCGGCCCCATTGTCGCAGTTTTCGGGTTTATCATTCTGGGCTCCGCGCTGTTTTCCACTTTCTCTCTGGCAGTCGCGTGCCTCGTGAAGACTCGGGAACGCTTCATGGGCATTGGCCAGGTGCTGACGATGCCACTATTCTTCGCGAGCAATGCCATTTATCCTTTGAGCGTTATGCCAGCGTGGCTCCGCGCGCTGGCAAAAATTAACCCGCTCAGCTATCAGGTCGATGCGCTACGGGCCTTGATGGTAGAAGGAGGGCAGTCCATATTCGGACTGGGAACAGACTTGACCGTGCAGTTGGTTGTCCTGGCGGCCTTTGTACTCTTAACGGCTAAACTTTACCCGAATGTAGTTCGTTGATGGTAGTGAGGGGTGTCACTGCCCAGGGGATAGGCGAGGCATGAGAATGTGTAACTCTACCCGAATGTAGTTCGTTGATGGTCGTGACGAGTGTTACTGCTCAAAGAGCAGGCGAAGCATGAGAATGCGTATGAACGAAATGATAAGCCCCGCGCATAGAAAGATGGTTGCTCAGCCTTGGTTGCCGCGCCTAAGCGTCCCGATGCGTTCGAGGAAACATAGGCCCGGCGAGGCGCACTTCTCCCTGAGCATAGCGGAGGGATGTATCCAATGAAGGGAATCCTCAAGCTTGCTTACAAACTCCTCGTCAACGACAAGGCGAAGTTTAGCGCGTTGCTTGTCGGCATCACTTTCGCCGTCTTTCTGATGATGTTCATCACGTCGATGTTTATTGGCGTTTTGAACCACTCCTCAGCGACGGTCATCAACATCGGGGCCTCGATGTGGGTCATGGACCCGGCCGTCCAAACTCCCGCCAACTCGATCGGCATGCCGGATTACGTGCTGGACGCAGTTCGAAGCATGCAAGGCGTCAAATACGCCGTTCCGCTCTACTCTGGCACCGCCCTACTGAAGCTTCCCGATGGCACGTACCAAGCGGCGGCTGTCATTGGATTGGACGACACGAGCCTGTTTGGGAGACCGGCGCTTCTGGAAGGGAAGATTGAAAATATCTATGCGGAGAATGGCTTCATCGCGGTGCATGACGCCGACTTTGCCAAGCTCGGCAATCCTCATATCGGCTCGGAATTCGAACTGAATGACCACCGGGGCGTCATTGTGGGTATGGCCAAAGTCTCGACCTCCAGTCTGTTCGGCATCCCGACTCTGTATACAACGTATGAAAGGGCCATTCAGTACATTCCCAACCCGCGTTATACCATTTCATATGTTCTCGTCGAGCCGAAGAGCGCTAGCGACATCCCGGAAATCAAGCGGCAAGTTCAAGCGCTTGGCTACCTTGCTTTGACGAAGGATGAGTTCATCCAGAAGACTTCCGACTTTTACGTGTATCAGACGGCCTTCGGGATTAACCTTTCAATCATGACCCTGATCAGCTTTATCGTTGGGCTCTCGGTTTCGGGGCAAACCTTTTACACGTTCATTCTAGAGAACCTCGAGAGATTCGGCGCCCTTAAGGCCATCGGGACAAAAAGCCGCGCGCTCATAGCCATGATTCTGTTTCAGGCTACGTTTACGGCGCTCGCTGGCTACGGACTCGGAGTGGGCCTGTGCGCGCTCTTGATCGGCATCGCCAAGCTAAGGCTGCCCGCTTATTTTGCAATGCTTACGTACGCAAACCTTGGACTTGCTTTCGGGATGGTTGTTATCATTGCAGCGATTTCCAGCTACTTCGGGATTCGCAAGGTGCTACAGATCGATCCGTTCGAAATCTTCAGGGGATGAAATGCCGGATACAGCCATTAAAGCGAGCGGATTGGTCAAGTGGTTCGGCGAAGCCGAGGCGAAGACGACTGCGCTCACGGAGGTCAACCTCGAAGCCTATTTTGGCGAAATGGTGTACATCGTGGGTCCATCGGGAAGCGGGAAAACCACCTTGCTGAGTGTTCTCTCTGGGATACTCAGGCCGAATTCTGGATCTGTCCTGGTGGAGGGGACCGACATCTGGGCGCTTGACGCAGACCGGCTCGCTGAATTCCGGCTGAATAAGATCGGCTTCGTGTTTCAGGATTATCACCTCTTTCCCCGTCTGACCACCGCCGAAAATGTGGCAATTCCCCTGATCCTGAAGCGCAAGGATTGGGATGAATCGGTGAGCGAGGCTGTCAAGTATTTGGAGATCGTGGGCCTGAAGGGACGGGCACAACTCCCTCCCGTGAAACTGAGCGGAGGAGAACAGCAACGCGTGGCCATCGCTAGAGCAATTGCCGGGAAACCAGACATCCTGATCATGGACGAGCCCACCGCCTCGCTGGATGGCGACACTGGGCGCGCGGTGGTGAGTTTCGTGCACGGGAATATTCTCAACGCGAAGCGCTGCATCGTGATTGTTACGCATGACAATAGAATCTATGAATTCGCCGACCGGATTTTGAAGATGGAGAATGGCCGGCTCACCGGAATCGAGAAGGCCCGCCATGAGGAATAAGCTGATATTTGCGCTTTCGGCGCTCGGCATCCTGGCCGGGTGTTTTGCCGCCTATTTGTTTAGCCTCAACAAGCCGGCGCTGCCGCCGGCGTTTAGTCCGCCCTCTGATCCGTATGTCAGCGGTATCTACGCAGAGGGCATCGTGGAAAGCGTTCAGCGAAGTGGTGAGAATATCAACGTTTATCCGGAGGTGGGAGGCACTGTCAAACGGATCCTTGTCGCCGAAGGCCAAGCAGTCTATAAGGGAATGCCCCTTCTGCTGATTGACGATTCCATACAGAGAGCTACGACCGAGCAGCAGGGAGCGCAGGCGCAGGCCGCTCGCACTCTCCTACAAGAATTGAGGGCTCAGCCGAGAAAGGAAACGCTTGAGGTAGTGGAAGCGCAGGTCGGCGCGGCGCAAGCAGCTCTGAAGACCGCGCAGGATGAGATGGACAAGCAACAAGCTGCTTACCAACTCAATCCGAAGTCGATCAGCAAAGACGCTTTGGATAGCGCCATCGACGCTGCCGCCGCAGCGAGAGCAAACCTTGAAGTAGCCCAAAAGCAGTATGACCTGACCAAAGCCGGGGCCTGGATTTACGACATAAGAAACCAGGAACGCCAGGTTAACGCCTTGCAAAAGGCCTATACATCGTCAAGCGCGCTACTTTCCAAATACACCCTAAGAGCGCCGGGAGACGGAACCGTGCTATCGATCAATACTAGCGTCGGAAGCTACGTATCGCCGCAAGGCGCTTACGACGCCTATACGGAAGGGTCCGATCCTGTGTTAGTGCTGGGAACTCCCCAAACTTCCCTCAATGTTCGTTGCTACGTCGATGAAATCCTGGTGCCTCGGCTTCCGCCTGCGTCCAAGATGAAGGCGCAGATGTCGATCCGGGGATCCAGCATCAAGCTTCCCCTGGAGTTCGCGAGAGTGCAGCCGTACGTGTCTCCTAAAATCGAGCTTTCTGACCAAAGGACCGAGCGGGTGGATGTCAGAGTTTTACCGGTCATTTTCAGTTTCGATAAGCCCAAGAATGTGAATCTTTATCCGGGTGAACTGGTAGATGTATACATCGGTGAATGACAAATCGGCAGCCAAGACAAGCCCCACTCGGCGCTGCGTCCTGCGGTACGGCGCAGGGCGCACGCCGGCGGTTGCGAAGAAAGAGACTTGCGCAAACGTCCATGCGAGTGCGGTACGCTTGGCCTCGGCCGCCTTAGCGGCTTGTTCCATACTTCTGTCCGCGTGTCATATCGCCCCGAAGTACGTAAGGCCGCCTGTCGAAGTTCCATCTGCATATAAAGAGCTTGGAGTATCAGGCTCAAAAGGTCTCGCCGCATGGAAGAAAGCCGATCCGAAGGATGACGCGATTCGCGGCAAATGGTGGGAAGTCTTCAATGATCCTCAGTTAAATGCGTTGGAAGAAAGGGTTGATGTTTCAGATCAAAGTATTGCTGCGGCAGCGGCAACTTTTCTCGCGGCGCGGGCCATGGTCAGAGAAGCCCGCTCGCAGTATTTCCCGAGCGTCGCAGGCAGCCCGAGTATTATGAATTCGCTTCCGTCGCCAGGCCAATTCGGTGGTTTGAGAGGTTCGACGGGTCATGGATTAAGTGTTAGTTCGTTTACAAATTACTCGCTGCCGTTTGATGCATCCTGGGAACCGGATCTTTGGAGCCGTGTTCGGCTGGCGGTGAGGACAAATTACCTTGCAGCCCAGGTGAGTGCTGCGGACCTCGAGAATGTCCGTCTGACGGTCCACGCCGAGCTCGCTGTTGACTACTATGAGTTGCGTGGACAAGATGCCCTGAAGCAGTTACTTGATTCCACGGTGCTCGCTTATCAAGAAGCTCTTGACCTGACTCGGGCGCAGTACAAGACGGGAATTGGTACAGATGAGGCGGTAGCGGCAGCGGAGACTCAATTAGCGGCTACGCAGGCACAAGACACGAACCTCGGAATCCTCCGTGCTCAGTATGAACACGCCATCGCTCTCTTGATTGGCGAGCCCGCATCAACATTCTCGATTCCGGCCGAATCGCTACAGGCAAGCCCTCCCGATATCCCAGTGGGCATTCCTTCCGAACTTCTCGAGCGCCGGCCGGATATCGCCGCAGCCGAGCGCGCCGTGGCCCAGGCAAATGCACAGATCGGCGTGGCCAAGGCGGCCTTCTTTCCCAATCTCATACTGGGCGCTACAGCCGGATTCGGGAATACTTCAATCGCGGACTGGCTCACGTGGCCAGGCCGCTTCTGGTCCATGGGTCCGGGCTTGACAGAAACAGTTTTTGATGCCGGACTGCGCAGAGCTACCGTCCAGCAGTTCCAGGCCTCCCATGACCAAGCCGTAGCAAACTACCGGCAGGGTGTATTAACAGCTTTCCAACAAGTCGAGGACAGCCTTGCGTCTTCAAGAATCCTATCCCAGGACGTTCAGCAGCAAGATGCTGCGGTTCGATCGGCAAACCGGAATTTGCAGGAGGCTATGGTACGGTACCAAGCCGGCATCGACCCTTATCTAAACGTGATTACTGCGCAGACGCTTTTGCTGAACGCCCAGCAGACGGTCGTGAACTTTCAAACGCAACAGATGACAGCAAGCGTGCAGTTGATCGAGGCCCTCGGCGGCGGCTGGGATGCCTCGCAGATTCCACCGCCGAAGGAGCTGAGAGCCAAAAGCCCCTGGACTTCAAATGCCAGCAGCCGAGATCCTCGATAAGTTCCCGCCCTCCGCTACGCGGGATGTGTTGCAAATTCTTGGAACCGGCGGATGGGAGCGCTATGTCTTCCGGATGGAGACTCGCCTGGCTACCCCGAGCCGTAGGTACAAAGGCCTTGACCTGCCCCCCTTCTTTGTACCAATCATAATGTGAGTTCCGGGGGGTGGTCTTGCTTTTGTTCTTCTCTCCGGGGCGGCTCGAAGGGAGCCGTAGGCGACCGCAGAGCCGCCCCG
>DATKST010000135.1:0-30118 GCA_035531475.1 Terriglobia bacterium
TCAATTGCATCCTGTCCTGTTCCTGTGTAGGGTTTCTCGCTCAAATTACCCATACAGGAATTGGGATGGGATGCGCTATCTTTTTCTCCGCGAAGGGTCAAAAACTATCCCCGCTCCACCCACAAATTCTGCGGAGGAACCCAATCTTTATCTGAAGGATGAAGGGGTCAATCCCACCGGTTCCTTCAAAGCGCGAGGCATGAGCGCCGCCATCAGCATGGCAAAAGAACTGGGCATTCGAAAGGTCGCCGTCCCGTCGGCCGGGAACGCCGGCGGGGCAATGGCCGCTTACGCGGCACGGGCTGGCATGGAAGCGCACATCTATGTCCCGCGCGGGACGCCACTGATGAATCGCCTGGAGTGCCCCATTCTGGGCGCTACCGTGACGTTGGTGGAGGGTAGCATCAAGGATTGCGGCCGGGTGATGCGCGAAGAGCTCAATATGCAGGAATGGTTTGACGTTTCGACCCTCAAGGAACCTTACCGCCTTGAGGGCAAGAAGACGATGGCCTATGAAGTGTTTGAACAGTTGGGGGGCACCCTCCCGGACGCCATGATTTATCCCACCGGCGGCGGCACCGGACTGGTGGGCATGTGGAAAGCCTTTGAAGAAATGCAACAGCTTGGATGGATCGGCAGCATCCGCCCGCGTATGTTTGCCGTCCAAGCGTCCGGCTGCGCACCCATGGTCCGCGCTTTCCATCAGGAAACCGATCATGCGGACGAATGGCAAAACCCCGTGACAGTGGCTTCCGGGCTGCGCGTCCCTTCGGCAGTGGGAGATTTCTTGATTCTTCGCGCCTTACGCGAAAGCCGGGGAGCAGCCATCGCCGTCACCGACGATGCCATGCTCGCTTCGATACGCATTCTGGCCGAAACCGAAGGCGTGCTGACAGCGCCGGAGGGCGGCGCTACGCTTGCCGCACTGGAACGGCTGCTGGCGGATGGATTCCTCTCTGGCACGGAGACGATCGTGCTGTTTCTCACCGGCAGTGCCTACAAGTATCTCGAAGTCATGGAAATGGTTACCAAACATTGATGGGCAGCGGCAAAGCAGTGGGCATATTGTCTGAATTTTCTAGCGGCTGGAAGCCGGTAACCACACTCCATCAAGCAAACTAACTATGGGCAAGACCGAACGGCTTTACTACACGGATAGCTTCCTGCGGGAATT
The DNA here is from genome assembly GCA_035531475.1 of Terriglobia bacterium. Classification (GTDB taxonomy): domain Bacteria; phylum Acidobacteriota; class Terriglobia; order UBA7540; family UBA7540; genus CALCEB01. The sequence continues at coordinate 1,175 of DATKST010000135.1, forward strand.
CGATGCCAAGATTGTAGACACCTCACCCGATGGCCTGGGTGTGCGCGTCTATCTTGATCGCACCGCTTTCTATCCGGAATCCGGTGGCCAGCCTTCGGACCGCGGTCTGCTCGGAGGCGCGCGCGTCCTGGACGTGATCGACGAAGGAGAACGAATTGCGCACATCGCTGAGCGTAACCCGGGCGATGAAACGGTACGGGGGACCATCGATTGGCCACGGCGGTTTGACCACATGCAGCAGCACACCGGCCAACACGTGCTTTCCGCAGCCTTCGAACGGACAGGAGGTTATAAAACGGTCTCATTCCATTTGGGGACCGAAGTCTCCTCGATCGATCTGGATTCTGATCGCCTTGGCCCCCGCCAGATCGAAGCGGCAGAAAGTCTGGCCAATGATGTGATCTTTGAGGACCGGCCAGTGGAAATCCTGTTCCGCGATGCCACGGAAGCGTCGGACATGGCCTTGCGCAAGCCCACGCAGCGGCAGGGCGAAGTTCGCTTGATTCAGATGGCGGATTTTGATCTTTCCGCTTGCGGGGGGACGCACGTTCGCAGTACCGGACAGATCGGCTTGGTTTCCGTTCGTAAAGTCGAGCGGACCAAAGGTCACTTGCGGATCGAATTTGTTTGCGGCGGCCGCGCCTTGGCAGCGTCGCGTGGCGACTTCCGCACTCTGGAGGAAACAGCCCGGCTTTTTTCCGCCCCGTTTCTGAACCTTCCGGTGCTCGCTGCCCGGCAGGCCGAAGAGTTGCGCCACGCTTTGCGGGCAAACGAAAAGCTTATCCAACGTCTTGCTGAGCTCGAAGCGGAGGCATGGTGGGCACAAGCAGAGCTGAAAAACGGACGAAAGGTGTTGCAGGAAGTTTTTGAAGCCACGGATTCCGCGCAGGCGAAGGCGTTGGCCCATGCCGTTGCGCAGCTTGACTCGGCTGTGGCGCTGATTGGCGTGAAGGGCAAACCCGCAGCTTTGTTTTTTTCGCAATCAGCCAGCGGCCGAGCCAATCTCGGAGCGCTGATGGGCCGAGCGCTCGCTCCCTACGGCGGCAGGGGAGGCGGAGCAAGAAATTTTGCGCAGGGCGGCGGCATCGAGGAGAGTCGTCTGGCAGAGGCCCTGGCGCTGGCCCATTCTCTGCTGCCTGAATCGCCGGACAAGTAGCGGGGGCAATGTCCGTGTTCAACCGGTTTGGGCAGGCATAATAGGTTTGGTTCCGCCTGCGCCCGTGCAGCGAAGCTCGTGGATAATCCAGGATAAAAATTCAATTCATGGAGTCTGATGAAGGGGCGTCGCTTATATCTTTTCTTCCTGGCTGTGTTCAGAGCCTCCCGCAGCATTTCCGCCGGTATGATCACGCTGGCATTCCCATACTTGGTGCTGACCACGCTCCACCGTTCGCCTTTGACCCTGGGCTTGCTCTACACCATGGCGGCCGTGGCCACGGCGGGATTTGGGCTGTTGTTTGGATTCCTGGCGGACATTTGGGGCCAGAAGAAGACGCTGGTGGTAGTGGCACTCATGCTCCCGGCCAGTTCCATGCTGGTCTTTATTTCGGGGCATATCTGGGTGCTGTTTCTGGCGACGGCGATTGGAGGATACTCTGCCACAGGGTCTTTGATGGGGGGCGGAGTGGGCGGAGCCGCCCAGCCAATCCAAATGGTGGTCCTCACCAGTCTGACTTCGCTCGACGAGCGGACTTTTTACTTCTCGGTTTTCACCTTTATGAGCGGGGGTTTTGCGGCGGTGGGGGCGTTAATGGCCCGGCTCTTCACGGTGCGCGACATCTTCCTGGCGGCCACCCTTATTTCCGCTGTGGGTCTGGCCTTCCTGTGGCCCATTCGCCTGGAAGAGACGCGCGGAGAGCCGCGCCGCCTCAGCAGCAAGCGAGTGATCGGCAAATTCACCTTGACGGGAGCACTGAATGGATTCAGTCAAGGTCTGATTACACCTTTTTTAATTCCCTTTTTTGTCCTGGTATATGGCATCCCGAAGTCACAAATGTCAGTTTATGGATTCATCAGCGGAACGCTCGGGGCGGTTTCAATACTGGCGGCGCCACGGCTGGAACGTCACTTTGGGTTTGTGAAGAGCATCGCCTTCACGCGAGGTTTGGGCGCCCTCTTACTACTGCTGCTGCCGGTCAGCCATTACTTAGGGTTGGCGCTGGCCATTTATTTTCTGACGCCGGCCTTGCGGGTTGCAGCCTTGCCCATCCAACAAAACGCCATGGTAGTGATGGTTGATCAAAATGAAGTGGGGCGCGCATTGGGAATCAACCAGGTGGCGCGCTTGGCTGCTTCGGCCGGTGCAATTTCTCTCACCGGCTATCTGTTTGATATTTCGGATATTGGCCTGCCCTTTTACGTCTATGCCGGCGTCATGGCCGTCAATATCTATCTTTACTTCCACTTTTTTTCGGATGTGGAAGAAAGCGCCTCGGCATGACCTCAGCGGTAATTGGCGGGAGCTTCGTGAATAATTCGGGTTAGCGCCAATACTGTTCACTTAAGGCAAGTCTCATGACCTTGAATGTCACCTGACCCCTCACCCCGGCCCTCTCCCCGCAAGCGGGGAGAGGGGGAACCGCAGAGCGGTGGGTGAGGGGATCTGGTTCAACTGTGCGCAGTTATTCCCGAACGGACTTTAAGTGAACAGCATTGGGGTTATCACGAAGCAGAACCCCGTCATCCATTTCAATTTCCCGTTTTGGGAATGGTGGAGGTTGTTTCGGTAATTATTTCGGTGTTCTTGCTGCCTCGGCGAGTGGAACGGGCGGGCCGTAAACATTTATTATGGAGCCGGGACGATGAATATATTAGGCAGAGTATCTCGCCGGGTTCGACGCCTGTGCACAGAGAAAGAGATTTCATCATAGTGGGAAAAGGGATACCGGTTTCTCCCTACAATCGGCAGGCCCATTGAATTCGTTGCATAACTGGTTAATGCAGAGTGAATTTCAGACGGTCGGGCGCCATGGGAAAATCCCGAAGCTCTCCTCAATAGCCAAAATGATTTTGTACCTTTCTGCCCCTCGAACGCGAATTCATCCGGTTCGATGAAAAAACTCATGGATCGGGAGAAATGGCACGCCTCTTGCTTGTAGAGCAGGCATAACGGCACGGAAGTGCCGTAAGAGGAGGCAGTCAATGTCAGGACCGGTGATGACCCTGGACCCTTCGCGGCAGAGCCCGGAGGTTGAGAGTTTTGAAAGTGACTTACGGCGGCGCGTCGTCGGGCAGGATCGAGCCGTTCGCCGCCTGGCTCGCGTCTTCCAAGTATTCAAGGCGGGTCTTTCCGCGCCGGGCCGTCCGCTAGCCAATCTCTTGCTGCTCGGTCCCACCGGGTCCGGCAAAACCCGTCTGGTGGAAGCCGCTGCGGAATCGATGTTCGGCGATACTCGCGCCGTCCTGAAGGTGGATTGCGCTGAGTTCCAACACAGTCACGAGATCTCCAAATTAATCGGATCGCCTCCCGGATACTTGGGCCATCGTGAGACCCATCCACTGATCACCCAAGAAACTTTAGATCAGTGCCACACGGACGATTTGCGCGTTTCGCTGGTATTGTTCGACGAAATTGAGAAGGCGAGTGATTCGCTTTGGCAGTTGCTGCTCGGCATTCTGGACAAAGCAACGCTGACCCTGGGCGACAATCGCCGCGTGGATTTCTCCCGCACCATGATTTTCCTTACCTCGAACCTCGGGTCCAAGGAGATGGTCAATCTTTTGGAAGGTGGCATGGGATTCAACTCTGAAGCCACCGCACAGGGCGAGGAGCTGGATCAGAAGATTTACCGGGTTGCTTCGGAGGCGGCGCGGCGCAAATTTTCTGCCGAATTCATGAATCGCATCGACAAGATCATCGTCTTCCGTTCTCTGCAAAAGCACCACCTGGATGAAATTCTGGATATTGAGCTGGAGCGCGTGCAGGAACGCATTCTGGCCGCAAATGAAGGGAGACACTTCATCTTTCAATGCACGGACGCGGCGCGGGAGTTCCTGTTGGAAGAGGGGACTGACGCCAAATCGGGCGCCCGGCACCTGAAGCGGGCAATCGAGCGCCACTTGGTCTTCCCCGTGTCCAATCTGCTGGCTACTTCGCAGATCGTACTGGGCGACCTGGTGACGGTGGATTTGGATGAGTGCGGTTCCAAGCTGAAATTCACGAAAGAGGAACACGGGGCGATCGTCGAAACCGGAATTGGCGCGGCAGCGCGCAGCGTGACGGCCGGTGCGGCTCAAGGATGAGGCAAGGGGCAGCCGGCGTTTTTCCCGGAGGAAGGCGCCCTATCCCGGACTATTCACGAAGCCATGTTCACGGACCGGAAGGGCACGGTTTTAACCGTGCCCTTCCGGTCTTGAAAGGGAGCTTCACGAATAATCCATGCTATAAACTGGGTAGTGGTACATTTTCGCTGCTGTAGCGGCGGTCTCTGACCGCCGCTACAGCAAACTGAACCACTACTATAAACTGAATCCCCTTCCTGGACCTTGGCGCCTGTGATAGCATTTAGCAGCAAGGAAATTAGCAGGGGTTGCTGGCTTGGGGAAACGGCCACTACGGCGCCGTCTGTTAAGTTTCGTTCGGCGTCACGGTTCAATTCCGCCCAAACCCAGCGCCCAGCAAAGCTGAACCATGAGCGAATTTGATGCTCGCAACCGGCTGGAGCTCGGTGCGGATCGCCGCAAGCACGGGCGATCCACCATCGAATCCGGCGTCGCCTTGGAGTTTTCCGGACGGGAATACGTCCTTGTCGCCAAGGACATCAGCGTTGGCGGCCTCTCCACCTCGCCGCATCCTGAAATCACCGAATCCTCTGAAGGAATTGCAACCTTCGCAATCGGTGAAAGACAGCGGCCCGTAAGTTGCCGGTGCCGTGTGATCTACTCCGTCGATGGCCGCGGCATTGGGGTTGAATTCCTGGATTTGAGTGAAGAGTCTATCTTTGCCTTAAAGAAATTTGTCGACGAATCCAATTAAGCCTTGTCATTCCTGAAGCACCCATCATAATCTTTCAAAGAGGAGTGATGAGCGTCAACCGATTGGTTTCACGGTGGGTGGGAGTTTATCTTGCTCTGGTTTGGCTGGCCGGTTACAGCACGGGTGCCTCCGGCATGGCTCGACCCGCCCATGGCCTTCTCGGGCCGCTGGATTCAAGACAGGCCGCGCCAACGGCCCCCTCGCCCGCTCTGCCATCGCCTCAATCTTCAGCGCCAAAGTCCTCAGTGCCCGCTCCGGCATCGCCTCAACCTTCAGCTCCAAAGTCCTCAGTGCCCGCTCCACCGGCAGCCGCATCAGCCGTTCCACCCCCGGTTTCCAGCAGCGCAACTTCGGCTCCGGTTGAGCTGACACCGGCACAAGCCAGAGCGGTTCTGGACAAACTCTTCCTTGCCGAATCCCGGATCAAAGACCTGCTGGGTACGCTCGCGACCGCATCGTGGAAGGTGACGGACACGGAGCGCCAGGAAATTTACCAGTCGGTCAGTTCGGTTCAACAGAAGATTCAAGACCTTGAAAAATGGCGTTACCAGTTTTATTACCACCTGGATGATCTTGCTGACGGAAAGAAGACCCAATCGGCTGTTGAGGATTTACAGCCGGTGGTGGCTTCCATCGGCGCCTCTGCCAGCGCGCATCAAAGCACCGCGGCGGGCAGCCAGTTTCAACAAGCTTCTCAGGACTTGGCAGGCGCCGCGGACCAACTGAAACCTTATATTTCAGGAATGGAAGCGCGCATGAAGGCTTTGCTTTCGTCTACCACGAAGCTGCCCGGGGGGGGGGCAGGCTTAGAGACGGAAGTCATCCGCGCTCAGCCCAATATCAAGCCGCTGTCTTCAATGGTCACCCAGCCGCCGCCGCTCAGCGCCGCGCAGGTGAAGCAACTGCTCTACCGCGTCTATGTTCCTGCTTATCGCATTAAGGACTTATTGAGCCAAGAGCAACCCGGAAAATGGAAGGCCCCCGCCACCGAACAGAACGCCTTCAGCGCTTCCCGTCAGGAGCTCTCGAAAGATCTCGCGAACCTTGAGCACTGGCGGTCTCTATTCTCCGAGCACCCGGCCGACCTGAACTCAGGCTTTCAAACTTATGTTGCAATCGACCGGCTGTTCGAGCCGCTTGAAAATGTGACGCTGCGAGTGGAGCAGTATGAGAGCCCCCAGGCTGCGGCCGACTATGAGAAATCGGGAAGCGATCTGCGCGCCCGGGAGGACGATCTTCTCCCTTACCTGACTTTTCTCTTCACTCATCGCGATCAAACCGTCCAGATGTATCTGACGGATCTTTCGAATTGCCAGAATCAACTGGGTTTTGCCATGCACGGGCTGCAGACGCCCGCCACGCCCATGAAGAATGTCTTACCCCAGTTTCAAGGGCGGAATGTTCACAAGCGAAAGGCAGAGGAGAAAAAGCCAGTAGCCAAAAGGGCTGCCGCGAAAAAAAGAGCTGCATCCCATCGGCGCCGGAAAAAACGGCATCCTCACCCCACCCAGTCAGGCGCGGCGTCGTCCGGAAAGTAGTCTTCTGGTAACGCTGCTTGTTTCGTTGCGTGAAAGTTGCTCACGAAGTTCACGGGACCGTCAGTTTTGGCATAGGGCCGTTCTCGGATGAACTTGACATAGTGAGGTCTGCACGATGACCAGCGTGAACTTTGCGATTCTTGTGTTTATGAGTTTTGCGTTGCCGGTTCCGCTCCTGTGGTGGCTTGATCGCGTGCCGGATGAGAACCCCAAGCCTGCGGAAAAGCTGCGGGAGAAGCTCTGATGTATGCCGGTCACTTTGGCGTGGGTTTGGCAATCAAGGCCCGCAAGCCGGACGCGCCCACGGCGGCACTCTTGGCAGGTGCGGTGCTGCTGGATCTCCTGTTTGGAGTGTTGGTGATGGCGGGCATCGAGCGCGTCCACATGACTCCGGGGATTTCACCCGGATTTTCCCTGGACTCGATTGATGTTTCCCATTCACTCCTGATGGCAATCGTCTGGTCCGTCCTTTTTGCACTGGTCTTCCGCCGTCGAGACTGGGGAGTCCGCCTGGCGTTAGGCGGCGCCGTCTTTTCGCACTTCGTCCTGGATTTCTTGATGCACTCTCCGGACCTTGCCTTGTGGCCGGGCTCGCCCATTCACCTGGGATTGGGCATTTGGCGGCGTTGGCCGCAGGGCGGCTGGTTTTTGGAATTGGGATTTGTCGCCGCCTGCCTGGCCTATTACTTCCGCCGGTCAAGGGTGGAAAGGACTTTCGGACGGCGCGCGGGATGGGTTTGCGCGGTGGTGATCGTTTTGCACGTCCTCAATTCTCCGTGGCTTTCGCCGGTGAAGTAGCGGGAATTCAGCGGCCTTTGTTCGGCTTGGCCTGTTCAAAGTCGCAAAGTTCCCGTGACCCGTGGAGCATCATCCGAAGCGAATCATCAGGGCGGCGCTTCGGGCCGGTTTGAGCCCGCGGTCCGGCGGGTCTTCCTGGGAATTGTTGCGAAGAAGGATGAAAACGGTTGCCATGCACGAACGAATTCTGGCGATTGATTTTGGTCTGCGCCGTTTCGGTCTGGCCGTTTCGGACGCGCTCGGCCTTACCGCGCAAGGGCTTCCGACGCTGGAACGGTCCCGCATCCAAAGCGATATGGACCGGATCCGGCACCTGATCGCGGAGCACTCGGTGGTCCGGATCATCGTGGGAAACCCGCTGAGCAAGTCCGGGAATGAGACTTCCATGTCCACGCAAGTGGCCGCCTTTGCGGAGAAATTGCGCAAGCATCTCTCGATCGAAGTGTTGCTGTGGGATGAGCGCCTGACCAGCTCGGAAGCCAATCGGATTCTCCGCGACTTCGGCTTGGGAATCGCAAAGCGGCGCAAGGCGGTGGACCGCATGGCGGCGACACTGCTTCTGCAAGGCTATCTCGACCGGCAATCGTTTGAGCGGGAACGCAACGCCGGGCGCGCCATCGGATGAATTGCCTGTGAAAAAGTTCCTGATTGGGGTTTGGGTCTTGGCGCTTCTGGGTTCGGCTGGCTGGCTGGCCTGGGAGATGGAACGGCCTTACCCACGCAACGCCCGTGGCCAGGTGGTGTTGATCCCTCCCGGTTCCGGGGCACAGGACATTTCGCAAAGCCTGGTGGAACGCGGCGTGCTGGCCTACCAGTTTCCTTTTCTGCTTCGATATTGGCTCGGTAAGCTGCATGGCAGAACGTTGAAGGCGGGTGAATATCAATTTGACCGTCCGTTAAGCCCCATCGGTGTTTATTGGATGTTGGCGCGCGGCGAGGTTTATCTCCATGCCGTAGTGATTCCCGAAGGTTCAGACCGGTTTGACATGGCCCGCATCTTCGCCGCTGAAATCGGTATGAATCCCCAGCAATTTCTTGCGGCCACTGCCCGCGCCGACTTGGTCCGCGATCTTGACCCGCAAGCTCCGAACCTTGAAGGGTATCTTTTTCCAGACACTTACCTGCTGCCTCGCGGCGCGCCGGTCCGCCAGATTGTTGGAGCCATGTTAGCCCGCTTCCGCCGCGTCGCCCAGCGGAAACTCGATCTTAGCTTGAACCCTCCTCCCGGCAACTTGCACGATGTCGTAACGTTGGCATCGCTGGTAGAGCGAGAGACGCCAAATCCTCGAGAGAGGCCGGTCATTGCCGGAATCTTCGCGCGGCGCCTCGAAAAAAATATGCCCTTGCAATGTGATCCCACCGTTATTTATGCGCTCAGGCTGATTCGCGGATTTTCCGGTCTCCCCACCGGCGCTCCCTCGCATGATGATCTTTCGGTGGATTCGCCCTATAACACTTATGCTCACGCCGGTCTGCCGCCGGGGCCCATTTGCAGTCCGGGTGAGGCGTCAATTCAGGCAGCCCTCCATCCCGCCGCCGGGGATGCCCTCTATTTCGTCAGCAACAATCACGGCGGACATTACTTTGCCAGCACCCTGGCCGCCCACCAACGCAACGTCACGCGCTACCGGCTCCAGCTCAAGGGAAACACCGGGGAGCAAGCCTTATCCCCGCCTCAATCCACTGCGGCGAAAACGAAAAACGGCAGGAAGGTGGGGAAGCATTAACCCGGATTCCCTTGTAGGGGCGACCCTTGTGGTCGCCCACGGGCGGGCACAAGGCCCGCCCCTACAGCGCGCGTGAATCAGGCTTCAATGGGATCGGCTAAGGCGCTGTCAGATAACAACTGTTCCATTTCGGACCCAATACATCCCCTCACCCCTGCCATCTCCCCGCTTGCGGGGAGATGGTGACGCGAAACGGCGGGTGAGTTACAACCTTGCGGGCGGGAGAAAAATCTCTTAACGGACGCTCTGGGTTTCCTTACAATGAACCCCATGTCCCAAACCGACGAAGCAATTCATAATGTCCCGGACGCAAGCGCGCCAAACTTGATTGTGGCGCTGGACCTGCCAGACGCCGGGACCGCACTGGCCATGGCCGCAGAGTTGCGCGGCCTAGTGGGTATGTTTAAGGTTGGCCTTGAGTTATTTACTTCGGAAGGCTCCGGCCTGGTCAGGCGACTGACCGCCGCCGGGGACAAAGTGTTTCTGGACTTGAAGTTGCACGACATCCCAAACACCGTGAAGTCTGCGGCTCGCGAGGCGGCTAAACTTGGCGCTACCTTTCTGGACGTTCACGCCGCAGGGGGGCGCGCCATGATGGAAGCGGCGCTCGACGGTGTACAATCGGCCGGCGTCCGCAGGCCGAAAGTGCTGGCCGTCACCATCCTCACCAGCCTCGAGGAAGAAGATTTGCGCGAAATTGGTTTTGCAATGAATGCAGAGCAGATGGTGCTGCGCCTGGCGCGTCTGGCTCAAACGGCGGGCCTAGACGGGGTGGTGGCTTCGCCGCGCGAGGCCGCGGCCGTCCGCCGCGAGTGCGGGCCGGACTTCTTGATCGTCACGCCGGGCATCCGTCCCGCCGGAGCAGAAACGCAGGATCAGGCACGGGCGGCCACACCCGCCGGAGCCATCGCCGCGGGAGCGAATTTCCTGGTGGTGGGCCGGCCCATCACGGCGGCCGCCGATCCGCGCCAAGCCGCAGCCGCCATCGCCGTTGAAATGGGGCGGACGCGGACGACTCATTAAAAACCTGCCGAGAGGGAATTCAAATTCCATGGACGAAAATGAAATACTCGATCTCTTCCGCCGCCACTCGGCCTTGCTCGATGGCCATTTTGTTCTTTCCTCCGGCCTGCACAGTGACCGTTACATCCAGTGCGCCCTGGTGCTTCAGGACCCGCCCGCGGCGGAACAACTGGGCGCGGAGCTTGCCCGCAAGATTGGACAGCACGGTGTTTCTGCGGTGGTGGCGCCCGCGCTGGGCGGGATTCTGGTGGCCCATGAAGTGGCGCGGGCACTGGGCGGGCGGGCGCTATTCACAGAGCGGCAGGATGGCAAGATGACGCTGCGCCGGGGCTTTTCGCTTCAACCAGGCGAGCCGGTGCTGGTGGTGGAGGATGTGGTCACCACCGGACTTTCCACCCGCGAGACCATGGATTGCGTGGAACAGGCAGGTGGGCGAGTTGTGGGAGCCGGGTCGCTGATTGACCGCAGCGGCGGCAGCGTCGATCTGGGCGTTCCACGGGCGGCGCTGGTCACGCTTTCTGTCGCCAACTATAAACCGGAGGATTGTCCCTTGTGCCGCGCCAGTGTACCGGTGATGAAACCCGGAAGCCGTACCGGCGCCACCCGGTAGCCGGGGGGTACGGTCAGAACTCTCACCAGCGCCGGTCCATCCAGGGAGGTAAAATCCCCCTGTCAATCACAGAAGGTATCTTTTGCAGCCTAAGTTCTGGGCCGAAGCCTAACCCGCATTTCTCACAAACAGATTGAAAAATGCTGTCTTTTCTGGCATAAGCATTTTGTTTATAAAAACTTGCGCCAGGGAATGGAGACAGCCTTACGAGTACCGCGTGCGGCGAAAAACCTTTTGAATGTTAGCCCCTCACCCACCGCTGCGCGGTCCTCCCTCTCCCCGCAAGCGGGGAGAGGGCTGGGGTGAGGGGGAAATGGCGGTGGCGCAATTTTCACCCCAACCGAGCGGCACACGCCTTGCCATGCCAGGCAGTGGCCACCTGTCCCCTGTATACAATGTATCGCTTCCATACAAAGCACTTTTCCCATCCATGCACCCTGCCCTTGGTTAAAATGGTATGGACTCCATAGCGGCTTGGAACCGGGAGAAGGCTCCCCTGAAGTGATCGGAGTGGCGAGGGCAATCGAAATTTACGGAACGAACCCTAAGGGTATATGAAAACAAAGGATCGAGGTTTGGAACGAACCCTAAGAACCCATTTCTCACTCGGTTTGCTGCCACAACGGATATGGTAGGGTTTTAGCCCCGCCGAAAAGAGCGGCGTACATCATTATTTTCGGAACGAACCCTAAGAGTGTATGAAAACAAAGGATCGAGGTTTGGAACGAACCCTAAGAGCCTATTTCTCACTCGGTTTGCTGCCGCAACGGAAGGGCAGGGTCCCGCCCTTCCTGCGTACCGGAAAATCTGGTGAGAAGTCCGGGCTAGCCCGGCATGGGATCCGCGTGAAATGTCGATTGGGGGTTTACTGCTTCGGTCCATCTCCTGTTTGGTAAGGCAGACCCAGTTGTAACGGACGGGAGCAAGGCGATTTCTCCTCGTGCTTATTTCCGACGCCGTAACGGGCGCGGAGCTCCGCCATCAGAGCAGCCAATTGCTCCTTGTATTCGCCGTGCAGGTAGGCGGACTTGGCGTAAAGGGTTCGGTAGCGTTTGACCAGGCGTGGGAACTCGCGTTGCAGAAAGGGCATGAACTGCTTCATGGCGGAGGGCATCAGGAACAAGAGCTGGCCGTGAACGAACTTGGCTCCGGCTTCTGCCGACCGCTGAACGAGGCATTCGAGTGCCGCTTTGCTATCCGTCAGGCCGGGAAGGATGGGCATGGCATTCACTCCCACCTGGATTCCGGCTGTGGCGAGCAACCGAACGGCTTCCAAGCGTTTGGCGGGCGGCGGAGCCTTCGGTTCAAGCAAGCGCGCAAGACGCGCGTTGGTGGTGGTGACGGTGATATGAACCGTCAGATCGTTCTTTTTTGAAATCGCCGCCAACAAATCCAGATCGCGCAGGATCATGACCGATTTCGTGGTAATGAAAAGAGTTACACCCTGGAATTCATGTATCACTTGAAGGATTTGCCGGGTAATTCGGAACTGCAATTCTGCAGGCTGATAGGGATCCGTGGCGGTTCCCAAAGCGATCGGAAGGCCCTGGTCTCGCGCCTCTCGGAGCTCAGCCCTTACCAGTTCCGGAGCATTGGTCTTGGCGTAGATTTTGCGCTCAAAATCCAGACCATCCCACATTTCCATGAATTCGTGGGTGTAACGCGCGTAACAGTATTTACAGCCGAACTCGCACCCACGGTAGGGATTGAGGGTCCAGGAGAAAAACATCCGCCGGCTCGCTTCCCGGTTCAAAGCGCTGCGGCCTTCCATCGAAAAATATTCCACCTCCGCTCGCTCGCGGATTCGGGGGCTCATGGCCGCCATTCTTGCGATCCCTGCGGGCCTTTGGGAGGTTGCAACGGGTGTTAGGGTCCAGTCGGTCATAGAAGTTCTCCAGTGCGGCTTGAATGAATTTAGTTTCGCTTTTTATTCGCTTTTTGTCAACACCGAAAATCCCTTTTGAATTCCCTGCCGGCTGCGAGCATCGCCTCTCACGTCAATGGATGTCCCAGTGCGTATTTACAGCAAGGGCATGCCCTGGGAATAGTGAGCGGCGTGGATGTTGAGGATTCGATTCGGCTTGCGGGTGTGAAGTTTCTGGCTGATAATCTAATACGCTTGACGCTCGCTAATTTCAAGTTGGGCTCGCGGTGTTTTGATGACGTGTCCGCAGTGTTCAACGATTAATTCAAATGATTCTGTCCGCTGCAGCCGCTGTGGTTCCAGCCTTTCCGCCTCAGCTTACAATGAGACGATGGGCGGAGAACCCGATGCGGCTGCTGAGTCCGAGTCTCGCAAGCCCCCTGCTGCGGTAGGCCTCGCCTCTCCATCTCCAAGCGACGCTAACACTCCCACCCTTACCGCGGCGGGCTTGGGAACCACTCCTTTCTCCTCGCATGAATCAGCGGTCATCGAGCCGGGCTCGGATTTCGGCCCGCGTTACCGGATCATTTCAATTCTGGGACAAGGCGGCATGGGGGCGGTTTACAAGGCCTATGACCGCGAGTTGAACCGCGACGTGGCGTTGAAGCTTGTCCGCCCGGAGTTGACTTCGCAACCGCACTCCATGCAGCGTTTCAAGCAGGAGTTGTTGCTGGCCAGCAAGATATCCCACAAGAATATTCTTCGCATTCATGATCTCGGTGACGTCAACGGAATGAAATTTATCTCGATGGCGTATATCGAAGGAGAGGACCTTCATCACCTGCTCAAGAGGAAAGGGCCGCTTCCTCTGGAACAGGTTTTGAACATTGCCCGCCAGCTTTGCCAGGCCTTGGAAGCGGCCCACGCCGAGGGCGTCGTGCACCGCGACCTGAAGCCCCAAAACATACTGCTGGATGAGGCGGGCCACGCTTATGTCTCCGATTTCGGCCTGGCAAAGTCCCTGGAATCCGATGCCGCCACCATGACCCAGACGGGGGTGATTCTGGGCACACCGCAGTATATGTCCCCCGAGCAGGTGGAAGGCACTGCCGTTGACCATCGCAGCGATATTTACGCGCTGGGTCTGATCCTCTACGAACTCGTAACGGGAGAATCACCCTTCTCGGGTGAGACGGCGATGCAAATCATGTACCGGCGCTTGAAGCAAAAGCCCCGCGATCCGCGAGAGATTAATACCGAGTTGCCTGCATATCTCGGAAGGATCATACTGCGTTGCCTGGAAAAGGATCCGGCGAAGCGGTACGCGTCCGCGCGCGAAGTTCTGCTGGATATTGACAGCGGGCGCAATCCCACGGTTTCGAGAAGCTTGCGGAACACCCAAATCACTTTAACGCTTCCCACCAGCCGCAGGGGGGTGAGCGCCGTGGCGGCTGCCGCCGGCGTCATCCTCCTGCTCTTGATCATCCCCGCCACCCGGCGCGTCATTCTTAGTCCGTTCCATTCAACGGGCGCGGTTGAAGGCGGTCCTCCGGCGGCCGGGCCAGCGAAGTTCGTGGCGATTCTTCCGTTTCGTGTGCTTGGCGACCAGGCTTCGCTGGGTTATATCGCCGAAGGGCTGGGCGACGCGTTAGCCTCCAAGCTGTTTCAGTTGAAAGACGTTCATGTGGCCTCAGCGGAGACCGTGGAGAAGGTCGATCCCAAGCTGCCTCTTTCCCAACAGGCGCGGGATCTCGGTGTGAGTCTGGTGGTGAATGGAACGCTGCAAAGCGGCGGAAACAAGATCGCCATCATCGTCAATTTGCGGGATGCCGTCCACGACCGTCTTCTGTGGACCCAGGAGTTTTCCGGCGTGCCCCAAGACCTGCTCACCCTGGAGGATCAAATTTATAACAAACTTGCCGATGAGTTGGAACCGAAGCGGGGGGAGGATGAGCAGGCCCGTGCATCCGCGAACCCCACTGAGAACTTCGCCGCCTACGATCTTTACCTCAAGGGGCGAGACCTGATGCGCGGCAGACCCGGTTTGGAGAAGATTCAAACCGCCCTTGGCGACTACGATGGGGCTCTCAAACTCGATCCGAATTTCGCCTTGGCTTACGCCGGAATTGCCGATGCAAGTCTGGAAGTGTACTTACAAAATAAAGACCGTTTCTGGGCGGATAAGGCATTCAGCGCGGCCCAGCAGGCGGAACACTTGAACAACAAACTGCCGGACGTCTTTTCCTCCATCGGCAACGTATACACGGCCACAGGACACACTGCCGAGGCCATCGTCATGCTGCAGCGCGCCGTGAAGCTGGCTCCGAATTCGGATGACGCCTACCGCCGGCTGGGCGACGCTTTCCTGGCGGATGGCCGAAAGGGCGAAGCTTTGCAAGCCTATCAAAAGGCTGTTCAGATCAACCCCTACTATTGGAACAACTATGCATACCTGGGCTCTGCCTACTATCAGACCGGTGAGTATGACAAAGCTCTGAAGGCTTTCCAGCACGTGATCCAGCTTGAGCCGGACAATGCCATCGGGTACCAAAATACCGGCGCGATTTTGCTGCAGGCGGGGAAATACGATCAGAGTATTTCCGCTTTTCAAAAAGCTCTCCAGCTTCAGCCGACTTATGACATTGTCAGCGATCTAGGCATCGCCTACTTCTTTCTGAGGCGCTACAACGAAGCGGTAACCACGTTCGAAAAGGCCGTCCAGATGAATCCCCATCAGGCCGTCGCAGTGGCCAATCTGGCCGATGCTTACCGCTGGTCCGGCCAGGCTGATAAGGCCCGGGCTGCATACAATCAAGCCATTTCGCTAGGTGTTAAGGACCTGCAGGTGAACCCCAGGGATGCGGAGGTCATGGGCATGCTCGCAGTGAACTACGCCAAGACCGGTAATTTCACTGCGGCCATTCAATTCATCCGTCAGGCTCGTGCCATCGATGGGACCGACCTTGGATTGGTGTACGACGAAGCGGTGATTCAGGCGCTGGCGGGCCATGCGCCGGAGGCGCTGCTGCGATTAAAGTATGCGCTGGGGAAAGGATTTCCGTTGGGCGTCGTTAAGAATGACCCGCAATTGGATAGTCTGAGGTCCGGCCCCGGCTTTCAAGAAGTGTTGAAAGAGTTCAGCCGAAAATAGGATGACTGAGTGCAAAAAGGCCAGTTGAACAAAACCCTGGATGGTGAACATTGAGGATCATTGGGAAACCAGCGCCGTCAACCGCTTCTTCCCCTCACCTCCACCCCCGCAAAGCCAGGTGGGTAAGGGGCTCTGGTGACACCTCGGATATCAAGGTCATGAGACTTACCTTAACTGAAAAGTATTGGGGTTAGTCGTGGCAGGAGAGCTGCTCTCTAGCCGTTGATGTCAACTTCCTGGGTCTGCTGAATCTCCACATCCCCAGACCGAACAGACCCAGCAGAAACAAAGTGAGCGTGGCAGGCTCTGGAACATTCGCTTGACCTTCAAAATCGGTTGGAGCTTGGAAGCCCACAACGGTGAAGGTGAAATCACCCTGGAAACCGCTGGGGATTCCACAGAAAGGGTTGGAGGGCGGCGTACAGCTAAAGCTGTGCGGGGAATTGAAAAAGAAGACGCTTAGGAGCTCATTGTTCTGCCCGAAGTTGAACTGACAATTGGAAAACCACGGTCCACCGCCACAGGACGGATTTTGGCCGGGCTGGAAGGGATCAAACGTGATGAGCAGATTCGTCCACGTGCTCCCGCTTTGATTTACGAAATCACAGTTGGGGACTGAGACATTGTTAATGACGCAGGCGCTCGTTCCCGGGCTGGTTCCGGAAGGGGATGTGATTCCAAAGGTCAACGAGGTAATAGGATAGCTGCGGGTTCCCTTTCCAATAATAATTTGGGTGGCGAAGCAACCAGCCGGAATGATAATCAGCGCGATCAACAGGATGAATCGAAGATGTCTCACTTGCCCCTGCCTTTCAATTGCACCAACCAACGGCGACTGGCACCCCTGGAAACCACTTAACTCCGGGGAGACTCTGGAACGATAGTTTTACCGAAACTAACTTATTCCGGCCGTGATGTCAAGGGATTAAGTTTCAAGGCATTAATAGAAGTTTGATACTGCCCGGATGAGTCGTTACCAGGGCCCTTGCCTTTGGACGACTGACTTTGGATCACTCCAAGCGGCGTCATGGTTGGTGCTCGGATTTGTCGAAGGCCGATTGAGCCTTGCGGAATAAAGGTCCAAGCCTTACGCCCACACCCAACGAAAAAGTGTTGAACTGGTATTGTGTGCTGTAACTGTATCCGCCAAAGAGAAAAACGCCGCGAAAGGAGGATGATTGGATCCAGGCTGAGATGCCGTGGTCGCGGGCAATTGCAGCCGGACCCACGGTTTCGTTACCACACTCAAACGCGGAGGCTGCCACACACGGCCCGTTTTGAGCCGCATGGGGAAGCACCCTGCTAAAAACCGTTTGCCGGCCGAAAGGTATATCATCGTAAACTGAAGCGCCAATGGAAATGGGGTGGAAGATTTGATAGCTCATGCCACCTTCAAGATGTGTTACCAAGCCATAGGTTGTGTAGGGCAGCACAAAAGAGCCGGTATCGTAAATTGAGTTGGCAATGCCAGCATCGCCGAAAGGATGCCAGTGGGAGAAGTCATGCTCAAAGTAATTATCCCAATTGAAAGTCGGCCGCCCCGTGCTGAAGCCCGCTGCGACCTTGCCGGTGGGCAAAGTTCCCGTGAGGGTCGAATACCAATTGAGACCGGGGACCGGAACCGTGAGCAGCAGGTCCGCATAAACGTCGCCCGGTCCCGACGCATTGTTGAGCGAAGTGCCTCCGGAACCACTGGGCATCATTCGCGAACCCGGCGGCGCCATGGTGGGCGAGCCATTTGCCAGATACAGCGGGATGCCAATGTCGAAGCCAAAGTACTGGTTGAAATTGTACCCGGCGTTGGTGTCAAGTCGATACAGTTGGCCAAAGGGGTCAGACGTGAAGGAGAAATATTCGTAGCCGGTGAAACCGCGAAAGGGGTTGGAGCTCTGTGCGGTAGACTGAGCAAGCGGCTCAGTGGAAGCCGTGAGCGGGTCAGTGTTTTGCGCTCTGCCGGCGGCCGCAAGAAACAACAAAACCATGGAGCAACGGAACGCAATGCGGGTTGATTCGCGAACGCACATGGCGGAAGTGCTACAATAACTCAAAACCGGCCACCAACGTGAATAGACTGGGCCAAGTTGGCGATGCGAACCCTGGCGGCACACAACCCCCTCTTCCCCCGGTAAGCTATCATAATAAACACGGGTTCAGAAAAAGTAGTTGCCCTTTTTCAGCAAATATTCGGATTCTCATTTTTTCGCGCTGTAGGGGCGGGTCTTGTGCCCGCCCTGGGCGACCACCAGGGTGGCCCCTACGAGATGTTCCCTTATCTGAACGGTATTGGGTTAGCGGGCCGTTTGCGACGCAAGGCAGAAGAATCTCTAAAGACTGCGTTTGGGGCAGGGTTGAAGCTTAATGCAGCGTTTCGCAAGTTCGCTCACGTATTCTCGCACCCCCTCACCCGGCGCTCCGCGCCACCCTCTCCCCGCTTGCGGGGAGAGGGGCTAGGGATGAGGGTTTGCTAAAGAATTTTGCAAGAATACGTCACCGTAATCGCGAATAGTGGTACTCGGCTCGGACGGCCGCGCCGGCAAGATCGCGAAGAAACCAGCCTGGCGCTCCAAATCGCTGTTAGAATTTTGAATTCACTCTTTGCGGGAGACAATCAATGAAAGTGGCTGCGGTTCAGATGGATGTGAAAATCTTGAAGAAGGAATTTAACCTGGAGGTGATTCTGGAAAATCTGGAAGCCGCGGCGCAGGCGGGCGCCAAGCTGGTGGTGTTTCCAGAGTGCGCGCTTTCGGGCTATTGCTTTACCAGCAAGGATGAAGCCCTGCCAGAAGCGGAGCCGGTGCCAGGCCCCTCCACAGAAAGAATAGCGGCAGCCGCCAAGCGCCTGGATTGTACCGCGGTGGTGGGACTGCTGGAGCGCGTTGGCGACCGCATTTACAATGCCGCCGCCGTGATTACGCCGCAGGGAATCCTGGGCACACACCGCAAAGTCCATTTGCTTTGCCTGGGCATCGATCGCTTTGATGAGTTGGGCGACAAACCCTTCCCAGTGTTTCAGACTCCTGCCGGAAAGGTTGGAATCAACATCTGCTACGATTGCAGTTTTCCGGAGTCGGGGCGCATGGTGAAGCTGAAAGGCGGCCAAATTCTGGCGATTCCCACCAACTGGCCCTGGGGATCGGATTCCTGGCAGCATACACCCAAAGTCCGCGCCACGGAAAATCACCTGGTGGTGATCGCCGCAGACCGGGTGGGCGAGGAACGCGGCTTCCGCTTTTCCGGCCACTCACAGATCATTGACTTCAGCGGTGAAGTTCTGGCCGAAGCGGGCGAAACGGAAAGCACCATCGTTTTTGGTGAGGTCGATCTGGCGGCGGTGGATAACAACCGGGTGGTTCGTGTCCCTGGCCAGTGGGAGTTCAACCGGATTGCGGCGCGGCGGCCGGAGATGTACCGCGAAATCACTGAAGCGAGTTGATCCAGGCGCGAACGGCGCCATCGCTCACAGCTTTTTGCAACACCTCCATGGCTTTGTGCTTCAGGCGTTCCTTCGACTTGCGTTCCTGCTCGATGAGTCTCAAGATCCACGGCGCCCGCGCCAGATTGTCGCGGATGAACTTGGCGTTTCCCACGATTTCCGTGAGCATGATTTCAGACATTTCGAGATCGTGCCAGCCGCCGAGGATGGTTTGCAAATTTTTTAATCCATTCAGGGCTTGCTGGCTTCCGTCCATTTTGAACTCAGCGGCAATCTCGATCAGATATCGCAGCTTTTTGGCGGCAATGCGGGATGGGTGCAGACTTTCGCCGCCGGAATTCTGGTTGGCTTTCCCGGCTTGGCGCTCGAATTCATCGCAGCGGCGGTTCAACTCCTCGGCCAGACGCTCCTGGAGCGGCGGGCCGGGGTGACTCTGCGCTTGCGGCTCGAATGGCCCGTCACCGTTCCAGGACGAGGCTGCCGACTTATCAGGCCGGATCAGATGCTCGCGAAGCTCCAGATAAATTTCCGGCAGGTTGATCCGCGTCAGCTTGTGAACCGCCTTCGAGAAGAGCGCTTGGCGGCGTTCGTGAAGGAATGCCGTAACCGTCTCCCACGCCTGGCGGCGGGTGGACCGCGATGCGGCCAAGTGGTTCTGGGTTCGAGCCAGCAGCACGTCGCAATTCCGCAGACCAGAAAGAATGCCTCGGCAGCGCCGGATCTTGCGCCGCACCCTGCGGATTTCCGGGGGCCGCGGCTTGGAATAAAGCAGGTCCAACTCCTCCTGAAGCCTCCGGCTGGCTACGCGCAGAGCATGGACGGCGTCGGGCCGGTTGCCACGAAGCACCTTGGGTTCTTGCCCCACCAGCTTATCGAGCTGTTTCAGCGCCAGCCGCCGGGCCTCTGTCCATCCAGGCTTTTGGACCATCGCCGCCACTCCAGCCGCCGCAGCGTTCGCAGGCATCTGGCCGCCTTCGCTCGGATTGGAATTCACCGGAACGGTTTCGAGTTCTTCCATGGAGATTTCCTCAAGCGCAACGTTCAGACAAGACAGGCCGGCTGCACGCCGCCCTTGGGTCGCATCGCCCGGAATTGGGAGCCAGCAGGGAAGGGGCTTCAATTCGACGCAAGGTCAAACTCGTCATGCAAGAAAAGGGAAGTCAATCCGTTAACAGCAGCTTCGCCCTTTGGTGCTCGCCCTGGGCTATTCACCCTGCCCCTGCCAGTATTATGACCCGTTTTCACCGGAACTGAAAGGGCCGTCGGGTTTCGGTAGTGGTACATTTTCGCTACAGCAAACTGACTCACTACCCCGCTTTCAGGACCTCGAAAGCACGGGCGGGCGCCCACCGGGTGTATTCTGGCGGGATTCGGAGCGGGCAATGCCGTTTTCAACCGCTTTGAGAGTTTCTTGCCCGGCAGCCTTCTCTTCCTCCTCGCGGATTTGTTGTAAGATCAAGTTTAGGGGCTGTCAGATAATAACCGTTCCATTTCGGACCCAATACATCCCCTCACCCCTGCCCTCTCCCCGCAAGCGGGGAGAGGGTGCCGCGGGGAAGCAGTGCTTCCCGTCGCGGCGGGTGAGGGGTGCTGGTTGAAAGATGGAACAGTTATTTCTGAACGGGCCCTTAGTCCAGATGATCGGTCCATTCCAGAATGAGGTGAAGCTGCCGTGATAACTGCAAAGCAAGACCCCTTTTCAGCCCGCGCCTCGTTGAAGACTGCGCAAGGCGAAGCTGTCATCTACCGCTTGGACCGCTTGGAAAAGGCAGGGTTGGGTTCAATCTCGCGTCTACCTTACTCCATCAAGGTGCTGCTTGAATCCTTGTTGCGAAACTTGGACGGCGAAGCCATCACGGAGGAGAACGTTCAGGCGCTGGCGCGATGGAGCGCAAAGGCGCCTGTGCAATCGGAGGTGCCCTTCAAGCCGGCGCGTGTGATCCTGCAGGATTTCACCGGTGTTCCTGCCGTCGTGGACCTTGCGGCCATGCGCTCCGCCGTGAAGAGGCTCGGCGGCGATCCGGAGCGCATCAATCCGCTGCTGCCGGTGGACCTGGTGATTGACCATTCTGTGCAAGTGGACTTTTTCGGGGCTCAGAGCGCCTTGCAAAAAAATTCGGAGATCGAATTCAAGCGCAACCGCGAGCGGTACGAATTCCTGCGCTGGGGCCAGAAGGCATTCAAGAATTTCCGCGTCGTCCCGCCCGCCACAGGCATCGTGCATCAGGTCAACCTGGAATACCTGGCAAAAGTGGTGTTGCTGGCCGAACAATGCGGCGAATGGCAAGTCTTTCCGGACACGCTGGTGGGCACGGACTCCCACACCACCATGATTAACGGTCTGGGTGTGCTGGGCTGGGGCGTGGGCGGCATTGAGGCGGAAGCCGCCATGCTCGGCCAGCCCTATTACATGCTGGCCCCGCAGGTCGTCGGCTTCAAGCTGCACGGCGGCTTGCGCGAAGGCGTCACGGCCACCGACCTGGTTTTGACGGTTACGGAAATACTCCGCAAAAGCGGCGTGGTGGAAAAGTTCGTGGAGTTTTACGGCAGCGGCCTTTCGCAAATCGCTCTGCCCGACCGCGCCACCATTGGCAACATGGCCCCCGAGTACGGCGCGACCATGGGCTTTTTCCCGGTGGACGAGGAAACCCTGCGTTACTTGCGGGCCACCGGACGAACTCCCGAAGAGGTTGACCGCGTCGAGCGTTACACCAAGGAACAAGGGCTTTTCCGCACCGATTCCAGTGCAGACGCCGAGTACTCGGATATTTTGGAGCTGGACCTTTCGAGCGTCGAGCCCAGCCTGGCGGGGCCCAAGCGCCCGCAGGACCGTGTGCCGCTTTCCGCAATGAAGCAATCGTTCGAGAAGTCGTTGACCGCGCCCGTCAAGGAGCGCGGTTACGGGCTTGCCCCGGAGGCCGTCTCGCGCCGTGCCACCGTGGGCTTCAACGGCTCGCAAGCCAGCATTTCCCACGGCGCTGTGGTCATCGCCGCCATCACTTCCTGCACCAACACCTCCAATCCCTCGGTGATGCTGGGCGCAGGGCTTCTGGCCAAAAAGGCCGTGGAACGCGGGCTTCGCGTGCCCCCTTACGTCAAGACCAGCATGGCGCCAGGCTCGAAAGTCGTAACCGATTATCTGGAGCAGAGCGGACTGCTGGCGAGCCTTGCGGAGTTGGGCTTCAACATTGTGGGTTATGGCTGCACCACCTGCATCGGCAACAGCGGCCCGCTGCCGGAAAACGTGAGCAAGGCCGTCACCGAAAATCAACTGGTGGCCGCGGCGGTGCTCTCCGGCAACCGCAATTTTGAAGGCCGCGTTCATCCCCTTGTCAAGGCCAACTATCTGGCCTCGCCGCCTCTGGTGGTGGCCTACGCCCTGGCCGGAACCGTGGACAGGGACCTGGCCACCGAGCCGCTCGGCAACGATTCGCAAGGCAAGCCGGTTTTCCTGCGGGAAGTTTGGCCAAGCCAGGAGGAAATTCTGGAGACCATGAGCCGCTCCTTGAATCCCGAAATGTTCAAGAAGGCTTACGGCGACGTGTGGGAAGGGAATCCCACGTGGAATGCCATTCCGGTGGCGGGCGGAGGCATCTACCAGTGGCGCCCGGATTCAACTTATATCCAGGAGCCGCCGTTCTTCGCCGGATTTGGCCCTGAGCTTCCGCCCATTTCGGACATCCGTGCGGCCCGCGTCCTGGTGATGGTGGGCGATTCCGTCACCACGGATCACATCTCGCCCGCCGGTGACATCGCCCTCGATAGTCCGGCGGGGAAATACCTGGTGGAGCACGGCATTGAGAAAAAGGATTTCAATTCCTACGGTTCGCGGCGCGGCAATGACCGCGTCATGGTGCCTGGCACGTTCGCCAACATCCGTCTGAAGAATCTGCTGGTGCCCGGCGTCGAGGGCGGCGTCACCGTCCATGTTCCCTCGGGCCAGCCGATGAGCATCTATGACGCGGCCATGCGCTACCGGCAGGAGCAAGTGCCGTTGCTGGTGATTGCAGGAAAAGAGTACGGCGCGGGATCGTCGCGCGATTGGGCGGCGAAGGGCACGCTCCTGCTGGGCGTGAAAGCGGTGATGGCGGAGACTTATGAGCGCATTCACCGCAGCAACTTGGTGGGCATGGGAGTGCTGCCGCTCCAGTTCAAATCTGGAGAAAATCCCACTTCACTGGGACTCACGGGGCAGGAAGCCTACGATATCCAGGGAATCAGCGACGAAATTAAACCGCGCCAGGAGCTCACGGTCAAGGCCAGTGTCAATGGCCAACCGTCAAAATCTTTCCAAGCGATCGCGCGCCTCGATTCCGCCATTGAAGTGAATTACTACAAGAATGGCGGCATCCTGCAAACGGTGCTAAGGCGCATGTTGGGGTAGCGCAGCGGACGAGTGGCGCATCGATGAAAACCTATGCATGCGCCACTCACGATCCGGCATTACTCTCCGCGAGGAGGCACGCTAAAACTCAAGACGCAGAGCGAACTGGATATTGCGGGCGCCTGCCCCGTCCAGGTTCTGCACTTGGTTAAACGTTCCAAAGCCGCTGGAGTTCGCGGACATGTTTGGGATGCCGAGGTTCACGTGGTTTAGGAAATTCTGGAAATTCGCCTGAAACTGGACCCGGCTCCGCTCGTTGAGGGTGAAATACTTGGAAAGCGAAAAGTTCCAATTGACCGTGTCTGGTCCGGTCAGAATGCCCACGCCGGAATTCCCGAAACGGCCAATCGGGCCGGGCCAACCATAGAAGAAGCAGCTTCCACCGAGCAATTGAGCGTCAGCCGGGGAAAGGCCACTGCACGCGCTGGCCGGTAAGCGATCTGGACGCTGCGAGCCCGGCCGGCTGGGAGCGTTGGTGCCGGAGGGATCGAGCCCGCCGGGATAGTAAGGCGTCAGGAACGGGCCGGTCTGAAAAAGCAGGATGTTGGCGGTGGACCATCCACCCACGAACGTGTCTGCCAAACGGTTCATGGATGTGCCGAACTTCTGTCCACGGCCGAAGGGAAGATTCCAGACAGCGGTCGTCAACCAGCGATGGGTCCGAGTGGCCATCACGTTGCCGTAATCGAGCGGCAGATTGAAGCGGTCCGTGATGCGCGGCCCGGCAAGGCCCGCGAAGCCGCCATTGGGATTGTCGCCTTCGGCGTCGGAAAGGTTCTTGTCCCATTCCCAGCTTGACTGAAAGGTGAGGCCGGCGCTGAAGCGGCGGGTGACCACCGTCTCCAAGCCGTTGAAGATGGCGGAGCCGCCGTTGTCGCGCGACTTGATGACACCCCAATTCGGGAAGGGTTTTTCCACCGGATTATAAGCCGTTGACTGGGGATGAATCTGGTTCAGGTCAGGGCTGATGGCCAATCCAACAGAACGAATGCCCGTATAGGTAACGCGCAACCCCGTATCGTGTCCCAGGTCGCGTTCAAGGGTAAAGGACCATTGCTCGGCATAAGGATCGGCCAGGTCAATTTGATTGGCGGTGCCGAAGGAGGCGTTGCCCGCAAGCGTGGGCAGGATGCCAGTTCCCGATCCGCGCGTGTCCGGGAACTGGATGGTCGGAACGCCGTTGGTGAACGAATTATTGAACTGGCGGTAGTCGGTGCTGGTGGTGCCGGTGAGCGAGTATTCGATGCCGCCCAGCACCGCCTCATTGTACATACCGGCACCGGCGCGAACGACGGTCTTGCTGGAAAGCCGGTAGGCAAAGCTCAACCGCGGAAGGAACATGTTCTTGTCCGCGAAGCGCAGCGAGGAAGGGATGCCAGCCTGCGCCGCAGTCTGGATGGGCGTGCAAGGGAAAAGCCCGTAGGAGGTGGGAACGGGGGTGGCCAGGCCGCAGGCGTTCACGGATTCGGCGAAGGTGGGATCAACGTTGTTTTTCAAAGCATATGCGTTGGGCACGATCACGGCGCCGTTGGCACGGTTGAAGTTGCCGATGTTGAAGAATTTGTCGATAAAGGGGGCGTCATACTCGTAGCGAAGGCCGTAGTTCACAGTCAGCTTGGGACTGATGTGAAAGCTGTCCTGCCCATAGAAACCGTAGAAACTTGCAGAGCCGTCCAGGTTCTGGCCGACGTCGGATATGGCGGTGTAATCGGGCAAGCCCAGCAAGAAGTCGGCGAAATCGTAGCCGGTGAACTGGCCGCTGAAGAAATAGTTGCCGTAGTTGTCGGCCTGGGTGAAGCCCAGAACTTCCTGCTTGCGATATTCACGGTAGTCCAAACCCATTTTGACGGTGTGGCGGCCATGAAGATAGGTCACGTTGTCATCAATTTGATAGATGTGGTCATTGTAATAGGAGCCGCGCCCGCAGGGGACGGCCGTGACGCCCGAAGCTCCGTCAAACTCAAAGTAAGGGCACGCCGAGGGCGGTTGCGGGAAGCTGGTGCCGAGTTGCTGTAGCCCTAGCGAGCTGACCACCTGCGCGCCGTTCGGAAAGCGAGCGAAGGCGCTGGTCGAGTCGATCTGGTTGTAGCCGAAGCGGAATTCATTCAGCAGGTTGCTCTTGAGGGCGTAAGTGTAATTCAATCCAAGCGCCGGAGGTGAGTAGAAGTTGTCCGTCGGTCCCACCGCCAGGCCATTGGCGCTTTCATTGGTGATGTGCTTCCAACTAAAGCGCCCCCACAGTGACTGCTGGTCCGTCAACTTCTGGTCGATGCGAAGGTCCCACATGTTCGTGGTGCTGGGAGAGGCGAAGTTTTGGCGGAAATTATTGGTGGCGTTGAGCGAATTTGAGTTCGGGAAATTCTCTGCCGGATAAAAGGTGCTCAAAACTTTTTCCGAGACGGCATTGAATTGAGAACTCGGGATCTGATTGTTGGGGTAAGGCTGGCCCGTAAACGGATTGGTCAATTGATCCGCCGCGACCGTGCAGACTCCATTAGCGCCGAAGCTGGGACACAAACCGGAAAAGTTGCCCGCCAACATTGACGGGGTGGGCACGTTCTGCGTCTCAGGCGTGGTGGAGGGCAGCCGGTTGCCCTCGTAATCGAAGAAGAAGAACGTGCGATCCTTGCCGTTGTAATGCGGAAGGATCACCGGGCCGCCGATTGAGCCGCCAAAGTCATTGGCGATGAGCTGTGGTTTGCTGGAGGCAAAGTCCGGAATGGCGTTCAGGGCGTCATTCTGGAGATATTCAAAGAGCGAGCCGTGGAGTTGATTCGTCCCGCCTCGGGTTGTGAACTCCACGTTACCCATCTGCCCGTATTCCGCGGGCGCCACCTCAGACGTCACGGTGACTTCCGAGACGCCTTCTGTCGACGGCATCTGCTCCGATTGAAAACCATCGTTGGGGGCATGAATGGAGAAACCGTCCACCGAGATTTCGTTCTGAGCGGGGTGGCTGCCGGAAATCGAGATGCCTCCCATGCCGCTTGGGTCCTCCTGGATGCCGGGAACGGTGTTAATGATGTTGAGCGGACTGGTGTCCGTGGCCCGGTAGTTGACGGGAAGTTGCTCGATGGTGGAGTTACCCATGGTGTCGCTGACGGTTCCAGTCTCCGTAGTGATGACGGGCGGAACTCCCTTCACTTCGACCACCGTTTGCGCCCCACCTACCTTTAGAACGGCGTCCACCCGGACCGCAGCGCGGGCATCCAGTGGAATGCCGGTTTGAACGTATTCCTGGAATCCTGCCTTCTGAATCGAGACGCGATAGCTGCCGCGAAGCAGGTTGGGAATTTCCCAATCACCCACTGAATCGGTAACCGTGCTGTGGGAAATGCTGGTGGCGATCTCCGTCACCGTGACCTTGGCGCCCGGAATGACGCCGCCGGAATTGTCTTTGACCGTCCCAAGCAGGGTTCCGAAAGTTGACTGTGCTGTCGCAGTACGCGGCAGGCCGAAGGCGATGAACGCCGCAAGCGTCAGGACGGAAAGCAGAGAAAGCTTTGCTCGCATATTTTCTCCAGGTTATAATTGCAAAAGGTTGTTTCCAGAGAATTCCAGAGGCACGTTTAACACTTGCAGGCAAATGCCGTCTTGTGCGGACTTAACGGTCTTGACGAAAATTAGCATTGGGTCTTAACAAACGGTACTGCATTGGCGTAACGCCAGCCACGGCCTTGAACGTCCTGGTGAATTGGCTCTGGTCTGAAAATCCAGTGGCCAAGCCAACCTCAACCAGGGATTGGCTACCCTTGGAAAGCAGGCGGCAAGCGTGCTCAATCCGCAGATGGCGGATTTGTTGCCCGATGGTGCGCCCCATGCGCCGGTGAAACTCACGGGCCAGGTGAACGGGGTGGACCCCCGCTCCCTCGGCAAGATCACGCAGCGTCAGGCGCTCGGTGTACCGGTCGTGAATTAAATCGCTCACTTGCCGGAGCCAGGGAGGAGACACGCTCTTCGAGAGCATCGGACCGGGACGAAGCATTTCTGCCATCAAAGCGATCGTGAGGCCCTCGATGGCGATGGGGGAAGCGGCATCCATTTGCCGGAACTCGCCATATATCATCTCTGCCAAAACAGCCCCGCGCCCGCCCTGGGATTCGACGGGCCTCTCCAACCTGCAGCTCGAATCTTGAAACAGGCTGAGCCTTCCTGGACCCAACTCAAGGGTCAGTTGATGCGAGCCCTGGGAATGGAAGTGGTCGGAATGGATTTCCCCCGGCGGGTTGAAGAATACGGTGCGCGGCCCGCACGCCCTCACACGCTTGTCGCAGCTTTGCGTGCCCCCGCCACTCAGGATTACTGCCAGATACGCATACTCATGGGAATGAGGCGCGGTTGTGAAATGCGCGGGATAAAAATACTCCGTCAGCCGGAAGGAAAGCGTTTCCTCGGAACGGGTAGCCTTGCCGTGAAATGAACTCGGATGAAGGTTCAGATCCATCGTCATTCCCAAAAACCGCTACAACCGGCATTCTTCCGCTTGAAGAGGAGGATTCTGATCGGGCCTTCGATTCGCCCAGAGGCGCGACAGAATGGAAATGGTCTTGCACCCCTGGCGTCTGGCTTGAACTTGGTTCGCCGGTTGTGGATGGCCCAGGGGGTGGTTGCAATCTAAGAGACTGGCAGTTGAATCGTTTGGAGCTTCCCGCTCCTTCGGGGGTTGGTCAGGCCGCGCTGTCGCTAGCGTGGTAACGACGGCTCGGTAGTGGGTCAGCTTGGCTTTTGTAGCGGCGAGTTTACCTCGCCAATTGGCGGCATAAAGCCGTCTCTACATCAAAACTGGCGCGCTACCGACGGCACTCGTTTATTGGCCCATCCTAGCAATCATTCTATTTGGCCGACTGGAAGAATTACCGATGAACGGAACCCTTTGCTAAAACAGCAATTGCAATATATCAAAAACGGCTTAATTTTGCTAAATCGTTTTCTCTAAATCTTGGCGCCTTTTCCGATTCGCTTCTCTGGACATTCGTTGCCATCCTGTATTTCCAACGACATAAGTTTTCCAGATTCTCCAATCAGGGAAGCCGGGAAACTATGTAGCGCAACTCGCAGAAAACAAATAAGAAGTTGGAGCCGGCGAAGGGAATCGAACCCCCGACCTACGGTTTACGAAGCGATTTCCGCCAGCACGATAGCTTCTCGCTCTCCCGCATCGAGTTCCTTAAGCTCCAGGTCACGAGGCACACTGACTTGGCGCGCTGAGCTTCATGCAATGGCAATCGAACTGGGATATCCTGTTACAGACCTAGCGTCAATCGAAGAAGGGTTTTCGAGCGCTTGTGAAATCCATCTCCGAGGCCCGGCAGCAGGGTTATGTTTTCAATGTTGGCGTCGAGCCGGAATTCATGTTGCTGAAGAAAGACAGTGGGGGAGAGTATCGCCCTTGGGACCCGCTCGATACCCTCGGAAAGCCATGTTATGACCTTCTGGCGCTC
>DATKST010000136.1:0-5735 GCA_035531475.1 Terriglobia bacterium
ATCTCGCGCACTGTCGCGATCGTAGGACCGGCCCGCCAGTTCCTCGGATGTTAGGCCGCATGACTGTACGCCATACTGCGTCTGCCAATGCTATCGGTTAGGCCTCCTCGGATCATTGCTGCCGCGATTTCAGCACGTCGAGCAGATCCAACCGTCAGAGGCGGTCCGCTTAGTTTTCAGATTTAGGTCTTTTCTGTAGTCGCGTTTTCAATGTGGATGTACTCCGGCATTCCGATTACTTCTTGCATTTCTTTTGCAATAGGCCGGTATTCTGCGGGTTCCATGCCGCTGCTACCTTTCTCCTTGAGGCGCACCAAAACATCCCTTACGGCCTTGTAGCTCGCAAGGCTTGACGCGAAAGCATGGAAAACGAACTTGTAACCCATCGCCTCCAATTCCTGAATCGAAAAGGTCGGCCTCCCCCCAGCACCTCCAAGGCCATTAACATAGTTCAGAGGAGCTTGCACCTCCTTAGGGGCCTGCCTAGCTTCCTCTACCGTGTTAGGGAATACCTGTATCACGTCCGCCCCTGCCTCAGCGTAAAGATTAGCCCTACGGATGCCCTCAGCAAAGCTGTGTGTTCGCATGGCGTCTGTGCGCCCTATAATCACGAAATTTTGATCGCGGCGCGCTTCCACGGCCCAATGGATTTTTTCAACCATGGCTTCGGCCGGAATCGTGTGCTCGACCCCCACATGGTAGTGAAATCGTTTAGGATAAATTTGATCCTCGATGTGCATTCCGGCTGCGCCGGCGTGTTCCAGCAAACGGACAGTATGGAACACGTGGGCAGGCTCGCCGAAGCCAGCACCTGCATCCACGGTCAGGGGAATGTTTACTGCAGCAGTGATGTGCCAGGTAGCTTCCGCAACATCTTCCAGGCTCAGAGCCGGTTCACAGATGCACGTGGCAACGCCCAGTGCACTGCCAGCTAAATCAACGTGTCGAAATCCAACCCATTCAGCGGTCCTTGCGCTAATGGGATCGTAGATGGCAGGCGAACTGATGATGCCAGGGCTTTTTATCATCTCGCGCAAGACCGCAGACATTGGTTTCACGTTTCGAGAGGAGGCTTTTCGTCCTCCCGCAAAAGGTGTAACCGCCGACGCTGCGAACCAACTGCCTAAAGATCCGGCAGACATCTTTTTCCCAAAATCCCTACGCGATAGGCCTTTCATTTGCTGCTCCTTTAGGCAAGTACTAGAGTCTGTGTACGCAAGACTTCGGTTGCGGCCACGAAAGAGCCCCCTGTTCACCAGACCACCTTCAGAGCGAACTGGATCTCTCTCGATGATGTGGTGGTCGAAGTCAGCAGCCCTGTCGCCCCGGTGGGGATGCCAGCCGAATTGAAGATGTCCGTATTGTCAGGGGTTATGGGCACTGCAAAATTCGGGCGATTCAGAATATTGAAAAACTCCACCCTGAATTGCACGTTAAAGTTTTCTGAAATTCGTCTGATGGGGTTGTTCTTCACCACGGAGAAATCTAGATCTGACGTGCCCGGTCCGATCAGAATGTTACGGCCGGCGTTGCCATGAAGGTTGAAACACTGGGGATAAACCCCCGCGCTGGGATCGCAATACTGGTTGTAGAAGGCAAGGGATGGCGCCACTGGAATCGCGAAGCATTGGGTTTTGACGTAATTGTTGGGATTGCCTGGATTGACGAGAGACTTGCATCCCGGACCGGTCAGACGATTCGCAAAATCCCACGGGTCGCTGCTGTTCAAGCCCAAGGGATCACCGTCGGTGCCGAAGGTCGCGTTAAACGGCACCCCGTCACTGGCCGTATAGATCCCTCCTAGCTGCCAGCCGTTCAGCATCCACGCCGCTGGCCCCGAAAGCGACTTGATAGCAGGAGCATCCCAGACGCCATTGATCACGAAGGTCCGGCCAATATTGAAGTCGGACAGGCCGCGGTTCAAGTTCAGATTAAACCAGGGCAAGCTCGAGATCGAATTTGAGAACTGATCTCCTGCTATGGTCGAGGAGTTGCTATCAATGCTCTTGCCCCAGGTATAAGAACCTTGCACCTGGAGGCCGTGACTCATTCTTTTTTGCACTCCGACTTGCAAGGCATCATAGAAACTATTCTCCGCCCACATCAGAGCTCGAATTTGGCCAAAATTCGGGTTGAGCGTTGTCCCGCTGCCCACCGGTGACGGCCAGACATAGCCCTGCGACGTGAGGGTGGGAAGTACGATATCGGCGTCGTCGGTCCGGAATGGCTGGTGGACTCCGCGCGATCCGATGTAACCGACCGTTGCAGTTAAGCTGGGGGTGAGCTGGCGCTGAACGTTGAAATTCCACTGCATCACGTAATTTCGCTGAGGTTGCTGCTCAATATAAGCCCCAGCCAGAGACGAAACGCCCAGTAACGGGAACGCCCCTTTGTAGAACGATCCCGCAGGCACGTGGGCGACGCTGCCTTGCTCTGTGAACGGAGCCGAACTGCTCGCCGGGAGTAAGAATTCGTAGGGCAGAGGCAAAGCGTCAAATATCCCGAAACCGCCGCGTATCGCCGTTTTTCCATTGCGGAACGGGTCCCATGCAAAACCGACCCGCGGTTCAAAATTGGTGAGCGTAGGATTCGAAAAGTATGGGTTGCCAAGGTGCGGCACAGCGCTAGCCAGGGTCTGAAGCACGGAAAGTTTGTTCTGCGCTTCAGTGGGTACCGTCGTCATCTCGTAGCGCAGTCCCAGGTTCAGCGTGAGATTCGGACGCCAGCGCCAATCATCCTGCACGTACGCGCCGAACAGAGTCTGGCGAAGTCCCGTTGGGGCGGTAGGCAGGCCCGTATTGAATCTAGCCGGATGGTTGGTGAGGAAATCTGTCAAGGAGCCGAAGCTAAATAGTCCGGTGAAGTTGGACTTAACTACGTAATTAGCCTGCATGCGCTCCAGAGCGACGCCGAATTTCAAGGAGTGGGTTCCACTGGTGAAGAAGGCATCGTCATAGGCTTGGTAAGAGTTCCAAAAGAAGAACGCGCTCGGTTGACCGCCCAAACCTCCCGTGAAGGGTGAAAGGCCCGCCACGTTTACCTGGGCCGCGGTTCCTCCTGGGTCTGCACCCAATGAGGTGTCAGCCGCCAGCGGATTAATGGCCTTGACGCTTGTATCGTTGGCTACGCCATCCCGGTTATAGCCGATCCTGATGGAATTGACCAGGACAGGGCTGAAAATGTGGGTTTCTTCAAGGACTGCCGTTTGCCGATTCGTGTGAGACCCTTGCAACACATTGTTAAGTCCACTGGGGAAGGTGAATGGGGTGTCGTCGTATAGGTAGGTGCCAAAAAGGCTGTCCTTTTCAGAAAACGTTTGATCAACCCGGGTCGTAAAAAAGTTTTCGCTAACGACTTGTTGTCCTTCGAAAGAGAAAAGGCCGGTATCTCCATTGCCTAGAATGGACCCATTTGGCAAGGGGAAGAAACCGAGATACTGTTGGGCCGCCGGGTCCACGGTTACCGAGGTCGGAGCGCAAGCCGGTGGGGAGCCGGGGCTTGAACAAAGGTTGCCACTGCGCGCCGCCAGCGAAGGCACGGTGGATACCGAAGCGATGCCCTGGGACTGACGGATCCCTTCGTAATCCCCAAAAATAAACAGATTATTTTTACGGATTGGCCCTCCGGCAGAAGCTCCAAATTGGTTCCGCCGGAATGGCGGCTTTGGTGCGTTCGAGAAGTTGTCGAAGAAGTTGGCAGTATCTAACGAATCGTTACGAAGAAACTCGTAGACATCCCCGTGGAATTGGTTCGTGCCCGATTTCGTGATCGCGTTGACGACTCCGCCGGACGTCCTGCCGTACTCGGCAGAATAGTTGCTTGTCAGAACCGAAAACTCCTGAATGGCGTCGACGCCCAAGTCACCGCCCAGCACGCTGCCCGGAGGGCCGTTGGAGTAATCGTTGATGCTGATTCCGTCCAGGCGATAATTGGCCTGCTGAGGACGCGCCCCGGAGATGCTCACTTCCGATCCGAAGCCCCTGTTCCCCCGATTTGCGCCTTGGGTGAAGGCCGCTTGAGTCTGGACCGCATTTACGCCGGTCTGGAGCTTGACGAGGTCAGTCCAACTACGGCCGTTCAGAGGCAACTGACGAACAGTCGTGGAGTTTACGACAGCGCTGATTGCAGAGGAAGCGAGTTGAACTTGCGGCGCGGCGCTCGTCACCTGAATCAGGTTGGTTACTTTGCCCACCCGCAAGGTTACATTCAGGACCTGGTTAGCGCCAACCGTCAGCACGATTCCGCTTCGCACCTGAGTACTGAATCCCGAGGCAGAAACGGTGACACTGTAAGGTCCCGGCAATAAGTTTGGCGCGTTGTAGAAACCAGAACTATCCGTCTTGGCGGTTCGCGTCACGCCGGTCGCGGTGTTTTTGATCACGACTTGGGCATTGGGAATCACGGCTCCGCTGGGGTCGGTGACCGTGCCCGACATTATGGCACCCACCACCTGTGCATAGGCGTCAGCACCTACCAAAAGGACTAACACAAATGACATGTACATCAAGAGCACGGAGACCGTTCCGCTTGCCTTACAAGTCCTTCGCATAGCCACCTCCCTGAACTTTGTATGGTTTCCAAGTCCCTCGGTCGACATCAATGGATATTCGGCCAAAAGAAGAAAAACGCTTACTGCTAACACTCAGGCGTTGCTCGCGCTTAACCTTTTTCAGTAGTTGCATTTTCGATGGCGAGATCCTCTGGGAGACCGCATGAGTCTTCGATCTCCTTCCGAATGGGGCTCCATACCGCCGGATCCATACCGATGGAGCCGGTCTTCTTGAGGTTTATTAGGCCATCCCGAACGGCCTTATAGGACCAAAGGATCGGCCCGCCTACGTAGTTAATCAGCTTGTAGCGCCCCTTTGACTCCCCCATCGCCTCAAGCTCCTGAAGCGAAAAGTCGAAGCTGTATGTCCAGTTCATAGGACCATTGATCTCCTTAGGGAGCTGCCGAACTTGCTCCTTCGTGCTAAGGTGTGACGGCATGACCATTTGAGCACCAGCCTCCAGAGCAAGATTGGACCTGCGGATACCCTCGGCAAAGCTGACCGTTCTAAAAGCGTCTGTGCGCGCGACGATAATGAAGTCTGGATCGCGGCGCCCTTGAAGAGCGTAGCGGATCTTATCAAGCCAGGGTTCTAGCTCAATTGTGTGCTCGACTCCCACGTGGTAGTGAAACCGTTTAGGATAAATTTGATCCTCCAAGTGCATGCCGGCGGCCCCCGCCTGTTCAAGTACCCGAACCGTGTGGACAACATGAGCGGGCTCGCCGAACCCCGCACCGACGTCGACCACCACAGGGGTATTTGTGGCGCACATAATGGCTCGAGTTGCTTCTGCCATGTTTTCCAGGCACAGGTTCGGCTCCATCATACAGGTAGCGTAACCCAGAGCACTGCCGGGCAGGTCGAGGGCTCGGAATCCAAGCAGAGGCCTATCCATTTCGCTCTAGTAGACGCAATATATAGTGGTGAGCCAGCATCGCCCTCACCCCGTCGGCGGAGTGGATTACCCGCGAACGATTCAGGAGTTCGACAAGTGGTTCTCTTCGGAGGCGGCGTGCGTCTCGTATCTTCAGCGGCTTCGGTGGCCGGACGGCTTCCGGTGCCCGGCGTGCGGAGGAGGAAGTGCCTGGATGACGGCGAGGGGTGTGCTCCAATGCGGCGCATGTCAACGTCAGACCTCGCCGATCGCTGGCACAATTCTCGAAGGCACTCGGAAACCGTTGCGGA
>DATKST010000137.1:0-39571 GCA_035531475.1 Terriglobia bacterium
ATGCACTGGACGGTTCGGGGCGCCAACGCCATCATCGCACTGCGATGCTCGAAACTCAGCGGCCGGTTCGAGGACTTCTGGGAAAGCCGCTCTCGTCAGAGGAAGGCTGCGTAAGATCTACCACATTTCTGTCGTGCACCCGCGACCGGCTGGAAGGCGCAACGTACAGAGATTTTCTCTATAGCAAGCCGGGGGAGGCCGTAAAGAGGCGTCTGGCCGCTGATGAAAATCGGGAAGATGGTTACAGCAGCAGAGGCTAAGTGCAGCGTTTCGTGAGTTCGCTCATGGATGCTCGCACCCCTCACCCCCAGCCCCTCTCCCCGCAAGCGGGGAGAGGGGCTGGGGGTGAGGGGTTGTTGAAGACCGTTGCAAGAATACGTCACCACAATTGCGAATGGTGGTACTTGGGTCTCAATAAGCCCCAGAACCTACCTGCCAACCCAAGGATCCGAGCTTCCCAACCCACCACCCTATTGATTTTATTTGGCGAAACAGCACAAAAATGCTAGTCTATGAAAGGAAAATATAAAAAACGAGAAAAGTGAGGAGACAGGCGGATGCCGCTGGCCCAGGAATTGAAGACGCAACTTATCGGCGACTACCGGGTGCATGCAAAGGACACAGGTTCACCCGAGGTACAGATCGCTCTGATCAGCGAGCGGATGAATTACCTCAACGAGCATTTTCGCACCAACGCCAAGGACCACGCTTCACGGCGGGGGTTGCTCATTATGGTGTGCAAGCGGAAAAGGCTGCTGGAGTACCTGAAAAGAAAGAGTCCGGACCGGTACCGGAATGTGATTGGGCGTCTGGGCATTCGCAAGTAGTTGGGTTGAAATCGCAGAGTTTGCTTTTTCCCGGATTAAGATATCTCGGATTTGAGAAGACTTCCCGTCATGGACGGGATGCTTCGCTATTTCCTGACACTGTTTTCCAGCCTGCTGAGAACGCCCTGCCCGTCGCAATGCCCACCTCGGGAATTTCTTTTCTACCGCAAAATCCCCTTGACAAGGATCGGCGCGGAACTGCCTTGTGGATGCGGACAAACACGCCTTGGTGGAGTGGCAGTGAGGTTGGGATTTTACCGGGCTGAGGCTTGCTGAAAGAGGCCACCCGTGGAGCGCATCGCGCCGCGAGAGCGGATGAATCACAACATTTTCGGGCAACGAGCCGGATGGAGATTTCTGGCAAAGCCCATGGAGGATAATAAGATATGGAACATAAGGTTAGTATTCCCCTCGGATCAAGCACGCTGACGATTGAGTGTGGCAAGTTGGCCAAGCAGGCTTCGGGATCGGCTTTTGTCCGCTACGCAGATACCGTGGTGCTGGCGACGGCCTGCACGGCCGACCCGCGCGAAGGCATTAATTTCTTCCCCCTCACGGTGGACTACCGTGAGTATAACTATGCGGCCGGAAAGATTCCCGGCGGCTTCTTCAAGCGTGAAGGCCGTCCCACAGAAAAGGAAATCCTCACCAGCCGCCAGATTGACCGCCCGGTGCGCCCCTTGTTCCAGGACGGCTTCAAGGATGAGACGCAAGTCATCGCCATGGTGCTATCCGCCGACTCGGATTACAATCCGGACGTGGTGGGTATGGTGGCGGGCTCAGCGGCGCTCTATCTCTCCCCCATTCCGTTCATGAATCCGATCTCGGCAGTGCGCGTGGGCCTGGTGGAAGGGAAGTTGGTCACAAACCCCACTTACACGGAGATGAAGGCCAGCCAGTTGAATCTGGTGGTAGCGGCGAGCGAGGAAGCTATCGTCATGGTGGAAGCGGCCGCGCAAGCGGTTTCCGAGGAAACCATTCTGGAGGCCATCCAGCACGCGCATGGTGAAATCAAGAGGATTATTGAGGCGTTGAAAGAGCTCTACGCCAAGATGGGCATCCAGAAAGCCGAGGTCAAGGCCCCGGTGGAGGATGCAGCCGTCGCCCGCGAAGTGCGCGAGCGCCTCGGCGTCCGGCTCCATGAAGCCATGGATACCTCGAACCGCAGCAAGCTGGAGAGCGAAAAGAAGATTGAACAGCTTCGTGAAGAGTTACTGGAAAGCTATCCGGCGGAGGAAGACGAAGATAAACGCCGCGAGGCGGGACACGCCTTTGAGCGGCTCTACGAGCGCCTTTTCCGGGAGGATGTGCTTTTGAAGCGCCGCCGCCCGGATAACCGGGCTTTCAACCAGGTGCGACCCATCACTTGCGAAGTTGGCCTGTTGCCCCGCACGCACGGCTCTGCGTTGTTCACCCGGGGTGAGACGCAGGCGCTGGTCACCGCCACACTGGGTACGGCTGAAGACATGCAGCGGCTGGACGTACTGGAAGGCGAATCCTTCAAGCGCTTCATGCTCCACTACAATTTTCCGCCTTTTAGCGTCGGTGAAGTTGCCTTCCTGCGTGGGCCGGGACGCCGCGAGATTGGGCACGGCAACCTGGCGGAGCGGGCTCTGGGGTCTGTGCTTCCCGTCGAGGAAGGCTTCCCCTACACGGTCCGCGTGGTTTCGGACATTCTGGAATCAAACGGCTCTTCTTCCATGGCCACGGTCTGCGGCGGATGTCTGGCGCTGATGGACGCCGGTGTGCCCATCACGTCCCCGGTGGCCGGTATTGCCATGGGGCTTGTGAAGGAAGGGGATAAGTACGCCATCCTCACGGACATCGCCGGCGCCGAAGACCATTACGGCGATATGGATTTCAAAGTCGCCGGCACGCGCGACGGCATCACCGCCTTGCAGATGGACATCAAGATCACGGGCGTCACTCCGCAGATCATGGCGGAGGCCTTGGCGCAGGCCAAGGAAGGCCGGCTGCACGTCCTCGGCAAGATGCTGGAGACGTTGCCCGAGCCGCGTACTGCGATTTCCGCGTTCGCGCCAAGGATTTATACCCTGCGCATCAACAAGGCCAAGATCGGCGAGCTGATTGGGCCGGGGGGCAAGGTCATTCGTGGCATCATTGAGCAGACCGGCGTGAAGATTGACGTGGAGGACGACGGCAAAGTGAATGTGGCCGCCACCGATGAGCCTTCCGCCAACAAGGCCATGAAGATGATTAAAGATCTTATGGCCGAGGCCGAGTTGAACAAGACCTATCTTGGAAAAGTCGTCCGTTTGGCCGATTTTGGCGCCTTCCTTGAGATCTTCCCTGGAACGGACGGCCTGCTTCACATTAGCGAAGTGGCCGAGCACCGCATTCAAGATATCCGCAAGGAGCTGAAGGAGGGCGACCAATTGTTGGTGAAAGTCATCTCCATCGAAGGCAACAAAATCCGGCTCAGCCGCAAAGCTGTCCTGAAGGATCAACGCGCCAAGACCGAAGCCTAGGGCCTGTTGAAAAAGAGGCGGCTTTACGCCGCCATCTTCATGGCGAAATAAACTCGCCTCTACATACCTCGGAATGTAGAGGCCGGCTTCAGCCGGGCAGAAGAACCTTCGCGGAGTGTGGCCTCCTGCTGCGTTGGGTGAGGACCGTTGAACACCCGTTGCACAGAACTGGCAGATAAGAATCTACCAGGAGGATGGAAAAACCGTTTCCCAGTGCTGTAGCGCCGCTCTATGAGCGGCGAAAACATCGAGAATCAGAGCCGCCGGTCCCGCCCCGGCGAGTAAACTCCGGCCAGCGCTAACAGCAAGCCTTTTTCCAACATCTTGTTAGTATTACTATGTTAGGTTGCTTCACGGACCGTCAGGGCATGGCTTTAGCCATGCCGTTACAGCACGCCCCTCACCCCCTTCCCCTCTCCCCGGTGGGAGAGGGGGGGACCGCGAAGCAGTGGGTGAGGGCCCTGGCGGCACGGCTAACCCGTGCCCTGACAAACGAGCCAACGAACTTAACATAGAAATATTAGCCGTTTTGGCGGTTCCAGCAGGGAGCAGGCGGGGTGCCGAAGTTATCGCACTGCATTTCACTTGCCGGAGGTTGAACCATGAACTCGCAAGTCTCCTTTGGGCCACTGACCCGTCGCGTCATGGCGGGCGCAAAATGGACGGATCAATATCCCGGCAGCCAGGCTTTGGCGGACGAACTCGAACAACTGCTGGCCTTCGCACAGAGTTGCGGTGCCCTTGATGCATACGTGCCGCGCCTCCAGGCCGGTAATCGGCAACGGGACGCGGCCCTCGCTGAAATCCGTGTGGCCCGGTTTTTCAAGATCAACGGCTTTCCTCCTCAGCCTGATACCTGGAAGCCGAATGGCGGCCCGAATTCCGACGGTGAGTTCACGGTTCAAGGGCATGCTGGTAATCCTATCCTTGTCGAGGTCAAGTGCCGGTCGTGGCAGAGTGAAATCTCTGAAGAAGAAAAGCACGAAGGCAGACTAAAGGAGCCTAAGCACAAATATAGGGCGGACGCCTTACCAGTGCCTGAACCAATCAGGGCAGGAATCGACAAGGCGTATCCAAAATTCAGAGACCAAGCAGCCAATCTGTTGGTCATCGACGGTGAAGATTTCCGGCTGCCTCTCTCATTTCTCGCGGAGGAGCGCGCAGGCCACGCGCTCTACATGCCATGGCCGATGGTTCGGGGATACTTCATGGACTCCCGTTATGAGAACCTCGGTGGCCTCGGGATTTTTTGCCCCGACAACAACGTTCGGGGGTCGGCTGACTATAAGATGGAATTGTATGTAAACGCCTTCGCCTTGCCCTCGACCAGGCTGCCGCGCGATTTCATCAAAGCCTTCAATGGCATCCGCCTATGGGACGACCCGACAGAACCTGACCAGGAATTCAAAGGCAAACGGCTGGGGCGTGATGGTCGCTTAGACCGCGACATGGTTTTAGACATGCTGGCGAAAGAACGTGAAGCTCTGCGCCATTATGGCGTCAAGAGTCTGCGCCTTTTCGGTTCCGCCGCGCGCGGCGAAAATGACCCGGCAAGTGATCTTGACTTTGTTGTGGAGCTCGACCCGAAGACCTTCGCTAATTACATGGGACTCAAGGAATATCTTGAGAATCTGTTCGGCTGCCGCGTTGATTTGGTCACAGAAGAAGGCGTCAAACCTGCCTTGCGAGAAAATATCCTGAGCGATTGCGTCCATGCCGCGGGATTATAAACTCTACCTGCACGATATCCTCGACTCCTGCAAGAAGATCGGACAGTATACCGAAAGCTACAACCTTGAATCTTTCAAATCAGACGCCAAGACTCTTGATGCTGTCCTACGAAACCTCGAAGTAATCGGCGAAGCCGCCAAGAACGTTCCCCAAGAGGTTCGCTGCCTCAACCCGCAGATTGACTGGAAGAAAGTCACGGGTTTGCGGATCATCTTGGCTCACGCTTACTTTGGAGTGGACGCAGAAATCATCTGGGACATCATTCAAAACGAGCTGCCTGACTTGAGGGGCGGAGTCGAAAAGATACTTGCTTCAATTTAATTCCCTGCACTGCAAGCTTGTAATTTCTTGTCATTTTGAAAACATTTCCCGGCTCGCTTTCTGCAAGGCGTATGAACACAGGGCCAACCCGGGTTATTCACGAAGTTTTACTCGATGACCGTCAGGGCACGGCCAAAAACGTGCCCTGACGGTCCCCTACCAGAAGTTCGTGAATAATCCGGGATAAGGGTGGGGTGCCATTTCGTCCTGCCCGAACGAACGGCGTTCTACGGTATGCGCCACCGCGGTTGACCGTGGCTACCGTTTCCCTCAACCCAGCCGCAGGTTTCTTAAATACTGATAGCTGATCTTGATCGCCTCATGCGGCGGGCGGTTGCATTGGTCCTGCTCGACGTAGATGTGTTTGGCGCCGGCCAGGTGGACGTGAGCGAAAACTCGCCGCCAGTCAATGCGACCCTGGCCGACGGCGGTGAAGGGATTGGGGCCGTGCGGCGAGGGGGATTCTTACGGGTTGATTTTGACGCCTCTGCGCATGTCCTTGATGTGGAGCAGCGGGAAGCGGCCAGGATAGCGCCGCCAATAGGTGAGCGGGTCTTTGCCGGCGTAGACGACCCAGAAAATGTCCATCTCCATCTTCAGGAGCTTCGGATCGCAGCGCTCGAGCATAATGTCGTAGCCGGTGGTGGCCAGCCGCGAGATCGCCCGTTCACAGCCGGAACCCCTCACCCGCCGCTTTGCGGCACCAGGCATAGAACTATAAGGGCTGGGATGAGGGGGAAGGCGACGGCTCTTCCGTCATTAGGCAGGACGACCGGCGGGTTCGGTGCGAGGGATCCTTCCGTGCGACGAATCGCGCCGGAAGTACGAGGCGATTCTGTCAAAGAAGAGGTAAACGACGGGCGTAGTGAAAAGGGTCAATGCCTGGCTCAGGATCAATCCGCCCACAATGGCGACGCCCAAGGGGCGGCGGAATTCAGAACCCATGCCTTTCGAAACGGCAAGGGGCAGGGCGCCCAGCATGGCGGCCATGGTCGTCATTAGGATGGGGCGGAAACGCAGCAGACAGGCTTCATAGATGGCATCGACCGGCGATTTGCCTTCCTCGCGTTCCGCCATCAGGGCGAAGTCAATCATCATAATGGCGTTCTTTTTGACAATGCCAATCAGCAGGATAATTCCAACCAAGGCGATAACGCTCAATTCCATGTGGAACAGGAGCAAGGCCAGAATAGCTCCAACGCCCGCCGAAGGCAGCGTGGAAAGAATGGTGATGGGGTGAATATAACTCTCGTAAAGAATGCCCAGTACGATATAAACCGCGGCCAGCGCGGCCAGGACCAGGAGAGGTTCGTTGGCCAGGGACACTTGGAAGGCCTGTGCCGTCCCCTGAAAGCTGGCATGAAGGGTCGCCGGCATCCGAATCTGGCTCTGCACTTGCTGAATGGCATCCACGGCTTGGCCCAAGGCCACTCCGGGAGCGAGGTTGAAGGAGAGCGTGACCGCCGGGAACTGGCCCAGGTGGTTGACGGTGAGCGTTGCGGTGGATTCCTCAAAGTGCGCGAAGGCGCTGAGCGGAACCTCTTCGCCGGTGTTGGACCGCACGAATATGGCCTTCAGCGCGTCGGGATTCTGCTGGAAGGGCGGCGCCGCCTCCAGCACCACGTGATATTGATTGAGCGCGGTATAGATGGTGGACACCTGGCGCTGGCCGAAAGCGTCATACAAGGTGTTGTCGATGACCTGCGGAGTAATCCCCAGACGGCTCGCCGTGTCGCGGTTGATTTCGAGTGAAGTTTGGAGGCCGTGGCTCTGCTGGTCAGTTCCCACGTCGCGCAGCTCCGGCAAGGTCTGCAACTGCGCCATCAAGCGCGGTGCCCAATGGTTGAGTTCCTTCAGGTCCTGATCCTCCAGCGTGTACTGATACTGGGCGCTGGTGCCGTGGCCGCCGACATTGATATCCTGTATGGCCTGAAGGAAGAGCCTGGCTCCAGCGATGTGCGAGGTTTTGGGACGCAACCGGGCAATGATCTGGTCCGCAGTTACTTTGCGAACGCTGAGGGGTTTCAAGGCGATGAACATCCGACCGGTGTTCACGCTGCTTCCGCCGAATCCGCCGCCCACGAAACTCTCCACCGCATCGACGCCCGGATCGTTCATCACAATCCTGGCAAACTGGTCTTGCTTCTGGCGAAGAGCATTAAAAGAAATGTCCTGCGATGCCTGGACCATTCCCATAATGCGGCCCATGTCCTGTTGCGGGAAAAAGCCCTTGGGAATGACCACAAATAAATAGATGTTCAAAGCCAGGGTTAGCGCCGTGATGGTGAGGACCAACGCCTGGTTATCCAAGACCCATTTCAAGCTGATCCCGTATGCCCCATGCATCCCAGCGAAGCCGCGTTCGAAGATGCGGTAAAGGAATCCGTGCGTTCGCTCGTTTTCCGGCCGCAGGAACCGGGCGCACAGGGCGGGCGTGACGGTGAGCGAAATCAAGAGTGAAAGAAGGACAGCGATGCTCAAGGAGACTGCGAACTCGCGGAAAAGCCGTCCCACAATGCCTTGCATCAGCAGGATGGGAAGGAAGACGGCAATGAGCGACGTGCTCATGGAAAGCACGGTAAATCCAATCTCACGGGCGCCGATCAGAGCGGCATGAAAGGCGTCCACACCGCTTTCCAGATAGCGCGTAATATTCTCAATCACCACGATGGCGTCATCCACTACAAATCCTGTTGAAATGGTGAGCGCCATGAGCGACAGATTGTCAATGCTGTAGCCGAGCAGGTACATGACGCCGAAAGTGCCTACCAACGACAAGGGAACGGCGACGCTGGGGATGAACGTGGCCCACGCATCGCGCAGAAACGCGAAAACCACGAGCACCACCAGAACCACGGAGATCATGAGCGTGATCTCCACGTCGTGGACGGAGGCGCGGATGGTTTGCGTCCGGTCAAGAGTCACCGCCAGGTGGATGGCCGGAGAAATCGAGGCGCGCAGCTCGGGAAGAATGGCGGTCACGCTGTCCACGGCTTGAATGATGTTGGCGCCGGGTTGGCGGAAGATGATCAGCAGGATGGCTCGCTGGCCGTTGGCCGTCCCGCCGGTGTGGACGTCTTCCACGGAATCCACAACATCGGCCACATCGCTCAGCCGGACCGGCGCGCCATTCTGGTAGCCGACGATGAGAGGCTTGTACTGACCGGCCTTGAGGAGCTGGTCATTGGCCCCCACGCTCCACTCGGATTGCGGGCCCGCCACCCTGCCCTTGGGCCGGAAGACGTTCACCGCAGCCAAAACCGACCGCAGTTGCTCCAACCCGATGCCGTAACTGTCCAGAACTTTGGGATTGGCTTCCACGCGAATGGCGGGCCGCGAGCTCCCGCCTACAAAGACCTGCCCAATGCCTTCGACCTGGGCGATGCGCTGAGCCAGAATGGAATCCGCGGCGTCATAGAGCGTTCCAATGGGAAGGCGGTCCGAAGTGAGCGCCAGGATCATGATGGGAGCATCGGCGGGATTCGCTTTGCGGTAATTGGGATTGCCGGGCAGGTTGGCGGGCAACTGGCTGCGCGCCGCATTGATCGCCGCCTGCACGTCCCGGGCCGCCGCGTTGATATCACGGCTAAGGTCGAATTGCAAAACCACCGAAGTCGAGCCCAGCGAGCTTACCGAAGTCATTTCCGAAAGCCCGGCGATGCGGCCAAATTGCCGTTCGAGCGGCGTGGCCACGGCGGAAGCCATGGTCTCCGGACTCGCCCCGGGTAAGCCGGCGCTGACAGAAATGGTGGGGAAATCCACTTCGGGAATAGGCGCAACGGGTAGAAGGCGGTAGCCCGCGATGCCGCCCAGAAGCAGGGCAACTGCGAGCAGCGAGGTGGCGACCGGACGCCGGATAAAAGGGCCGGAGATATTCATGCAGGGTCTTCAGCCGGTTGAGATGAAGCAACATCGCTGGAGAAGGCAGAGCCTCGCAGATACCGGGCGAGCCGGTCAAAATAGAGATAAACCACCGGCGTGGTGTAGAGAGTCAACACCTGGCTCAGAACCAGACCGCCCACGATCGTGATTCCCAGCGGGCGCCGGAGCTCAGCTCCCGTGCCCGTCGCCAAGGCCAGCGGCAATCCGCCCAGCAGCGCCGCCATCGTGGTCATCATAATGGGCCGAAAACGGAGCAAGCACGCCTCGTAAATTGCATCCAGCGGAGTCTTCCCTTGCTCGCGCTCCCCCTCC
The DNA here is from genome assembly GCA_035531475.1 of Terriglobia bacterium. Taxonomy (GTDB): domain Bacteria; phylum Acidobacteriota; class Terriglobia; order UBA7540; family UBA7540; genus CALCEB01. The sequence continues at coordinate 9,563 of DATKST010000137.1, forward strand.
AGCGCAAAGTCAATCATCATAATGGCGTTCTTCTTCACGATTCCGATGAGCAGAATGACGCCGATCAGCGCAATAACGCTGAATTCGATGTGGAACAGCAGCAGGGCCAGGATGGCCCCCACGCCCGCCGAAGGCAGCGTCGATAAGATGGTGAGCGGATGGATGTAACTTTCATAAAGAATACCCAGGACGATATACACCGTGACCAGCGCCGCCAGAATCAGCAGCGGCTCGTTGGCCAAAGACGCCTGGAACGCTGCTGCCGTTCCTTGAAAGCTGGCGTTGATCGAGGCCGGCATGCCAATCTCCGCGCTGGCTTTGTTGATGGCGTCCACCGCTTGACTCAGGGACGCTCCGGGCGCCAAGTTGAAGGATAAAGTGACGGACGGGAACTGGCCCTGGTGGTTGATTTCAAGACTGGAGTTTGAGGGCTCGAAGCGCGCGAAGGAACCCAGCGGAACCTGTGTCCCGGTGCTGGTGTTGACGAACAGATTCTTCAGCGCGTCAGGACTCTGCTGGAAATTCGGGGCAACTTCAAGAACCACGTGATACTGATTGAGCTGGGTAAAGATGGTGGAAATCTGGCGCTGGCCGAAAGCGTCGTAAAGGGTATTGTCGATCGCGGCCGGGGTCACGCCCAGGCGGCTCGCCGTGTCGCGGTCAACCACCAGTGAGGTTTCCAGGCCGTGATCTTGTTGATCCGTGGCCACGTCGCGAAGCTGAGGCAGGGCTTGGAGCTTCGCCGCCAGGCGCGGCGCCCAGGTGTTTAACTCGTTGGCGTTGGCGTCCGCCAGGCTGTATTGGAACTCGGTGCGGCTGATGCGGTCATCAATGGTGAGGTCCTGAACCGGCTGCATGAACAGGGTGATGCCGTGGACCTTGGCAAGCTGGGGTTGCAAGCGGCGGATGATCTCCGACGCGGTGGCGTTCCGCTCCTCAACGGGCTTCAGCGTGATCTGAATGCGCCCGCTGTTCATCGTCATGTTGGTGCCGTCGATGCCAATAAATGAGGAAACGTTGGCCACCGCCGGGTCTTTCAGGATCACGTCCACCAATTGTTGCTGCTCTTCAGCCATCGCCGGAAACGAAATGGTCTCAGACGCCTCCGAGGTTCCCTGGATCACGCCCGTGTCCTCCACCGGAAAAAACCCTTTGGGCACAATCACATAGAGATAAATAGTCAACACCAGCGTGCCCAGCGTGATCAGCAGCACCGCCGGTTGATGGCCCATCACCCAGCGCAGCGATGCCCCGTATTTCTCAATGGAATACTCAAACACCCTTTCCGACCAAAGATAGAACTTGCCTTGCTCTTCTTCGGGCCGGTGGCGCAGAAGCCGGGCGCTCATCATGGGCGTGAGCGTGAGCGAGACGATGGCGGAAATGATGATGGTGACCGCCAGAGTGATGGCAAACTCGCGGAACAGCCGGCCCACCACGTCGCCCATGAACAACAGAGGGATCAGCACGGCGATCAGCGAAACGGTCAACGAAAGAATCGTGAAGCCGATCTGCTTCGATCCCTTCAGAGCCGCCTCCAGCGGTGAATCGCCCTGTTCGATAAAACGCGAAATGTTCTCAATCATCACGATGGCGTCATCCACCACAAAACCGGTGGAGATGGTCAGCGCCATCAGGGAAAGGTTGTCCAGGCTGAAGCCAATCAGGTACATGACGCCGAAAGTGCCCACCAGCGACAACGGAACTGCAATGCTTGGAATGATGGTTCCCGAAACGGTCCGCAGAAACAGGAAGATGACCAGAATCACCAGGCCGACCGTCATCGACAGTTCCCATTCAACGTCCCGGACCGAGGCCCGGATGGTGGTGGTGCGGTCGGTGAGGACCCTCACCTGGACGGAGGCGGGCAACGCTGCTTCCAAGCGGGGCAGTAGAGTCTTTATGCGGTTCACGACGCTGATGATGTTGGCGCCGGGCTGCCGCTGAACGTTCACAATGACGGCGGGTGACTGGTCCATCCATGCCGCCTCTTCGGTGTTCTCGGTGCCGCTCACCGCCTGCGCCACGTCCGACACCCGCACTGGAGAGCCATTGCGGTAAGCAATGACAATGGGCCGATAGTCGGGAGCGGACATCAATTGGTCATTGTCGTTGATGGTGTAGGAGAGCCGCGGACCCTGCAAAGTTCCTTTGGCTTGGTCAACATTGGAGGCCGCAAGGGCCGTCCTCACGTCTTCCAGGCTCAGCCCGTAACTGGCGAGCACGGTGGGATTGGCTTGAATGCGTACTGCAGGGCGCTGCCCGCCGTCGATACTCACCAAACCCACACCCAGGACTTGAGATATTTTCTGCGCCAGCGTACTGTCTGCCAGGTCCTCCACTTGCGGGAGGGGAAGGCTGGATGACGAGAGACCCAGCGTCAGGATCGGCGCATCGGCCGGGTTCACTTTGCTGTAAACGGGGGGGTTGGGCAAGTCAGGCGGCAGATAGGTGCCCGCCGAATTAATCGCCGCCTGCACTTCCTGCTCGGCGACGTTGATGTCCTGATCCAGGTCGAACTCCAAGGTGATCTCCGAAGCTCCCGAGGAGCCTGTCGAGGTCATTTCCTTGAGTCCGGGAACCTCTCCGAATTGGCGTTCCAGTGGCGCCGTGACCAGGGCCGTCATAACATCAGGGCTGGCGCCCGGGTAAAACGTAATAACCCGAATCGTCGGATATTGCACTTCGGGAAGCGCTGAGACCGGCAACTGCGTGTAGGCAACAAATCCGGCAAGCAGAATGGCTGCCATCAGCAGGGACGTTGCAACCGGCCGGAGAATAAAAATGCGGGAGGGATTCACGAACTCTTCCTTCCGGCTGCGGCGGGAGTGCGAGATTCCTGGGGAGTCACGTGGCTGCCATTGCGCAGCTTGTCCTGCCCGTCGGTGACTACGGTTTCCCCGGCTTTAACCCCGGAATCCAGGACCACATCGTTGTCTTGAGTCAGTTCCACTTGCACGGGGCGCTGCATCACGGTGCGGTCCGGGTTTACCGCGAAGACGTAATCGCCCTGCGTACCGCGTTGCAGCGCCGCGGCGGGCACCACCAGGGCATTGTGCAAAACTTCGGTCTGGATGTGTACATTCACAAACTCATTGGGAAACAACGTTTCATTCCGGTTTTGGAAAGTTGCCTTGAGCCTTAAGGTTCCCGTGGTCTGATCAATGCGATTGTCCGTGGCTGCCAATTCTCCTCTGGCAATTTGATGTTGATCGGACCGGTCGTAAGCTTCAACGGGGAAAGACTGTCCCCTTCGCAACCCTTGAAGAATCGGCGCCAGTTGTTCCTCGGGCAACGTGAAAATGACAGCAATCGGTTCCATTTGCGTGATCAGGACAATCCCGGCGGTCGAGGGCTGCACCATGTTCCCCACGTCCACCATCCGCAAGCCCACTTTTCCGGAAATCGGCGCTGTAATCTGGCAATAGTCCAGGTTCAGCTTGGCGTTGGCGATGTTCGCTTTGTCCGCCACCAGCGAACCCTGAAGCTGCTCGACCAGGGCATTTTGCGTATCCAACTGCTGCCGGGGAATCACTTGATCGGCCCACAGGGCCTTATCGCGGTTCAAGTCGAGAACGGCGTCGCGGAGCTGGGCCTGGTCGTGATCGAGCTGGCCTTGTGCCTGCTGCAATTGCACCTGATAGGGGCGAGGATCAATCTGTGCCAGCATTTGACCGGCCTGGACGTGATCGCCCTCCTTAAAAACAATTTTCATAATTTGGCCGGTCACGCGGGTTTGAAGCGTTACCGTGTTGTACGCGGTCACGGAGCCGAGCCCGGTCAGATGAACCGGGAAATCTTGTTTTTGCACCTGGGCCACTCCCACCGGAACCGGGCGCAAGGCTGCGGCTCGCGCTTGTTGCGCCAGCAGGTTTTGCTCTTCTTGCTGGCGCCGCGTTGCCGCCCTCCACCCCAGCACTGCAATCACCGCAAACGCCGCCACCAGTACCCAGGGGATCCACCGCCGGTGGGGGCCTTGGGGCGCGTTGACTTCGCTCTCCGAAAGCCTCGGTAACACTTCATGAGTCGCCATCGTGAATCACCCATCGCTCGACTGGTCTTTAAGGTTTGGCCCCGTTGTGCCCAATCCTTATTGTAGACTGACGCGCCCACCGGACGGAAGGTTTCAATACGGCGTAAAAGGAGTGTAAATTGTTCTGTGTGAAGGGGCGAAATGGGTGGCTGCCCGAAAATGATCCCAATGGTTCGGGGGACACAACCCCCGCCCCTGCCAGACTGCGACTGGGCCGGCAGGGCGTCTCCTTTGTCTCACCGGCGCTTTTCGAACCTGCTATGCTGAAAGGCGCAAAGGCGGAGCGATAATCGGCAATCGATGATGTGGTGCCGACTTTTATCCTTCCAACAAAACATGGAGCATGGAATCAATGAGCACAACGGCACAACTTGAGAACTACATTGGCGGCGGATGGTCGGCAACATCCGCGACGGAGCACTTGCCGGTTACCAATCCAGCCACCGGCGAAGTGATGATGCGAGTTCCCCTGTCGTCGGCGGGAGACGTGGAGCGCGCGGTCGAAGCCGCGACCAAGGCGTTCCCGGAGTGGCGGCGTACTCCGGCGGGAGATCGCATTCAATACCTCTTCAAGCTGAAGAACATTCTTGAAGAGAACCTCAATAGCCTGGCCCGAACCCTCACCAACGAGGCTGGCAAGACTTATATCGAATCGGTGGGGGAGCTGCGCCGGGGCATTGAAAACATTGAGACGGCATGCGGGATTCCGCTCATGATGCAGGGAATTAACAACGAGGACATTGCCAGCGGCATTGATGAGATGATGATTCGCCAGCCGCTCGGCGTGGTCGCCGCCATCACACCTTTTAATTTTCCTGGCATGATTCCGCTCTGGTTCCTGCCCTACGCCATCGCTTGTGGCAACACCTTCATCCTCAAGCCGTCCGAAAAAGTTCCCATGACCGCCGCGAAGCTGTTCGAACTGATTGAGAAGACCGGCCTGCCGCCCGGCGTGGTGAACTTGGTCCACGGCAGCAAAGCCGCCGTGGATGCTTTGCTTGACCACCCTGCCATCCGGGCCTTCAGCTTTGTGGGATCGTCCCCGGTGGCCAAGTACATTTATAGCCGGGCCGCGGCCAACGGCAAGCGCGCCCAGTGCCAGGGCGGGGCCAAAAATCCCATCGTGATCCTGCCCGACGCCGATGTTGAAATGACCAAGCAGGTCCTCAGCGATTCCGCTTTCGGCTGCGCGGGTCAACGCTGCCTGGCGGCGTCATTGGTCTTCACCGTGGGCAGCGCCCGCAAGCCCTTCACCGAAGCTTTGGCGGACGCCGCATCCTCGCGCGTCGTGGGCTACGGCCTGGATGAGGGTGTACAAACCGGCCCGGTCATCAGTGCCGAAAGTAAGGCCCGGATCGAAGGTCTGATCGATGCTGGCGTCAAAGAAGGAGCCAAATTGCTGGTGGATGGCCGTAACGCGCGGATCAAGAATTACGAGAAGGGACATTTTATTCGACCCACGATTCTTGAAGACGTTCCGGCGGCAGGAATGACCGTCAAAACAGAGATTTTCGGGCCAGTGCTGAGTTTGATTCATGTGGAAACCATCGACGAGGCCATCCAGGTTGTGAACAGCCAATCCTACGGCAACATGGCTTGCTTATTTACCCAGAGCGGCGCGGCCGCGCGCAAATTCCGCTACGAAGCGCAGGTGGGAAATATCGGTATCAACCTGGGCGTTGCGGCTCCGATGGCTTATTTCCCATTTACCGGTTGGAAGGGAAGTTTCTTCGGCGACCTTCACGCCCAGGGACGCGATGCCATCGAATTTTATACGGACAAGAAAGTGGTCATCGAACGTTGGCCCAAAGAATGGTCACGCAAGTTCTAGCCAGGGATTTTGCCCTTGAAATCTCGTAAGGGCGACCCTTGCGGTCGCCCGAGGGCGGGCGCGGCGGTTTGAGCTTGGCAAACGGACGCGATGGCGGACTCCAACACTCCGAGCCCTTCTTCGAATTGCTCGTCGCTGATCACCAAGGGCACGAGCAGGCGGATCACATTATCGTAAGTCCCGGCGGAGAGCACGATCAGGCCGCGCTGGTAACAGGCTTGGACGATTTTCTTAGTCTCTTCGTCGGCGGGTTGGCGTGTTTCCTGCGATCGGACAAACTCGATGGCCCGCATGGCGCCGATGCCGCGCACGTCCCCAATCAGCGGCCAGCGGCCCTGCCATGCCCGCGCCCGCGCTGCGAAGCGGTCACCCAAAACGTTAGCCCGGGCGAGCAGGTTATAGTCTGCCTCTCCGCCGTGATTGTCGTCGGCTAGAGCGTCGCCGCCTTTACGGTCGAAGGCTTCGATCACCGCCAGCGCGGCCTCGCAAGCCAAGGGATTTCCTCCAAAGGTTCCGCCCAATCCGCCGGGTTCCGGAGTGTCCATGATCTCGGCCCGGCCCGTCACCGCCGCCAGCGGCAATCCACCACCCAACGATTTCGCCATGGTCACGAGGTCGGGCACAATGCCCAACCGCTCGCAGGCGAAAAGAGCGCCGGTCCTGCCAAAGCCGCTCTGCACTTCGTCGGCGATGAACAGAATTCCATGCCGGCGGCAAATCTCCTGGAGAATCGAGAAGAATTCCGGCGGAGGTGTCACAAATCCTCCTTCGCCCAGCACCGGCTCCACGATGAGCGCCGCAACCGAGTCCGGCGAGACGACGCGCCTGAAGGTGTCTTCGAGATGCTGGGCGCAGAAGACATTGCAGGATGGGTATTGCAACGAATACGAACACCGGTAGCAATAGGCGTAGGGAATGCGGTAGACGTCGCTGGCAAAGGGTTCAAACCCGCGCTTGTAGGGCTTGGTTTTGCTGGTGAGCGACATGGTGAGCATCGTCCGCCCATGGAAAGCATCTTCAAAACAGAGGATGGCCGGACGCCGCGTATAAGCACGGGCGATCTTGATGGCGTTCTCCACAGCTTCCGCGCCACTGTTCAACAGCAAAGTCTTCTTCGGAAAGTCGCCGGGCGCCAGTGCATTCAGCCGCTCCGCGAGGCGAACGTATCCGTCATAGGGCGTGACGTGGAAACAGGTATGGAGGTAACGATCAACCTGGGAGTGGAGAGCCGCGACCACGCCGGGGGCGCGATGGCCAACGTTCAAGCAGCCCAATCCGCCAGCAAAGTCGATGAAGCGGTTGCCGTCGACATCTTCAATCACCGCTCCTTCGCTGTGCTCCACAAAGATGGGCGTGATGTTGTAAGCGGCGCGGGGAACCGCAACGGACCGGCGTTCCATCCATGCGACCGAGCGTGGCCCGGGAATGGGAGTGCGTAATTGTATGGTGGACATATGGACCTCGGCAGCGAAGAGCAATCAGCAGCCAGCCGGCCTTGCGCCCCTCACCCGCCGCTCCGCGTCACCCTCTCCCCGCAAGCGGGGAGAGGGTGACGCGGAGCGGCGGGTGAGGGGGCTTCTCTAATACCAGCCAATGGGCTGCTCGTTGAGATTGATATAGACTTGCTTGGTTTCCAGATACTCATCAATACCCCCGGTACCCAGCTCACGGCCAAAGCCCGATTGCTTGTAGCCGCCCCAGGGCGCTTCGACGTAAGTCGGCTGCATATGATTCACCCAGACGATCCCGGCACGCAGAGCTTTCACCACCCGCATGGCCCTGAAAATGTCACGTGACCAGACGGCTGCGGCAAGGCCGTAGGGCGTATCGTTGGCAATGTGGATCGCCTCCTTTTCATCCGCAAAGGGAATCACCGCGGCCACCGGGCCGAACACTTCCTCGCGCGCAATGCGGGAGTTGTTGGGAACATCGTAGAAAATCGTGGGCGCGACGTAGTAACCCCGGCCCATGTTTTCAGCCCGTCCGCCGCCAATGGCAGTCTTGGCCTCTTTCTTTCCAATTTCCTGATAGGACATCACCCGCTGATACTGCTCTTTGCTCACCAGCGGTCCCATCTTCGTTTCCCGTTCGAGCGGAGGCCCAAGTTTGATTCGCTTGGTCTTTTCCGTCATGGCTTCGAGAAACTTGGGATAGACCGACCGCTCCACCAGAATGCGGCTCCCTGCGGAACACACTTCACCTTGATTGATGAAGACGCCGAACAGCGCCCCATCCACCGCAGCCTCGAAATCCGAATCGGCGAAGAAAATATTGGGCGACTTGCCACCCAGCTCGAGCGTCACGCGCTTCACCGTGTCCGCTGCCATCTTCACGATCTGCTTGCCCACCGCCGCGCTGCCCGTGAACGCGATCTTGTTCACGCTGGCGTGTTGCACCAGCGGCGCTCCGGCTGTCTCACCGAAGCCGGTGACGATGTTCACCACGCCGGGTGGCAATCCTACGTCCTCGAGCCATTTGCCCATTTCCAGCGCGGTCAGGGGCGTTTGCTCGGCGGGTTTCAACACACACGTGCATCCTGCGGCCAACGCCGGCGCCAGCTTCCACGCCGCCATCAGCAACGGATAATTCCAGGGGATGATCTGGCCGGCCACACCCACCGGCTCCTTCAGAGTCAGGCTCAGGGCATTGTCAGGCACGGGGTTAACTTGCCCCGTGACCTTGGTGGCAAGGCCGCCGTAATACTCGAAACAAGTGGCAACGTCATTGATGTCAAATTCGGCCTCGACAATAGGCTTGCCCGAGTTGCGCGATTCAATCTCCGCCAACAGTGCGCTCTCCTTGCGGACGCGCTCCGCCAGGCGGAACAGAATCCGGCCGCGATCCTGCGCCGTGGTCGAACCCCAAGGGCCGGAGTCGAATGCCTCCCGCGCCGCCCGCACTGCAAGGTCAATGTCTTCCGCGCCGCCCTCCGGCGCTTCCGCCATCACTTCTTCCGTCGATGGATCGTAGACCGGGAAATAACCGCTGTGGGCGGCCTCCACCCACTCGCCATTGATTAACATTCGATAGCGTTGCATGACCTCTCTCCTAAATTGTGCTTCCCTGGCTTCCTTTGGAACTCAGAGGCCGGCCGCCGGTTGCGGCTTTCGGTGCCCGTACACATAAAAGAAGAAAACAGCCAGACCGATGAAGGCCAATGTGCCGCCCGCCATCCACGTTTCATACGATAGGATCGGGGTAATCTGCTGCGCTGGATAGAATGCGAAAACGATTCCAAGCATGGTCATTAACCATCCGCTCGATCCGGCCAGGACAAGAACGCGCTTGGAATAGCGTCCTCGGCCCGCAGCAGGATTGAGACCAATCTTGAGGATTGCGCCAAACATGTAAAGAAAAGGAACCAATTGCAGGACCACCGCCAATGAGAGCATCTTCTGGAAAGTCTCCTGCACGCCGGAGCCGAGAAAGCTGATCAAAACCAGAATGGTTGACACGGTGGCATGAACGATCAGAGCCGCATAAGGGGTGCCGTAGCGAGGATGGACCTTACCCAACCATTTCGGCAGGCAGGAATCGAGGCCCGCAACGAATGGGATGCGCGCCGATCCGGCCAGCCACGCCGAACCGATGCCGGCAATCGACAGGCTGAGCATCAGAGCGAAGGGCGGGACAATCCATGCGGCCCCGGCGCGGTTGGCCATGTGGCCCACCGCCTGCATGATTCCTTCGAGAACGTTGATATCCTTTTTGCTGACCGCGAGCAGCAGGGTGAGCGTCGCGGCAATGTAGAGAGCTCCGGAAATCACACCTCCCCAGACGACCGCGCCGGGAAGAATTCGCTGCGGCTCCTTGATTTCATCACCCATCACGGAGGCCAGTTCCAGCCCCACCAACCCGAAGCAGATCACCCCGAAAGAATTGAGCAAGGAATGTGAATTGGAAGGGATGCGAAAGTCCGCTGCGCTCAGGGTGGTCCCGAAGTGCAACCACACGATGACGCCTAAGCCGATCAATGCTGCTGCCGCAATCCCGGTGCCGATGCTGCCAACGTTGTTGATCCATTTCCCAACGCCCAATCCCAAGATGTTAAGTACCACCAGCAGCGCCAACAAAGTCAGGGATACCGTCACAGCGAAAGCCTTCTTATCGGCAAGAGACGCATGGCCGGGACCTAGAATGAACACCGAAACACCCACAAAGTACAGCATCACCGTTGGCACATACATCATGTTGTTCGTCCAGTAGCACCAACCGGAGAGAAAGCCGTGAAAGTCACCGAACTCTTCCTTGGCCCAGAGATAGACGCCGCCTTCGCCCGGATACCTGTGAGCCAGCTCGATGACGGCAACACCTTGCGGCAGAAAAAACAGCAGGATGGAAATGATCCACAGCCAGACCGTGATCCCGCCGTTCGCCGCAATGCTGGGAACCACGTTCAGGTTGAAAACCGCCACCACAAACAGCAGCACCAGGTCCCAACGGCCCAGAGCGCGATGGAGCCTGGCCTTCTCGCTCTTCGCGAGTTGCGTTTCAGAGATGGACGAAGTGGTCATGGTCTGGGATCAAGCTCCGGGTTGGCAAGTACCGGATGGTTCTAGCCCTTGAGGCGATCACGCTCAACACGCGCCTCAACCAGGGAAGCCTAGCCAGGTTGCTGCTACCAAGCAGGCACGCCCCTTCCTGGTCGATGATTGACGGATCCAAGCCATTTACTGAACCGCAAGATACGTCGTAAGCAGGATGCCCGGGAAAATTAGCCTTTGCCATCTCAGTGAGCTACGGCGGCCTTGCGCTCCTGCTGCGCCTTGGCAAGGGCCGGCGCAATTTCCGCAAACACATCCAGGTGCCGGCCAATGTCGGCCTCGGTATGCGCCACTGATAAGGTCCATTGCTCGTCCCACCAATGGGCTTGCGGCAGCACGCCGCGATTGACCATCGCGAACCAATAATGCCGCCAAAGGTCAACGTCAATGGTGATCCAATCACGGTAATTGCGCACGGGTTTGGGGTAGAGCATCACGGCGCCATTGGCGCCCGCCCCAATGCAATACGCAGTCAGTCCCACGTGCTGGATGATGCGATTGTGGCCGTCCACCAGCCGGGTGTTCAGCCGGTTGATCTGCTCGTAGGCGGCGGGCGTCAAGACTTCCCGGAAAGTAGCGATCCCGGCGGCCATCACCAGGGGGTTGGTGTTGTAAGTTCCGGCATGGAACACTTTGTGTTGGGCAATGGGGTCCATGACGTTCTTATTCGCCGCGTAAGCCGCCAACGGAAAGCCTCCGCCAATGGACTTGGCCAGGCAAATGATGTCGGGCCTGATCTTGAAGTATTCGCAGGCGCCGCCCCGCGCCAGTTTCGCTCCCGTCTTCACTTCATCAAAGATCAGCAGGGCTCCGTAGCGCGTGCAAAGTTCCCGCAGTCCCTGCAAATAGCCATCATCCGGCATGCAGATGCCCACATTCATCATGATCGGCTCAACGATGACGGCGGCAATCTCCTTGGGATATTGCTTAAACAGCTTCTCCGCCGTGGCGAGGTTATTGAAAGGAGCGACCAGCGTATTTTGCAGTGTGCCCGAGGGCACACCGGCGCTGGAGGGGACTGGTGTGGGAGCCTCCGCATCGCCAAATTGTGGCGCTTTGGGCTTGACGCTGACCATCACGGAATCGTGAATGCCGTGGTAGGCTCCCTCAGTCTTGATGATGCGATCCCGGCCGGTGGCGCCCCGGGCCAGGCGGATGGCGTGCATGGTCACTTCCGTGCCGCTGTTGCCGAAGCGGACGTGTTCAACGGGAAAGCGCGAGCAGATTTCCTCCGCCAGCTCGGCCTCCAGCTCGTGCGGCATGCCAAACATGGTCCCAGTCTTCAGCCGGGCTTCAACGGCGCGCGTGACCGCAGGATTGCAATGACCCGCCATCAATGCTCCGAAACACATATTGAAGTCAATGTATTCGTTGCCGTCCAGATCGTGCAGGCGCGAGCCTTGCCCGTCGCGAACGAAGATGGGATACGGCTCATAGATGCGGAAATTGCTGGCGACGCCCAGAGGCATGCTATTCTTTGCCCGCTCGTGAGCCGCGTGGGAGCGAGGTGTGCGTGATTTGAAAGTTTCAATCTCTTTGTGTAGATCTGCGTGCATAACGCTCCTTCCGTGCTCTCCCAAGAAGTATCGGTTTTTTCTTGACGCGATGACCCGGGGCGTGAGAATGAGTTGAAGAACAACACTCAAACCCTACTATAAATTTGGAATCTTAGGTTAACATGGAGATCATGTCAAGCTCTACCCGGCAGGGCAAACAACCTGACGCCGAAAAAACATATTTGAGAATTGGTGATGTCGCCCGTCTGGTGGGCATATCAGCCTCGGTTCTCCGCGATTGGGAGAATATTGGGCTGGTCAGCCCTGGGCGCACCGAGAGTGGCTACCGGCTCTACACCGCGCAGGACGTGAAACTTCTGAAGCGCGCCCGGCTCTTGCGCCGGAACCAGGGGCTGAACGCCGCCGCCATCGTTCACTTACTGACAAGCGAAAGCCGCCGTGATGGAGGGGCTGGAGAGGCGCGCCAGCGAACGTCGCCGGGCAGACGGCTCCGCAACCTGCGGACGCGGCGGGGGCTCTCGCTCGCCACAGTGGCCCGAGCCACGGGCGTCTCGGTGGGTTTCTTGAGCGCTCTGGAGCGCTCGCAAACCAATGCATCCGTCTCAACCTTACGGAAGCTGGCGCGATTTTATAATCTCAGCGTCCTGGACTTTTTCAATCCTTCGGCCTCCAACCCGCATTGGGTCCGGCCGGGCGACCGCAAGGTGCTGGAGGTGGGGCCCGGCGTGCGGATGGAATTGTTGGCGTGGGGCAATACCATCATGGAGCCGCACTTGTTCCGCATCGCACCCGGCGCTGGCAGTGGTGAGTCGTATCAACACGAGGGAGAAGAATTCCTCTACGTGCTGCGCGGACAGTTCGAGATTTCGTTGGGCGGCGCGAAACCTTTTTGTTTGAACTGCGGGGACAGCTTTTACTTTGAAAGTAATACTCCTCATCAATGGAAAAATCCCGGAGTAGAAGAAACCTGGGTCATCTGGGTGAACACGCCGCCGACTTTCTGAGGCGTGTCGGATGACCCGGAATCGCCGGAAGCAAAACGAATGCCCCTACCCTACGCGATGGAACACGGTTATTGCCGCGAGCGCAAGAATCCAAAACCCGCTGGGCCGATGGATTCCTGCTTCCCGCCGACGCGGAAACAAGCTTCGGGGGAATGACGGGCCGCAGTGGGTCAGAATATCCTGCCGAAAAAATGAGTAGTGGCGTCTTTTGCTTGCTGTAGCGGCGGTCTCTGACCGCCGACTTTTATTTTTCAACAGCTTTCGGCGGTCAGAGACCGCCGCTACAGCAAACTGCGCCAGTAGCAAAAAAATGCAAAACATTGACAAGCGGAAGCAGATCGGGGTAGAAAAGTTAGTTGCCCAGAAATACTGACGTGCAACAGATGGGAACGGGAGAGTTCCATTGAGACTGTGGCCTTTTGGTGTGTACTTCATCCTGGTGATGGGCCTGGTGGGGGCGATGCTGTCGCTCTCCTATGTGCTCGGACAGCGGCACAACGAGCGGGCGACGGGCGTACCCTATGAGGGCGGCATTGTGTCGGAAGGTTCGGCGCACGTCCGCTTCTCCATGAAGTTCTACCTGATTGCGGTATTTTTTGTTATCTTTGATCTTGAATCTGTTTTTATATTTTCCTGGGCCATTGCCGGCCGCGAGCTGGGTTGGACGGGATATTTCGAAGTCCTCATTTTTATCACTATTCTTGTGGCCTCGCTGGCTTACCTCTGGCGCCTGGGAGCGTTGGATTGGAACGCCAAGCGGCGCCAGCCTTAGAAAGAACCAGGTTTCCATATGCAATGGACCATGAGTAAGGTCGACACCGCATCCTTGCGCGTGCTCGACCGGTGGGGAAACACTGCGCAGGATGAAGAGGCGGCCAAGCAGAACATCCTCTTCGCGCGCTTGCAGGATTTGATCGCTTGGGGCAGAAAGAACTCCATCTGGCCGTTCGCTTTTGGCCTCTCCTGCTGCTTTGTGGAGATGGCCACCAGCCTGACCAGCAAGTACGATATTGCCCGCTTTGGCGCGGAAGTGATCCGGGGAACGCCGCGCGAGGCGGACCTGATGGTGATTGCCGGGACGCCCTTTATCAAGATGGCGCCCGTCATCCTGCGGCTGCACGAACAGATGATGGAGCCGCGCTGGGTGATCTCCATGGGATCCTGCTCCAATTCCGGCGGCATGTACGACATTTACAGTGTGGTTCAAGGCGTGGACAAGATTCTGCCGGTGGATGTTTACGTTCCCGGCTGCCCGCCGAGGCCCGACGCTTTTGAGGAAGGCCTGGTTTTGCTTTCCAAAGCCATCGGGACGGAGCGCCGCCCCTTGAGTTGGGTGGTGGGTCCACAGGGTACGGAGAAGCTGAGCAAGCCTTCCCTGCGGGATTTGAAGAAACCTTTTCGGGAAAAAGCTACAGTCCTACGTCCGCCCGACGAAGTCTAGTTGTTTGATTTGGTCATGATCCTAACAAACGTGACAAGTTTTCGGGCCCCTCACCCCCAGCCCCTCTCCCCCGAACGGGGGAGAGGGGGGCTCGCGTAGCGAGACGGGTGAGGGGGCAACGACTCACCGGTTTGAGGTTGAAGAACTTCGCTAGAATTTTTCGCTCGTTCTATGGAAACTAGTACGGCACCAACAACAGACAAGTCCGGAGTTACTGTTTCTGCCCTGCCGGCGATTCTCGCCCAACTTCAGGAGAAGTTTGGCGTGGATGCCGTCACGCCGCAGACCACTCGCGACGGGATCCCCACCTTCTGGACTCCTGCAAGCACATTGCGGGATATCCTGCGTCATTTGAAGGAGGGCATCGACCGCCCCTACCGGGCGATCTATGACATTACCGCCATCGACGAGCGCGAGCGCGTCAACCGCCAGGGCCAGCCGCCAAGCGATTTCACGGTGGTCTACCATCTGCTCTCCTATGACCGGAACGAATACATCCGCGTCAAGGTTCCTCTTCAAGGCAATCAACTGTCCGTCCCAACCATCACTCACCTGTGGCCGGCGGCGAACTGGTACGAGCGGGAAGTGTGGGACATGTTTGGCATCAAGGTAGATGGGCATCCGCATCTGGAACGTATCCTGATGCCGAGGACCTGGGTGGGCCACCCGCTGCGCAAGGATCATCCGGCGCGCGCCACGGAAATGGGCCGGTTTACTTTACCCGATGACAAGCAGGACCGAGAGCAGGAAGCCTTGCGCTTTCGCCCCGAAGAATGGGGAATGAAGCGAAGCTCGGAAAACAGCGATTTCATCTTCCTGAATATCGGGCCGCAGCATCCGGGGACGCATGGCGTGCTACGCATCATTCTGCAGCTTGACGGCGAAGAGATAGTCGATTTGGTGCCGGAGATCGGTTTCCACCATCGCGGCGCGGAGAAGATGGCGGAGCGCCAGACCTGGCACACCTATATTCCCTACACTGACCGCGTGGATTACCTGGGTGGGGTAATGAACAACCTCGCTTATCTGATGGCAGTTGAGAAGCTGGCGGGAATCGAGCCTCCGCCGCGCGCCAAGGTGATCCGCATCATGCTGGCGGAGCTTTTCCGCATCATCAGCCATCTGGTTTGGTATGGCACCTTCGCCCAGGACCTGGGGCAACTTTCACCCGTCTTTTACATGTTCAACGACCGCGAGCGCGCCTTTGGCATTATCGAGGCGGTGTGCGGAGCGCGCATGCATCCGAATTGGTTCCGTATCGGCGGTGTTGCGCAGGACCTTCCCAAAGGCTGGGACAAGCTGATCCGCGACTTTATCGCCTACCTCCCGCCCCACCTGAAGGAATATGACAAGGAAGTCCTGGCGAACCGCATCTTCAAGGCGCGCACCAAAGGCGTGGGCGCTTACACCCTGGACGAAGCCATCGAATGGGGCGTGACCGGCCCGAACCTGCGAGCCTGCGGATTCGAATGGGATTTCCGCAAGAAGCAGCCTTACGCCGGGTATGAGCAGTTCAAGTTTGATATCCCCACCGCCCAGCACGGGGATTGCTATGACCGCGCCGTGGTGCGGGTGGAGGAGATGCGGCAGAGCTTGCGCATCATTGAGCAGTGCGTGAACAACATGCCCGAGGGCCCTTACAAGGCGATGGGCACGCAGATTGCGGCGCCTCCGTTGAAAGAGCGGACCATGCACGACATTGAAACACTGATCGACCACTTCCTGGGCGTAAGCTGGGGGCCGGTGGTGCCGCCCGGCGAGGCGCTGGGGGCGATTGAAGCGACCAAGGGCAACAACGGCTACTATATTGTCAGCGACGGTGGAATCGGTTCCTACCGGACTCACATCCGGACTCCTTCCTTCAACCACATGCAGACGCTGCCCATGCTGTGCCGAGGGCTGCTGGTGCCGGATTTGCTCGCCATCCTGGGCAGCATCGATTTCGTGCTGGCTGATATTGACCGATAAGAGGATGTATCTATGCTGACAGCGGAGGAACGCCAGGAGATTGAGGCCGAGCTGGCGCATTACCCGACTAAACAGTCTGTGTCTATCGACGCGATGCAGATTATTCAAAGGCATCGCGGGTGGGTCTCGGATGAAAGCCTGAAGGACCTTGCAGAATTTCTCGGCATGTCCGCGGAAGACCTGGATGGGGTGGCAACTTTTTACAATCTGATTTTCCGCAGGCCGGTGGGACGGCACGTGATCATGGTGTGTGATAGCGTCAGTTGTTGGATCATGGGATATGAGCAGTTGCGCGAACAACTGAGCAAGCGGCTGGGTATCAAGATGGGTGAGACCACGGCAGACGGGCGGTTTACGCTGCTGCCGATCGTATGCCTCGGAACGTGCGATCGCGCCCCGGCCATGATGGTGGATGGCGAACTGCACCGGGACCTGGATGCGCAGAAGCTGGATGGAATTCTCGAGAAGTACCAATAGCAAGGGCGCATGGAAAAACCGCTGACTCAAAAAATCCGGACGGACGGCGAAGTGGTGGACGTCGCAGCCTACGAGCAGGCTGGCGGCTACCAAGCGCTGCGCAAGGCTGTGAAGCTCGCACCCAAAGAGATTATGGAGACGGTGAAGCAATCCAACCTGCGCGGGCGGGGAGGTGCCGGCTTCCCGACCGGCATGAAATGGAGCTTCGTCCCTATGGGCGCGGACGCGCCCCGTCCCAAGTACATCGTCTGCAACGGCGATGAAATGGAGCCGGGCACCTTCAAGGACCGCTTGCTGCTGGAAGGCGACCCGCACGAGTTGATCGAGGGCATGATCCTTGCGGCATTCGCCATTGAAGCCGAGGTCGGCTACGTCTTCCTGCGCGGAGAATATAAGCTGGCCGGGGAGCGCGTGGGGCGCGCCATTCAAGAAGCCCAACAGCGGGGTTATCTTGGAAAGAATATCTTGGGTTCGGAACGCAGCCTGGAGATGCACGTGCACATGAGCGCGGGCCGCTACATGTGCGGCGAGGAAACCGGACTGCTGAATGCGCTCGAAGGCAAGCGCGGGAATCCTCGAGCCAAACCACCGTTTCCGCAAGTGTCGGGCCTGTGGGGAAAGCCCACCATCGTGCAGAATGTGGAGACGCTGTGCAACCTTCCGCACATCGTCCAAAACGGGCCGGAATGGTTCAAGGGCCTGAGCAAGACGGCGGATGGCGGCACAAAAATCTATGGGGCGAGCGGCAAAGTGAAGCGTCCGGGTTTGTGGGAGCTGCCACTGGGTACGACCGTCCGCGAAATCCTGGAAGAACACGCGGGCGGCATGAAGGATGGAGTGAAATTCCGCGGGCTACTTCCCGGGGGTGCTTCGACCGATTTCCTGGTGGCGGAACACCTGGACGTGAAGATGGATTTTGCCGAGGTGCAGAAGGCCGGCAGCCGCATGGGCACCGGAACCATGATTGTTCTGGACGATCAGACGTGTCCGGTGGGGATGGTGTGGAACCTGGAGCGTTTTTTTGCTCAGGAATCCTGCGGCTGGTGCACGCCTTGCTGGAGCGGACTGAACTGGGCGGCGAGAATGCTGGAAGCTCTGGAGGAGGGCCGCGGCGATCCCGGCCACCTGGACAAGCTGGCTTATATCACCCGCTTCGTGGCTCCGGGCAACACCTATTGCGCGCTGGCGCCGGGCGCGGCTGAGCCTTTGCAGAGCGGACTGAAATATTTCCGTGAGGATTTTGAGCGGCACATCACGGAGAAACGTTGTCCCTGGAGACATTGATGGCGACGATTTACGTGGACAACAAACCGTACGAGGTCAAGCCCGGCCAGAGCTTGCTGAGCGCCTGCCTGGGATTGGGGCTGAACCTGCCGTACTTCTGCTGGCATCCGGCACTGGGATCGGTGGGAGCCTGCCGCCAGTGCGCCATCAAGCAGTTCAAGGATGAGAACGACACGCGGGGCCGCCTGGTGATGGCGTGCATGACCCCGGTGGCCGAAAAAGTTCGCATTTCGATCGAAGATAAGGAAGCGGTGGATTTTCGTGCTGGAGTCATCGAAGGGCTCATGCAGAGCCATCCCCACGATTGCCCGGTGTGCGATGAAGGCGGGGAGTGCCACTTGCAGGATATGACGGTGATGACCGGCCATATCTACCGGCAGTACGAATACACCAAGCGCACTTTCCACAATCAGTATCTGGGCCCCTTCGTGAACCACGAGATGAACCGGTGCATCCAGTGTTACCGCTGCGTGCGCTACTACCGCGAATATGCCGGCGAATCCGATCTGAATTCATTCCTGATGCGCAACCAGGTGTTCTTTGGACGCAGCCAGGACGGGGTGCTGCAGAGCGAATTTGCGGGCAACTTGGTGGAAATCTGCCCAACCGGCGTCTTTACGGACAAAACTCTGAAGCAGCACTACACGCGGAAGTGGGACCTGCAGATGGCGCCTTCCATCTGCGTGCATTGTGGCCTGGGATGCAATACGACGGCGGGCGAACGCTACGGCACCGTGCGGCGCATCGTGAACCGCTACAACGGCGACGTGAACGGATATTTTCTCTGCGACCGTGGCCGCTTCGGGTATGAGTTCGTGAACCGCAAGGAGCGCATCCGCCAGCCGCTTCAGCGCAAAAACGGGAGCCTGGAAGCGATCTCTGCGGAACAGGCGCAGGAGCATCTGAAATCTCTTGTGGCGACGGGAAACAAAGTGATCGGGATTGGATCGCCGCGGGCATCGCTCGAAGCCAATTTCGCCCTGCGCACGGCGGTGGGCGCGGTTCGGTTCTTCTCCGGCGTCTCGGAGGCGGACGCACGCCTGGCCAGCCTCATCCTCGATGTCTTGAGGAAGGGACCGGCGCGCACGCCCTCGCTCACGGACATGGAGATGGCCGATGCGGTGCTCGTGCTGGGCGAGGACGTCATGAACGTCGCGCCGCGCGCGGCGCTGGCCCTGCGCCAGAGCACCCGCCAGGCGCCGATGGAGATTGCGCGCAAGAAAGGCATTGCGGACTGGCAGGATGACGCGGTGCGCGAAGCCGTCCAAGAAGAAAAAGGGCCGCTTTACATTGCCACGCCCAACGCCACGCGGCTGGACGGAATCGCCAAGGAAACCTTCCGAGCCGCGCCCGACGACATCGCGAGGCTGGGCTTCGCGGTGGCCAATGCGATTGATCCCGCCGCGCCGGCGCCGCCCGGCTTGCCGTCTGCGGTAGCGGACCTGGCGGCTCGTATTGCGCAAACGTTGAAAGGGGCACAACGGCCGCTGGTGGTTTGCGGAGCGGGATGCCGTAGCGAGGCTGTGATCCAAGCGGCTGCCAATGTGGCCGCGGCGCTTGCCAAATCGAATCAAGGGGTGGCGCTCTCCTTTGCGGCTCCTGAGTGCAACACGATGGGTCTTGCGATGATGGGTGGAGCGCCACTGGAAGCGGCATTCCAGGCAGTCCGCGATGGGAATGCCGACACGGTCATCGTGCTCGAAAACGACCTTTACCGCCGGGCAGACTCGAAGCCCGTCGATGAATTCCTGAAGGGCGCAAAGCACGTGGTGGCGCTGGACTACCTGCCGAATTCGACCACGGGGCAGGCGGAGTTGATCCTCCCGGCCGGGTCGTTTGCCGAAGCGGACGGCACTTTCGTGAATAGCGAAGGCCGGGCACAGCGTTTCTTCCAGGTGTTTTTGCCTCAAGATCCAATCCTTGAAAGCTGGCGTTGGCTTCGAGCGGCGGGCCAAGGCGACAGCGCCGCCTGGAAAAATCTGGACAACGTGCTGGACGCTATGGCGCAATCGTTACCTGCCTTCAAGCGGGTTCCCGAAGCCGCTCCTGAATCCGGCTTCCGGATATCGGGAGCCAAAGTGCCGCGCGAGCCGCATCGCTACAGTGGCCGCACTGCCATGCTGGCTAACATCAGCGTCAGTGAGCCGAAGCCGCCGGAGGATCAGGACTCACCTCTTTCCTTCACCATGGAAGGGAATCCCAACGAGCCTCCCAGCGCGCTCATTCCGTTTTTCTGGGCGCCGGGATGGAATTCGATTCAGTCCACGAATAAATTTCAAAGTGAGATTGCCGGCCCCTTAAAGGGAGGAAATCCTGGCGTGCGCCTGATCGAGCCGGCCGCCGGAAGCGCGCCTTCATATTTTACTGCGGCGCCGGAAGGATTCCATGCGAAGCATGGCGAGTGGCTCACTGTCCCCCTCTATCACATATTCGGCTCGGAGGAGCTGAGCAATTGGGCGCCGGCGGTTCGCGAGCTGGCTCCGGGACCCTACGCCGCATTGAGCCCGGAGGAAGCCGCGGCTCTCGGAGTGATCGAAGGGCAGATAATTCAGATCGCCGCAAATGGATCGCAATTTCAATTGCCTTTGAAGGTTGCCAAGGAACTTCCGAAGGGAGTTGTGGGTTTGCCGGTGGGCTTGCCGGATTTCAGGGGGCCGTTGATGCCGGCTTGGGTTAGCATCTCTCGAGCGATATGAACCATCTTCAAGACGTCATCATGCCGGTTGTCGTAATCTTGGGGATTCTTTTTGTGTCCCTCACGATCGCAGCGAACCTGATTTGGGTGGAGCGCAGGCTTCTGGCCGTCTGGCAGGATCGTTACGGGCCGAACCGCGTTGGGCCGTTCGGGCTGCTTCAAGTCATTGCCGACACCATCAAACTGCTTTGGAAAGAAGATTGGATTCCGCCGTTTGCAGACAAGGGAGTCTTCGTCATCGCCCCAGCCATTGTCATGGTGACGGTCCTCATGTCGTACGTGGTCCTGCCGGTGACGCAGAAGATCATTATTGTGGACCTGAATGTTGGCCTGCTTTTTGTATTGGCGATGTCTTCCATGGGGGTTTACAGTGTGGTGCTCGGCGGATGGGCTTCGGACAACAAGTATTCATTGCTGGGGGGTCTGCGGGCATCGGCCCAAATGATTAGCTACGAAGTGTTCATGGGCCTTTCGCTGATGGGCATCGTGTTGCTGACCGGCTCATTTAGCCTGAAGGATATTGTGCTGGCCCAACGCCACGTGTGGTTCGTCGTCCCGCAGTTCCTGGGCTTCGTGCTCTTCCTGATTGCGGGCATCGCCGAGACGCGGCGTCTGCCTTTCGATCTGCCGGAGGCCGAAAGCGAACTGGTGGCTGGATTCCACTCGGAATATTCGGGCATGAAGTTTGGCATGTTCTTCGTCGGTGAGTATCTGGGTGTCACCCTGATTTCCGCCTTGATCTCGGTGCTGTTCTTCGGAGGCTGGCTCGGTCCAGTGCTGCCACCCATCGCCTGGTTTCTGATCAAGACATTCTTTTTCATTGGTTTCTTTGTTCTGCTCCGTGCGGCCATGCCCCGGCCCCGTTTCGATCAGCTCATGTCCTGGGGATGGAAGATCATGTTGCCGTTGTCGCTGGCCAACCTGCTGGTGACGGGCGCCATCGTTCTGGCGATTCAGAAGTAAGAGTCCGCCGCAGTTTTCGATAGCGGCGGCGGGGAGTTTAGATTGTGCTGAGCTTGTTGAGAACTTTCTGGGAAATCCTTCAGCATACGTTCCGGCCCCGGGTCACGGTGCAGTACCCGGACGAAAAGCCGTACCTGGCTCCACGTTGGCGGGGGCGGATCATCCTCTCGCGGGACCCTGACGGCGGGGAGCGCTGCGTGGCCTGCTACCTTTGCGCGGTGGCTTGTCCCGTCGATTGCATCGCTTTGCAGGCCACGGAGGATAAGAACGGACGGCGTTATCCGGAGTTTTTCCGGATCAATTTCTCCCGCTGCATTTTCTGCGGCTTCTGTGAAGAAGCTTGCCCGACTTATGCCATCCAATTGACGCCGGATTTTGAAATGTCCGAGTACAACCGCCAGAATCTGGTCTACGAAAAGGAGCAATTGCTGATCGACGGTCCGGGTAAATACCCGGGGTATAATTTCTGGCGCGTTGCCGGCGTGCAAATTGGCGGGAAGGGCAAGGGTGAGTCCGAACGCGAGGATCCGCCCACGGACGTGCATAGCAATCTGCCTTAATTCAAACTGATATGGATTGGCTCTTTTATCTTTCGGGCGCGGTGGCGGTTGCCGCCACCCTCATGATGCTGACGCGGCTCAACGCCGTGCATGCGCTTCTGTATCTGATCGTCTCGTTGCTTGCGGTAGCGGTCGTCTTCTTTGTCATCGGAGCGCCGTTTGTCGCGGCCCTGGAAGTGATCGTCTATGCCGGGGCGATCATGGTGCTTTTCATCTTCGTGATGATGCTGCTCAACCTCGGCCGCCGCGCCGTAGACCTTGAGAAGTCGTGGATGGACCCCGGCATGTGGGTGGGGCCTGTTATTCTGGCGCTGATTCTGGCGGGGGAAGTCATCTACCTGTTTTGGGGAACGGGCGCCCAGGGCCCGATGGCGGGTGTCATCAGCCCGAAGCAAGTTGGCTTGGCAATGTACGGACCTTACCTGCTCGGGGTTGAGCTCGCCTCCATGCTTTTGCTGGGCGGGTTAGTCGGGGCTTATCACCTCGGTTACGAAAAACGGAGTCCAACGGAGAAACTGAATCATGATGTCCGTGCCGTTCACACACGGTCTGATTCTGGCGGGGATCTTGTTCGCGCTGGGAGTGACCGGTCTGCTGGTTCGCCGTAATCTGTTGTTCATCCTCATGTCGCTTGAGGTCATGGTGAACGCCGCGGGTCTGGCGTTTGTTGTCGCCGGATCGCGCTGGGGACAGGCGGATGGGCAAGTGATGTTTATTTTCATTTTGGCCATGGCCGCCGCAGAGGTTTCCGTCGGCCTGGCGCTCCTGCTTCAGCTTTATCATCGCTACCGCACGCTGGATGTGGATGTCTTGAGCGAGATGAGGGGATGAGATGCTCGACTTGCTTTGGCTAGTGCCGGCTCTGCCCTTCGCGGGCTTTCTGGCTTTAGCCATTTTGGGACCTCGATTGTCTCAACGGGCCGTGGCGTTCATTGGCCCGGGCGCAATTCTGTTTTCCGCCATCATTTCTTTGATCGTTGCCGGCAGCTTTTTCAGCTCGCCCCCGGCCGGCAATGCCTACACCCAGTACCTCTGGACCTGGATGGATGCCGGAGGCTTTCGCCCTCACATCGCCCTTTATCTGGACCCCCTATCGCTGGTGATGATGTTGGTGGTCACGTGCGTCGGCTTCCTGATCCACTGGTACTCCACGGAGTACATGAACGGCGATGAGGGCTACAGCCGGTTTTTCGCGTACATGAACCTGTTCGTTGCGTCGATGCTTCTGCTCCTCCTGGGTGATAATCTTCTGCTTTTGTTCCTGGGATGGGAAGGTGTGGGCCTTTGCAGTTACCTGTTGATCGGATTCTGGTACTCCAAGCCGGAGAACGGCGCCGCCGCCCGCAAGGCCTTTTACGTCACCCGCGTGGGCGACACGGCCATGACCGTCGGCCTGTTTCTTCTCTTCACCCATCTTGGCACCCTCCAGATTCAGGATCTGATGAGCCGCGCCCAGGCTCAATGGCCGGTGGGCTCGGGACTCGCCACCGCAGCGGCTCTGCTGCTCCTGGGCGGCGCCTGTGGCAAGTCAGCGCAACTTCCCCTCCAAGTCTGGTTGCCGGATGCCATGGCCGGCCCCACGCCCACCAGTGCCTTGATTCACGCCGCCACCATGGTCACGGCGGGCGTTTACCTGATCGCGCGGACTCACGTGCTTTTTGCTTTGTCTCCCATCGCCCAAACCACCGTGGCCGTCGTAGGCTTGGCAACGCTGACGGCTGCGGGTTTCAGCGCCCTGACTCAGTCCGACATCAAGCGGGTGCTCGCTTATTCCACCGTGAGCCAAATCGGCTACATGTTTTTGGCGCTCGGCGTTGGGGCGTGGACCGCAGCCATTTTCCACTTCATGACCCATGCCTTCTTCAAGGCGCTGCTCTTCCTCGGGGCGGGCATGATTATTGAATCGCTGCATCACGAGCAGGACATGTTCAAGATGGGCGGTCTGCGCAAGGAGCTTCCCGTCACCTTCTGGACGTTCCTCATCGGCGGTTGCTCGCTGGCCGGGCTGCCGTTGATTACTGCGGGATTTTACAGTAAGGGCCTCATCATCTGGAGCGCCCGGGTGGGACCCAATGGCAGTTCCAAGTTGTGGTTCTTTGCCGTCCTGGGTGTGCTGCTCACCTCGCTTTATACCTTCCGGATGATCTTCCTGGTCTTTTTTGGCGAGCCCAAAACGCACGTGGCCAAGAAGCCCGGATGGGCTATGAAGATTCCGTGCTTGATCCTGGCCGCGGCTTCCATCGCTGGTGGATTCGTTAACACACCGCAGGCCCTGGGCGACATTCATGTGTTTAGCCACTTTCTGGGCAAGGCGCTGCCCCCCCTGGCTGAAGCACACGCCGCGGCGATGGGCGAACTTGCTTCGGAAGCCTGGGCCACCCTGGCTTTCATGGTTGGGCTGATCCTCGCATACTATCTGTTCCTGGTTCGCCGCGAAGTTGCCGCGGCGCTCGCCCAGCCCGCCATCAGCCGTGGCTTGCACCGGCTCTGGTTCTCGGATTGGGGAATGGACTGGCTGTATGACAAAGTCTTTGTCCAACCTCTCCTGTTTTTTGCCCGGATCAATAAAGGCGACTTCATTGACGCCATCTACACGGGTATTGCCGCGACCACGCGCTTTTTCTGGCAGGGATTCCAGGCCACTGAAACCGGCCGGGTGCGTTGGTACGCGGCCGCCGTCGTCATCGGCTCCGTGATCTTTATTGCGATTGCCCTCTTCCTATGATACTTCTCTGGCTCATTGGCATTCCGCTCGCCGCCGGCATCCTGGCCTGGATGTTTGCCCGCTGGAGCGACCTTGCCGCCCGCTGGATCTCGCTGCTTTCAACCATCCTTTGCTTTGCGCTGAGCCTCGGCCTTTGGCGCCGCTATGCTGGAGAAGCCCATCTGCTCTCCAATGGAAAATGGTTCATCGAAGTCAATGCGATTTGGATTCCGCAGCTCGGCATTCATTTCCACCTGGCCATGGACGGCCTGAGTCTGCTGATGGTGGCGCTCACCTTCTTGCTGGGCATCATGTCCGTACTCACCTCCTGGCGGGAGATCAAGCAGGGTGTAGGCTTCTTCCATTTGAACTTGATGTGGATTCTCGCCGGCATCGTCGGTGTGTTCCTTGCCGTGGATCTATTCCTGTTCTACTTCGCGTGGGAGCTGATGCTGGTCCCCATGTATTTCCTGATCGCCGTCTGGGGCCATGAGCGCCGCACCTATGCCGCCGTCAAGTTTTTCATCTTCACCCAGGCCTGCGGCCTTTTGATGCTCATCAGTATCCTGGCGCTTTACCTGATTCACCATTCGGAAACCGGGGTGTATACGTTTGAATACAAGGACCTGCTTGGCACCTCCATGGCGCCGCACACCGCGTTTCTGATTATGCTCGGCTTCTTCATTGGCTTCGCGGTGAAATTGCCGATGTTTCCGTTGCACCCCTGGCTGCCGGACGCCCATACCCAGGCCCCGACGGCAGGCAGCGTCATCCTGGCCGGGCTCCTGCTGAAGACCGGCGCTTACGGGTTGATCCGGTTCGTCATTCCCCTTTTCCCGCAAGCGTCGCACCAGTTTGCGCCGGTCGCCATGACCCTCGCCGTCATCGGCATCATCTATGGCGCCGTCATGGCCTTCGCCCAAACTGATTTGAAACGCCTCGTCGCTTATACCAGCGTCAGCCACCTGGGTTTCGTCTTGCTTGGCATCTATGCGTGGAACGATCTGGCGCTGCAAGGCGCACTGATCAGCATGATCTGCCACGGGATCAGCACCGGCTCGCTCTTCATGCTGGTCGGACAACTTCAGGAACGCACCCACACTCGCGAAATGGGCAAGCTCGGTGGCCTGTGGGCAACCATTCCGCGCATGAGCGGAGTCGCCATGTTCTTTGCCATGGGATCCATGGGACTGCCCGGCCTCGGCGACTTTGTTGGCGAGTTTCTGGTGCTGCTCGGAACTTACAAAGCGGGCTTTACCGGCTGGGCCATCGCCGCAACCATCGGCGTTCTCTTCTCCACTCTTTACGCTCTGCGGTTCATCCAGCGCGCTTACCACGGGCCGAATACAAACCATTGGTCCATCCCCGACCTCGCGGCGCGGGAAGTCATCATCTATGTTCCGATGATGGCCATCCTGCTCTGGCTCGGGCTTTATCCGCAATTGGTTCTCCGGACGTTTCAGCCCGCCATGCGTAACTTGCAGCGGTCGGCCAGCAACCGCCAATCCTTCGAGGCCGCCAATCGATGACCCCGATGAACAGCTCCGACATCACGGCTCTCTTACCGTTAATCTTGATCACTGCGACCGCGGTAGTGGTGATGATCGCTGCCGCCATTCGCCGCAGTCACGCCGTCGCGGCGGTCTTGACCCTCCTGGGGCTGGCCATCACCTTTGCCTCGCTCTGGTATGTGTCGCCGCTCGCGCCCCGGCAAGTTGGGCCGCTGCTAACAATTGACGGCTACTCCCTTTTTTATACCGGCCTGATTGTGGCGGCAACAGCCGCCGTGGTGGTTCTTTCTTACGGGTATTTTGAACGGCAGACGGAACACCGCGAAGAACTCTACATCCTGATTTTGGTGGCTGTGCTGGGATCTATGGTTCTGGTAGCCAGCGATCACTTCATATCGTTCTTCCTGGGCTTGGAAATCCTCAGCATTGCTCTTTATGCATTGAACGCCTACTTGCGCGACCGGGCGTTGCCCCTCGAGGCCGGGATCAAGTATCTGATTCTGGCCGCGGCGTCGGCGGCATTCCTGCTTTTTGGCATGGCCTTCATTTATGCCGAGCTTGGAACGATGCAGTTCACCCGCATCGCATCCCTGATGCTGGGCGGCTCCAACCTTGACCAGCCGGTGCTCGTCGCGGGCTTGGCGCTCATCATCACCGGCTTCGGATTCAAGCTCGCTTTGGTGCCTTTCCACCTTTGGACTCCCGATATTTATGAGGGAGCTCCGGCGCCGGTGACGGCGTTTGTGGCGACGGTTTCCAAAGGCGCCATGTTCGCTCTCTTGTTGCGGTACTTTTATACGATCTCCATCCGGCGGTTTGATTCCATCTTTTTGGTTCTTGCCATCATCGCCGTTGCCTCCATGATCGCAGGGAACGTGCTCGCCCTGCTCCAGAACAATGTGAAGCGAATTCTTGCCTATTCGTCCATCGCCCACATGGGGTATGTGCTGGTCGCGTTCCTGGCCGGAGGGGCGATGGGCGCGCAGGCGGTCACCTTTTACTTGGTGGCCTATTTCATCACCACCCTCGGCGCTTTTGGCGTCGTTACTGTGCTATCTCCGTCCGACCGTGACGCCGACCGCCTGGAGGATTACACCGGCCTCTTCTGGCGCCGTCCCGCCCTCGGATCGATTCTCACGCTGATGTTGCTTTCGCTCGCGGGCATCCCGTTGACTGCGGGCTTCTTCGGCAAGTTCTACATCGTGGCGGCTGGCGCGTCCTCCGCCATTTGGGGGCTCATTATCGTGTTGGTGCTCACCAGCGTAGTGGGGCTTTACTATTACCTTCGGGTTGTGGTCGCCATTTTCAGCGCCCCCGAGGCGGCTGCCGAAGAGTTGCCGCTCCTGCCGGTCCCAGCCTCGAGCGGAATCATCTTGGGAGTGCTCGGGCTCCTGCTCGTGTGGCTTGGGGTTTACCCGGGCTATTTGCTTGGAATTGTCACCACCGCCGTCAGAAGCATCACCCATTAGATTGAATTGTTCACCCAGCGAGTGGCCCGCCATCATGATTTTGTGTCTTCGTTTCTTCTCTTCTTTTCATCAACTTGCCATCTTCACCTGCCTATGAGCCGTCAAGCGGCTCTTTCCGCCCGGACCAGAATGTAATCAATCATGCCTATCCGGATAGCTTAGAAAGCTGTCACATCGACAGTTTGTCCAAGTTGCCCGCCGGCAAACCCGGAGGGGCGCGGAGAAGATGGAGGCTGGCACGAATACTTCGACTTAAAATGCGAGAGACCCGGCCGGAGGGAGGCGAGAGTTGCGGCCCGAGCCTTGGCTCGATGCCTGGGCGATGGTGCAGGTGGCAGCAGGCGCCCCGCCGCGCGCCAGATTCACAATACCGGGGAGACCGAAAATACCATAGAGTGAGACCATGGATCAGGCTGCATGGCCGGGGCTCTTGGCATTTCGAAGTCAGGTTCCATTCGGATCCCCGCGGGGCGAGTCTACTGTTGGAGGCTGATGGGCTCTTGGGCGATTTAGGATGGGTAATGCCACAGGCTGTACGCCGCCCCCGCAAACGCCTGAAACCACGTGGATTAAGCTGGATAAATGAGCATGCAAGGATGGAATGGAAAAGAGAGGACAGTGGCCACTCTCATGGGGTGAGTGGCCACTGTGGATAGTAAAAAGACTTAGGATTCCAACCGGTTGAGTGAAAGCTTGCTCCGCCGGACCAGAAACGCCGCAAGGAAAAGGCCTATTCCAAACAGAGATAGGCTTGTGGGCTCTGGGCTTACGCTCAGCGTGCTCAACAGGACATTCCCGGAAGTACCGGCGCTGATGCCCAGATACGGCGAGCCGTCGACAAAGCTTATAGGAATTTGAGTATCGTTCCCGGTTCCGTTGGGAATAATCTCTGTTCCAAGCTGACCCAGGGTGTTGGAGACCCAGATGTCATAATTCTCGCCGGACTGAACGCTGCCGATGCTCAGAAATCCCGAGGTGAATTGTGCGAGGAGTGGCGTCAGGTCAATCTGGACGAACGCCGAACCGCCGATCTCGTTGTTAGGCAGCCCAGCAATTCCCAGACCCTGCTCATCGCCCCCAAGGTTCTTACCGTAGAGATCTGTGGGAGAATTCATGTTAGAAAAGCCGTAAGCCGTCAACGTGATACCGCCGGCTGTGTAGGTGTGCGACGTCCCCAAGACGCCAGTGGGAGAGTCAAAGTTCCAGGTAATGGGATTGGTATTGGCCCAAGTGGTCGTGGCGAGCAACATTGCCGCGCCAATGATTGCTGCGGTCGTCAATTTGAGGCGCATACTGTATCTCCTTATTTGTTATGCGTTTGCACGCATTTCCCGTTGCCGAGCCAGCTCATCCAGAGTTCAGGTCGGGTTGCACGCTCATTCCGTGCAAACATCGCGCCCCCACCGGTTAGTTTGCACGTGGGCTTCCAATTCTGTCCTGTGGCCGTAAGTTATATAATTAATAACGAGTTATACTTTATAATTAATGATTAAGGATGAAAACCAAAAGTGAAAAACGCTAGCATTATAGGGAAAAAAGTTTCTCATAGCCTTCTGAAGGTCTGGCGGATCTTCCCTTTTGTTATAGGCGGGATTTTCTGTCGAACTGCTTGGGATGAAGGCAGTTAGGCGTTCCGCAAGGTGTGCGACCGCCTGACTACATGTCCGGAAGGGTGACGCCCAGAGCCTGGAGAATTTCTTGCTGGCGCGCGTCCGGCTGGGGCAGTTGGGTCATTGTGGTTTTCTCATCGACCTGGTAATGCAATAGGCACAGACGCGTTACGACCCGCAGCGCATCGGGCAGGGTGATGGCTTGCGGGCCGGTTCCGGTGGTGCCGAAGGCCGCCCGTAGCCGCCGTTCGATTTCCCGGCTCAGCTTCAGCGCCAGCAGCCAGCAGAACACGTGCCCCCGCGTGCGGCTCTCTTTGCGCACCCACACCGGCCGCACTTCCAGTAAGCCCGTCTTCAGGGTGCGGAAGTCGCGATCCACCTTCTCGAGCACCATGGTG
>DATKST010000138.1:0-3461 GCA_035531475.1 Terriglobia bacterium
TGCCCTTCAGGTCAAGGTCACGAATCGATAGTTTTGCCATGACTGGGATTCCCTTCGTATGGATTGGCGGACGATTGGCTCGCAACCGTCCGCCGGATCAACCTTGCAGGCAGGCTTACAGGGTTTTGGCCACGTAATTGACCAGGTCGCGAACGCGGCAGGAGTATCCCCACTCGTTGTCGTACCAGGCGGTGATTTTCGCCAGGTCGCCGTCGATGACCTTGCAGAAGCCGGCATCGACGATGGAGGAGTGCGGGTTGCCGCGGAAGTCGATGGAGACCAGTTCTTCTTCGCAGAATTGCAGGATCCCCTTCAGCGGACCTTCAGCAGCCTTCTTGAACGCCGCGTTGAGTTCCTCGGTCGTGGTCGGCTTGTCCAGCACCGCAACCAGATCAACCAGCGAAACGTTGGGTGTGGGCACGCGCATGGCATAGCCGTCGAGCTTGCCCTTGAGTTGCGGCAGCACCAGTCCCACGGCCTTGGCAGCTCCGGTGGTGGTGGGAATGATGGAGAGCGCGGCGGCGCGGGCGCGGCGCATGTCTTTGTGCGGCAGGTCGAGAATGCGCTGGTCGTTGGTGTAGGAGTGGATGGTCGTCATGGCGCCCTTCTTGATGCCGAAGTTCGCGTCCACCACCATCGCCGGCGGCGCCAGGCAGTTGGTGGTGCAGGAAGCGTTGGAGATCACGTTGTGTTTGGCCGGATCGTAACTCTTTTCGTTCACGCCCAGAACGATGGTGATGTCTTCACCCTTGGCCGGCGCGCTGATGATCACTTTCTTGACGGTGCCGCGAATGTGCTTGCCGGCGTCCTCAGCCTTGGTGAAGAGACCGGTGGATTCCACCACGATCTGCGCGCCCAGCGAGGGCCACTCGATCTGTGCCGGGTCCTTGACCTTGAATACCTTGACGGTCTTGCCGCCGACCTTGATGAAGTCTTCGCCGTAAGTGACTTCGGTCGCGAGGTTCCCGTGCACCGAGTCATACTTGAGCAAGTGCGCCAGGGTTTTGGGGTCCGTAATATCGTTGACCGCAACAATTTCGATGTTTGAGTCGTTCAGCGCAGAACGAAAAACGTTGCGGCCAATCCGACCAAAACCGTTGATTCCTACCTTCACTGCCATAACAACCCCCTCAAGAGGATATTTTCGTATTTGGGCAAACGTATAATTTTAAGCCCTGGGCATCGGGAAGTCAATGTAGTGTAGCCCGCTGTGATGAAGGTGATGAATAAGCCGCCTCTTTCCAGAAAAGCGCGGCCACCATCGTGGTTTTCGTACTGTTTTGAGATGTCCTTCAGGGCGCCGCGGAAGGAAACTCCCGGGGGGCCAAACAGCCCAGGCCTGTTCCGGCCCGTTTTGCCGTATTCCGGCGTTATGTTTTGATAAGCTCTTATTTATCAGAACCTTCCAAGGCCCGGTTTTGAAAGGAAAACTTCTTAACTCCCGCTATGGCGCTCTCCACCTTCATTTCGGCGGCCTATGTCCGGAACGATCATCAATAGGCGAATATTCCAGAAACGGTGCGAACCGCCACTCCGATTTTTGCCGCCCGGAAGAACGCCAACGGCGGCTTTGCAACTTTGCGACTGAACTGTGACCCCAAGACGACCGATTGCCGGGAATAAAGTGTCGCTGCAAGAGTGAGAAATCCCGGTAGTGTGCTGTCCCACGTCATTATTTACGACACGACTGTGATTCCGAGGGCCGACGATTCTTGCCGGCCCGAGGAATCTGCTTTGGCGTCGCCGAAAAGCAGATTCCTCGCTCGCGCTCGGAATGACGGAGAGTGGAAGGAAGTGTAAAGAATTAGATGGGACGCTACGGTAGGAACATGGTAAAAATTCCCGATCGGGACAGGCAAAGCTTTCGGGATGAGAGAACAGGAACTGAGATTAATTCGGAGGGACCGGTAGAGGTTGAAGGCTTGAGCTGCCGGCGAGCGACTTCGCTCCGGCTCTGCGGGCCAGCCGCGACGATCCTGGGGCGAATGAACACCAGGCAACAAAGCCCAGCTCGCGATACAATCAGAAGTGAAACCCCATGAGGACAAAGTTCAGGAGTCTTCCCAATTCAATCCAGGAGGACATGGAGTAACTTGGCCCCTATCATCAATGCCCAAGGGCTATCGAAGCGATACGGAACGACATCGCTGTTCCAGGATGTCTCCTTCACGGTGTCAGAAGGTGACCGGATTGGCCTGATCGGACCGAACGGTGCCGGCAAGTCGACTCTGCTGGAGATTCTCTGCGGCCGCGTAAAACCGGACAGCGGCGAGGTTGCGACCCGCAAGCGCTGCAAGGTCGGCTATGTCGCACAGGTATCCGATTTCGCGCCTGGGGAGACGGCCCGATCGGTTATCGAGAGAGCCCTTGAGCGGGCGGCAGTGCCCCTGGTGGAGCGGGCGTCCCGGATAGCCGAGGTGCTGGGGCGGGCCGGCTTTATCGACTTTGAAACCCCCACCGCAGTGTTGTCAGGCGGCTGGCGCAAACGCCTCATGATTGCCGAGGGGCTGGTGCAACGGGCAGACATTCTGCTTCTCGATGAGCCCACCAACCACCTGGACTTTGCCGGAATTCAATGGCTCGAATCCCTGCTTCAGAACTCGGCGTTCGCCTGCGTCGTGGTCAGCCACGATCGTTACTTTCTCGAAAATATTGCGAGCGAGATTGTCGAACTCAATCGCACCTATGCGGATGGCGTGTTTCGCGTTCAAGGAAACTACAGCAGGTTTCTGGAGAAGAAGGAAGAGTACCTCGAGGCGCAGGGAAAGCGTCAGGGTGCGCTCGCCAATCGCGTGCACACGGAACTGGAATGGCTGCGCCGGGGTCCCCGGGCCCGCCGCACCAAGGCCAAGGCGCGGATCGATAAAGCTCACGAGCTGATCGGCGAGTTGGCGGACCTGAACTTCCGGAGCCGCACCGCTGCCGCCAGGATTGACTTTGCCGCGACGGACCGGCAGACCAAACAGTTGATCGAGATGGAAGGCGTGAGCTACTCCATCGGTGATCGGACCCTGTTCGAAGGCCTGGACTTCACCGTGAGGGCGGGAATGCGAGTGGGGCTGGTGGGGCAGAATGGGAGCGGCAAAACCACGCTGCTTCGCCTGCTGCGAGGCGATCTCCAAACCACCGGCGGCGAGCTCCGCCGGGCTGACGCGCTGCGGATGGTCTACTTCGACCAGAACCGCGAGCTTGACCCTGACCTTCCGTTGCGCCGCGCCCTGGCGCCCGAGAGCGATTCGGTGGTTTACCAGGAGCGAGTGATTCATGTTGCCGCCTGGGCGGCAAGGTTTCTCTTCAGTGCAGACGACCTGAACCAGCCGGTCGGCCGGCTTTCCGGAGGCGAACGGGCGCGTGTCCTGATCGCGCAGCTGATGCTTCAACCGGCAGACGTCTTGTTGCTGGATGAACCCACCAACGATCTGGATATTCCGACCCTGGAAATCCTTGAAGAGAGCCTGCTG
>DATKST010000139.1:0-4281 GCA_035531475.1 Terriglobia bacterium
ATCGGGGAACAGAAAACGCTGTGTTGTGGTATTCTCGGACAAGTAAAAGCCTCCCTGTGTGCTCCAAAGACTGAACTGACAACATCTTTATAGCACCGGAGGCTTTTCTTGTCTCCAAAAACACGAATTATCCAGGCTAGATGAAGCCAAAAAGATAAGCGAGAAGCGTAACCAATACATACACGCCCTTCTTCTTAAAGACTCTCAAACGAAACAGGTGATGATGAGAATGAAAAAGAAAGGGAAAAGGATTGATAAGGGTTTCGATGATGCGGAGGTTTCCAGGCTCATCGAACAAGCCGAAGGGGTGTTATCCAAGCTGAATGACGCCACTTATAATTTGCGTAAGACGCTTGACAAACAACGGAACGCGAAGGTGAGTGCTTAGCCGAAGCGGGTAGCCACGGTCAGGGTTTTCCTGACCGTGGGTTTTTCACAAGGGCAACTGCCCACGGTCAATCGGAAAGAAGATTGACCGTGGCTACCAGCTTGCCCCCAGCGGCTGAGTGCGAGCATTAAACGGACATATCGATGGAACCGGTACCCTCGACAGTCATAAAGACGTACCCGCGGCGCGGACCGCTTCAGCAGTTTCGTTTCGCGGACGGCACCGCTTTCACCTGCTTCCGGTGTGGCGATACGAAGAAGTCCAAGTTGATCACGGTGTACGGTGGCGACTGGTCGAAGCGGCTCTGTAACGGCTGTTACGGTCGACTTCTTTCGCTCTACGAGATCAAGGCCGGCACGGCTGCGGACGACCAGAGGGCAGAGGAGCTGGCCTCCGCGCTCCTTTCGGCGGTCGCCCGCGATGACCAACGTCAAGCCGAACGACTTTTCAGGACCTCGGAAAAACGCGCGGAGCGCCTTTCT
This sequence comes from Terriglobia bacterium, assembly GCA_035531475.1. GTDB lineage: Bacteria > Acidobacteriota > Terriglobia > UBA7540 > UBA7540 > CALCEB01. The sequence goes on from DATKST010000139.1 coordinate 871, forward strand.
GCAGAAGCGTTGCGATTTGTTGCCACAGCAGAGTACGTGGCAGGACAGCTTGAGGCGGTCCCCCAGCTTGAGTGGTCACCGGCAGTCATCGGCCTCTGTAAAGCAGTCGAAGCGGAGATCGTCTGCCGTATCCTGCGGCCGCTGACCGCCCACGCCCCCAGTGAAGATTTTCGTGCAGAAATGATAAGGACCTCGGACGAGTTGCAGCGTTCTGTGCAGAGCCGAGTCGAAAGCCACCCGAGCTGGGGACGCTTGCCCACTTCTTGCAGACGGTCATTCACAGCCAGCATCGGCGCGAGACGAGCACGCTTATCGGCAGCTTCCTCAAGCTCACAGCGGGGTGGACGGGCTCGAATTGGCTCCTTGATGCGGATGGATTGCATCGTGCACTAGGAGTGCTGACCACCAGTTTCAGGAATCGAGCAGCGCACGTCGATGAACTTGGCAAGGAGGACTACCTCATCTGCCGGGAACTTGTCATCGGCTCGCAAGGCTTACTTTGGAGGCTGGTGCTTTCCACGGAACGCCACCTGTGAGCTTCACAAGATAGTCTAATAACCGGTTGCAGCGGACCCCGCTCACAGCCGGTGTTCTTCCTGACCGTGGGCTTTTCAGAAGGGCAAGTGCCCACGGTCAATCGGAAAGAGGCGGGGTAGCGCAGAGTTGTTTTTTAACTCTGCGCTACCTGCTGCTGCCGAGCCCTAACAGCATGAAAATTCCGAATAAAAGAGTGGCTGTCCTCTCGCCGGTAGCTTGGCGAACGCCTCCCCGGCAATACGGCGCCTGGGAGACGGTGGCGAGCAACATTACCGAAGGACTCGTCGCCCGCGGCTGGGATGTAACGCTGTTCGCCAGCAGGGATTCTGTGACCCGCGCTCAGCTTCATGCCGTGGTTGAGCATGGATATGAAGAAGATCCCGCCGTCGATCCCAAAGTAGCCGAATACCTTCACATCTCCGAAGCGTTCGAGCACGCTGCCGAGTTTGACCTCATCCACAGTCACTACGACTTCATGGCGCTCGCCTACACCCGGCTGGTTAAGACGCCGGTCCTCACCACCATCCACGGGTTCTCGTCGCCCAGAATCATGCCCGTCTATCAGAAGTATCGTGACGGATATTTTGTTTCCATCAGCGACTCCGATCGCGCGCCGGGGCTGAATTACCTGGCGACGGTCTATAACGGAATCGACCTCTCGTTGTACCCGCTCCAGAAATCTGGCGGTGATGATCTGATTTTCCTTGGCCGGATTCACCCGGATAAGGGTGTCCATCTGGCCATCGAGGTCGCTCGCCTAAGCGGCCGGCGTTTGATCATCGCTGGAATCATCCAAGATGAAGCCTATTATCGGGAAAGGCTCAAACCGCACATCGATGATCAACAAGTTCGCTATATCGGGCCGGTGGGCGTAGCGGGCAAAAACGAATTGTTCGCGCGCGCCTGCGCTTTAATCCATCTAAATACCATCCCGGAGCGGTTCGGACTGGTCTTGGCTGAAGCGAATGCAGCCGGCGTGCCTGTTATCGCCATGGACCTGGGCTCCTGCCGTGAGGTGATCCAAGACGGGCAGACGGGGTTTCTGGTCAACAACGTCAACGAGGCGGTGCGGGCCCTCGAACGCCTTTCTGAAATCGATCGCAACGCCTGCCGCCAGCGAGTCCAGCAGTGCTTTTCTATGGACACTATGGTGGAGACGTACGAACGGGTTTACTCGACGATTTTTGATCTGGAGGAGAAGAGACAGTCATGAAGCCGGACATTGTCAGACGATATGGCCACAACCCCATTCTTACCAAGGCGGAGATCCCCTACCCAGTGGAAACCGTTCACAACGCGGCGGTGGTGAAGCACGAGGGCGAATACGTCATGCTATTCCGCTCTCATCTCCGCACGGGGCGGTCCATCATTGGTTTGGCGCGCAGCCCCGACGGATTCCACTTCACCGCCGACCCAGAGCCTTTTCTGATTCCTGCGCGGGACGGCCCTTTTGCCGCCTATGAAGAGTTCGGCGTGGAGGATCCGCGCGTGACCCTGCTGGAAGGGGAGTACGTCATCACCTACAGCGCCTACTCGCGCAATGGAGTGCGGATCGCCCTGGCCACGACGAAGGACTTCAGTCAGGTGGAAAGGGTCTCCCTCATCACGCAGGCGGATCACCGGAATGTGGTGATCTTTCCCCAGAAGTTTGATGGACTCTATGCCCGGCTTGACCGTCCTCATTCGGAAATCGCCCCGTGGTCCATCTGGATTTCCTATTCTCCGGATCTCCGTTTTTGGGGCCAATCACAGCTCATCATGAGGCCCGAACACTATCACTGGGATGAGATGAAGATCGGTCCCGGAGCGCCGCCGATCAAAACGGACCAGGGATGGCTTTCCATCTATCACGGAGTTTTCCGGACGATGGATGGATCGGTCTATCGTTTGGGGGTTGCTCTTCATGACCTGCAGGACCCGGCAAAGGTCATCGGCGTGGGCGACTCGTGGATTTTGCAACCGGAAGATCCTTGGGAAATTACTGGATATGTCCACAACGTGGTATTCACTTGTGGAGCCGTTCCCGAGTCCGATGGAACCGTGAAGATCTATTGGGGCGGCGCAGATACGGTCATGTGCGTGGGCGAAGCAAATGTCTCGGATTTGGTCGCGTTATGCCTGGATCACGGCAGACCGGCAAAATGAGCACCGCATTTCAAGAGTTGGGTCAGTGGAAGGGAGGCTACGATAAGGCGCCGTTTTATCGCGCCTTCCCGCGCGGAGGGTGGGCAGATAAACGGAGTTGAGGATGGTATCGAGCGGGAAGCTTCGGGGCAGGCCGTTCCGGCAATGGCTGCGGCGGCGCTCACGTGCCGCGCCTGGAGGAAGGCCTCGCCCCGCACATTTCACTTCCCAACCCTTAGCGCTTCAGCTTTGTGCAAAACGCTTTCTGCAAAACGCAGCGATTGCCAATCCGCCTGTGGCAAGCAGAATAAGTGTTCCCGGCTCAGGAGTAGTAACGCCGCCGGTAACGGGACCGGTAGAGCAATTCTTGATAGTGTTGGTATCCATGGTTACCGCACCGTTGATCGCCAAAGCTCTTCCGCAATCAATGGTGGCGCCGGTGGTCAGAGTGATGCTCTGATCAGCGAGGATATTTCCCACAAACGAAGTACCTGTCCCGAGAGTTGCGGAACTGCCAACCTGCCAGTAAATGTTGTCATTCTTGCCGAGATTACTCACCAATACCGACGACGAGCTTGCAGTCGTTAGCGCGCTCCCAATCTGGAAAACGATGTTAGCGTTATTCAGCCCCCCAAAATCCAGTGTGAGCGGACCTGTTAGCTGTGCTGACGATTTGAAGAAATAAACGTCAGGCGTCAGGACCAGGCCGCCTAGATCCTTTCCCGTCAAGTTCTGATTGAAAGGTAGGGC
>DATKST010000140.1:0-10125 GCA_035531475.1 Terriglobia bacterium
CAGTTGGCGCAAAATTCGCCCAGGATGCGCCGCCTCTCCTGCCCGCTCGCCAACTGGTACCGAGGATGAATTCTTTTCCAATATTCTCTTCTCGAAGATCGACTCATAACGTTACCCGTATCCATAGTGGGTAACATTTTAGCTTGCGCGATACGTGTGGTGGAACTTTTATTCCACATGCGGCTATACTGAAGGCAAGTCCAGGCGCTGGTAACAATAGAGCTGGCTGGACAATCAATTCTTCCAGAAATGAGTTGGGCTTGAACGAAGTCACAAGTTTTGAAGAAGAACGCCGTGTCATGGTGGAGACGCAACTGCGGCGGCGGGGGATTCGCGATTTCCGCGTCCTCCAAGCCATGCTCACCATTCCAAGGCACGAGTTTGTCCCACCTGATGCCATCCATCTTGCTTACGAGGACCGTCCCGTTTCCATCGGTTCTTCTCAAACCATTTCCCAGCCTTACATGGTTGCGGCGATGACCGAGGCCGTTCAGGTCCGTCCTGGCGATCGTGTGCTTGAGATCGGGACAGGAACAGGATACCAAGCGGTGGTCCTGGACTGGTTGGGCGCCAAGGTATTCACCATGGAAAGAGACTTTGAGCTGGTTCAGGCGGCGCACGAAAGGCTGAAGCGCTTGGGGTACACCAACATCGAAGTGGTCTGGGGTGATGGAACCGAGGGCCACCCCTCAGAAGCGCCGTACGATATAATTCTGGTGACGGCCGCCGCGCCCCAAGTTCCGCCCCCGCTGATTGACCAGCTTGCCCCCGGAGGCAGGATGGCCATCCCTACCGGGAAGCTCTCCCAACAGGACTTAAGGCTGATTGTGAAATCAGGCGACCGCCTGGATACACACGTCCTGGATGCTTGCCAGTTTGTTCCACTGCGCGGCAGGTATGGATGGCCCGAACAAAAGCAATGGCTTCATTAGACGATTGATCTCCAGTATCTTGTCCTTATAGTGGCCGGCTTTTGCCGGGCACGAGGTTTTTCGCAAGTCACGAGTCTCACTTGGCCGGACGCCGCCCCAATCACTCCAGTCGAGGCTTTCCGGTGAAAATACCAGTATCAAGGAGTCATAAAGGCTTGCCAACATTTGCCGGCCGTCTTAGTCTTACGGGGTGAACGGTCCCTGGCTGAGCGTGGTGATTCCCGCCTACAATGAGGCTGCCCGTATTCCGGGTACGCTTGAAAGAATTTCCGCCTTTCTTCACTCCCAAGCGATTGATGCCGAAATCATTGTTGTTGACGACGGCTCGACCGACGCAACACCTGAAATCGTGACTCACTTCTCCAAACAATGCCCAGGCTTGCGGCTCATTCAGAATGGCCTGAACCGCGGCAAGGGATTCAGCGTGCGTCGCGGGTTCCTTGAAGCTCTAGGAACCTACGTACTGCTGACCGACGCCGACCTTTCTACGCCCATTGAAGAGATCAACAAACTGTTTCAGGCCCTCCAACCCCAGAGCGCCGTTGCCGCCATCGGTTCCCGCGCTTTGGACCGCAGTTTGGTCGGGACGCGCCAACCCTTATATCGCGAATCGGCCGGCCGCCTTTTCAACCTGTTGGTTCGGCTTCTTTCCGGCCTTCCCTTCCAAGATACTCAATGCGGATTCAAGCTGTTCATGCGGGAAAGCACCCAGCGGGCATTCGAGTTGCAGCGCGTTCCGGGATTTGGTTTTGACCCGGAGGTCCTCTTCCTGATCCAGCGGCTGGGTGGAAGAACCGTCGAAGTCCCGGTTCGCTGGAATAACAGCCCGGGAACTAAAGTTCGCTTTTTCCCGGATTCCAGCCGGATGCTTTGGGATTTGATTGCTCTTCGGTTGCGCGCAATTCTTGGGCGGTACAATCCTTGAAAAACTGACCCAGCCGGGGAGCGAGTTCACCAAATCACCCGTATCCAAATCCTAAAAAACAAAGCATCTCCTTTGTATTGAATAAGTAACGGAAACACCGCAAACCCTTCGTTGAAGTTTATCGACACCATAAAAATTCGGAATTTTACTTCGTGGTCAAGGTAGCCTAAGCTGTTCAACTTCCGTCGATAGGAGCTTCCAATAAGTGTTCTCTCGGCGCATCAAAGAGTTCTGGAAGGGAAGGATCGGAGGGCATCATGCGAAATCAATCCATCTTGGTTCGGGTTCCGGCAACGGTTGGAAACCTGGGAGGGGCTCACGATCAAGCGGCGTTGGCGTTGGACGCTTCGCTGAACCTGAAGGCCACCCTGAAGGCGACCGGTCGCTTGAACATCCGTTACTTTGGTGAAAATGGGGAACGCGTGCCGCGCGACCGGACCAACCTGATCGCTCGCGCCTTCGAATCCGCCCTCCATTATCGCGAGCTTGAGTTCACAGGTGTGGATTTTGAGGTGTACAGCACGATCCCGGTCGGTTTCGGACTAGGTTCCAGCGCAGCAGCCGTCTGGGCAGGGTTGATTTCTGCCAACTTGGTCTATGACTTGGAGCTGGATGAACAGGCTCTTTTGAACCTTGCAGGAATCTTTGAGCAACGCCCCGCCAATCTCCATGCCGCTTGGAAAGGTGGACTGGCGACTTGCGCCAAAGCAGGTTCGGGCTTTGACCGTACCCGCGTCTCGCAGGAATTCGGTATCATCGCTTTCGTTCCATCCCTTGCTTCGCAAAAGCCCTTTGGGACCCCACTCGCCGATTCTGGAGAGTCGACGGGTTCATACCGGCTTGCCGCAGCTCTCGCCGGGTATCTATCCCGGCCGGACTCTGGGAAGCCAGCCTTGGTCCAATCGGGGGCTACCGAGGATGCCTCAGCGGTTGCAGAGATTCTCGAAGCTGCGGGATGTCCAACGCTGGTCTCTTTCCAGTGCGGCGGTGGTGCTGCGGTGGGCTTTCTCACGCGCGGCCTCGCTCCTGATACTTCTCTTTCCGTTCAGGAAAACATCATTCGCTGCGGCCATGCCCGAAAGGTGTGGAACTTTAAGCCGTCCAACGCAGGTGCGCAGGAATGGAACGATATGGCCATCACCGCGCCCGCGCCCATTGAGGTTGGACAGGAAAGCGAATTCGTGCGGGCTGCACACGCGACAGCCTGACTTGAAAAAATCATATTGACTTCATTATTTAGCTTTACGTATAATATCTACCGACCGGTCGGTTAATATCCGGTTCGGGTCAGAAAGGTTGGTTATGGGCAAGCCGGTTTCAGGCTCGGAAATCTTGCTGGAAAGTTTGAAGAGAGCCAAGGTCGATGTCGTTTTTGGTCTTCCGGGGGGCGCCGTCCTGCCCCTCTATGACGCTCTTTACGGTGCTGGCATCCGGCACTTGCTGGTGCGCCATGAACAGGCCGCGGCATTTGCGGCGGATGGTTACGCTCGGGCCACCGGCAAGCCGGGGGTATGCCTGGTTACTTCCGGGCCTGGCGCCACGAACCTGGTCACCGGCCTCAGTTCGGCCATGATGGATTCCATCCCTATCGTCGCGCTCACCGGGCAGGTGCCAGCGTCCTTGATTGGGAAGGATGGATTCCAGGAAGCCGACACCGTCGGCATTACCTTGCCTTGCACCAAGCAATCCTTTGCCGTTCGCACCGCGGCGGAATTGCCGGCCGTTATCGATCGCGCCTTCAAAACGGCCGTTTCCGGGCGGCCTGGCCCAGTGCTGGTTGACCTGCCGAAGAGCGTGTTGATGGAAATGGCGGAACCGGTTTATCCCGATTCAATGGTATCAGGCCAGGCACCAGAACAGCCACGCGAGTGGGCAGATCAGGATATTGACCACGCTGCGGAAATGATCGTGGCGAGCCAGCAAGCACTACTCTACGTGGGGGGTGGTGCCATCTCCGCTGGAGCGTGGCAGGAGGTCCGCGAACTGGCCGAACTCACGCATATTCCGGTTACCACCACTCTGATGGGCTTGGGCGCATTTCCCTCCCGTCATCCCCTTTCACTCGGCATGTTGGGTATGCACGGGTCCTACGCCACCAACATGGCAGTCTGTGAATGTGACCTTCTGATGGCTGTTGGGGCGCGCTTTGATGACCGTGTTACGGGGCGGCTGAGCGGTTTCTCCAAGAACTCCAAGAAGATTCAGATTGATGTGGATCCTTCTGAAGTCAACAAGAACGTCCATGTGGACTTGGCGTTGGTGGGCGATGCCCGTGACACGCTGCGGGCCTTGATCGAGGCGGTGAGGGAACGGCAAGGGACGCTTGCCGACGGTGCTCGGGGGTGCTGGATTTCGCGCATTGAAGCCTGGCGTGCGAAGCATCCCCTGGCCTATGACCGGTACGCTCACACCGTGAAACCCGAATTCGTGATTGAGACCGTCTCCCGCCATTCGGACGAAGACGCCATCATCGCCGTGGACGTGGGACAGCACCAGATGTGGGCTGCGCAGTTCTTTGATTTCTACCAGCCGCGCACTTGGCTTTCTTCGAGCGGCCTGGGTGCCATGGGTTACGGCTTCCCCGCCGCGATGGGCGCTCAATTGGCATTCCCGGACCGCCAAGTGATTGCCTTCGTGGGCGACGGTGGCTTCCAAATGACGCTGAATGACCTGGCCACCATCGCCCAATACCACGTGCCGGTGAAGGTCGTGATCCTCAACAATCATGCGCTTGGCATGGTGCGCCAATGGCAGGAAATCTTCTTTGAGAAGCGTTACTGCGATATCGACCTGAACTTTGCCCCGGACTTCGCCAAGCTGGCGGAAGCCTATGGTATCCGGGGGGCACGGGTGGAACATCGTGAGGACGTGGTGGACAGCGTCCGTTCGATGCTGGCCGACCGTGAGCCTTGTGTGATCGACTTCTGGGTGGATCCGGCGGAAAATGTGTACCCCATCGTTCCGCCCGGCGCTTCCCTTGCTGAGATGATTGTGGAACCACCCCGTCCGGTGATGGAACTTGAAGAGGAAGAAGCGCTGGACGATTTGTGGGCTGTTTAGCCCCGATACTTTCCAGTTAAGGCGAGTTTCATGATCTTAATCTCAGTGGCGTCGCCTGACCCCTCACCCCGGCCCTCTCCCCGCAAGCGGGGAGAGGGTGCCGCGAAGCGGCGGGTGAGGGGCTCTGGTTCAACTGTGTGCATTATTCTCGAACGGACCTTAAGTGAACAGCATTGTATTTAGCCCGGTTAGTTTTGCTCGTGGACCGTCAGGGCATGGCTCCAGCCATGCCGTAAACGAGGCCCCATCGACGGTGGGTTCGGCGGCTTATGCCCTTCGGGGCTGAAGCACAGGGGCCTCATCACTCATAGCCTCCGGCATGGCTGAAGGGATGCCCTGACGCGGCCTCTTGGGAGCACAGATTTCCCGGAAATTTCCGGGGCAGCAGTGGAGGATAAATCAAGTGAAGTGGCTTTTGGCTCTTGAAACCGAAAAGGACTTGATCGTTACCTGCCGGTTAATCAATATCTTCCGGCGAAAGGGAGCAAGTATCGCCTCACTGTCACTGGCGGCTGGAACGGACTATCATTGCATGATGGCTGTCCTGGAAACGCCGGAGGCGGACGTTGACCACCTATTCCACTTCATCCGTCGGATGGATGGGGTTCAACACGTTTCTTACTATCGCCACGAGCCTTCGGCGAACGCCTCCTTCGTTTTCGTCGATGCGGGCGCCCAATCCGACTCCATGAGCGCCACCCGCTTTGCGGAGCTTTTTCCGGGCGCCCGTCTCATCTTTGCGAGCAGCGGCAAGTTCCTGTTCGAGGTCCCCGCCACGAACGTGGCGCACCCGCCGCTGTGGGAGTCGGACAGGCCGGAAGTCCTTCCTTTCGCCTGTATCCGGACCACAAGACCCGTGCCGCAACCCCAACTCGGAGCTGCCTGATTTTGCGGTTCAATTTTCGGTAGCGGTACGTTTTCGCGGCTGTAGCGGCGGTCTCTGACCGCCGCTACAGCAAACTGACCCACCACCTTAATTTTCAAGGGGGCGAAGCCCTTCGGGTTCAACCCCAATCCTTTTTTGCAAGGAGTACCTATGGCCAAAGTTTATTACGAGTCTGATGCAAACCCCAAGGCGCTGGCCGGCAAGACCATTGCCGTCATCGGCTACGGCAGCCAGGGTCACGCCCACGCTTTGAACCTGCGCGACAGCGGGCACAAGGTCATCATCGGCCTGCCCGCAGCAAGCGCTTCACGCGCCAAAGCACAAGCGCAAAAACTGGAGGTGTTCGAGCCTGCGGAAGCGGCCAAGCGCGGTGACGTGATTGTGATTTTAGCGCCGGACCATATCCAACCCAAGCTTTACCAGGAATCGATTGCGCCGAACCTTTCTGCCGGCAAGACCTTGCTCTTCGCCCACGGTTTCAGCATTCACTTTAAGTTTGTGACGCCGCCCCCCACGGTGGACGTGGTGATGATCGCCCCAAAATCGCCGGGACACCGGATGCGCGAACTGTTCCAGGAGGGAGTGGGCGTGCCTGCCCTGCTCGCCATCGCGCAGGACGCTTCCGGCCATGCGGAGCAGACGGCGCTTGCGTATGCCCTCGGCCTCGGCAGCTTGAAAGCCGGGGTGATCGGAACCACCTTCAAGGAAGAGACGGAAACCGACCTCTTCGGCGAGCAGACGGTGCTGTGTGGCGGCGTTTCGGCGCTGGTTACGGCAGGCTTTGAAACTCTGGTCGCCGCCGGGTACCAGCCGGAGATCGCCTATTTCGAATGTCTGCACGAGCTGAAGCTGATCGTAGACCTCATCTATCAGGGTGGCATCAAGTACATGCGCTATTCGGTGAGCGACACAGCGGAATACGGCGACTACACGCGCGGTCCCGCCGTGATTGACGCCCACGTGCGCGAATCGATGAAGAAAATTCTGGCGGACATCCAGAGCGGCTCATTTGCCCAGGAATGGAAGAAGGAAAATGACGACGGACGCAAAAAGTTCCTGGAGATGCGTGCCAAGGCTTCCGACCACCTAATCGAGAAGGTGGGCGCGGAACTTCGCAAGATGATGGCCTGGAACCGCCCAGCAGAAGAAGCCACGGCCGCCCAGGCAAAGGCTCGAGCATAAACCCTAAAAAGTTGCTTAAGGACCGCTTCGGCCTTCCGTAGAGGCCTTTGTAGAGGCCGGCTTTAGCCGGGCATCGTGCCTCTTCAGCCGGGCATGGTGCCTCTTTAGCCAGGCATAGTGCTGAGTTCAAAGCCTTCAAAAATGCCGCCCTAAAGGGCGCCGCTACGAAACCCGCGTTGAAAGGTTTTTCAACAACCTGCCAGTCAGCGCCGTTTCCGTAGGAATGGCGCCAATCCACTTCAGGGCCAAGAGCCACGGTCAGGGCTTTTCTGGCGGTGGGCTCTTGCACAGGAAAAATCCCAACGGCCAATCACAGGGCGATTGACCGTGGCTACTCGCTTCTTAAACACAGCCCTTTTTGGATTGCCTTTTGGAATGAACCTGTCTAACATGTTAAACATCTTAAACAAATCCACAGGTGAGGCTGCTGATGTTGGGAGTTCGATTGGAACCAGAGTTGGAGGCCAAGCTCGAGAAGCTGGCCAAGAAGACGGGGCGCAGCAAGAGTTACTATGCCAAGGAAGCCATCCGGCAATTTCTGGAGGACCGTGAAGACTACCTGCTGGGTCTTGCAGTCCTAGAGCGCAAGGAACCCACCATCAGTTTGGAAGAGCTGGAGCGGCGACTTGGCCTGGAGCATTGAGTTCAGCCGCACCGCCGAAAAGCAGATGCGCAAGCTGAGCCGCGAGGCGCAGGCGGATATTATTGGCTACCTCCGCGAACGGGTGCAACCTGCAGAGAATGTCCGCCAGTTCGGAAAGATGCTCCACGGAGACAAGCAGGGATTGTGGCGCTATCGGGTGGGAACCTATCGCATGATCTGTGATATCCAAGACCTAACCCACAAAGTGGTGGTACTCGTGATCGGCCATCGCAAGGACGTGTACCGGGGATAAAAATGTGTAGCCACGGTGAGGGCTTTTCTGGCCGTGGGGTCTTACACGGAGGAAAGCTTGGTGCGCGTTGAGGAGGTGAGGCTGTCGTGAACAGGACAGAATATCTCAAATTCCTTCGGCCATATGACAGAGTACTCCGTCAGCTTCTGCTTGAGCTTGAATTCTTTAAAGAAGACGCGATCGGTGTAAACATCCATTCCCTTGAGCCCCGCCTCAAGACCTATGAGAGCGCGACGGGGAAGTCCATCCGCCGCAATGTTCCCATTGCCGAACTGAAGGACATTGCAGGAATTCGCGTTGTCGCTGCGACAGCGGACGAAGTGGAGGTTGTAGCTCGCTTCTTCACCCGGAAAGCGGACGCAAAAGACCTCACCGTACAATCTGACAAGCTGAAGGACAAAGAAGACGGTTACCGTGCGAGGCATCTTGTGTTGCAGTTCGAAGGCTCTTATAGCAGAGGCTCGGCCTCTCCCGTTCTCGTTGAAGTGCAACTTCTCACCCTGTTGCAACACACCTACAACTATATTTCTCGCGCGTGGATTTACAAATCCGAGCGTTCTTTCTCCGATGGATGGCATGCCGAATTCGCACAACTGTCGCGTGACCTCGCTGCCCTCGATGAGCGGATCGCTAAGTTACAAAAGCAGGTAGTGAACTCCTCTCTGTTGGGAAGCGATGACGAACCTTTAACTCCATTTTCTTATCAGCGCATTGTCGCGGATATTTTTGGAGAACACGAAACTATCGAGAACGCGGTTGACAGCGTTCGGATGCTGATTGATCTCCAATACGACACAAATGGAAAACTGAGGAGTTTCTTTGGCAACACTGCAATTTTGGATTTGCGTTCACGCTTCTTAAAGGTGCAGACCCAGCCAGGTAGGGCAGTCGCCGAGGTTATCGCTAGTATGACTGTTCACGACTCCTTCCTAATGTTTGGGGTTCGCCTTAGAGCATCAGAAGGAATCCTGCAAGGGTATGAAGCAAGCTAAGGAGTAGTCACGGTCAGTACTGTTCTGACCGTGGATCGTTGTCGATGAAATGCCCACGGCCAATCACAGAACGATTGACCGTGGCTACCGGCACCAGCTTGTCAGCATCGTTAGTGTAAAGAGGCAGAGCACAGATTTACGGAGGAGCCTTCTTCAGCGCGCGAAGTCGATTAAGGAGTGCGGAATATTGGTACGTGGCTTTTAAAACTTCCTTGGTGAATTCTATTCCTATCTCAACTTCTTCCTTTCCGACCTGATCGTATTCGCGCGATTCGATATGGGCAGCGTCGTTCCCGAGAAGCCGGAGATCATCGAGTCCGTCCAGGAGTTCTTTTGGCAAAACGATTTTCGTTCCAAGGTCTCGGATGCGTTCTTTCAAGTCCTTGCCTTGAGCCGCGCGGTCGCGGGACAACTCTTCGAGCGTCTTGCGCACCATGATGGCGGCAGCGATAAAACACTCGCTTGCATGGCAAGTAATTGCTTGCTCCAAGGCAGCGACAACTGGTCGTGGGATGTTCGTCGCGTCGAAGTCGATCCGCAGTGCTGGATAGCACCTTGCGATTATATTATTCTTCCAAACAACGAAGAGGGCGGTTCTGCAGGTCATGTTAGGACACCGACGCTCCCCGATGCGAATGCTTTCATCGAGTAAAAAATCTAAAGAGTTGGCGACGAGTAACTCGAACGCGGGCTGGCGCAGACCTTCAGGTCTGCGATCTTGGTTTGTGCCATCCGGCACGGAGAGCTAAAGCCGTTCGCCAGCCAGCATAGCACAATGCAGTCCGGCAGGTTCTTTTCGCTTAAAATTGCTTGGGAATGCCTGCCTGCTTCAGGACTGCGTTCGCAGTATGGCGGGAGAGGACGTGATGGTCAACTGGAAAGCGGCGGTTGGTGATAGGGCTGTGCCAGATTTCGTGATCTCCACGTCCAGTCCGTTCAAACTTACATCCGTGGGCGCGGAGAATTTCCTTGAGCTTCGGCGTATAGCTGGCAATCAGGACGCCAGGGCCGCCACACCGCTCTCTTCATGCTCGTAACGGGCGACGAACTCCACCGGGCCACCACCTGGCTCCAGTTGGCCATTCAGTTCTAACAGTTCCGGGATCAAGACGCGAAGCTTCCGGGCCAGCGCATTCGGGGATTCGGCTTCCGCCACCAAACCGGGCACGTCTTCGCTTTCTGCTACCCAAACCTCGGCCTCTGGGTCCCATCTTGCTTGTACGTGGTAAACTTGGCTCACGTTCCCTCCCCT
>DATKST010000141.1:0-23115 GCA_035531475.1 Terriglobia bacterium
ATGCACATCATAGACAATGAAAAGGCCAATGTCAAGTACTTACATGGGTACAACATAGCGCCCCTACCTGAACCTTCCAGCATGAAAATAAATCGCTTACCTCAGATTCCAAGGGTCAAGGGAGGGGGAAAATCCGTCAGATTCCAAGGGTCAAGGGAGGGGGAAAATCCGTCCGAGTGTAAAGTAAAATGTCGCGCCCTTGCCGGGTTCCGCCTCAGCCCAAATGCGGCCGCCGTGTTTGCGGATAATGCGCTGCACGGTGGCTAGGCCCACACCGCTGCCTTCAAATTCGTCCGCCGCGTGAAATCGCTGAAACACCCCGAAAAGCTTACTGGCGTGTTGGAGATTGAAGCCGGCGCCGTTATCGCGGACAAACAAGGTCACGTGTCCGTCCAGCAGCACCTGGCCGACTTGGATGACGGCAAGGTCTTTGCGGAGAGTGTATTTGACGGCATTCGACAGGAGATTGGTAAAGGCCAGCTTCATCAGCCCAGGGTCGCAAGCGACCGAAGGCAGGGATCCAATGTCCCACTCAATCTTGCGGTTGGCGCACTGCGCCTGAAGCTCTGTTAAAACGACGTTCACCGTTGAATTCAAGGGAGTAATTTTCAATTCCATTTCCTTGCGGTCAAGACGGGCCAAATTGAGCAAATCGTCCACCATGCGTCCCATCTTCTCAGACCCCTCCCGGATCGTTTGAAGGTGACGTTCCGCAGCCGGGCCCAGTTGAGAGGCGAAATCATCAATGAGCACACTGACAAACCCATTAATCTGACGAAGCGGCGCCCGCAGGTCGTGAGCCACACTGTATGAGAAGGCTTCAAGCTGTTTGTTCGCCTCGGCGAGCTGCGAGGTGCGCTCGCGCAAAAGATCGTGCTCACGGGAGAGTTCCCGTTGTTTTGTCTCAAGATCCTCATTGATCCGGACCGCTTCTTCATATGTTGAAATGAGCAAGTCCAAAATCTGGTGCCTTTCTGACGTGATGAAGTATGTTTGGCCAGCAAAGTAGAGGTGGACCCCCACCCGCATTCGTTCCGACTTCCGCAGCTCCTGGTTCGCCAGGATGTATTCAACTCGCGAGAGAAGGTATTTCTCGTCGTAAGGCTTGCGGATGAAATTGTCAGCCCCGCACTCCAAACCCTTCAGCACATCATGCGCTGTAGACAGAGAGGTCAGCAGGATGACCGGAACATCCGCCAGCCCCGCTTGGGATTTGATCTCCTTGCACAAGTCATAACCATCCATCTCGGGCATCACGATGTCAGTGATCACCAGTCGAGGCTTCCTTTCGAGCGCCGCAGCCAGCGCCTGCTTGCCGTTTCCTACTACCGTTACGGTGTAGCCCCGCGCCGTCAGGTAATGCTTCAATTGTTCGGCTTGGGTCGGGCTGTCCTCCGCAACGAGGATTTCGACGCCGATGCCAAAGTCTGTCTTAGGTTGGTTCATGATTCACGATTCCTTATGGCCAGGCACCTGCCCCCTCGTGAAGAAGACACAGGCTTCGAGGTTGATAGCCCGGCTAATTGCTCAGGTACTGCGCATTGATTGCTCCGGGGACCCCGCACCCACCAAACTGGTGAGCGCCAGCGCAATCTCCTCGGGTGACAGGACATACGCCGCGGCTCCAAGGGCGATCGCTTCACCCGGCATGCCGTGAACGACAGAGCTTTCCCTGTCCTGGGCGATCGTCACAGCTCCCTGTTCCTTCATCAACTTCAGTTCCCGCGCTCCGTCTTTTCCCATCCCCGTGAGCAATACGCCAATTGCCTTCTTCCCGTACACTTTCGCAACCGAGCGGAAAAGAGAGGAGACTGACGGACGCAGTCCGTTCTCAGGCTCTTCCATGCTCAGCCAGATCCGTCCATCGATGCGTACTTGCATGTGAAACCCTTCTGGAGCAACATAGGCGTGTCCAGGAAGGATATGCTCCCCCTGGGTGGGCACATGAACCGGCAGATTGGATGACTGGGCCAGCCACTCGACGAAGCCATCGGTGAACCCTGCCGCCGTGTGTTGGACGACGAGTACAGGGACCGGGAATCTCTTGGGAAGCCGGGACAGAATGCTTTGAAGCGCCGGAGGTCCTCCGGTCGAGGCTCCCATCGCGACGACTGCAATCTCCCCGGCCGGAACTCGCACCTCTACGGGAAGTGAACCGGCAGGGATGACATCGGGGGGCCGGGAGCGTGTCCATCTTCTTACCACTTTCACTTCCGCCATCAGCTTCACCGTCCGGATCAAATCCGCCGCGCTAACCTCATGGTCGGGATCACCGATCCCGGCGGGTCTCTGGAGGACGGCAAGAGCCCCGGCCTCCATGGCACGGAACGCATGGGTGGCTTCGGTAATGTCAAGCGTCCCACTCACAATGACGATCGGGGTGGGACGGGTCTCCATAATCCGCCGGGTTGCGTCGAAGCCATTCATTCTTGGCATGTGGACGTCCATTGTGATCACATCGGGTTTGGTTTGCGCCACAGCCGCAAGGGCTTGTTCTCCGTTCTCTGCGGTCCCGATCACTTCAACTTCCGGGTCGGAGCTGAGAATATGAACAAGGAACTCGCGTATTACGGCTGAATCCTCAACAATCAGGACTCTAATCAAAGCGCTTGCTCCTCATCGTTAGCCTCAATACTGTTCAGTAAAGGCGAGTCTCATGATGTTGATGTCAGAGGCGTCGCCTGGCCCCTCACCCCGGCCCTCTCCCCGCAGGCGGGGAGACGGGGCCCACGCCTCCGGGCTTGGCCGCGCCGTCAGCACCCTCTCCCCGCAGGCGGGGAGAGGGGGGACCGCGCAGCGGTGGGTGAGGGGCTCTGGTTCACCAGTGTGCATCATTCTCGAACGGACCTTAAGTGAACAGTATTGGGGCTCGTGGTCATATGAGCCTTCGGACGGCCTCTAACAGATTACTCTGATCGAAACTGCTCTTCACGATGTAGGCGTTTGCGCCAACATCAATCCCTCGCTCCCGGTCTTCGCGGGATTCGAGTGCCGTCACGAGCACCACCGGCAGCTTGGACAGCTTCTTGTCGGCGCGGATCTTGGCGGCAAGGTCCAAGCCGCTCATCCTGGGCATATCGACGTCCGAGACAACCAAATCGAAGTCTTCACGCCCCAGCGCGGCGAGGGCTTCAGCACCATCAACGGCAGTTTTCACGCTATACCCGGCGGACTCGAGGATGTTCTTTAAGAGCGTCCTGGCGGTGATCGAGTCTTCCGCAACCAAGACGGACTTCGGCTTCTCCTCGGCTTCATGGGCCGGCGCGGCCCCAGCGGTCCTGACTGCCGACCGCACCAAGTCCGCGACGTTTAGGACCGGCAGCACCTTACCAGTCCCCAGAATCGTGGCGCCGGCAAAATTGCGAACGTGCGGAAGCTGTTTCCCCAAGCCCTTTACCAAGACCTCTTGGTCGCTGAGGATCTCGTCGACCACAAAAGCCAATTGCTCACCTGCCCAGGCAAGAACCACCACGGGGATCTTTCGCTTCGGATCAGGCGCCAAACTTCTCTCCGCAATTCCCAAGACTTGACC
The DNA here is from genome assembly GCA_035531475.1 of Terriglobia bacterium. Lineage (GTDB taxonomy): Bacteria > Acidobacteriota > Terriglobia > UBA7540 > UBA7540 > CALCEB01. The sequence goes on from DATKST010000141.1 coordinate 3,533, forward strand.
GAGCCGGACCAACGAAACCGCTTGCCCGCTGATCTGGAGGGTCTCCCGGTTTTCCGCGCTCTTGATTTCGTCCCGGCAAAGCCTCAGCACGCGCTGCACGTGCATGGTTGGGAGCACAAAGAAATGGTCACCCACCCGAACCAGAATCCCTCGAAACGTGGCGAGTCTGAGGGGCAGAATGACTCGAAAGGTAGTCCCAATGCCCGGCCGCGTTTCAACGGAGACCGCCCCGCCCAATTTTTCAGCTTTTTCCCGTACGATGGCAAGGCCCAGCCCCCGGCCTGAGACGTCCGTAATCATGGGGCTCGTAGAGACTCCCGATTGAAAGACCAGCGATAGAGCTTCTTGCTCATCCATCTTCTGCGCGTCGTCCTGAGAGACAAGACCCAGCTTAACTGCCGTGGCCTGCACTTTCTGAACGTCGATGCCTGCCCCGTCATCCGAAACGACGATTTCAACCTTGTCACGACTCTTGGGAGAAATGGCGACGCGAAGGGTCGCCGTCAGCGGTTTCTGTCTTTGTTCCCGCTCCTTCGGATGCTCGATACCGTGATCCACGCAATTCCTTACTAGATGAATCAAAGGGTCTTTCATTTCTTCCAGGATCCGCCGGTCGGTTTCGATGTCACCACCTTCGATGGCCAATTCGGCGTCCTTCCCACAGTCCCGGCAAAGGTCGCGGACAAGTTTTGGAAAGAGCATTAGGAGCGTCGAGAAGGGGAGCATCGACACGCCTTTCACTTCGTTCAGCAGCTCTTCCGCTCTTCGGTCGAGTGCTCGATGGTCGCTTTGAAGATGTTGCGCCACGCTCGTGAGTTGACTCTTGATCGATTGCAGGGCCGTCTCATTCCGCTCCAGGAACGCTAGGAGGCTCGGGATCCGAGGCAGCGTTTTCTCCTGCCTCTCCGGCAGGCTGATCTGCCCAACGGCTCCATCGTCTCTCTCGAATGATCGGCGAATGGCGCGCGCCTCGGGTCGCATCTTCCTCCACTCTTTCTCCCATAGGGAAACCGTGGCGTTGACCTCTCGCAACTCGGCCAAACGGTGGGCTCCTGCCGCTTTGCTTGAAATCAGTTCCTCGGCCTGCCGTAGAAGCGAGTCTATTTTCAGGGTCGAGACTCTTACGGTGTCGGGCAGTCCTGATCTCTTCTCCGCCACTGGCCGCAGGGAAGTGACACTCCCGGCCGGTCGCACGTCTGTCGCCTCGCGCGACGGAAGGCTTGACTGCTGGATGGCAGTCCGCAGAGAAGCTTCGGGCGGTTCCGGAGTCTCTGCAAGCCGGGATTGATTCACTGTGCCGGTTTCAGCGCCCGCCGCTGCAAGCATCTGATGGAGACGGTCAAACAGGTCCGGCGAGAGGGCTACCTCTTGAGCCTTTAGACCTGAGAAAATAGTTTCGAGTGTTTGGCAGATCGCTTCCACCTTCGCCATTTTCACGGCCCGCGCCGCGCCTTTCAAACTGTGTGCCTCCCGGAATACAATTTCGATAATCTCCATCTGCCTTTCACGCGAGGAGACCTTCTCCAGTTCGACGAGGCCGGCGGAGATGGCGTTGATATGCTCCTCCGCCTCAACACTGAAGGTCACGAGTAGCTTTTTCAGAAATTCTTCGTCTTTGGCTGCCATGCTTGGCTCTCAGACCTTATACAGAGCTACCAACTCTTTCAGCTTCCGCCCCAGTTCCTGCATGTCTTTCGCTGTCGTCTCAGTCTGTTTCGTGCTGGCAACATTCTGGGCGCTCGCTGTCTTAATGTTTTCCATCGCCAGGGCCACCTGGTCCATACCCACCATCTGTTGTTGGCTGGAGGCGGCAATCTGGATGGCAGCCTGGGCGGCTTCCGCAATGCTCCCGGCAAGGTTCTGCACGGACTCTCCCGCTTGCGCGGACTGCCTGACTCCCGCCCCCACCGCTTTGCTTCCTTGTTCTGTCGCCATCACCGCGGCGCTCGTCGCCTTTTGGATGTCGCTCAAAATGCTGCGAACCTGAGTTGTTGCTTGCTTCGATTGCTCCGCCAGGTTCCTGACCTCCTGCGCCACCACGGCAAAGCCCTTGCCTTGCTCGCCCGCCCGGGCGGCTTCGATGGAGGCGTTGACCGCCAGCAGGTTCGATTGCTCGGCGAGATCGTTGACGGTTAGCATGATTTCCCCGATAGCCTGGCTCTGCTCGCTCAACCGGACGATGCTTTCCGCGATGGACTCCATCTGCTCCCGAATCCGCTCCATGACCTCGATCGATTCCTCAACCGACTTCTTGCCGCTCTGCGAGACCTGGACCGCCTTCTGCGCGCTATCGGATACTAATTTGGCTTTCTGCGCGGAGAGTTGCGCCGTCTGCTTCACTTCTTCCACCGTCGTGGTGGTCTCCGCCACCGCCGTTGCGGTCTCTGCCGCTCCGGAAGCCACCTGGGTGGTCGTCGCGACAATCTGCTGGGAGGAGGAGGAAAGGATGTTGACGGACTTCTGGATCTCTCCTATGACCCGCCGGAGCTTCTCCCTCATGGTTGCAAACGCATTTCCCAAGACATCTTTCTCGGATTTTGGCTTCAGCTCTGTGGTCAGGTCGCCTGAAGCAATCTGTTCAGCGGCTCGCGCCATTTCCCCTAGCGATTGCGTCATCTGCGCAAAGGTCCCGGCCAGAACACCCACCTCGTCACGGCGGGAGCCGGAAGGGACCTGGACAGCCAGGTCTCCGGATGCGATCCTTTGCGCCGCGCTGGAAAGTTCACCCAGCGGGCGGGCGATGTTCCGGGTGAGGAAGACGCCGACCAGGCCTAGCAACGCAAACGAGAACAGGCTTCCCAGAACAATGGTCAGCTCCGTGCGGCGTGCAAGGTCCTTCTCCTCTGTTGAGCGCTTCGCCAGCAAGTCTCTCTCTTCATTCCCCATCTCAGCAACCAACTTGCGAATATCATCCATTTCGCTTTTTCCGTTATCCGTCAACACCTCTTGTGATGCAGGCGCGAACCCCTTATCCCTCCGCAGGTCAATGACCCTTTGGAGCTCGGCGAACTTACTGGCAACCAGGGGTTCAATGGCGTCGAGGCGCTGTTGCTGCACGGGGTTGTCGGATGTAAGTTTCCTCAAGCCTTTTAGTCCCTGCTCAACCGCCGCGCGCGTGCCTTGATAGGGTTGGAGGTAACGCACTTCGCCGGTAATGACGTAACCCCGTTGGCCCGTTTCCGCGTCTTTCAGCGTAGAGAGCAAGGCATTGAGTCCATCCAGGACCTGATGCGTGTGCGCCACCCAGTCGGCGGAATCGATGAGTTTCGTCGTGCTGTCATAAGACACTGCACCCACCACAATCAGCGCGGCCAAGGCGAGGGCGAAGCCGCTGCCAATCTTTCTTCCTATTGACCATCTCATGGAGTCTCCCTTTTCTTGGGTAGTGTCTCAGTTTGTTTGCTGTAGCGGCGCTCTATGAGCGCCGAACTTGGATCCTCAACGGTTTCCGGCGCTCTATGAGCGCCGAACTTGGATTCTCAAGAGTTCCCGATGCTCTATGAGCGCCGAACTTGGATTCTCAAGGGTTTCCGGCGCTCTGTGAGCGCCGAACTTGGGTCCTCAACGGTTTCCGGCGCTCTATGAGCGCCGAACTTGGATTCTCAAGGGTTTCCGGCGCTCTATAAGCGCCGAACTTGGATTCTCAAGGGTTTCCGGCGCTCATAGAGCGCCGCTACAGCAAACTGCGCCAGTACCTTTTTTTGGAACCTTGCCGATCAAGTACCTCTGCTCGCATCCTCGTCCACAATAATTCTCCTGTCCGAGAGAATCTTTTCGACATCGAGAACCACGAGCGGATCGCTTGTGACCCCCCTCAGATACTCGGCGCGGATCCCCGTCAGCGTGGGAAGAGATGGTTGGAGGTCCTCGAGGGCAATCGACCGCACACCGAGAACGGCGTCGGCCAAAATACCGAGTTCCATTTGATCTCGCTGGACAATTATGACTTTATTAAGATCGGTCAGTCCCTTTTCTGGGAGATCAAAGAACTTCTTGACGTCGATGATCGACACGATTTGACCCCGGACATTGATGAGGCCAACGAGAAAGGGGGGAGTACATGGCAAGGGTGTAAGCTCCGTGAGCGGGTGGATTTCACGAATGTATTTCGATTCAATCGCGTAGTGTTCGTACGCTAAGAGGAATTCCACAACTTCCAGTGACTCGTTGGGCGTTTCCTTGCCTTCACGTCCGCCGGCCAGCCATTTGGCTCTTGCCCGGAGGATGGTCTGTTTCTCGCCGGGACTGGGAGTCAATCTCCGCTCCAGGGCAACCTGCGAGGCCTCTAGACGTCGATGGGTCTGCGCCCAGTCGATCCCGCCTTCACGCTTCTGGTTCGGTTCCGCGCCGGGCAGCCGTTTCGGTCTTGTGTCTTCTTCCTTCATTGAACTCGTGCCTTGCTAAGATTCGTGACGGTCCGCGGCTGATTAGCCTCATCCCTTTGCAGAATCACTAAGACAAGCGCAAAAAGTTTTGTTACATCGGGCTGTAGCGGCGCTCTGTGAGCGCCGTCCGAACTGGCGGTCGTAGACCGCCGCTACAGTGCTTGTAACTTTATTTCCCGCGTTTGTATGAGGTCCCTCAGCCTGCCGGCAGTGAGGCCTTCCGATTCCGCCAGAATATCTTCTTGCCGATGCTCCGCCAAGAGTGCCAAGGCATTCTCGAAGTGCTTGCCGGATTCCTTGAGCTTCCCTTGCTTCAAGGCGAGATTGCCCAGCGCAAAGTGTCCCAGCACCAATTGTGGATCCGCGTAGAGTGCCTGCCGGAGCGAAAGGGCGGCTTCTTCGAGTGAATCTTGTTCCTGTAGAATCGCAGCGCGCAGATAGTGAGCGCGCGCATCCATTTTATTCATTGCAATTGCCTTTTCACACCACTGGATTGCCTCTGCCAGCCTTCCCTGGTTGGCGTAAAGACGGGCCAGCAGCAGCATGGCCAGTTCATCATTCTGGTTCTGGGACAGCAGTGAAATGATGATTTCCTCCGCTTCCTCATAACGTCCTTGTTCGTAGAGCGCGAAGGCTTCCGCATGGGAAATGGCCAGTCGGTCTGGGCCGCCCGGTCGCTTAGCACTATCCCCGGACTTCAGATCAATCTGCTGGGCCGCAACCTCCGCCGATTCCTGGCACTCGATCATCACGCGGGGCGGCGGAGCGATTGGTATCATTTCGTTCCATGCACCCGGGCTGGGAATCGGCGCCCTCCCCAGGCTCCCGCTGGTCTTCCTGTAAAGCGTGGCGCCGGTAAAATTGGCCGTGGTGAACTCGGAGAAAAGGGGATGCAAGGTTTCTGTCGGGCTCACTATGAGCCAGCCGTCGTTCGCAAGGGACCGGTGGAAGTGATGGACAACTCTCTTCATGGCCTCCGGTGTGAAGTACATCAGCACGTTCCGGCAGAAGATGACGTCCATGCTGTTCGTAGAGTTTAAGAGCGAAGGAAACTCATCCTCCATTAAATTGAGACAAGCAAACGTCACCATCTCCTTAAGGGCCGGGACGATTGCCCAACGGCCGTCCGCGGTGACTTTGAAATATCTACTCTTTACCCATTGCGGAATGCCACGGAAGGACCACTCTCCGTAGACTCCAGCGGAAGCTTTTTCAAGCGAGCGAGTATTCACGTCTGTCGCCAGAATCGTAATGCTCCAGTCCTTCAAATCAGGGATCATCTTGCTTAACAGAATGGCAATGGAATACGCCTCTTCGCCCGTGGCACAACCCGCGCTCCAAATTCGCAGTTGCCGGACGGCCGGACGGCTCGTGCGAATCAAATCAGGAATGATCTGCTGCTCGAGAATCTCAAGGCTTCGCTTCTCCCGGAAGAAATAGGTCTCGCCGACAGTCAAGTGGGCCGCTAATATCTCGATGTCATGGCGAGTCGAGGTTGGCGAAAGCAACCCCTGGATATACCGGTCAACATCATGATGGCCGTGTTCATGATTGGCAGCGAGTACGGCGCGTTCGAGATCTGGCCACCGTTCTTTCGGAAAATGCAGACCCAAGTGATCGGCGACAAATTTGCTGAGTTGAGAAAGCAGGGTCTCCTCTATCGTCGTGGCCATTTTCGCACCCTTTAGGTTCAGGCCAGCAGGCCCTCCAACTGTCTTTCTTCCTCGAGTGACAAGAAGCGGTCAAGGTTATGAATGAACAGCATCCCATCTTCAAGCTGAGCTACGCCTTCCAGGTATTTCGTGTTGGGAACGATCTTCTCCGCCTCCGTGATCTCGTTGGCTGACCGTTCGACCACGCCGGTTACCGAATCGACGACAAGCGCAACGCTCCGCACACCGGTATGCCCGATGATTAAAAGGTCGCTCAAGCTGGTTTCCCGTTCCGGTAAGCGGAACCGTTTGCGCACATCCAACACCGGGATAATTTTTCCCTGCCAGTTGACCACTCCGTTCACAATTTCTGGCGACTTTGGCAAGGGAGTCACTTCCACCATTCGCTCAATTCGCTGGACACTCGCCAGGCTCAGAGCATACTGCTGTCCATCAAGGGTGAAGGCAACGAGCTGGTTCGGCATCGGAATTCTTGTCCTCGCGCTCCCTTCGGAACGCAACCTTCTCATCAGCCACGCTTTGCGGACAAAGTCAGAGACGAAGGCCCCCGTGAGTACAGAGGGCGGCTCCTTTCGCTACTTTGCGCGTCATGAAGCATTCGCTGAAGTCCGTTGACGCCGGGCAATTCCAGTGAAATCAAGGACAACTTGCTTCATCGCGGAAGACCCGCGAGACACGAAGGGGATTCCATGACAGCGATGCCGCCAACATTCCGGCGAGATAGCTTGGAACTGACCGAAGGGCGGAGATCACCAGTTGAGGAGATGGCAGGGATGCAAACAGGATCTATCCGGCGGCCCTACCTCGATGACCGCCAGAGAAAGGTCTTCCCACGGGGGAATCTGGGTGGATTGAGCTAAGGTCCTGTTGAGTTACCTGCCAGATTTCACCTCTTCCTAGCAATTACTAGACACGAGATAGAATACGCCTTATATACTATCATACAGTAACTCTTCAGTCAACATCTTTCTTGGAGAGCCGCCGAGAAACCGTCACCAGGAGGCGAAGCGCTTTGCGGTAGAATCAACTCTTTCGGAGCAGGCGGGACCACGCAAAGCGTTGAGATCTGTCAGATAACATGCACTTTAGCTATCTTCTGGTTTGTCAAGGAAAGAGCAAGCTTTAAGCCCTACCCGTGACGATGCCGTAAATCGCAGAATCCAAGCGACTTACTCTTGTTATGCGCCCCGGGTTGCACCGGGAGTGCGGAAAAACCTTTTTGAGTGCACATCTAGCCTCGGAGTCTTCAAGGGTCTTAATATCCTTATACAGCCACAAGTTGGCTGATGCTTGGGTTAATTTGCCTAACCCGAATCCGATGTTTGAAGGAGAGCCCCCTCTCTCCTACATGATTAAAGGTGGAGTTCCGGCGATCGTGCGCGTTCGACATCGGCTCGACGCACGGCGAGGAGGATGGTGAGGCCGAAGGCCACAAATATCCGGCAGGACGATACCCACCGGCTCATCCCCTTTCGCTACCGCGAGGAGGGCGGCCTGGGAAGGCTTGCCGAGGACGACCATCAACTCACGAGCCACGAAACCGTTGTGAATTCGATCGGATCGACCCGAACCAAGAAAAGTCTGCGTGTGAAAGCGAAGTTGGGCAAAAAACAGTATGAGACCGGCAAAACAATTGCGGATGAACAGATGGATCAGCGCAATATCAAATGCGGCGATGTAAACCCGCAGTGGGACTACACCGTCTACCCGCGGACCCAGAAGAAGAAAGCTGAAAAGTAAACTTTATGTTGGCTTAAGTCCTTAGTGTGAGTTGAACAAAAAATCGATGTTGATCGAATGGTTTGCTGTGACCGTAATTCGCCGCTCTTGGGTTCCGAAGGTCGCCGTCCAAACAGCCAGCGTGTACTCCCCCGGCGGAAGTCCCTTGATGGTGAATTTGCCGTCGCTTCCTGTGACTGCGTCGAATGGGTTCGTCGTGACACCAACATACGCGTACATCCAACGATGATGGTTGCAAGTGACTGGAATCATGATCTCAGGCTTGGTAAATCGGACGCGCAACGGCGGGCTTCCCGGCGGTAAGGAATGATTCCAGTCGCGGTTTATTCGCGGCACAAAATGGACGTTGTGGGTGGTCGGATCTTTGGAAGTAACCTCAATCGGCTGCCCCACCATAACACCGAATACGTGCGGCCGGAATATGCAGCCGGCCTGGGTCAGGATGACGGGCTGTTTCGGGGCTGGATAGGAGCGCCCCTTCAGGCCGCTCTTCACATAGACGAAGGCGTTCGGAAGGCTGCCGTCCGGTTCTACCTCATAATCCTCCAAATGGACCGGAGCAGGGTTCTGCCTGGCGCACACGGGGTCTTGCCCCATGGAGATCCGAATGCGCTTAGGCCGGATTCCGTTGAAACTTACTTTGCCCGTGATCTCTCCTGTCGCGCCCTGGCTGGGTGAAGTAGCTTTCCCATTGCCTGCCGCAGTGCTTGGGTGTCCAGCCGGAGCTTGGCAGCTCGAAAGAACCATGAGGCAGAGGGTGGTGGTCAGCGTAAAAAAAATTGGTTTACCGAGTCTCACCGGGCACCTTCTTTCCCTCGCCAATATTGGGATGAGATCGCAGGCCACGGCCACAATGTCACTCACCACCCTACCGCACCGTGGCCCTCCCCGTCAGCCTTCCCCGGTTTCTTGGTGAGGTCAAACCAGAAATTCTGCTCCAGATCCAAATTTTCACGTGCCAAGAGCCGCGTGACGCCGCAGGAAGTGGTTCGCTTCGCGACTCGATCTATTCCACCCGCTGCAAGTCCAGGCCAATACGTACCCCGTTAACCAAAACGACCGTATGGTTGATAAGGTCCTGGCCAGTCACTTCGGCATTAGCGAACTGCCGAAGGAGTGGGAGCGGGCAAAGAAACTCGATGGCCTCAGACGCCTCTCGATCCTGGGGGCCAAATTGATCAAGGATGGTAATGTCCAGGCCAGCGATCCGATCATCGCCAGGCGCCTTATGCAGGATCGGTTTGAGTAAAGGAGCCAGGAAAAGGTCAAAGTCCTGCGCCGCCCGCTTATAGATGGATGTTGCGCTCCGGTCGAAAGGAGTGGGATTGCGCAACGTCAATTGCAGATAGATCTGGTGGCGGAAAGCGATAAGTGAGGGCGGTGCGTATTTGACTAAATGATATTGTTCGGCGCCCTGCTTCGCCAGCGCCTCCAATTGCTGCTGATACTTGTTCTGAAGCGCGTCGACCTCAGCCTGGGTGGGCGCAGCCTCATTGGGCGTGCCCTGGGTTACTGCCCCGCGCGCGGTGGCAGCCACCGTTGCGGGCAGGGTTGGGGGTCCCATCGGTACATCCTGGCCGAGAGCTCGGGAACTGCGGGAAGGGTCCGAAGCCGATGCAACGGGGTTATTTGCGCCGCTCCCTGCCGAGCCGCCTTGTGGATTACTGGGCGTGGAACCGGCGCCGCCAGCCGGACGCCGCTTATTGTCCTCGCTGGTGGGAAAGGGTTCACCCTGCGGCCCCCCTTCCAGCGCCTCCAGCGGGTAAGGTTCTCTCCCCTCCAAGGCCAGCCCAAACCGTTTGTTATCCAGATAAATTTCGGACTCATCCAGGATCTCCTGCCGGCGCGCTTCATCCTGGGCCCGGGGATAGCCCAAAGCGCCAGCCTTGCTCAGAACCATCGTAAGGATCTCTACACCCTCGTACTGGTAAGCGTGGGATTGCGTCCGCACATGGTAAGCGACTTCGACGCCGAATCCATCAAAGTTCGCTGCAGATGAAAAATACTGCGGGAGGAGGCCTAAGATAGGGAGTACGACGCCGTTGAAGACGCGGCGGGCCCGTTGGTTTTGAGTCAGCAGCGCGGAGTTAAACGCAGCATTGTAGTCACCCGAGATTTTCAGGACCAGCCGATTGTGGAACAAAACAAACTCCAGCCCGCGTGTGTCAGCGCCAAGTTGATTCTTCGGATCCAGGCCGATATACCGTCTCATCGAAAAGGGGAAAGGAAAGCTTATCCGCCCAACAGCTCGATTCAGAGCAAGCATCTTGGCGAAGTAAATCTGCTCAGGCTCCTTGAGGCGTGGATTAGAGATTTCGGCTGGGCTGATCTGGGCGACGGCAAAGCTTCCGCCCTGAAGGAGGAACAGCAATAGAAGCGCACATAATCGAGGCGCTCTGGAAACAGCGTTCATAACAACTACCTCGCCTTGTACTGCGGCAGGGGGCGGGCAGGCTTATGATAAGGGGGCTGAGCCACCGCCCGGGCGTAAGCAATGATAGCACGCACCTCATCCTGGGTTAGCGACTTGCCGTAGGGTGGCATCGATGCGGACTTGCCCATCGCGCTGCCACCCAGCGTGATGATGTTGTCCAAATAGGTGTCGCTCATCGAATTCAAAACGGTCCCATCGTCAATCAGATGGGGCGCGGGATTCAGGTTGGGGCGGTTGGAAGGGCCGGCCGGAGTGGAGTCCGCGTGACACCACACGCAGTACACATAGAAAAGCCGCTTTCCCTGGCTCTGCTGGTAGTCAAGCGGGATCAAGTGATCCGCGTTGTTCCAGTCCACCTCGGTATCGTAAGCAATGCGAAGCGGATCAGGCTTCCGGGCAGAGTGCTTGGCGCGGCATGCCGTTAGGGCGGCGAGCAACAGCGGCGCAAGGAGCAGAGCGTATCGCCTCATTGTGACCCTCCTGGCGTGGCACCGGATCCTGCCGGGCTTTTTTGCTTAAGCGTAAGCAGATAGGCCGTCAACGCATTGATCTCAGGCTCCGAAAAATCCCGGCGTGGTTCGATCGTGCCAGGAATGAGAGCCTGTGGGTTTCTGAGCCACGCTTCGATCCACGCCGCGTCCATCCAATTCCCGACGTTCGTCAGCGAGGGTCCCACGTATCCTCCCGTCGAGCCTATCGTGTGGCAGGACTGGCACTCGTACTTTACAAAATACAGTTGCTTGCCCAAGCTCGCCATTGGGGGCGTGAAGTCCTTCGGATTCACGCCAGCCTTGTTGACTAAAGGATTCTGCAGCACCATTTCGACGTAATCCGCGATGGTGTTGGCTTCCTGATCGGTGAAGTTGAATTGTGGCATTCGCACCGTCAGGGTGGGCCGCAGCGTTTGGGGATTCTTCAAAAAGGCGACCAGCCAGGGGCGCTGCGACCGGCTGCCTTCAAAAGAGAGGTCGGGAGCAAGGGTCCCGCCGTAGCCATTGAAGCTGTGGCAGACAGAACACTTGAAGCGGTTGTATAGCTTCCCGAACTCTCCTGCCGGGTCAAACTTTGGCTGGCTGGCCGGGACCGTAAGCAACGCGAATCCAGGGTAGGTCGGGGTTCCCGTCATGCTTAACAGGGCGGTGGTGATCGCGTCCATGTCGGCGGAATCAAAATGAAATTGCGGCATTCGCGCCGTCGGATTAACTGAAAGGGGATCAGAAGTTTTAGCCTGGATATAGGCAACCAGGGTATGGGGAACCTTGGCGTTGCCGAAGAAGAGCTCGGAAACGGTTTTTCCCCCCAGGTTGGAGAGGTCTGGACCGAAATCCTTCTGTGGTGGTGTTCCCCGAATGACGTGGCAACTGGCGCAACCTTTTGAATTGAACAGCTGGCGCCCATGTTGAATTTCCGCGGGGGTTGCAGGCCCCAGCGTGGGGACGTCGCCCAGCAACTGGGGATCGGTCAGTTTATTGAGCATATACCGGCTCACAGCATATAAGTCTTTGTCAGACCATTCGTAGCGCGGCATCTGGGAGTGCGGCAGGTAAGCTTGTGGATTTCGCAGCCAACTGACCAGCCAGTCCGGATTCACTTTGCTTCCCACTTTCGTAAGTTCAGGCCCAACGTCGCCCCCGATCAGTTCGGTCTGGCCGAGGCGCGTCACGGCCAGTGCATGGCAGTCTGTGCAAAACATCTGACGGAAGCGGAGTTCGCCGTAGCTGAGGAGGTCGGACTGGCTCCGCCAAGCGGCCGCAACGCTCGGATCGATCTGAGAGGATTCAACGAGGGGGCTCTTCAGCGAGCTCAGGTAGGCAGAAAGGTTACGAACTTCCCCCTTCTTGAAGCGGAATTGGGGCATGCGGGGGTTGGTGTCGTAGCCATCAACCACCACGTTGCCCGAACTGTCGGAGATCGTTCGCGGCTCCTTGAGCCATTTGTAGACCCACGCCCGGCTGACCTCTGCCCCAATATTGCTTAGGTCCGGGCCGAGCATGGCGGGTCGGTCGGCGTCCTGCACGCGATGGCATCCCTCGCAATTGAATTTAACCAACAGTTCCCGGCCGCGGTTCAACTGGGGTGTTTCCGGCAGGCTATCCTGATGACAGACACCACAAGAAGCCTGAATGTAACGGATGGGCAGAAGCGGTTTCTCCCACGCCAGCGTCGTATCGTGGGCCTCTTTCACCTTGGTGGCAAGCCCCTGGCCGCGGTGGCAGACCACACAACCCCACGCCCGGACGTCGTGAGGGATCATAGGATGAGCCCGAAAGGGTTGGGGAACGGAGTTGTCCAGCAGACCGGGCTCGGAAATACCTTGGTGGCAAGTCGTGCAGCGGTCAGTGACGTTCAGCTTGGGTAGCCAGATCTGGTCGATACCACTGTGATAATCGGCCATCAATTGCCGGGAATTGGCTCGGGTGCTTGCGAATTTAGCATATCCCTTCTCATAGCGTTTCCACCCGGCAAAGTGGTCCCGAATGGGGGATATCGCCAGAACCGCGACAAAAATGACGGTCGAGACCGCATAGATCACGCGCAAGCGCTTTGGAATATTTCCCATCTGTTCAGCGGGCATCCTACCTCCACGACCAGACCAGGGACCACCCCGGACCCCTTAGAAACGTCCCGACCAGTGTCAGCGTCAGGGATACGGCGATAAACCAACTCATGATCCACCAGGAAAGCGGCCGAGCGCGGAGGTAATGCATCAGCCGCCCTCCTGGCGGCGGGGCAAAATAAGCGGCCAGGGCGAGAGCGGCGAAGACTACGGTCGGGACGACGACGTCAAAGGCCTCGTGGATCCCGAACACAATGAGCAACACGGCCACCCCCCCCATAAAAGCCGTCAGGCGACTCCGGCGGTTTGACGCCCAAAGCGGTTCTCCCTTGATGTTCACATCAAAGTACGGAATCACCACGAGGGCCACGACGACCAAAGTCGGGAGAAGAACGCCGGCGACCACGGGGGGCAGATAATGGAGCAGCTCTTGTAGTCCCAGAAAATACCAGGGGGCCTTGGCAGGGTTGGGCGTGAGCAAGGAATTGGCCAATTGCTCGAGTGGCGCATCCCAGAAAAGCGCCACGACGACGAGCGCCACGGTAAATATTTCGAATGCAATAATCTCTCGCAGCACCACGTGCGGGTAGGACATCAGTTGCCGCGGCTGAGCGCCCTTCACCTTGGCAGAAGTTTTCTTGGTGATGAAGACGATCCGCTGAGGGTTCTTAACGGCATCGGATCCGAAGCCTACCTCATAGCTGTTCTTTTCGCTCATCACTCTCTCCTACTGTGACCGTCTCTCGTTCGACCTGAGTTGTCTCGACGCTCAGGCTTTCTTTTCGCTCCTCGCTGTCCCCCACACTCAGACCGCCGTCCTTTTGAATTCTCCAAAAATGCACGCCAATGAATCCCACTGCCAGCAGAGGCAGAATGACGCAATGGAGGACGTAAAAACGGAGCAAGGCGTTATCGCTGATAACGTTTCCTCCCAGCAGTAAAAACCGGACCCGATGGCCAACGAAAGGTACATAGCCGATGATGTTCGTGCCCACGGTTATAGCCCAGAAAGCCAACTGATCCCAGGGAAGGAGGTAGCCGGTGTAACTTAAAAACAGTGTAAGGAGGAGCAGCACCACCCCCACCACCCAATTGAATTCTCGCGGAGGCCGGTAACCGCCACGGTAAAACACGTGGAACATATGCCAGAAGACGACCACCACCATCGTTTGGGCAGCGAGCCGATGGAGGTTTCGCAGCAGGACCCCGTTCGAAACGACGAACCAAAGGTCCTTCATATCGGAGTAGGCCTCGGGCGCCGCCGGGTGATAGTAGAGCATGAGCAGGATGCCGGTGACGGTGAGCACAATAAAGAGGAAGAATGCGAATGAGCCGAGGTAGTAGGTGGCGCGAACCCGCAGGCTCTTTTCGCGCACTTTGACTGGCACAATGTGCAGGAACAAGTTGCCGAAAATCGCCAGGCTGCGAGTTCGATTGGTGCGGGCGGGGCCGCGACGGAAGACGGATTTCCATACCCGGGTGTTGCGGAGACGCTCCAGCCATTGCTCGCGAGACGGGTAAGCCATCGGTTTCTCTCTTTAAACCTTCAGGATTTGGGCCATGGGAACGATGTCCGACTTGTCAATCAGCAGCGTCCCGTCCGGCATGAGTCGCATCGCGAAGTGGGGTAGCGGGCGTGGGGTGGGACCACGAACGATGGCTCCGTCCCTCTTGTAGCGGCTCCCGTGGCAAGGGCACTCGATCAGGTTGGCATCGGGATTCCACGCGGTGATGCAACCCAAGTGCTGGCAAATTTGAGTCTCGGCATAAAAACCCTCTGGGGTCCTGACCAAATAGGTTAGTTGGTCCTGCAAAGTGGTCACGGAGTTGATCGGGTAATCCTCCGGGGGGCCAATCCGGAAACTGCTGGGCGGCTCGAAGAGGACATTGGGTGAAATAAATTTGACCGTCACAATGCCGGCTCCGACCGCAGCAACTCCCATGGCGCCGCCGGCCACCTCGTTAAAGAAGTCACGGCGGTTGATCCCGGTACTGTCTTCCGCCTTCGACTTTGGCTCCTGGTTTTCAGGCTCGCTCATTTGACACACACCTCCACCGCTTGCTCCTCGGGATCGCGTTCAAATAATTCGTAGGCTTCCATGGTGATCGTGTGGGCTGGGCAGCGCTCCGCGCAAAGCCCACAACGGATACAAATCGTTTCATCTTTTACCATGACGGAACCCTCGGTACCGGGTAAGTCCACAGCCTCCAGGTGTTGGAGCGTCCCGGCATGGAACGGCGCCTCGGCCGTGAGGCGGGACTTGGTTTCAGGGTTCACCCGCAGTTGGCTCAAGGGGACAAGATCAAGGCAATTCTCCGGGCAGACGTCAACACAGCCGCCGCAAAGGATGCACTCCGTTCCTTCAGCCTCATTGCCGTCGAAGATCGTATTGATCCAGCATTGCAAGCATCGGCTCGCCTCCCGCCGCGCCTGTTCCTCGGTGTAGCCCACTTCGACTTCCGTGAAGCCGGTCCGGCGGTCCACGGGAAGGACGGGCACGGGAAGCCGCGAATATTCATCGAAAGCTGTATGCATCTGGTCTGTAATCATCTGGTGATGATCCAGGATGGTGATTTGCACGTACTTTGGTCGTGGCTTCCACTCGCCGCCGCGCAGATACCGGTCGATTTGCTCGGCAGTCTTCTTCCCGTCGGCGACCACGTCGATCACCGAGCGGGGCCCAAAGGCGATGTCTCCGGCGGAGAAAATTCCGGGGGCGGTCGTCATGAATGTTTCCGGATCAACTTTGATGGTCCCCTGGCGGGTGGTCTCAACCCCGTCAGCCGGCGTGAGAAACGAAAGGTCCGAGGTCTGCCCGATCGCCAGAATCGCGGTATCACAAGGAATCACCGCCTCCGTGCCGGGCTCGAACGTCGGATTGAAGTGGTGCTGGGCGTCAAAAACGGAGGCGCATCGGATCGTTTCAAGACCGGCGACTTTCCCGTTCTTCGCGATGAACCGCTTCGGCCCGAGTGAAGGATGGATTTTCAACCCTTCTTCCTGCCCCTGTTCGATCTCCTCTTCGAAAGCCGGCATTTCCTGGCGCGACTCCAGGCAGACCAATTGGACCTCGCGGGCGCCCATGCGCAAAGCCACGCGGGAAACGTCCATCAGCTCTTTCATGGCGAGATCGAGCTCTGCTGGAGGTAAGCTGTCCGGCAAGAGTGAACTGCTCAAGGCTTCCAAAGTCATTTCTTGTTGATGCCGGAGCGCTGACCGCGCCACATCAATCGCCACATTGCCGCCGCCAATCACCACCACTCGCTTTCCCATCGAAAGCCGGTAGCCCAAGTTAGCATTCAGCAGGAAATCGACGCCTTTGATGACGCCGTCCAAATCGTGGCCGGGGATGGGCAGGTCGCGACTGCGATGAAGTCCCAAGGCCAGAAGGATAGCCTTAAAGCCTTGGGCGCGCAGATCGGCCAACGAGAAATCTTTGCCCAGCCGGACGTTTAATTCCAACTGCGGCCCGAGGTCAAGGATTTCCCGGATCTGCGCCTGAAGAACGTCGCGCGGCAGGCGATACTCGGGGATACCCAGGTGGAGCATGCCTCCAGCCACGGGCGCCGCCTCAAACACCGTGACGGAGTAACCCAACAGCGCCAGATCATGCGCCGCCGCCAAGCCCGCCGGACCGGAACCGATAATGGCAACCTTCTCCTCCCGGCTGACTTTCGGCTTCTCAGCAAACAGGTCGATCGGATTCCGGGATTCAGGTCCGTGACGCTCCGTCAGGAAGCGCTTGAGAGCGCGGATCGAGATGGGCGCATCGAATTTGCCGCGCCGGCAGGCCGTCTCACACGGATGGCTGCAGACCAGCCCGCAAATTGAAGCAAAAGGATTGGGCTGACGGGCGTACCGGTAGGCTTCCTCATACCGTCCTTCCGCAAGCAGAGTGACATACCTGCCCGCCTGGGTATGTACCGGGCACGCCTGCATACAGGGAAAGTTCGATTCCAGCCAATCGAGATCCACCCGTTTGGTCCGTGACTCCATTACAACACCTCCGCCTCGGCTCGCCCCCTAGCCAGGATTATTCGCGATGTCTTACTGGAAGACCGTCAGGGCACGGTTTTAACCGTGCCGTTTCAGCGCCGGAACTTTTTTATTTTGTCTCGCATCCCGAACGGTCCGTTACAACGGACCGTTCGGGATGCGAGACAAAAGACGATCGAAACACCGTTCGTCGGCACGGTTAAAACCGTGCCCTGACGGTCCCCTATCGGAAGTTCGTGAATAATCCGGGCTATCCCCACGAAGCCACCATTGGCATTGAGGGGAGGCAAAGCCGACAAGCGCCTATCGCCGATAATTCGGGTTTACCGTCGTAGCCCCGGCCGCGGCTACATCAACGGCTTGGCTATTGACCTTGCTGCCTTCTTCGCTCCAAAACTTCAGCGTGTAATGTCCAGGAGGAACGTTCTTGATGTCGAAACTGCCATCGCTGCCCGAGACCGCAAAGTAAGGGGTGGAAACAACCACGATGTAACCGGACATCTCCGTATGAACATTGCAAAGGAGCGGGATAACACCCAGATTGTTGAATGCAAAGGACAATTTCTTGCCCATTGGTCTGGTTCCGAGGTTATTCGCCAGCTTCTTGTTGCCGCCGACCCAAGGCCAAAACACATTATGCAGCGTCGGTTCGCTGTTCAGGAATTCCACCGTCGTCCCCTTGAGGATCACGAGCACATGGGGAATGAATTTCAGATGGTTTTGGTCAATGATGGCTTGTTTGGCGGGTGGGGCGAAGGTTTTCCCCGAGATGCTGCCAACCCATACGGCAGCGTCCTTGGCAGCACTACCCCCCGCCGCAGTCACGGTGCCTTTAATCTCTCCCGCCTGAACCGCCACGGCCGCGACATGAACAACTAAGATTAACACCACCGCCCGAACGCCCTGTTTAAGAAATTTTGTCATAACTTAACCTCCAGAGAAATTTTGGGGTTCGCCGCGCATAGTCCGCGGCCTCGAAGCTGATTCAATATGCAAAATCGATTCCCAGTAAGGCCCCATTGGGGTGGTAGAAGGACGGCAATACACTCCCAGGGACCGGGATCCCCCACCGATGCTGGTATTCAAAATTCACCTTAATGTTCGCTCGTACTAGAAGTTGAATCCCGGGGCTCAAACGATCACGAGCGAAGCCTGTGGAGAGACCGCTGTAAAAGTCGAATGGAGCGTTCACCACGTCGAAACGCATAATGGGGACGAGCCACGGGTAGAGCCAGTACTCCGCTTGGGCAAAGCCGCCGCTGTAGTTAACCGAGGGACCGCGCAGTAGCACGTTTCCCGTGGGAAGTAGATTGGCATCGTGAGAAAACATTCCCATGCCGTAAAGCTCGAACTTGCTCTGGTATCGGAAACGGAAATAGCTGCCCAATTTGTAATAAGGCTCGTCAATGGCTGGGAAGGTGGGAAATAAGGTGTGGTCGGCATTGAGCGCGTTTTGGCCGTAGTCGTAGAAAGCGCCCAGGCGGAGCGAGGTGTGGTCGTGCGGGCCGGTGGGGCCAGAGGCTTGCACCGCCTTGCGGATTTGCGAATTGCGCTCCAGATTGAACTGCTCGAAGACATTCGCGTAAACATTCTTCCCATTGTTTCCCGGGGGGCTGTCGTTGCTCCCGTCGGTAATGGCCACGGACCAGTTGAAATTTCCATCATTCGGATAGCCACCGAATTCCACCCCCCGCTGCATCGCGCATAAACAGAAGGAGTTGTTCGTCGTGCCCAAAGGTCCCGCCACGGCGGTCTCATCATAGATGTCGTAATCGGTAGGGTTGAGGGTGTACGCCTGGCTAAATGGCAAATCCAATTCGAATTGACCAAAGCGGATGTTCAAGGCATCTTTGGGCAAGCCGAGGTAGTGACCGATGTCGTTCGCTTTCAGGTAGGCGAACCCCAGGCTGCCCGCAGCATTCTGGCCGCCAACGGAAATATCGTCGTCAACCCACCATGAAAGATTAGGTCCGAAGCTGCCTGCGGTAAGGGCGGTAAAGGTATTGGGCGCGAAGAGGTCTAATCGCGGGAGAAACCCGAACACCAGGGGCTGCCTGCTGTTGTATTGGGTGTAACCTTCGTAGCGGAACCCAAGAGGCACACTGCCGGGGATCTCACCGGGATAGATCGCCTTGGGGAAAATCTTCTTGTAGGCAGGGGCACCCAACATCTGCTGGGGTATTTGAACAAAACTGGCGTCGTCTTTAGGAAATTTGAATCCCCTCTTATAGAAGGCCCACCCGAAGTCATTGAGTTCGGGGAAGTTGTTGTGGCAAGTCGAGCATGCGGTCCGGTACTTCCGAGCAAAGGCGGGAATTGCCGATGCGCGTTGCGTCGGGAGGAAAAGAATATCACATATGACACACAATGCCACGCCTAGAAGAAAGCCCAAGCCTTGCCACGAACGATTCAACATACCAGACGCCTCCTCATGTTGCAGCTCTTGATAAGTGGCGGTGGGCGTTTGCCCCGCCAAGTGGGACGTTAACGCCACGGCGATCATTCACGCGCCAAAGAATGGGACGGCCATAAAGCCTTCATTACGCGATTTGAGATCGCCGCCCGTAATTCAGTGAGCGTCTTGACCACCTTTTTTTGATGGTCCAAGTGGAATTCCCGGATCAAGTCAGTCTCTTCTCTTTCTATCGCCAGCACGGGTGAACCCTCTTCTTAACCCCAATGCTGTTTACTGAGCCAACAATCAATCCCATGGGAGCCTGATTCCCACGCGCTGGAGGGGCGGGACTTGTGCCCGCCCGTGGGCGACCACCCGGGTCGCCCCTACGAGATCTCCCCT
>DATKST010000142.1:0-4663 GCA_035531475.1 Terriglobia bacterium
ATGCACATCATAGACAATGAAAAGGCCAATGTCAAGTACTTACATGGGTACAACATAGCGCCCCTACCTGAACCTTCCAGCATGAAAATAAATCGCTTACCTCAGATTCCAAGGGTCAAGGGAGGGGGAAAATCCGTCAGAGGGGCTTGAGTTTAGTTAACCAGTAAAGTAATTAACTACATAGTACTTGACTTTCGCGTGGATCATGCTATTCTTCTTTGCTGGCATTTTAGTGCGGAGGTGTGCAAACTCTGGCCTTGACTTTGTGTTATAATAGGTGCCAGACTTCTTCCCGAATTGGTTGGAAGTTCAAGCGGGGCCGGAGGCGCAAGATGCTGAAATGGAGGTACTCATATGAGCGCCGACAAAGGAGAGTTCGCGGGAAATGATTATTTCTTGGCTCGCATCAAGGAACTTGAGAAGATCTACCAAATGCGCTGGTGGGAGTTCATGGCCCAGTACGAGGGCGACCTTGAATCGCTCGCTGGCCACAATGGGATCGCTTCAGTGGATTATTCAGAGTGGGCGTTTTTGTGCGAGAATTTCTACGCGGAGCTGATGGCAATTGGAGATAGTCCGCCGTATGAAATGACCACGGACGCAGTAGGTTCGCAAAAACCCGAGCTTAGCTCGGGTTTTTGCTTTAAGCGGGGGGACAGTGAACGACGTAGCGCGCTACTTCGACATAGTCCAGAACATCATCGATACGGTGGACAGCGCCGAGATCGAGCAGGTGGGGCCAAAATGGAACCCAGACAAACAGAACTGGCTAGTTGTTAACCTCCGGGCCACATTTAGATTTCATTCCGGAGAAATTTTTAAGCTCTCGGATAGCCATAGCCGAAAAAATAAGCAACGGGAACTATTCCGAAAGTTCAGCTATTACTTCGAAAGTCAAGGGCGCCCGATGTTTATCTTTGACAATCACGGAAAGCTTAACTATCCATGCCATGTACACCTTTCGATCGGTGGAACAAGGTTCTTGATCCGAGTGGCCGCGTCGTTTCCGGGGCGCAAGTGAACTTGCTGAGTTCCTTGAACGCAAGGCTTGAGCGCCGCACGGACAGCCAAGGCCGCTTTGTGTTCACCGGCCTCTCCGCCGGGACCTACCAGCTTGTGGCGCAGCAGAGCGGCTTTGCATCGCTTTCAACCAGCGTCACCGTTAAACCCCATGAATCCCGCAGTATCAGTCTGCGTCTGAAGCTGAGCGCCGCGACTCAGCAGGTGGTGGTCTCCGCATCGCTTTCCGACCGGCTCGCCACGCAAATCGGCTCGTCGGTGAGCGTGATCTCCCACAGCGAAATGGCGGACCAGGGAGATCAATTCCTGCTTGACGCATTGCGCGAATTGCCGGGCGTCGCCGTCAACCAGACCGGGCGCGCGGGCGGCGTGACCGGCGTCTTCATCCGCGGCGGCTCCTCGGATTACAACCTGGTGATGCTGGACGGAATCCCCCTGAACGAATTCGGCGGCGCCTTCGATTTCGCGCCGCTGCTGGCGGACGGCGTTGAGGAGGTGGAAGTGGATCGCGGTCCGGAAAGCGCGCTCTATGGTTCGGACGCCGTGGCGGGCGTCATCAACATCGTGACCCAGGAAGGTGACAGCACACCGCACTTCTCCGCTCTCGGCGAAGGGGGCAGCCATGACGCATGGCGCGCCGCTACCGCCGGCAGCGGCCTGACGCACGGCTGGGGCTGGGCTTATAACCTGGCGCGCTACGATACGAACGGCGTGGTGCCCAATGACGATTATCAGGATCAAGCCGCCATGCTGAGCTTGAGTTTTCCCCAGAGCACCCGGCGCCAGTTCAACTTTCACTTTTACGGCAACGCCAACAATGCCGGCGCGCCCGGACCTTTCGGGTCCGACCCGGACCATCTGTTCACCGGCATCGACCGCATTTCCCGCGACAAGCAGAATCTGTTCGGCTTCGGACTTAATTACGCCCAACAATTCACCAGCCGCTTCCGCCAGACAGTGACCGCTGATCTTTCAACCAATGACTACTACTTTATTTCGCCATACGGGAACTCGTTTTCCAACAACCTGAACGGCGACATTTCGACGCGAAGCGAATACTCCGTCTCGGCCAAGGATTTCCTGGTAGGTGGATTTGAATACAACCGCGAGCAAATCAAGGATAGCTTTATCGCCAACGCCGGCGGCTTGCCGTTCCTGCTGCCGAGGTCGAGCTATGCTCTGTTCGCTGAGAATCGATGGAGTCCCACGCCCCGCCTCTACGTCATCACCGGCGCCCGTCTGGACGACTTCAACACCGCCGCGTTACCGGCGGATGCCTCCGCCGGCAGGCCGTTTTTGCCAGCCAGCCAGATCAGCAAAGTTGACCCGCACATTTCCGCTGCTTACCTGCTTCGCGGACTTTCGGGCGGGTCCGGGGGAATCGGAATGACCCGCCTGCACTCCAGTTTTGGAACAGGGATCCGCATGCCCAGTGGCTTCGAGCTGGCTTTCACCAATAACGGCCACCTGCAGCCGGAAGAGAGCGTCAGTTTCGATTCCGGCATCGAGCAACGCTTCCTCAGCGACCGCGCCATTCTGGACGCAACCTACTTCTACAACCGCTTTCAGAACCAGATCGTGGTGTTGGGAGGCTCGCTCACCCACCTCAGCACTTTCACATCCGCCAATCTGGGGAATTCGAGGGCGGAGGGCGCGGAGGCTTCTTTCCGCTTTGAGCCTACCCGCTCCATTGAAGCGCAGGTGCAGTACACGCTGGTGGCAAGCTCCTTGTTGGCTTTGAATGGCGCCAATGTGACCCTCGACCCGTTCCATGCCGGCCAGCCCCTCCTGCGCGTCCCTCGCAATTCGGCTTCCTACAACCTCACGTGGCGCCACGGCCGGCTGATGCTGAATACCAACGCCTACTTCCGTGGATCCATTCTGGACTTGGAGCCGAATGATGGGACCTACGCGTGCCAGCTCGGACTGCCTTGCCTGTTTACAAACAAGGGATACGACTTGCTGAATGGTGGGTTTTCTTACCAACTACCGAAAGGGCTTGAAGTCTATGGAAGTCTTTTCAATCTGCTGAACCAATCCTACGAGGAGTCCTTCGGGTATCCTGCTTTGAAGCTGAACTTTATGGCAGGAATCAAGTTCACATTTCCGGGGAAGTAGCTCAGCGCGGCAGGGCCGCAACCAAAAGGCGACGGTCATTCCCGCGAGGGCGGGAATCCCATTGCCAGCCGCGCTAACCATCGTGGATTCCCGCTTTCGCGGGAATGACGTGTTCCCGAAAGCTTGCTAAGAAAGCAGGAAATTACGAGCTTGCAATACAGGGACTTCAGCTCACACGGTTGGGCGCTGGCGCCGGCGGTAGCTGATGCCGATTGCCGCCAGCAGGCCAGTCGCAAAAAGGACGAGGGTGCCAGGCTCCGGCGTAGGCTCCACCGGCGGCGGGGGTGGGCAGGGGTGCGCGGTAGTACATCTGGTCTTCGGGCAGCCTCCGGGAGGCGGATTCTTTTCATTGCAAGTTACAACGGGCGCAATTCGATTAATTGGCGGCGTGGGAAACCCGATCAGAACGGCGGGAGCGGGTCCTGCCGGCGTTTGAGGCGAAGGAAGGAAGCTCGCAGGGGAAACCGGGAGCGAAGAAACAGTTTGAGGCACCATACCAACGGGAGCGGCTCTTGCAGCGGCGTTCGCGATGGCTGTGGCGGCTGGAGGAAGAACCTTGTTAAAAGCTTCGGGTGGAGGCTCAAACCTCGAAACCTGAGCATGGGGCTGCTTCGAGAGGCGGTTGCCGCAGCGGGTTCTGGCGAAGTGGGTGCCGTCAGTAAGCAGAGTTTCACCCGGATGCAGGGTCAACATGTGGCTCGTCCAGAAAATCCGATCGTCCAGACGGTAGGAAACGTATACCATCTCGGGCTTCTCGATCGTTACGACACGGGCGTCGTGAACGTAGAAATCGCTGTATTGGGCGGCCACGAGGGGATCCCTCTGGATCTCTTGTTCGAGTTCGCGGGCGCTTCGCACCCCACCGGGAATGATCGAATAAGGATAGACCGGCCGCGACCGGATGGCTTGAGGTAATGACAGGGAAGTGTTGCGCAGATAATCCGAATTGGCAGGGGCTGCGCCAGGCGGGCACATCAGATTCCTACCGGAGTGGGAGGAAATGGCCGCAATCGCCCCTACCATCACCACAAAGACTGCGATCCTTGCGGCTAGATTCTTCCGGCTTCTCCGCTTTCTCTGATGACGTGCCATAACCCTCTCACCATGCCCAAACTCCAAGCTAGTGATGGCTTGAAGTAACGATCAATCGATAATCTCGTGACGCCGTTTCTCCAAAATAAAAAGAAGCCGGACTGCAAGAATGGCACGTGCCTTACCCAAATTCGTGCCCCACGCGCCGGTGGCCCTGCGCAGTCCGGCTATACCCGCTGGTTTGAAGTATCCTTAACTGCAACTCCAGCTAGATACTAGAACAATCGGGTGGTTAATGTCCATCCCATTGTCACATCCATCAGTACCAGGACTAACGTCCCATTACAGGCTGCTCCGACGGATTTTCCCCCTCCCTTGACCCTTGGAATCTGAGGTAAGCGATTTATTTTCATGCTGGAAGGTTCAGGTAGGGGCGCTATGTTGTACCCATGTAAGTACTTGACATTGGCCTTTTCATTGTCTATGATGTGCA
>DATKST010000143.1:0-32135 GCA_035531475.1 Terriglobia bacterium
ATGACCCTCTCCGAGTCCCAGCCGGGCCGCTCTCCTTGCCGAGAGCGTTGGAGCTTGCCTCCACCCGATCTGGGGTTCCCCCAATGACCCAGACCACCTTCCTTGCATGCCGTGCTCACTACCCCGGTGGACCCGAACCGGTGCGCGTGTCAGTTTCTTCCCGGCCGGTGCGGCCTTCCCCGTTATTCGGGCGGGTCGGCGTCCACGACTTCACTTTCGAGGCCTGCTCAAGCTTCACTCGCGTTACGGCCTGCAGGGTTGCTCAGCCACCCGAAGTGGCCTTGGTCACAAGGCTTCGGCCCGGCCCGTTACCGGTCCAAGCCGCTTGTCAGCTACCAGACTTACCAACAACTATCTGGGTGGGACTTTCACCCACCGGTGATCTGCGCCGTTGGGGCGCACTGAGAAATCCGGGCTAGGATTGATCTCCGTCCCCCTTGGCCAAAATATTTTGGCTGGCCGCGGTTTCACCCTTTATGGATGTGCCTTCGGGCGCATTTCAAAACGCGCCCCACTTGGGCCGAACCTGCCACCGGCTGCTTCCTGCTTGCTGCTTATGGTTTTCTGTTCACCGCCCGCTGCCTGCTTGGTTCCGGCTGCGCTGTATCCGGATTGCAACACAGGAGTAGTGGGTCAGTTTGTTTGCTGTAGCGGCGCTCTCTGAGCGCCGAACACTGGATACTCAACGGTTTCCGGCGCTCAGAGAGCGGCGCTACAGCAAATTGAGACACTACCAACACCGGGCGGTGATTGACGATGACACGGTGCGGTCTTAGAATGAAAGAGGGAAACTTCTCACACCATGGCCGCACCTGGCTCCCGGAGAGACCAATCCTTGCATCCTGCCTCAGCCGCCCCGCGGCTTCGCAGCCATCGCCTGTTCGGGCAGCTCGCTTTTCTGCTGCTGCTCCTGCTTTCCATCGGCGCGGGGGCGCTGGCCGGATTGGTTTTCGTCTATTCCTCCAGCCTGCCCCAAGTCAACGAGCTGTTTGACTACCGCCCGGATGTGATGACCGAGCTCTACGCCGATGACGGCACGCAAATCGGCAGCTTTGCGCTGGAACGCCGGGTGCTCGTGACCTACGATCAGATTCCCCCGGTGTTGCGCGACGCCATCATTTCCGTCGAGGACCGCCACTTTTACAGCCACTTCGGAGTGGACGTGCTGCGCATTGTGCGCTCCGCCATTGTGGACATCATGGAGTGGCGCAAGGCGGAAGGCGCCAGCACCTTGACCCAACAGCTCAGCCGCCGTCTTTTTCTGACACCGCAAAAGTCATTCAAGCGCAAAATCCGCGAAGCCTTGCTGGCCATTCAGCTTGAGCGCCACTTCACCAAGGCGCAGATTTTCACGATGTATTGCAATATCATTCCGTGGGGCGGTGGCAGCTTTGGCGTCGAGGCGGCGTCGGAGCTCTATTTTGGAAAACATTTGAACCAGCTCACGCTGCCCGAAGCAGCACTGCTCGCCGGCCTGCCGAGAAACCCGACCTATTACTCGCCCATTCACCGTCCGCGGTACGCCTTCTTCCGCCGCAACGAAGTGTTGCGGGCCATGCTCTCCAACGGCAAGATCACGCGCCAGCAATACCTACAGGCGAAGGCGGCGCCCCTGGGCCTTCATGTGCAGCGCTGGAACAAGGAGATTGCGCCCTATTTTGTCGATGACGTGCGGGAACACTTGGGAGACCGGTATGGTGCCACCGCCATCAACACCGATGGCATGAGGGTTTACACCACGCTGGACCTGAAGTTGCAAGATGAGGCCGTTCATGCGCTTCGCGCCGGGCTCCGCGAGGATGACAAGCGGCGCGGCTGGCGCGGGCCGGAGAAGAACATCTTCCGTAAAACGGAAATGCTGCCCGGTGGTTTGCCCGCCACGCTTGAGACCTATCAAGATGAGGACTGGACCAGGCCCTTCACGGTGGGCGAGTTCGTGCACGGCCTGGTCATGTCCGTAAAGCCCGATTCGGCACGAGTGCGATTCGGGCCGGACACGGTGAGGGTCACGGCTCCCGATTTTGCCTGGACCCTGAAGGCCACGCCGCTCGACGTTTTCGAAACGGGTGACGTTGACCTGTTCCGCATCACCTCGATTCAGGGCCATACGCTGCACGTCACCCTGGATCAATATCCAACCGTGCAGGGCGCGATCCTGGTGATTGATAACCGCACCGGCGACATCAAAGCCATGGTGGGCGGGTACGATTACAATCAGAGCAAATTCAACCGCGCCGTGCAGGCGGAGCGGCAGGTCGGCTCCTCCTTCAAGGTGTACGTTTATTCCCAGGCGCTCTTGGACGGCTTTTCGCCCTTTGACACGATTGTGGATGCGCCGGTGAGCTACGGCGGGTGGGCGCCCCACAACTATGATAACCGGTTTGAAGGCCGCATCACATTGCTCCACGCCATCGCCGAATCGCGCAACGTTCCGGCAGTGAAGCTGCTGGCCCGCGTCGGCGTGGACAATGTCATCAAGCTGTGCCGCAAGTTTGGAATCACTTCCCGCCTGGTTCCGGACCTGCCGCTCGCCCTCGGCGCTTCCGACTTGACGCTGCTCGAACACGCTTCCGGATTCACCACCTTCCCGGATGATGGACTGCACCTCACCGCTCACACCGTCTCCCGTGTGACCGATTACGATGGGCGCGTGCTGGACGTCTCCGCGCCCCAGGTGACGGACGTGCTTCCGGCGCCCGACGCGCGGCTGATCGTCTCCATGCTGCGCGAGGTGATCAATTCCGGAACCGCAGTTCACGCCAGAGCCTTTGCCGCCAAGGTCCCGGTGGCGGGCAAGACCGGCACCACCAATGACTTCACTGATGCGTGGTTCATTGGTTTTTCGCCCACGATCACTTGCGGTGTCTGGGTGGGATTTGATGACCGCCGCTCCCTGGAACAACCTGCCAATCCGGATTCGATTGTGGCGAAAGGGTTCAAAGAGGAAGGATCTCACGTGGCCTTGCCCATTTGGATGGACTTCATGGGCCGGGCGCTGGCGGGACAACCCGTGCGCGACTTTCCGGATTCGCCGTTGTTGACCAGCCCCAGTCAAGTGAAGCAAATCGTGGCGGGCGGCGCGACACCCAGCCTTCTCACTGGCGCTTCCGGCGCCGCCGCCGCATCCTCTGGATTAACCCAGAACACGCCACTCCCCAAGCCCTCCGCGGCCGCTCAGTCCGGCAAAGGACTTTCTCAAACCTCGCCCCCGCGCCAGATCAACTGATGCTCCCTGATTATTTCGTGCCGAATTCGGTGCTCGTTTTCGCACCGGCTCGATCCGCCCGTCGCCGCTTGCGGAAGTGATCGTAACCTTGGGGCGCCAATCTCTCCTCGCGGCCGTCATCCCGAATCAGCAACAAAGTCCGGGCACGGGTGATTTGGCCGATTCGGAACACCTCTCTGTCCGCCACCTTCCGGGATAAACCTTGAGCCCGCTGTGGTGAAACCGTGAAAAGCAGTTTGTAGTCTTCGCCACCGTGCAGGGCAAGCCGCTCAGCTTCACGCGCGGTCATCTCCATAGGCATCGGCGTGGCAGGCAGAGGCAGGAGGCTGGCATCGATGCGGGCTCCCACGCCGCTCGCTTCGCAAAGGCGCATCAGGTCGATGGAAAGGCCATCACTCAGGTCCATGGCGGACGTGGCGATCCGCTCCTTAGAAAGGAATTCGCCCAGCCGGATTTGAGGCTCGGGAAAAAGATGGGCTTTGATCGACTCATTGCGAGTTTTCTGTGAATTAGGTCTTTTGTCCGATTTCAGCATTTTTAGTCCCAGGGCGGACGAGCCCAGCTTTCCTCCCACAAAAATCTGGTCGCCCACGCTCGCGCCAGACCGCAGCATCGCCCTGCCGTATGGCACCTCGCCCGTCGCTACGACGTCCACCAGGATGGACCCCGTGTGAACGGAGGTATCACCACCGATCACGGAAACGCTAAATCGCCGCGCCAACCGGAAAAGTCCTTGATAGAAATCCCTCGCCCAATTGCCTGGAGACTTCTCCGACAGGGCGATCGAAACCAGTGCAAATTTTGGCTTCCCCCCCATGGCGGCGATGTCACTTAGGGCACGGGCCAGTGCCCGGTGCCCTACCGACTGCGGCGTGTGCAGGTGGCGGGTGAAATGGATGCCCTCGACCGAAAGGTCGGTAGTTAGGATCAACTCTTGGCCACGATGGGGACGGACCAGAGCGGCGTCATCGCCAATCCCCATGCGCAGCTCGCGTCCCCTCAGCGGCGCGTGGGATTGAAGCCAACGAACGAATTGTAT
This sequence comes from Terriglobia bacterium, assembly GCA_035531475.1. Classification (GTDB taxonomy): domain Bacteria; phylum Acidobacteriota; class Terriglobia; order UBA7540; family UBA7540; genus CALCEB01. Next base: position 4,266 of record DATKST010000143.1, read on the forward strand.
TTCACTCTTGAACACCCTGTGTCCCACTCTCTTGTGTGGCATTTACTGCGGCAATGATCCGTTCTTTTCCCGGAAATAAGTCGGCGTTGTGTATGAAATTTGGTAGATTCAGTTAGGAATTACTCTGTATTCAATTTTTAGAATTGGCGAAATTAAAAGCTCACGCCAGCGTGCAACGTAGCCATTCGACCCTCTAGAATTGAGGCTCAGAACGCGGCTTGACCATTTGGCTGAGCTTAATCACAAAACCGCAATAATAGTCTGTTCGGACTAACAATCGAGAATAAACTACACTGATGTGCACAAAATTGCTTGACAGTATGTGACCATACCGAATAGCATCTTCGTTTTCACCCTGAAAGATTGATTGTGCCACGAACAATATTAGTCCTGTTAGCCTAAATATATAATTCCCAGGGATCGAGTGGCACGGCCAAATCGCTTGTGGAGGCGAACCTATGCCCAAGAAATCCTACACCTTCTTGGTAGTTGCTCCTCATGGCAAACTCCGGCGAATTAGTATCCCTTCGTATACGTTATACCTTGTTTTAGCCTTAAGTGTGGCCGGTATCATGGGAATCACGGCGCTGGCAAACAGCTACGCCAGAATGCTCCTGAAGGTTTCGAGCTACAATGATCTCCGCTTGGAGAGCGAGGCATTGAAGACCCAAAACCGCAGCCTGGAAACTACGGTCGATCATACCAATAAAAAGCTGGTTTCATTGGAATCGTTGGCTTCGGACGTTGCCCTCACCTACGGGTTTGGCCGCCACCGGCTGCACTTTCCGCAGGCCGTCTTTACCCTTGCCACCCAGAGTAATTCGACGGTTGAATCCAGTTACAACGCATCACTCTACGCTTTCAATTTGATTGAGAAAGCCGTTTTTAGTCCGGCCCCGGGGCGGATGGCGCGCGGATTTTTCCATAGTCCGAACTTTGATCCTGCAAGCATTCCTTCGCTCTGGCCGGTTCGTGGAGAAATCACAGCGGGATTCGGCGAAAGGATGGATCCGTTCAGTGGCGAAGACGCCTTTCACGCCGGCCTGGACATCGCCGCGCCCAAGGGCACGACGGTTGAAGCGGCGGGGGATGGCATCGTGCTGAATGCGGGCCGCGCGGAGGCCGGCTACGGCAATGAAATCATCATTGACCACGGTTCGGGAGTCACCACCACTTACGGCCACTTGAGCAAGGTATTCGTGGTCGCCGGCCAGGAAGTAAAGAAAGGCGAAGTGATTGGGGCGGTGGGCATGACGGGGCGCACCACCGGTCCGCACCTGCACTACGAAGTGCGAGTCCACCAGACTCCGGTCAATCCTGCGAAATTCCTCAAGGGCTGACGTTGCCTGTTCAGTTTCGTCCGGCCGAATTGGGGCGAGGCGATGGATGTGCCCTAGTCTGCCTCTCGCTTTATGGCCACGAACCTTTGCTGCCCCAGGCTGACCATGGCGGGGCTGAGCCAACGGTTCTGTTCTCCTTCCCGGCCGCAAACCCTCTCCAACGCGAAGCGCGACCCCCTTCCCTCTCGTGGCCTTTGCCATTAATGATAAAATCAGCGCATGGATCAAAGCGGTGGCACAGCGGTTGCCTCCGGTGAGGAAGAACAAAACCGGCCGGGAGGGTAGTGTCGCAATTTGCTGTAGCGGCGCTCTCTGAGCGCCGGAAACCGTTGAGGATCCAAGTTCGGCGCTCAGAGAGCGCCGCTACAACAAACAAACTGAGACACTACCGCCGGGAGGAATCTCTTGACTTCGACGCTGATGGATGAAATTTCTCAGCAGCCCTCCGCGCTTCGAGGAGTCCGGAAGTATTACACCAGCCCCGGCGCCATCCCCACGCGTTCGCTGCGCAAGCTGGCGGCCCACTGGCCGCCGGTGGTGGTCTTCACGGGAATGGGATCGTCGCTTTTCGCCGCTTATCCTGCCCAGGCCTTCCTCACGGCGCTCGGCATCCGCGCGCTCGTTTGGGAAACGGCGGAGCTAGTCCACCACCACTTGAAGATTCTTGGGCCGGATACGCTCCTGGTCGTCATCTCGCAGTCGGGTGAAACGGTGGAAATCATCCGGCTTCTGGACAGCCTCAGCCCGGCCACCGGCGTCTTGGGCTTGGCCAATGTGGAAGCCAGCACTCTGGCACGCCGTAGCCGCCTGCTGCTGCCCATGATGGCGGGCGGACAAACCCGCGTCACCACCAAGAGTTACATGTGCAGCGTCGCGGTACTCATGTATCTGGCTTTCGTCATCGCCGGCAAGCAGAATCGTCCACTCACCCACGCCCTCCTGCGCGCCATCGAAGAACAAGAGACGGTTCTGGACCAGCAGGCGGAGATGACTCCTCTCAACGTGGAATTTTTCAACCATCCCACGTATACGGCGCTCATGTCGCGCGGCGCCGATCTGGCCTCGGTTTATGAAGGCGCCTTGATCCTGAAGGAGGTCGTCCGCATCGGCGCCGAGGCCATTTCCGCCGCCCAATTCCGGCACGGCCCCATTGAGATTGTCAATCCCGCGCATCGATACATCATTTTCGCCCGCAATTCACCAGAGGATATAACCCCATTTCCTAAACAGGACCGGAGCCAGCCCCGGACCCGAAAGTTCCTTCTGAACCTGGCGGAAGACATCCGTTCCCATGGGGGCCGGGTGTTGCTGCTCAGCGATGGCAGGGTCGAAGCAGCGCCCAACCTCCGGCTGATTCCAGTGGAACCCGCGCAGCTTGGCTTGGGGACGCTCGTCGATACACTTCACATTCAGCTTTTGGCTCACGAACTGGCGTTGCGCGCGGGACTTGACCCCGGCCGGTTTTGGATCGCCGAAGGCGTCACCCGCTCCGAATGAGCGGAGCGCCGCGACTGGCTAATTTTTGAACGCGGTGTTCCCCGGCAAGGTCCGGTCCGGACTTTGCTTAAAGGTAGTGGGTCAGTTTGTTGTAGCGGCGGTCTCTGACCGCCGACTTTTATTTTTCAACAGCTTTCGGCGGTCAGAGACCGCCGCTACAGCAAACTGCGCCACTACGAATTATTTAGATGCAGTAGTGTCCTAACGTAAGTCGAATAGATTCAATTGGGTACTGGACTCCGTGTCCTGTGACGTGTTGGTGAAATTGGATAACCCCTCTAAAATCGGGGTTTTTTCGAAAACCGTAACACTGAGAATTTGGAGCATTTCGTGGAGACTCAAGTCGAGCCCCAGTTGCTTTTTGACGATGGCCACCAGTACATAAATCGAGAGGGCAACCCAGACTTGCGTCTTCACGGCGTTCTCGGAGGTACCGTAGAAAGCCTCGATGCGCAGGTGCTGTTTGATCCAGCGGAAGAACAACTCGACCTGCCAGCGGGCCCGATACAATTGGGCGATGGTCAGCGGGGGAAGGAGAAAATTGTTGGTCAGGAAGGTCAGGCGCGAATCCTTGTCGGCGTCGAAGTATGCGATCCGGCGCAGCGCGTCGGGGTACCGCTGAGATGTCCGCACCCCGGTCAGCGCAATCGTTTGGTCGCACCGCACGCTGGTCGATCGATCGACGGGGCGCGAGGCACGCCGGTAGAACTGCATGTTCTTTTTGGCGCGCGTGATAAAGAAGGCGCAGGCTTGCGTGAAGAGATAGAGTCGAGCGAAGTCCACATAACCGCGGTCGATCAAGTAAAAGGCCCCAGCTTCCAGCTGCAACTGGTCCAGCAATTTGACGTCGTGTACCTGCCCGCCGGTCACATAAACACTGGTCGGAATGCTGCCCCGCAGGTCCAGCAAGGTGTGCAGCTTGACCGCACTTTTGCGGCGGCGAAACTGCGCCCAGGGGAACAGCGACAGACACAAATCGATGGTGGTGGAGTCGAAGGCATAAACGGTCCCGGACAACTCCACTCCGAAGGATTCGTGGCGGTAGAGATCGCGAGCGATGCCAATCAGAAGCTGAGCGAAATCGGCGAAGATCCGCCAGTCGCGATGCTCGTTGGCGTAGGCGAGGTTGCTGCGAGAAACCTGTCCCCGGAAGCCCATGTGATAGAGCTTGAGTTGCTGGGCACGAAGACAGGCTTCGATGTCGCGGAGACTTTTCCGGAAGGTAAGCTGTGCAAAGGCCAGGCAGAGAAACTGGTCCAGACAAGTAAAGCTCTGAATCTTGTAGTTGCCCCCGTAGCGCTCCACACACTGGCGAAATTGGTGCAGCGGCAGAAAATCCATGAGCTGGGAAAATACGGTTCGACCTTCGTTCATTGACCATTCCTCTTGCGTACGTGGAATGGTTGTAAGGTATCGGAAATTTCAAATCGATTATGACCGTTTTCACGAGCAATCCCTTCAGGTACAGGCGGCTACGCGGAATTTCAAATCAAACGTTAGGACACTACTGATTTAGATGGTTTATTAGGTATACAAAGTTACATGATCCTGTCAGGTATGTAATTCCGTAAATAAGAACTAGCCAAATCCCGCCGAAGGCGGTATACTAAATTGACTTGATCAGTTTTTGTGACCGGAATCCACGGACAGTGCAGGCCACAGAATCAATGATTTTGTGGCTTTTTTGTTTTTGGCGAGTGGTTGCGAGAGCAGAACAAGAATACATTCAACATTAAAGGAAGAGTAAAACATTATGGATAGAGAACAAGGCACGGTGAAATGGTTCAATGACGCGAAGGGCTACGGGTTCATCCAGCGCGCTTCGGGTGATGACGTCTTCGTGCACCACTCCGCCATTCAAGCCACCGGATTCAAATCGCTAGCCGAAGGTGAGGCGGTGGAATTCACGGTCACCAAGGGTCCCAAAGGGCTGCAAGCTGAAAACGTAGCAAAGCTCTAAAAAGGATGTTTGGGTTCCCGCTCGCGTGCTGCATGTCGCGGGCGGGAGCCACTCCCTATTGCTGGAGGCAGCGGTGCAGATCCAATACCTCGGATTTCAACTCAAAGCGCGCGGCAGAGAATATAATTACCGCGTTATCGACCCGAAAACGGAGAACCGCGAGTTCGCCATGACCATCTCCAACCAGGCGTTCGTCGAAAAGCACGTCCCTTATCAGGACGCCCCGGACATCTGCTACCAAAAACTGCAAAAGGCGCTTGACGACGAAACGCCGGAACAGCAGCTTCCCCGTCACGCCACCCTTTCCGACCAGGAACTCGACGAATACCGCGAGAAATACCGGCCTGCCAAGAAAACCCGCTACTAACCATCCCCAACTTTCAATTTAAGCATCAATCTGGGCGCGTTGCAGCTTGCCGCTGTAGTCCACATAAATTGATTTCCATTCGGAGAAGAAATCGAGCGCCGTCGTTGCGGCTTCGCGGTGGCCGTTTCCGGTCGCCTTGGTTCCCCCAAAAGGCAGATGAGTTTCGGCGCCGATGGTCGAAGCGTTCACATAAAAGATGCCCGTGTCCATTTCGCGCATGGCTTTGAACGCTTTGTTCACATCCCGGGTGAAAATGGATGAGGAAAGACCGTAGACCACGCCGTTGCCAATTTCGATGGCATCCTCCAGGCTATCGCACGGAATCAGCGCCACCACCGGCCCAAAGATTTCTTCCTGGGTGATGCGCATCCGCGGAGAACAATCTCCAAAGACCGTGGGCGCGAAGAACCAACCGGCATCGTAATCGCCGCCCACCGGCCGTCCTCCGCCGCAAAGCAGCTTGGCGCCTTCTTCCTTCCCAATTTTGACGTAGCCTTCGATCTTCAAGAGTTGCCGCTCATTAATCACCGGGCCCACTTGGACCGAGGGATCGAGGCCGTTGCCCACTTTCAGAGCACGGGCACGTTCTACGAACTTCCGGCTGAATTCCCCGTAAACTTTCTTGTGGACCACGACGCGGCTGGCGGCGGTGCATCGTTGCCCGGTGGTGCCGAATCCGCCCCACACCGCGCCGTCCACGGCCAGGTCGATGTCCGCGTCATCCAGCACCATGATGACGTTTTTCCCGCCCATTTCCAGGCTCACGTGCTTGATGCTGGCGGCGCACGTCTTTCCCACTTCGCGGCCCACGGCGGTGGAGCCGGTGAATGACACCACGCGGACACCCTCATGCTCCACCAGCCGTTTGGGGACTTCGGCGCCGTCCGCCGCCAGCAAGTTCACCACGCCGCGCGGGATGCCAGCTTCCTCCAGAATCTTCACCAGGTTACAGGAGGAAAGCGGCGCGTCCGGAGACGGCTTGAGCACCAGGGTGTTGCCGCAGATCAGCGCCGGTATCATTTTCCAGGACGGGATGGCCATGGGGAAATTCCACGGCGTGATCATGGAACAGACACCGATGGGATAACGCGCCGTCATGCAGAACTTATTCTGCAGTTCGGAGGGTGTTGTCATGCCGAACTGCCGGCGGCCTTCACCCGCCATGTAGAACGTCATATCGATCGCTTCCTGCACATCGCCGCGAGCTTCGTCCAGCACTTTGCCCATTTCGCGGGTCATCTGCCGGGAGAGCGTTTCCTTTCGCTCCAGCAGGATCTGTGCGGCGCGGTAGAGAATCTCACCCCGCTTGGGCGCGGGTGTATTCTTCCAGGCAGGATACGCGGACTTGGCCGCATCCACAGCCGCTTCAACATCCTGCGGCGTAGACTTCTGAAACAACCCGACCCGTTCGTGGCGGTTGGCGGGATTGAGATTCTCAAAGGTTTCCCCGCTGGCGGATTCAACCCATTCTCCGTTGATGTAATTCTTAAAAACCTCGGGTGATGCCATGCGCTTTCCTCCTGAAGAATGCGGAGAGTCGAGGCCGGTGCGGCACGCTCAGCCGAGCTGCTCGATTTCCTTTGAAAAGACCTCGTAGCCGGGGTTCGGCGGGAATGTCTTGGCCATCCATTGCAGGCGCTGGCGCAACTGCGGCAAGGGCAGATGTTCCGGCCCGGTCTGGATTTGAACGTCGTGCCAGAGGCCGTGCATGTATTCGGCCAGGGTGCCCGCCAGCGAGAGGTCCCGGTACTGATCGAACTTTTCCGGCTCATGGCGCCACGATGTCCGCTTGGTCAGAAGGGACTGCTTGGCCGCCAATGTTTCTTTGTCCATTTCGCCCGGTATATCCTGCTCCAGCTCGCTGCGCACCAGTTGGCTGTATTGCTCCACCTCCTCCGCCGTCAGGCGCGGACGCGCCAGTTCAGCGATGCTGGCCAGGAATTCAAATCCGGTGTCGTGGGGGTCCAGCTCGCGGCAGGCCAGAATGATATTGGTTCGCGTTTCAGTTTCAAACCATGCCGCGGTATGGGTTTGACCCCGGAGCTTGGAGAAGCACACCACGTCGCCGCTGTCCAAGCAGGCGATGTAGGGCACCAGCAGCGCGCGCAAGGCCCCGAGCCTTTTCGCCAGGCTGTTCGGAACTGCCTGCACCGGTTCCCGGACCGCCATCCGCTCCTCGGAGGGGCTCAGGAGAACGGCGGAATGCATTTCCCATCCATGAGCAAGGTGGGAAACAATCTTGAAGTCCCCGCGCACATATTCAGCGACGGGAACATTTTCTCCGGTTAGAGCTTGAGCCATGTCGAAACCTTAATCCACTTTGGTTTGGGCAGACGCGCCGGCATGTTGCGGCGATCCCTGATTTATTCTGATGGCTTTTTGAGTGTCCTGTCTACTCGAATTATGGTGGTGGCGCAATTTGCTGTAGCGGCGCTCTATGAGCGCCGAAAGCTGTTGAAAAATAAAAGTCGGCGGTCTCTGACCGCCGCTACAGCAACCAAACTGCGCCACCACCCGAATTATTGTTGAAACGGGCGCGGGCAGACCATGGCCCGGTAATTCCGGGGCTTTGGATGAGACCTTGACCCGTTCCCATTGCTTGCGGACGGCTACGGCAGGGTGGAATGTGTTTTCCACTTCAAAGAGAAAAGGTTTTCCATTCGGACGGGAACGGGTCCGGGACTAAATAAACTATCATATTGAATCTACAAGACTTAGTAAATAACCAGACATGGAAATACAATTGCATAGGTTCTGGTGGGTATGGTTTAGCTTGACCACAGCCACGGAACTTTCAAGGAGGAATAGATGAAAAAGACGATTGTATTGCTTGCGGCTTGCATGTTTGCGGCTCTCAGCTTTGCGATGGCCGACACACTTAACATCGTGACCACCCGCCCCACGGGGACCGATACGCTAACCTGGGGCCAGTTGGGTGTAACTGGCACAATCTTTAACGGCCCATTCACCGCAATGTCTACTGGTGGAGTTATGTTTACGGGCAATTACCTTGGCGCCGCTAACCAAGGCGAAAGGCTGGACCAGGGTAACGGTTGGAATGGTAACTTCAATTCCGGTGACCAGTTGATTTGGACCGAAGCCAGCCCCGGGAACGGCCCACTCAGCCTGAGCTCCGGCACCGGGCTTTCGGAAATTGGCGCTCAGATCCAGGCGGACTTTTTTGGTGGCTTCACCGCCCAGATCCAGGCTTTCAACGGTAACACCCTGCTCGGTACGTTCACCGAGAATGGCAACAGCAACAGCAATGGCGACAACAGCGCGATTTTCCTGGGCGTCCAGGACCTGTCTGGAGCCAACATCACCTCGATTCAATACAGCCTGACCAGTTGCGTGCTGGATTGTACCGATTTCGCCATCAACCAACTGTCACTGACGGCTGGCGGCGGCGGAACGGGCACACCTGAGCCGGGATCACTGATCCTGCTCGGAACCGGATTGCTGGGTCTGGCCGGTGCGGCAAAGCGTCGTTTTCTGAGCTAATGGGTACAAACCCTTAGATTTCAGGGACTTCGATAAGGTAACTTGAATTGTTTTTCAGAACGGGGCGAGCATAATGCTCGCCCCGTTTGACTTTTCGGGTGTTCCATCTTTCTTCTAATTGAATCCCTATTCTTCCTGATGTCCTTAGTGCAGCATTTCGTAAGTTCGCTCACGTATTCTTGCACCCCCTCACCCGGCGCTGCGCGCCACCCTCTCCCCGCTTGCGGGGAGAGGGGCTGGGGGTGAGGGGGTGTTGAAGACCGTTGCAAGAATACGTGAGCGAACTTACGAAACGCTGTCCCTAGCCTCAAAATGCCGGGCTTTCCATCGCCACTCCAATTTGGGTACTGGCGCAGTTTGCTGTACCGGTGCTCTATGAGCGCCGGAAACCGTTGAGGATCCAAGTTCGGCGCTCATAGAGCGCCGCTACAGCAACCAAACTGAGACACCACCCCAATTTGGGTGAGCAGTGCTGCTCCAAATGAGTCATGGTATGCTCTACATGCTAAGTGGAAGTGATTCCCGACGGCCTTTTGGCTCAGCGCGGCGCAAAGCCTTATGAGTATACGAAGTGTGGCGCAAGACCCTTTGAATGTTAGCCCCTCAATTGGCATACGCCTTACCGTGCCACGGCACGGCCCACTTGTCCCCCATATACAATGTATCGCATCGATACAAAGCACTTTTTTCATCCATGCACCGTGGCCTTGGCTAAAATGGTATGGACTCCATGACGGAGTGGAACCGGCAGAAGGCTTCCCGCAGGTGGCCGGAGTGGCAAGCGCAACCGAAATTTGGTAGTGGTTCAGTTTGCTGTAGCGGAAGGCCAGGGGTTTAGCCCCGCCGAAAAGGGCGGCTTAGATAATCCGACCCGGTGCTATGGATGGCGACTTCCGCGGATGTGAAGAGTGACAAAAATTGTCAAAGTGGCCAAACTGACCTAGGGCCGGAAAAGGTGAATTCAACCCCGTAGTGGTATAACGAAGGGGCGGAGCAGTTTACTAAGAAGCCAGATGAACTAAGTGCAGCGTTTCGTAAGTTCGCTCACGTATTCTTGCACCCCCTCACCCGGCGCTGCGCGCCACCCTCTCCCCGCTTGCGGGGAGAGGGGCTGGGGGTGAGGGGGTGCAAGAATACGTTACCGTATTTGCGAATGGTGGTACGAAGTTTAGGAAGCGCAGATTTTTCGGTCCCCGGTAAATTCGGAGCATGGATGAGTCCCAAAAAAGGCTGCTGGTTATACGCTTAAGCTCCATTGGGGACATTGTCCATGCGCTTCCGGCCGTCGCGGCGCTGGGCGAAGCTCTCCCTGGGGCTGAGGTGACTTGGGCTGTCGAAGCGCGCTACGCCTGTCTGCTTGAAGGCAATCCTTACGTCCAGCACATTTTGAAAATCGATACGCTGGGCTGGCGAGGGCGGTTCAGCTCCCGGACGACAATCCAGGAAATGAAGCTGGCGTTCTCGGCGCTTCGTAATCCTCACTTTGACGTTGCGATTGATTTCCAGGGCCTCATCAAATCCGGGATCATTGCCTGGGCCAGCCGTGCTCCCCAGCGTGTAGGGTTTGCCGGACGGTGGCTGCGAGAGCCCATGGCAGGAGTCTTCTATACGGCTCACGTGACGCGGCAAGCATGGCGGCACATCATTGAGGCCAATCTTGGGTTGGCAGAGCATCTGGGCGCCACGGCTACGAAATGGCAATTTCCGCTTCCCCGCAAACCTGAAGACGAAGAGTATGCGAAGGAGCAGCTTAAAAAGATTGGCGGCGGGCCATTCATATTGGTCAATCCGGGCGGGGGTTGGCACAGCAAGCGTTGGGCGCCCTCCAATTATGCTGCACTCATCAAGAAGCTCGAACCGGAATTTTCCGGGGAAATTGTTTTGACGGGGTCGCCGGCCGAGGCGCCGCTGATCCAGGAAATTCTGGAGGCGGCACGATGCCGCCGGGCACGGTATCTTGCGGCCAGCATCACACAGTATGTTGCATTGGCCCGTCTGGCTTCGCTCTTCATCGGAGGGGATACGGGTCCTATGCATCTTGCCGCCGCGGTGGGCGCTCCCGTTGTGGCTCTGTACGGTCCAACCGATCCGGTACGAAATGGCCCGTTTCCGAAACGCAATATTGTGCTGGTGGGCCGTTCGGAAAAAGCTTCGCGGAGACGGCAGCCGGGTTTTCTGGAAGGGATTGAAGTGGACCAGGTCATGAGGGCCATCCGGCTGCGCTTGGAGAGCGCGAATGAGTAATCGCTACGAAGCCTGGGCTGCGCGTTGGCGCGTGCCGCTGGGCTTTGTGGCCGGGATCATTTTCCTTGCTCTTTCCAGACCGGTGTGGACCCGCTTAATAATGGGTGAAATCATTGCCCTGATAGGCTTGGTGTTACGAGGCCTTGCCGCCGGGCGTCTTGAGAAAAATCTAAGGCTGGCTACTTCGGGCCTGTATTCTCTTACCAGGAACCCACTTTACTTGGGCAGCTTTCTGCTGGCGGTGGGGTTGGCGATGGCGGGTGGTTATCTTCCCTTGGGAATAGCTCTTGTGGCCCTGTTTTTGGTGATTTATCTGCCCGTCATGCGGCGTGAAGAGTCGTTCCTGCGCCAGAAGTTCGGAAAGGAATTTGAAGATTACTCGGCGCGGGTGCCGTTGTTCCTGCCCAGGATCGGCAGCGTGAAGAGCGGCACATTCAGATTCGATTGGACAGGATATCGAAAAAATCGGGAGTACGAGGCAGCCCTGGGTTTTGCCGTCATCAGCCTGATCCTCATTCTGAAAATCGTTTTGTGAGCGCATTCATTGGGACGGCCTCTTAGACGCTTTTGGCGTCTAAACCTTATGATGAATTTTCGTCTTCTCAAGTTTTCATTTCTTCTGGTTCCTTTGCTTGTTTCCGGCGGGCCGCCGCCAACCGGGCAGGCGGCGGTTGTGCCTTTCGGTCCTGGGGAAAGGCTGGTCTACAGCGTTTCGTGGTCGGTGTTTCCGGCGGGGCAAGTGACGGCAGCCGTCACCAAAGTGGCGGGCAACAACGGGCAAGACGCGCTGCAAATTCTGACCACCGCGCACTCACGAGGGTTCGTTTCACTCATCTACGATCTGAATGACCAGTTCCGTTCAATGGTTGATCCCCGAACGCTGTGCTCACGGCAAATCTCCAAGCAGATCAACGAAGGCCGGAGGCACAAACAGACGCAGATTACTTTCGACAGCACGAGGCGAGTGGCCATCCTGGACGAGAAGGATTTGACAAAGCCCGGCGACCCTGCCAAGCACACGGAAAATGCCATTCCCGCCTGTGTCGAGGACATCGTCACCGGCTTCTATTACCTTCGCCACCAGCCGATGCACGTAGGGAGTCAGATTCACGTGCCGGTCAACGACGGATCGGAGACCCACGATGTGATCGTGGAAGTGCAAGCCCGCGAACCGATCGACACCGCCCTCGGCAAGCGGTTTGCCTTCCGCGTGGAGCCTCGGGTGTTTGGGAACCTGTACAAGAAGAAGGGCAGGATGCTGATCTGGTTCAGCGATGACGCGCAACGCCTGCCCTTGCGAATCCGGGCCGAACTGCTGGTGGGGGATATTGTTGGTAACCTTCAATCCGTGAGTGCTCCAGGTTCCATTGAAGCCGCGCCAGGGAACGCTCCGCCCGGTAGTGGGTAAGTTAGCTGTAGCGGCGGTCTCTGACCGCCGACTCTTATTTTTCAACAGCTTTCGGCGGTCAGAGACCGCCGCTACAGCACACTGCGCCACTACCGGATTATCCGTCAAAATCAATGTGTTGTGGCAGCTCCGGGCTGAATCTTGCAGCGATGATCCGCCGGAATCGGGCGGCATAAATGATCTCAAAAGCCAGGTCCTTGTCCGGGAACAGACTCAAGACAAACTGGCGGGCGCCGGAAACCAATTCGGTTGCTTCGTCCGCCGTTAAGGGGGATTGCACTAAAACGCTGGAGACCAGATCCATGGTGAACTGAAGGCGCCGCACTTTCAGCCGTTCCTCTTGAATTTCCGCCGCATCTGCCACGGGATCAACCAGCCTTTGGGATTTCTTGCTGTAGCGCCGCCGTCCCCGGCGGCATGGGCCGGCTGGATGCCGGCGCTACGGTATATGATAGGCTCCGAACCGCAAGGAGATTCATGCCACGGGAATCCGCAGTTCAGAAGAAGATTTCGGCCACAACGGCAAGGCGCCCGGTTCTTCTTGTCTTGCGAGAGGCTTTCATCGCTTTTTACAACGAAGAATCGATTGAACTTTCGGCGTCCATCGCATTTTACAGTGTCCTTTCGATTTTCCCTTTCCTGCTTCTGCTGCTCGGCCTGAGTGGATTCTACATCCAACATCATCAACTGGCAGGACGACTGGCTCCCATCTTAAGCGACGTACTGCCGATGAAGCCGGACTTTATTCTGCAAAACATCGTGGGCATCAGCAGAGCATTCGGAAGGGTCGGGCTGATTTCATTTCTACTGCTGCTGTGGGCTTCTTCGGGCGTCTTCGTTCCCATCGAGAAAGCTCTCAACCGCGCCTGGGGAATCGAAGGCGGCCGCAGTTGGATCGGCCGGCGCCTGGTGGCGTTGGGCATGGCGCTTCTCTTTGGCGTTCTGATTCTTGCCACCTGCGGACTGATCGGATTGAGCCTTTATATCCGCGCGTGGATGAGCCACGTGGAGCCACACTTCACGATCTATGCCGCCGGCCTGCTCTACCGGGGATTGCTGAGCCTTGCCAGTTTTCTGGTAACGCTAGGAATCTTTGTCCTGCTCTTTGTCCTTCTTCCCAACCACAGCCTTCGGTTGCGGCAGATTTTTCCCGGCGCAGCCCTGACCGCGGTGCTCTGGCAGGTGGCGCGAGGGATGTTTACCGTGATCCTTCTGCACCTGAATTACCGGCACGTCTACGGTTCGATCGGCGCCATGGTCGCCTTCATGACCTGGGCCTACATCTCGTCCATGGTGTTGTTGTTTGGCGCGCAAGTATCGGGCACGCTGTACCGCTCGATGCATCCCGGCACGACCGGTTCCGGACCCGCCCCTCTTCCGTCTGACGGAGCTGATGAACTTTATCCCGCCTGACCGTCCGTAACCCCAGTGGGGCCGTCCTCACCGGGAAACCCGAAGGGGGATCGTAATTTTCCTCTGCCGGTATCCATGATAACTGGTTCCATTGGGTCCGGTCTCCACCGTGACCGCTCCCAGGTCGCGCGTTCGCAGCACCAGAGCGGATTCCCCAGCCAGGCCCTTCACATCCTCTTCATTATTGGGTCCCATCGACGTTTCTTGAACGGTGCTCGCAACCGCGATGCGGGGAGCCACTCGCTCCAGTAACAGGGAATCGCAACATCCAGCGTTGCCGCGGTTTGGAATCATCATCAAGCCGCTCTTGAGGTCCTGTGGGGTCGCCGCAATTTTCCGCTGGGACGCCCGGGAGAGATCGCCCGGGAGAAAGATGGCGCCGGCTGGCGTCATCATGCGAAGGGCCACGGAGTGCGGCTGTGAATGGGCCTCGTCCTCCAGACTGGCTGCCGGAGGCCAAAAGACCCGAAGGGCCACTGCACTTCCGGTGATTCGATCTCCTGCGTGTAACAGCCGGGGATGAACGCCGCGTTCGCGAAGAAGTGCAAATAGAGCCGTCGAAATAGGCCCCGGCGGAAGCGAGCCATACCAGAACTCTGCGACCTTGAAGTTCTTCAGGATGGTGGACACGCCCTGCAAACGGTCGCCGCCGGTGTCCGGGATCAAGAGCACGTCAATGCGGTTTAGCCCCCTCGACCACAGATAAGGTGAGACGATGTTTTCCCCCGGATCCCAGCGCCCGGGCTGGAATGGATCACCATGCGTCACGCGGCTTTGGGTGCTGCCACCGGCGCCCATCAGAATGGTCGTCCGGTCCGGGAGAACCAGGAAAAGTGTCTCGCACCCGCCACAATCGAGTACCGTCATCTGCAAGGCGCCTTGAGGAAGATCCGCTGGAAAAGGGTGCAAGGCAATGAAAAAGCCAAACAATAACGCCAGGGCGGCGCTGGCTCCCAAAATTCGCCTGCTGCGCCCCAACGCAATTGCGGAAGCAATCAACGAGGCGGCGAAGGCCACGCCAACCCACACGGGTGGGTTGGGCACGCGGAAGGAGAACCACCCGGGCAGGTGTGGCATTTCCGTCAAAGCGAAGAGAGCATGGATTAATAGCGCAAGGAGGCGGGAGGGAAGGATGGGCATTCCTGGGAAGACGGTATAGAGCAGAACGGTGGGAACTGCCACCGCCAGGAGCACGGTCATCAGCGGCAGGGCCAGCGCATTCAGGCCGATCCCGGCCAGGGTCACGCGATGGAAAATACGCGCCATCGGCAACAGGAGTCCGAACTGTAAAATGGTGGAGAATACCAGAATATCAATGGTCCAGATGATGCCGTGAATTCCCTGGGTCACCAGCTTCTCCGCCGCAGAAGGGTATCTTTCAAGTAGTGGCCACCATCCTTTCAAAAGAACCATCAACCCTCTCACATCCAAGCGGAACTGCGCCAACCGGGGGGCGATTTCGGTGTCATGGTCCAGATCGCCCAGGCGCCAGAGGGCTTGGCGATAAGGCTCCGTGGTTTGCTCGAGGATTGGAACGGCAAGTCCAACAATCAACAGGGCCGCTGAAAATGAAAGCTGAAAACCTGACTCGAAAAGCCAAGCCGGTCGCGCCAGGAGAAGCAGAAATCCGGCCAGCCCCACGGCATTCAAGGCCGAATGCTGGCGGTAAAGAAAGCTGGCGATCAGATAGGAGCCGATCATGAGCGTCGCCCGGAGTGTGGGGGCGCGTTGCTCCACCAGACCCGCGTAGAATCCCAGAAATCCTATCATCAAGATGAACCGCCAAGTCTCGCGGACCCGGAGCAGCCGTAGTAACCCAGCCAGAAGCGCGGCCAGCAGGCCCACGTGCAACCCTGCAACCACCAGCAAGTGGTAGAGCCCGCTGACGCGGAAATTTTCGACCGTGGAGGAATCCAGAGACGCTCTTTCCCCGAGCAGGACCGCTTTCAGCACGGCCCCGTCCCGCGCCTCCGTGCTCCACGGCGGAAACATGCGATCAATGCCCCGCATGACTTTTCTCCTCATGGCGTGGAACATACGCTCGTAAACAGGCGGGCGCGGGTATTGCGAGTGACGGAGGAGCTCGACTTTCCGGACGCTCCCTTGCCAATAGACGTCCTCAATGGATTCCATCCACCAGCGATAGTCGAAGCTGCCGGGATTGCGGTAGGTTCGCGGCCGCCATAGCCGGACGGAACCCCGGACTGGATCGCCAAAGTGCAGACTCCACGCACCCTGAGAGATTTGAAATTGTTCCGCAGACCGTGCGTGCAGCCGGATTTTGCCGCGGGCGGAATGGGAATGACCGTCCTGGCCAATTTCTGTCAATCTCATATCAAACTCAAAGCCCGAGGGTGTGTGAACCAGGTCCGTCGCCACATAACCCTCGACCTTCACGGGCTGTTCCAGATCGAAGCCCCATTGCGCCAGATGGCTGATGTGGTCCGCTGGAAACCGGAGATGAAACAACTCCTGAGCGGTTGCGCCGGCGCCCATAAATCCAACCAGCAGACAAGCCAGCGCAACCTTTTTCCAACTCTTTTGAAGAAACATCAACGCCACCAGCAAGCACAGGGCTATCGCTGCAAGCAGAGGCTCCACTCCCAGCGGCTGCACCTCTTCCAGCAGGATTCCCAACGCCAGGAAAACCACGAGAACCAGCATCGGACTCTTCATGGAGGGACCACTATAGCTCAGGTTTGAACCGAGAACGGAGGCCTTTGGGTAGTGGGTCAGTTTGCTGTGGCGGCGGTCTCTGACCGCCGGAAACTGTTGAAGAAAAAAGTTCGGCGGTCAGAGACCGCCGCTACAGCAGCGAAAATGTACCACTACCGGCCTTTGCGCCAATCTTGACGGGGCCGTCCGTTTCCTCGCGAAGCCCTCTAGCCACAATGCTGTTCATTTAGCCAACTATCCCATGGGAGCCTGATTCCCACGCGCTGTAGGGGCGGGCCTTGTGCCCGCCCGTGGGCGACCACAAGGGTCGCCCCTACGAAATATCCCCTTATCTGAACAGTATTGGGGCTAGCTACGACTTCAGCGGGTCAGCGTGACCAGGCACTCGATGTGGTACGTCTGCGGAAAAAAATCGAACATCTGGATGGACTCAATGCGATAACGTGCGGCAAGAAGAAAAGCAAGGTCGCGGGCCAGCGTGGGTGGATGGCAACTGACATAATGAATGCGGCGAGGGCAAAGATTCGCCAGAAGCCGCAGCGTGGGAAGGCCCACTCCAGCACGGGGTGGATCGAGGACCACCAAGTCCGGCTCAGACTTATGAGAGTGTTTTAGGAAATCACACACGGGCTGGTGCACGGCGCGAATCCGGCCGGGCTGGCTCCGGCTGGCGTTGGCCGCAAGATCGGCGGCAGACGATGGGTTCGACTCCACGGCAATCACCTGTTGGAATTGCCGAGCCAAAGGCAGCGCAAAGAGTCCTGCACCTGCATAGAGGTCCAGCGCCAGCTTCCGTTGGGGGACACCGTTGGGCGAGTCACTCTGCACGGGAATGCTTGAGGCCGAATGGACGAGTTGGGGGATGAGGAAGCGGGAAGTCTGGAAGAACGATCCGGGACTGACCCGATAATTGAAGTCTCCTGCCTGGTAGTTCAAAGACGGCTGCCCAAAGACCTGGAACTCCTGCCCCGGCACTTGAGATTCGATGGCGACCGTCTTCACTTGGGGCAGCAAGTTGAACAGTGTGTCCGCCAGGTCCTTGCAGTTGGCGGGATCCACCTCGCCGCGTAATGTCATCATCACATTTTCGTCAGTGTGATCCGCCATCAGGTCAATTTCCCGGCAGCCCTCCATCCCAGTTCCAATGCCCCTGCCGGCGTTTTCCTTCATCCAGGTTTGGAGCTCACCCAAAACCATGCCTAAACTTGGCGCAATGATATTGCACGTTCCAACCGGCACGATATGATGCGAAGACGCCGCGAAAAAACCCAGCGTCCGCTTGCCGTCAGCTTCAAGCGCAAGCTTGAATTGGGCCTGGTTCCTGTACCCCCAAGCGGGACCGGAATGAGCGATGATCTCCGATGGCCAGGAGATCTTGCCGACACGAGAAAGCGTCTCACGGAGAATCGTGACCTTGTGAACGGTTTGGGAAGGTGGCGCAATATGCTGGTACTGGCACCCACCGCAACGCCCAAAATAGGGGCAGGGCGGATCAACGCGATCGGTGCTCGCAGTGAGGATGCGGACAGGCCGCGCGTGGAGGATACCCTTCAGGGTGTGGGTTGGCTCGGCCTCGAGCCGTTCACCGGGAAGCGTCTGGCTGACGAAGACGGGCTTGCCATGATGATGCGCCAGGGCGCCGCCGCCATAGATCAACTTTTCAATTTGGACTTCGAAGCTCAAGGAAGGCCCGATTCCCGTTTCGCATCTGCGATGTCCAGGTCTGGATTGTCTTGGAGAGGTTTCGCATTCAAATCATCGGACGCACTCGCCGACCTTCCGGTGAATCCAGGCTCGCGCCGCAACGGGGAGAAACTGATTGTGCAGGTGCGATCCACCCGGCTATTTGACGCGGGTCACGGACTCCGTTAATTCTCGAGTCTCAGTGATGCCGGCCCCGTGTTTCCGGGCCGCATAGACAATTCGGTAGCTGGCGGCAGCTCGCTGATGTTCAACGCAGTCCCAGTCCAGGCGGCCGCTGCCGGTGAGGGTGGAGGTCCAGCCCGGCAGCCCGCTGGGAGGCGTCAAATCGCCTGAAATCGTGAATTGGATACTGGCGAGGATGTGATGATTCTCAGCCAGCGAAATCGACTGAACGGTGTAGGTGTAGAGAGCCTCTCCCGTTCCCAGTGGTTCAGTTATCTGTGCCGTGGCAGTCCAATGGTCACCAGCAGCCACGGGTTTGGAAGGAAAAATTGGAATCAGATCAGCCGGGTCCGAAGGGGGGTTTTTCGGATAACCCAATGCGTCGAACTCAATTCTGCCGCCCGTCTGAACAGGCTTTGCTTGGGTCTTGCCACCGGCCGTTTCGTGCACTTCAAGCTTACCCTTACTTTGATAAATGCGGAACCTGCCGTCCATTCCAGCAAACCAGAAATCCACCGACCCACTAAACGCTTGCCGCCGCGGAGCGAAGCCCGGAGGAACTCTTCCTGTGGTTTGGGTGGTGTCTGTCCCAAAGAGGCTTGCCCGGAAGACGATGTTTTCAGGATAATTCGAGTTGATGGTGACATGGGAAGGCAGATCCTGGGCTTGTCCCATCAGGACAGAGTGAACCGCCAGTAGTGCAGCCAAAGTGAATTGACAAATGACCTGCCGTTTCATGGCAATGGATCTCCTTGCCGACTTCCCATTTTGCCACACTCTATGCATTCAAGGCATTGGCATTTCTTGCGTCTGCCTCCATTGCCAGCGGACGGGGGCCGAGGTAGTGTCTCAGTTTGCTTGCTTTAGCGGCGGTCTCTGACCGCCGACTTATATTGTTCGACGACTTCCGGCGGTCAGAGACCGCCGCTAAAGCAGACTGCGACACTTCCGGGGCCGCGGGTCATTTCCTCATGGGCGCGAGTTTGCAGTATGATAAGTGACTAGCCGAAAGTTTCGCGTCCAAAAGACGCGCGGAAGAGGGCAGAACGATGTCACGAAACAAGGTGTTTTTGAAATTGGACGGGAAACTGAGCCAGTCCCCCCCTGGGATGAGCACCCAAGCTCTAATTATTCTTCAAACCGCATTGATCCTCGCTCTTTCATCCGTCGTCTTGTGGGCCTACCAGGATCCCAAGGACTCATCCCATCCTCTGCCTACGGCGGCGGCAATGGCTCCGCCCACAACATCCAGCTCCACCTCAAAACCGGTTCCCGGGACCGCCAGATCCATCACTCGCCAAGTGCAGGTGGTGAACGTGCCGGTCACGGTGCTGGATAAGCGCGGCTACCCGGTGATTGACTTGAACGAAAAAGACTTTGAAGTTTATGAAAACGGCAAAAGACAGGCCATCACCTACTTCCGCCGTGAGCCTCTGCCACCCCTGCGCATCGGACTGGTGCTCGATACCAGCAACAGCATGAGGCCCCAGATGCCGTTTGAAAAGGACGCAGCCAGTGACTTCGTTTACAGGATGCTCGAGCAGCGCGGCAGCCAGAACAAGATTTTTCTGATGACCTTCGATTCGCAGGCATCGCTGGTCCAGGACTTCACCAGCGACCCGGACGTGCTCCAGGACAAGATCCGCAGCCTGAAAGCCGGGGGCGGCAAGGCCATTTACGATGCCATTTACAACGCCTGTAAGACCAAGATGTTGGGCGCCGGGCCGCCGGAGGGAACGCGCCGCATCCTGATCCTGGTCAGCGACGGTATCGACGTCGAGAGCAAGCACACAATGGAAGAGGCCGTCTCCATGGCTCACCGGGCGGAAACCTCGATCTATGCGATTCAAAATGCGGCTTACGGCTTTACCAACGCGGGTGACAAGTATCTGGCCCGGCTGGCGGGAGAAACCGGCGGGACCGCTTTCTACCCCCTGCGTGAAGGCGTGGGAACGGACATGCTGACAGGCTATCTTGCCCACGGGAATATTGGTGATACCTCACAGAACAAGGGGCTGGGCGCCGACACGGGCATCTTTTCAGCGCAAAAGCTGATCCACCTGGCGGATGCGCTCGATTCGCTCGGCCGTGAGCTGGATGACCAATACAGCATTGGCTACACTCCGCAGGATGTGAAACTGGACGGCACCTATCGCGCCATCCGGGTCCGGGTGATTACTCTTAGAAAGGGCGTGACGGTGCGGGCGAAGGCCGGATATTTCGCCCTGGCGCAGCAGTAGGCCTTCCATGGATCAACCTTCTTTGCTTGAACTCCTGGGCAGCAAGCGGGTGGTCGACCTGAGCCACGCGCTGGAAGAGCACATGCCCCACTATCCTACCCATTCAAAGTTCTTCCACAACCTGTGGGGATCTTACTGGCATGGGGAGCGATCCCTGACCTATCAGCTCACCATGAACGAGCACAATGGAACCCACGTGGACGCGCCGGCGCATTTCATCAGCGATGCGAAGCCCGAAGCCCACGTCACCATTGACCGGATTCCGCCCACCCGGCTGATGGGTCGGGGAGTGCGGATCGATTGCCGGACATTCAAAGAGGGTGATCTGGTCACACGCGGGTTCGTCACGGAGTGGGAGAAGAGCCACGGCGAGATTCAGGCTGGAGACATCGTGCTGTTCAACTTTGGGTGGGCGGAATTCTGGGGGCTTCGCCCCTTAAGCAAGCGTTACACCGAGGATTGGCCCGGGGTGAGCATGGAGCTTGCGAAATTCCTGATTGAAAAGCGAGTCAGCGCGCTGGGCGTTGATACCCTTTCCCCGGACGCGCCGCAAGCCTTGCGCACCGCCCCCATCCATCCTGTCGTCCTTGAAAGCCAAGTGCTGATTGTTGAGAACTTGTGCAACCTCTCCGAGTTGCCGGACTTTTTCCTTTTCATGGCCCTGCCGCTGAAGATTCGAGGCGGCTCCGGCTCTCCCATCCGGGCGATTGCCTTCGTTGGTTAGAAGCCGAAGGTCTTTCCCTCGCCCGGAATGGAGATGAGCCCCCGCTAACGCAATTGATTAAATACGCTCGACAGGCCGTACCACGCCACTTTACTATTACAACCCCGGACCAGCCGAGAAGTTGCGGTCCGCCAAAAAGAATTTGAAGCATACATGTTGGAGCGCTTCGGTTCCGTCTTTAGGGCGCCGGGAGGATTGGGAGTTTTGTGAGACTGTGTGAATGGCCACGGCGCCGCAAGCGGAGGTGGAGTTCATCGCGGTCCGCAGAACATCGCCTGAACTTCGTGAAAATGGTGGGTCTGGAAGAACAGAAGCGCCATCAGCGTGCCATTGTATGCGGAATGAACGATCACACTGGGAACGATGGATCCCGTTGCCGCCCGCACCAACGAAAAAACCAATCCCACCATAAAGATCATCAATACGTGATTCCAAGCGCCCCAATATTCGGACACGTGGAGCGCCGCGAAAAGCAAGGCGGTAACGACAACAGCAAAACTCAGGCCGGTCCTCGCCTCAAAGATCGAGAAGAAGAATCCGCGGAAGACCAGTTCCTCCATCAGGGGAGCAATGAAGATGGCGAACCCCGCGAGGGCGTAATCCGCCGCGGGTGAGGTGAATAGTTGTGAGAGCGGGAAGCTCTGCTTGTCGGGCAGGATGGAAGGAATGAGCTGCACGGCGAAAGCGAGAAGGAAACCAGCCACCAGAAAGAGCATGGCGCTCCGCGCGCCCGGGCTCCGCCAGCGCATTGCGGAGCGGAACGGAAGCCGGTAATGAAATACGATGAGGGCGTAGAAATAGCCAAAAATCAGCACGTAGAAGAACGCCTGAAGGCCCAAAAGAAAAAAGGGATTATCCCGGAGCGATTGCACCGGAGTTCGCCAGCCCGCCAGGGGTTTCAAAACGGAATAGAATAAAAAGGCCAGAAAGGTCGATGCGAACAAAGCGCATCCCGCAAAGACCAAAAACAGAAGCAGGTCAATGAAACGCCAGGGTTCGGGACGAGCCTTGCGAGGGAGCTCGAACGGCGGGAAAACCGGCGGTACGTCGGGAGTAGTTGAATCCTGTGGAGGAATATCCTGCATCGGTTTTGCAAAACCTCGCCATCGAATTGCTCCGGGACGGCATGAATCACGGAGCAAGCGCGGCAGCGATCAGCGGAATCATCAACTCGTGGTGCCCGGTGAGGGCAAATCCCTGGCTGGCGTTTTTCCCCGCGTTAGCGGCCCCAACCGGGCGTGTGACCACATTCTGCAAGGGCCGGTAATGTTGGATGAAGTCCAGATTTACGGTGGTGATCCGGCGCGGCGCCCGATGCAAATTCGCAACCAAACTGAAACACTTCAGGAAAACTTCCGGCAAAATCACGGCGGAACCAACGTTCAAATAAACCCCGCCCCCGTCCAAATCACGAACCAGCGCCGCCAGCAGCAGGAAATCCCGGTAGCTCGCCTCCCCCAGAGCCCGCGCATCGATGGCGGGGTGGTTGTAGATGATGTCCGTGCCGATTGCCTCATGTACTGTCACCGGCACGCGCCGCGCATAAGCTGCGGCCAGCAAGCTCGATCGCCGGAACCGCGCGCCGCGAAACCCGCGAAGGAAACGGCCGACGGCTTCGCCCAGGCCTAATTCGTCACGAACACCCTCGGCCACAGCTTGATGGATGTAGCGGCCGGTTTCCTCCGCCATGCCGAAACGTCCCTCGCCGAGCCCCTGCGGAACATCTTCGGAGGTAGCGCCGGCCAGCGCCACCTCGAAATCATGGATGAGTGCGGCCCCATTCATCGCGAAGGCAGTGGCATAACCGCGTTTCATCAGGTCAATCAACACCGGTGCCAGCCCGCACTTCACCACGTGTCCGCCCAAGCCCCAGATGATGGCCTTCTCTTTCCGGCGGGCGCTTTCGAGCGCCGCAAGGACGGAGCGAAAGCTTTGGCCCGCAAGAATTTGCGGCAAGGAGTCAACCCACTTCCGAACCGAAGACTTGGAGCCTGCGGGCTTGGCAAAGTCCTTCACTGAGACTTTGCTCGGGCGCGATCCCAGCGGATAGGTCTGGACGCGGCCGGTTTTTAGCGGGCGAGCCTCGTAGATACTCATTTGAAGGATTGAACCTAACTTTTGTCTGGCAAAGGGACTGGCGGCACCCCATGCCGTTGCCATGCTCCGGACGGCGTTATCTTAACTGGCGCTTCCGGCCCTTTTCGTGGGCCGTTGCCTGGCCTTACCACTCGTGGACACGTCAATCCGCAAGATAAGAATAGTGTACTACATAGTACACCGCCTTACGTGCCAGTCAAGCCATTTGTCAGCCGTGCCGCCCACTCCAAACTTGGAATACCCAATTTTTCAGAACCATCCCATCCGTGAAAACCAACGCCCTGGGCAGCCAGATTCACCCACCAGGGAGTTACGACCGTTCCCAACTGCGGACGCTCAGCCCCACCACGTTACCAGCAGCGGGTCTGACCGAGGCGTCCTATGTTGCTGCCCGAGTGTCCCTGCCGCAGCGGAAACCGGAATCTCCAATTGGGCAAGAAGCACTTGGGACTGGGTAATGGCCTGCGCGCAACGTACAACATCGTGCGGACTCAGCATGCCATTTGCCCCGGGGTCCAGACCAATGAGGTTGTGGCCGGTCGCGGACTCCACCATGATGAAACCCACGCCGGTGGACGCCTCCGGCATGCGCGTGCCGTGGGCTGCATCAATACCTTCTTGCTGATGAAGCTCAAGCGCGGCATCACCGAAAGCGTCCGAGCCGATCCACGCCACCAACTGGACGTTGGCTCCCAACCTCGCGCAGCCCGCTTCCTGATTGGAACCCTTGCCGCCGTGCTCAAACCAGTAGCCGGATCCCAACTGCGTCTCACCGGGCGCGGGCAGGCGCGGGACATTCATCGTCAGTCCAGCGGCGTAACTCCCGACCACGGCAATTCGCGGAAACGCTGGCGCTCATTTCCCCTTCGACTTAAGATTCAATTCCACTTCGCCAAGCCACAGGCGGCCATCGACAAGCTGGTGCCCGCTCGCAGCTTCCCACGCATACTTCAATCCAGCGTCAACATCCGCGCTCGAATCTTCATCATAGTTTATCAGTGAAAGGCTTGGACCCTGAATAAACGTTCCGCGCGACCCACCCCGGCAATTTGGACAGAAACCCCGTTCACCCCGAGGAACGCTTGAGCATCGACCCAAAGATATTTAAAATTTGGCCAACTTCCCTTGCCTTCCGGCGTCCCCCTCGCGAACCTTCTTCCCGCGCAAGCCGGAAGCGGAGGTTCACGCCATCGCGCGCGGTGTGGGTTCCCGCTGGTGCGCGAATGACAGTGGCTTGTTCAGGGATGACAGCAATGGCGACCCGACGCAAAGTGACGAGACCTCGTGTAACGTAGCGCCGCCGTCCCGGCGGCAGGACCAAGAGCCAGAGAGACGCTGGCGCTACCAAAACTCCCACATCGACAAAACATTTTTCGTGTTCGGCGATAAGCGCCTAATTACTCAACGCCTCGCCCTTGATCTTCTTTGCCAGCTTTTCGATCTGGCCCGCCTGATGAACAACTTTGACCGACAGGATGTTCGAGTTCGATTTATCCAAGTTCTCTTTGAGGGATTGGGCCAGTTTGAAAAGCTGATCGGCGTCACGCTGGGTTTTCTTAAAATTGAATTTCATCAGCTTTTCTTTCTGCTTCGGCGTCATGGGGACGGGGGTTTCCGGCGTGGTGGGCGGCGCCGGAAACGAGGGGTTGGTGGGAAACGGATGATGTTCCTGCTGCGCGGGCGCCGCGGCAAAAACCAGGCGCGGGGCGCGCCGGAATGATGCCCGTCGTAATACACCGCAGAGGGCGGCAATCAGAATCAAAGCCGCAGCGATCTTGCGCCGAGTTCTTTGGTCAGCTTGAGGCATCTGATGCCCCCTTTCGTTTCCTGCGTACCTGCCGCCCGGCTTCGTGATATCACGGTGGTTGAGGAGCCGAAGCTCAGTAATCAATCTGCTGGCCGTTCCGCTGGATTTGAACCAGTGTAATCGTTTTCAGTTGGTAGCGGCAACCCGTGAAACACTGCCGCCTCAAGTTCCGCCTTCTGGTACAATGGCCCCGGTTCCTGGATTCGAAACGGGGATAGAAGGCGATCGACGAAGGCCCGGAACATAATTGTTCTTTAAGCCCCGTTCCGCCTGTCCTCGCGCCGCGGCTCCTCATTGGCCGGAAATATTCTTGCCGTTTGGAAACCAATTTGACGCCCCTAGAAGAAATCATTCACGCCGAACTTTCAGCCCTCAAGGCTCTCTGCCAAGGTTCGTTGCGGGGTCCAGCCTTCACCCAAGTCCGGGCAAGCCTTGCGGACTACCCTTGGCGCGAGCCAATCCATCAGGCCCTCTTCCGGGCTCTTCTTTCCATTCCATTTAGCGATCCCAAAATTATCCGCGATCTTCTGCCCGCCCGCCTCACGCTCCTCGGCTTTCCGGATGTCAAGTATGAAGAACTGTTCGTCCCGGTTTCCATTTCACCGGAAATCGTGAAGCATCTCGTCGAATGGCTGCGGCAGAATAGTTAAGCGCTTCGCCGGTTATTCTGAGCCCTTCGCTGGTCATCCTGGGCGAGAAAGATCCCGGCATTTCCGCTCAGGGTAAACTCCGCGAAGGATCACCATCTGGTTCGCTGCCGGCGAAGTGGTCAAATACAGTGATTCTTCGTTTCACTCAGAATGACAGCACGGGTTGCTTGGCTGAAACTCCCAGGCTCACTCCACCGGCTCTCACCCACAATATGAGGGTAGGGCCGGGATACTATTTGCAAATGCGCCGCTGATGCGAATGTTTATTGATTTGAAGAGCCTGCTTCCAAAGTTGGATTAGTGCGACTAAGATTAATTTGTACTGATGGTCACATGTTTTTCTGGCGGCGGCCGCCGGGCTTTACCGTGATGAATCAGCGAGCGCTACGACCAACTTGAAAGGCTGCCCGCAGTTTTGCGTTTCGGCTTAGCCGCTGAAGGATGTTCGACGTGGATAAAGTCACCACATTGAATGTAAACGGTGTCACCCACACGGTGAATGTAGTCAGAGACACCAGCCTGCTCACCGTCTTGCGCGTCCACCTGAACCTGACCGGTTCAAAGTATGGCTCCGGCCGTGGGCAATGCCATTTTCAGCGCCACGGGAATCCGGCTCACGTCGCTGCCGATGGTTCCCAATGGGTTGAAGACTTAGCCTGGATGATTCATGAAGCTCCCTTGTAGGACCGTTCGAGAATAAGGCATAAGGTTGAACCAGAGCCCCTCACCCACCGCTGCGCGGTTCCCCCTCTCCCCGCTTACGGGGAGAGGGTTGGGGTAAGGGTCAGGCGGCGCCTCTGACATCAAGATCATGAGACTCGCCCTAACTGAACAGTATTGGGATTAGGCGCAATTCATAATTTCAGCTAAGGAGGAGACCTATACTTGGCACAACATCTAACGCGACGGGATTTTCTGAAAACTTCAGCAACGGCAACAGTGGCATCACTCGGCGTAGCGGCTTTATCCCCGGGCAGCCCCGCGCCAGCCACAGATGCTTCGCCACTTCCCATCAAGAAAGCAGTCCTGCTCGGGATGTTGCCGGAGAAGCTGAGCTACGAAGCCCGATTCCGCATGGCCCGCGACTGCGGTTTCGAAGCCGTGGAGGCCCATACCACCGAAGATCAGGCGGAAGCGGAGACGATGAAGCGTGCGGCGGAGAGCGCCAAGATTCGCATCCATTCGGTGATGAATATGGGCCATTGGAAATGGCCACTCTCCAGCCCTGATCCGGCGGTGGTTCAGAAAAGCGTACAGTCCATGCGCACTTCTCTTCACAACGCCCATTTCTGGGGCGCGGACACGGTTCTGCTGGTTCCCGCCGTGGTGAATTCCGGGACCACCTACCGCCAGGCCTGGCAGCGGTCACAGAAGCAAATCCGGGCGCTGATCCCGCTGGCTGAGAAGCTCCGCGTGGTAATTGCGCTGGAAGAAGTGTGGAACAAATTCCTGTTGAGCCCGCTCGAATTCCCCCGCTTTGTGGACCAGTTCCAAAGCCCGTGGATAAAGTCCTACTTCGATGTGGGCAATGTGGTGCTATATGGCTATCCGCAGGATTGGATCCGGGAACTCGACAAGCGGTTCGTGAAGATGCACTTGAAGGACTTCAACCGCAAAACCAACCAGTTTGTGAATCTTGGAGATGGCAGCATCGAGTGGCCTGAAGTGCGAAAGGCGCTTGCCGAGGTGGGCTACAACGGATACGCCACCACGGAGCTGGACGGCGGCGACGAAGCGTATCTGAAGGATGTGAGCCAGCGCGTGGACCGGCTGGTGTTGGGCATCTAATTAGCAAGCACGAGGCGTGCGGACGCAGTCCGGGATGTTGAGGAACCGGAGGCAACGGAGAATCCGGATTTTGTCCGGTTCTTTGCCAAGCTGTTGGAGAAGCTCTCCTGCGTCTCATTCTGAGCGCCAGCGAAGGATCGAATGAGCTTACAAATTCGGTTCCTCCGCAGAATTTGTGGGTGGAGCGGGGATAGTTTTTGACCCTTCGCGGAGAAAAAGATAGCGCATCCCATCCCAATTCCTGTATGGGTAATTTGAGCGAGAAACCCTACACAGGAACAGGACAGGATGC
>DATKST010000144.1:0-14601 GCA_035531475.1 Terriglobia bacterium
GCTTCACTTTCCCTCGCGCATTTTTTCTGAGCCTCGGGGCTCATCTTCCAACACCTGCGCCCAGCGGCTGGGAATCAGGCCAGCTTGCGGACTCTTCCTCCCTCAGCACCACCCCCGCCGCTCCTGGCGACGCGAATAATCCCATGCGAATCTGGCCCCGGCGCCGAATGCACGCCACCACAACCACTTTTCAGCACTTCCCTTAATGGATGCGGAATCGCTGCCGCCTTCCTGCCCGGTTTGACGAAATTTGCTCGAGGCGGTTACGATAGTAGTTTGTCATCATCTCCAAAAACTCATCTATGGAGGGACTACTAATGTCCGTAAAGGTAGGAGTCAACGGTTTCGGACGCATCGGACGGAACTTCCTGCGCGCTTCTTATGCCGACCCGGCGATAGAGATCGTCGCCATTAACGATATTACCGACCCCAAAACCCTTGCCCATCTGTTGAAATACGATTCGGTGTTTGGCACGTTTTCGGCCGCAGTGGGCCACGGAGATGACAACATCCAAGTAAATGGCCGGACGATCCGCGTGTTCAAGGAGAAGGATCCGGCGCAGATCGATTGGCCCTCAACCGGCGCTCAGATTGTGGTGGAGTCCACCGGACTTTTCACCAAGGCCGAGGACGCAAAGAAGCACCTGCACGGTACGGTGAAGAAAGTCATCATTTCCGCGCCAGCCAAGGGCGAGGACATCACTATTGTGCTCGGAGTGAACGAGCAGAAGTATGATCCGGCCAAGCACAACGTGATCTCGAACGCTTCCTGCACCACCAACTGCCTGGCTCCCGTCGCCAAGGTTATCAATGATACCTTCCACATCATTTCCGGCGCCATGACCACCGTCCACTCCTATACCAATGACCAGCGCACCCTGGACCTTCCCCACAAAGACCTGCGGCGGGCGCGGGCGGCGGGCGTCTCCATCATCCCCACGTCAACCGGCGCAGCCAAGGCGCTTGGCCTGGTGATCCCGGAGCTGACCGGAAAGCTGGACGGCTATTCGCTGCGCGTTCCCACGCCCGACGTATCGATTGTCGATCTCACGGCCTTCGTTGAAAAGCCCACCACCACCGAAGAGGTTCGGTGCGCGCTGAAAACCGCAGCCGACGGGCCGATGAAGGGCATTCTCGAATACTCGACGGAAGAACTGGTTTCCATCGATTTCCGGGGTAACTCGAACTCCTCGATCGTGGATGCGCCATTCACCAAAGTCATTGGCAGCAATTGCGTCAAGGTGACGGCGTGGTATGACAACGAGTGGGGATACTCCTGCCGCGTGCGTGACCTGGCGAAGTTTATTGCCAAGAGCCTGTAGCACCTTTGAAATTAATTTCTACACTTTTCTGGCAGAATATTTTTGGCAACCACAGTTTCGCCCAGTATTTATACGGATTTTGGGGCATTTCAAAATGCGTTCAGCTTTCCCTTTTTGGTTCCGGCTACGCCGGGTTAAGCACCCGGCAGAGGGCAGAGCGATTGCTATGACACCAAAACTGTCCATCCGAGACTTGGTTGAACATGACCAAGCAGTTCTTGCTCTAAAGGAGCGTGATCCTAGTCTGAAGGACTGGACCCCCCAAATGCGCTTGAAGGGTAAGAAGGTTTTCATGCGCGTGGACTTCAACGTGCCGCTGGATGACGAGGGCCATATCACCGATGACACACGCATCCGCGCTTCGCTCCCTACCATTCAATTTGCGCTGGGAAATGGGGCGCGGCTGATTCTGGCCTCGCACCTGGGGCGGCCCAAAGGGAAGCCCAATGCGAAGATGAGCCTGAAACCCGTGGCGGCTAGGCTCGCAGAGCTTCTTGGGAAACCGGTTGGATTTTCCGGCGATTGTATCGGGGATGAGGCTGAGAAGCAGGCGCAATCGCTCGCCGATGGCGAGGTGCTGTTGTTGGAGAATCTGCGCTTCCATCCAGAAGAGGAGAAAAACGGCTGGAAGTTCGCGGGAAAACTCGGAGCTTTGGCAGAGGTCTATGTAAACGACGCATTTGGCACTGCTCACCGCGCCCATGCTTCTATCGAGGCCATAACCCATTTCCTACACCCCGGAGTGGCCGGCCTCTTGATGGAAAAGGAGCTGGAGTATCTCGGCAAGGCGGTGGAAGCTCCCGCCCGGCCTTACGTGGCCATCGTGGGAGGGGCCAAGGTTTCCGACAAAATCGAATTGCTTGAAAACTTCATCAGGCAGGCGGATGCCGTCTTGATCGGCGGGGCCATGGCTTATACGTTCTTGAGGGCGGAAGGCGTGCAGGTTGGAAAATCTAGGGTTGAAGAGGATAAAGTCACGTCGGCCGCAGAAATCCTCCAAGCCGCCAAAGACCGAAAGGTAAAAATCCTGCTGCCGATTGATCACGTGGTGGCGGATAAGTTTGAAGCCTCCGCAAAAGCCGAAGTGGTGAACACGCGAGATATTCCCGCAGACCGCATGGGGCTTGACATTGGTCCTGCCACTCGCGCCGCCTTTGCCAAGGAAATCCGCCAGGCGAAAACTATCGTTTGGAACGGCCCCATGGGGGTGTTTGAAATGGATCAGTTCGCCGCCGGAACGATGGCAATTGCCCAGGCGGTGGCGGATTCCTCAGCGATCTCGATCGTAGGCGGCGGCGATTCCGTGGCCGCAGTTCACAAAGCCGGCGTGGCTGCCAAGATGTCCCACATTTCGACGGGCGGAGGCGCGTCGCTCGAATTCCTGTCGGGGCTGAAGCTGCCGGGAGTGGAATGCCTCACAGAAGGGTAGGCAGTAGGCACGAAGCAGGAGGCCGTAGCAAGAAACGCACTGGAAAGTCGCTCGAAAAATCTGTAATCTCGGATTGTCATGCACCTCCAGCAAACCAAGCGCGAAAGCCGTAAGACCGGTGGTCCGCAATACTATTTCCACGACTTGTCAGAAGAGGTTCGCCATTTCCTGAGGCATAAAAAGGCCGTTCCGGTGGCGCTGGTGACACCCTATGGCGCTACTCCCCCAGCATTCAGGGCATTAAGCCTGGACGCCAAGTTAAGCCCGGACGGAAATGTTGTTGGGGGCCGTGTTGGTCACGACAGGATTCAACAAGCCGAGGCGGGTGAATCTATCGGTGAAGCCATCCGGCGATGGTACAAGTTGCCGTCTGGAGATTTCGAAAGAGTTGACATTGAAATTCAAAACATCGATGCGAAATTTTACCTCACTCCAGTCGGTTACAAATACGCAGACCATCCGCGCCCGGGCGTGATTGAGAGGCCTGAGTTCCCCCTTTCATTCAACAGCCGGATGCAAAGCCAGCTCTGGCGGCGGCAACTAGCCGGTATCAAGATGAAGCATCCTGAGATGTGGAAATGGTCAGCGGAAGAGATCTGCCGCGTCTCCGAAGCGCACCAAAGAGATGGAAGGGCTCGGTTCGTCAGGGAAGAAGATCTGCTGCGTGCATCCGGCCCCTTGAAGATGTTGGGAGTCGAATGTGGCCCCTACGTGGGCAAAGGATACGATTGCACGGGCACTTTTCAATTCCTGGATTATGATCCGTACGGCGCGCCCATTGAGATCAAGAAGCTGAGCTCTCATTTCAAGTATCAGCAAAAGAAATATTCTCCGGAGTTACTCTCGCGCGTGGTCATTCTTTGCGCCCGGCATGACATGAAAAACGTGCCAGTTAATGTTGATGTTATCGAACTCGGGGCGCTCTGCGAAGCCCTCGGATAGAAGATGCCTTACGCCTATCCTGAAATCGAACCAATCACGCGACGAATCCCTGCGGACCGGCAAGGGGCCAAGCGTCACTACGGAGTCCATCCCTATTTCACACGGCGCCCGGCTAACGTCGTTCGCTCTTACATTGAACATTATTCGAAGCCTGGGGACACGGTATTAGACCCGTTCGGCGGCTCTGGAGTCACCGCCATCGAAGCGATGTTGCTCAACCGCCACGGCGTACAAAGCGATATCAACCCCTTGGCGAATTTTATTGCCTCCCAGATTGCCGACACGACCCACGAAAATACGCGGCCCATCAAAGAAGCTTATCTGGAAGTGGAAGCTGCCTGTCAATCTATGGTTGAGCGAGTGCCTCAGCTAACAGATGAAGAAGCGCGAGCGAGTCTTCAGAGTGTCAGATTACCGGAGAATATCCCACTGCCCAAAACCTCTGACGCGGAGAGGTACTACGATCTTTTTTCACCTCGTCAGCTCCTCTCCCTTGCCTTGATCAAAGACCGGGTCGATCGGATTATCGATCTGGCGGCGCGCGGCGCTCTCCTGGTGGCGTGGTCGGCCACCCTGGGCAAATTGAACAAGACTTTCCTCTCCGCCAAGGGAAGGACGGAATCTCGGGGGGGGAGCAGCATTTTTAGTATTTATAGGTATAAAGTTGCAAACCGCCCAGTGGAACTTCCCGCGTGGGACATTTTCCGGGAACGATCGATGAATGTGATCGCAGGGAAGGAAGAAGTGTTGAGGCAAAAGCGCCTCCTAGAGAGGACTCAAGGATGGCGCGGCACGTTTAAGGCATATTCCCTGGATCTGGCCGCGCTCACTGCGGCGTTTGGCCGCAAAGCCGATTACATTTTTACCGATCCCCCTTACGGCGGTCATATTGCTTACCTGGATTTGTCAACCCTCTGGAATCACTGGTTAGGTTTCGAGGTTCCTCTGTCCGCCCGCAAGAGCGAGATCATCGTCGGCGGAGAACAGTGCTTCACCGAAGATCATTACATCCAGCGGCTGAGGGAAAGCGTGCGGTTGTGTCTTAAAATGCTCAAGCGCAACCGGTGGTTTTCTGTCGTTTTCCAGCACTGGAACGTCCGCTACTTCGAAGCTATTTTGGAAGAGACAGCCCGGTCAGGCGCCACACTGAGGTCTGCGGTCACGCAAACTGGTGATACCATCTGGTCGATGCATAAGAAGAAGAACAGCGAGAAAGTGCTCGCCGGCGAGGTCATTCTAACCTTCTTCAATGATGAAAAGAGCCAGTTTCCCGGGCAGCGCGTTTTTTCCAAACCCGGCCTTGACGAAATCATCGAAAATGCTCTCGCCCAAGTGTCACCGGATGGAAGGCCATTCGCCGGTGAGTCGCTTTTCAATCACATCATCCTCGTGGCCTGGAAACGAGGCGCGCTGCACTCCTTGGACTTAACTCGAGACGATTTTTCCGAAGTGCTTGTCAAGAAGGGATGGCGCTACAACCTAGTTCGACACCAATGGTTTTACACATCTGAGAATGTCCGATCAGGATTTCAACTTGCCTTTTGAATTTGGAGCTGTAACTACCCCCAATGCGACGACCTGTGATTGCTGGCAACTGGAAAATGTACAAGACCATTGGTGAAGCGGTTGACTTCGTCAAGCAACTGCGTCCGCTGGTCTCCAGCGTGAATCACTGCGGCATGTTGATTGCACCGCCGTTCACGGCGCTGCGGGCTGTGGCGGACGCAGCGCGCGGAAGCAACATCGAAGTGGCCGCGCAGGACGTTCACTGGGACCGCGAAGGCGCGCACACCGGCGACGTTTCCGCGCCCATGCTGGTGGACGCCGGGTGCAGCCATGTGATCATTGGCCATTCGGAACGCCGCCAGGATTGTGGAGAAACCGACGAATCGGTGAACCGCAAGCTCAAGGCTGCCTTGTCATCAGGCTTGACTCCGATTGTCTGCGTGGGGGAAACGCTGGCGGAACGGGAGCAAGGAAACACGAACACCGTGCTTTCCCGGCAGCTTACGGGCGGGTTCGCTGGGTTGACCCCCCAGGAATTTTCCCGTATTATATTAGCCTACGAGCCGGTGTGGGCGATTGGCACGGGCCGGACAGCCACCCCGGAAATGGCCGAGGAAAGCCACGCTTTCATTCGATACGTGGGAACGCAGCAGTTCGGCGAATTGCCTGCCGGCGAGGCTCGCATCCTTTATGGCGGCAGCGTAAAACCCGAAAATGTGCGCGGGTTGATGGCCCAGCCGGATATTGATGGAGCGCTGGTGGGCGGCGCCAGCCTGAAAGTTGAGTCGTTCCTGACGATTATCAATTATTTGTAGGGTGCCGGCACTTGCCGGGATGAAAGAAGGAATTCGATGACAACCGCAGTCAATGTGATTCACATTCTGGTAGCCATTATGATTGTACTGGTGGTGCTGATCCAGGGCGGCGAGAATGTGGACATCACCGCGGCATTCGGCGGCGTGAGCCAGGCGGCCTTTGGACCTCGCGGAACTGTTTCAACGCTGGCCAAGATGACTTGGGTTTTGGGCGCCATCTTCATGGCGACCTCGATTATGCTTTCCGTCTGGGCATCAAAAAGCACGACCGGTTCGGTCCTGGAAAATGCCACGAAGCAGTCGGCGCCTGCCAAGGCTCCGGCGAAAGCTCCAGCACCGGCTCCGCTTCCCACCAATCCGTTTCAGAAGTAAGCTGGATGGGCTTGGCCGTTGCCCGGCGCGGTTGGGACCCTGCCCTGGCAGTCTTCCCGGCAGCGTATTGGGGACAGGCAGCAGGGCCAAGCGCCCGCAATGGAATTCAAGATCACTTCATGCGGAAGTGGCGAAATTGGCAGACGCACCAGCTTGAGGGGCTGACGGTCGCAAGACCATGGGGGTTCGAGTCCCCCCTTCCGCACCATTTTTTCCGCTCGAATCATCCCGGATGATTCACCAACTTTCCTTTGAGCATAATCCAGATCTGTTCCGGGCAAGCCGGTCTACTTGATGGCCGCCCGTCTCAGAGCGTGTGGCTGAAAAACGCAACCATTCGATTCCAGGCATCCTCAGCAGCGGCAGGGCGGTAACCATTTTTGTTGTTAGGATTTTCGAAAGCGTGGCCGCAATCCGGATAAACCTTCGCATCCACCCGCTTACCTTGCGTTTTCATCCCCTTCACAAACGCTGCCACGGCAGAGGGTGGAATACCCTGATCCAAAGCCCCGAAATTGCCGAGCACCGGCGCTTGAATGCGCGCCATGGTATCCGCATCGGCCGGCAGTGCTCCGTAATTCACGGCACAGGCAGCGAGCGTGGGTTCGTTTTCAGCCAGGTCGATCGACCATCCTCCCCCCATGCACCAGCCCACGGAGCCGATCTTCTGCGGAATCACATCGGACCGGGACGCCAAATAATCAAACCCTGCCTTCAGGTCGCGAATGGCGCGGTCGTGGGGGACGCCGCGCGCCAGTTCATGCGCCACCATGGGATCGTCTGTACTCTTGCCTCGGTAAAGGTCCACGGCCAGCGCCACATAACCCTGAGCTGCAAATTTCTGTGCCTGTTCTTTCACCCACGGCGTCAGTCCCCACCATTCGTGGATCACCACCAGCCCCGGATGCTTGCCCGGCGTCCCGGGCAGTGCCAGAAAGCCGCTCACCTGCTCGTTGCCGCTCTGGTAAGTTACGGTCTGGGTTGTCACGGCGCCTTGTGCTGCGCCCACCCAGAGCAGCAGGCCGGCCATGATGGTCCCAAACACTGGAATCTTCACCTTCACAAGTCACCTCCCGTTGAATTGAACCGAGCATTCTAACTGAATTGCAAAGGTTTCCGAAATAAAGTGATATGGGGCAGCGGCAATGGTACGTTTTGGCGGCTGTAGCGGCGTCTATAACGGCGTCGGACTTTATTGATCAACCCCTTTCGGCGGTCAGAGACCGCCGCTACAGCAAACTGACCCACTACCGATTTTCCGCTATACTTGACGGACCCGGAATTTGCGGGCGATCATCTCTTCTATGCCGGATTGAAGAGCTTACGATAGCGATGTGGCTTGGCAATCCACGATGTGCCGGGATTGTCCCGCCAATATTCATTCACCTTATCCAGGACTGACGGAGGGTTGGCAATGGCTCAGAGACTCGTAAAGTGCGTGAAACTTCAAAAAGAATTGCCGGGTCTTGACGAGCCGCCGTGGATCGGAGAGTTGGGCCAGCGCATTTACGATAACGTTTCCGAGCAGGCGTGGGAGATGTGGCTGGATCACCTGCGCATGTTGATGAATGAATACCGCCTGAACCCTGCTACCAAAGAAGCGCAGGAAATCATCGCCCAACAAATGGAGAAGTTCTTCTTTGGTGAAGGCGCCGCTTTGCCTCCCGGTTACGTACAGCCCCGGCATT
Organism: Terriglobia bacterium; assembly: GCA_035531475.1. Taxonomy (GTDB): domain Bacteria; phylum Acidobacteriota; class Terriglobia; order UBA7540; family UBA7540; genus CALCEB01. Next base: position 8,075 of record DATKST010000144.1, read on the forward strand.
AACTCCGGGCCTCGCATTGCCAGCCGCGATAGCAGCGCCAGCATTTGGCCCATGACGGCCGTTCGGCCAGCCATCGAACACAGTCGTTCAGCAAGTCGCTAGATCAACCATGGAAAAGAAGAATCCCTTCTCAAGTTTCGATTGGTACTTCACGGATGCTTCTGAGGAAGACGCTGCGCGCTTCCGTGCGCTAAAGGACAGACCGCAACAAACCTCAGTTCTCATGAATGTAGTGAGCGCGGACTCATTGACACATTTTGCGCTTTGGTCGCAGTTGCCACCCGGTCATCCCGTGGCGGAATTGTGGCTAGAAACTCAAACCGATCTGGTTGCAACCATATACCTCGCATATGGAGGGTTTTTTCGCCAAGCGCTCACGGTCCTCCGAGCTTGGTTTGAGATCGCCGTTCACGGTGTGTACTTTTCAGGGCATTATGGGCAGCCTGATGGACGTTACGAACAGTGGCGACGTGGCCAACGAAACGCCCCAGCGAAGATGCAAGCCATAGCCAAGTCATTGGCGTCGAGAACGGACAAGGCACTTCAGGTCGGAGAGTCTGCAATTCTCGAGAAACTTTATCCTGTGTATAAGGTTTTGTCGCTTCAAACCCACGCCCAGGGGTTGGACATTTACGAGCTGCAGGAGGGACGCGACAATGTTCCAAGATACCTACCCAAGAGCTTCGATCTGTGGTACGCGAAAGTATTGGAGGCATTCAACGCGATCAGCTTTTTGTATCGGGTATTCTTCCCAGAGGAGATCGCGACATACCTCAAGGGGTCAAAAGCAGAGTTGGAGAGCGCGGTCGAACTCAAGAACCTAATCGGAAAGCTGATACCAGAATTTGGAGAATTGGTGGAGGATGTACTTGTTTTGGTAATCCGATGATCATAGCCTCATGCGCCCGAAACAGGTAGCGCCGACCTGTTGTGAAGGTCCACGGCTTGTGGACGAAGATGGATTAGGAAACCCGCACAGCCGCGGGATGCACGTGGCGCTCAATTTCAACTGCGGCGCCGGAGCGCCTTTCAATTTCGAGGTCAAAGAAATTTTGCAGGTTCAGCCAGAACTCCGGATTGGTCTTTAAGTAACGCGCCAGACGCAGAGCGGTATCAGCAGTAATGCGGCGGCGTTCGTGGACAATTTCACCGATACGGGTGGCCGGCACGTGGAGGTCGAGCGCCAGCCTGTTGATGGTGAGGCCGAGCGGCTTCATGAAATCCTCGCGGAGGATCTCACCGGGATGAACAGCGGGAATGAGAGTTTCCGGCTTGCGCATGGTTACTTCTCCTCAGTGGGAATCAACAATCTCCACTTCATCGGCATGACCGGCACGCCAAACGCAGCAGATCCCCCATGGGTCATTGATTTGAATGGAATGCTGTCCCTTCCGGTCGCCCCGCAGCGCCTCCAGATGATTACCAGGCGGGGAAGCCAAAACCTCCAACTCTGTGGCGGCGTGAAGCTGGAGCAGTTTGCGCAACGCGACCCGCTCAAAGGCCCGGAACGGCTGGCTGTGACAGTAATGAAAAAGCTTCTCCGTCTCCTTCGAGCGAAAGCTCCGGATCACACCTAAAGGATACTACGCGTTACGTAATACGTCAAGCGCTGGAATATTGTTTAGGGAGCCGGCTGTCTTGGCTGGCGCAGACCTTCTCAGGTCTGCGCGTCTCGACGCGGCCGCCCCAGGTTACGCACGCAATGGCTGGGGGCGGAATCACGCCATCGTCAAACAGGGATGGATCGCAGACCTCAGAAGGCCTGCGCCGGACGGCAGAGCAAAGAGGGCAAGAGACCACAATCTTCCATGTTCACCCCCCAGGGAATGCGGATCGCAGGCCGGCAGGGTCTGCGCCATCCGGCCCCAGGCCGAAAACGGGTTCAGTGCTTCGGCCAGGCGCTGGCCAAACAATTCATTTGGACATCATCAGGCTATCCCTTTATGCTGGCTGAGTTCACCGGGCGCCTGACTGATATGGGCTGCTGACAGCGGTCTGGCCCGAATCTCACATCAGCTCACAAGGGGAAGCATGAGTCTTTCATCCACGTCCGCCAGCATCTCGCTGCCAGATATCGAACAGGCCCGGAGTCGCGTCTCCGGGTCGATCTATCTGACACCGTGCCCGCACTCACAAACTCTGTCGGAGCTCACCGGCCAGAAAATCTTTCTGAAGCTCGAAAACCTACAGATGACGGGCGCCTTCAAAGAGCGTGGCGCCCTGAACAAGATCCTGACGCTTGGTGAGGACGAAGTGAGCCGGGGCGTGATCGCCGCCAGCGCTGGAAATCACGCCCAGGCCGTCGCTTATCATGCCGCCAAACGGGGCATCGCGGCGCACATTGTCATGCCGCTGGCCACGCCGCTGGTCAAGGTGGTGGCAACGCGGAACTATGGAGGCCATGTCGTGCTTCATGGCGCGAATTATGACGAGGCCTGTGACCATGCGCTTCGCCTACGCGAAAAGCATGGTTACACCTTTATTCATCCATTTGACGACCCGGCGGTGATTGCCGGGCAAGGAACCATCGGCCTGGAACTGCTGGAGCAGGTTCCCGGACTGGAAGCCGTTGTGGTGCCGGTGGGTGGGGGCGGCTTGATCGGAGGAGTCGCCTGTGCCATTAAGGAACGAAGGCCGGAGGTGCGCGTGATCGGCGTGCAGACGGCCCGCCTGCCTTCGATGGCCGCGGCGCTCGCCCAACATCAGCCCGTGACCATTGACCCCGCCATCACCGTGGCCGATGGCATTGCTGTCCGCCGCGCCGGAGACCTGACGCTGCCGCTGGTTGAGCATTACGTGGATGAGATGGTGACCGTGGAAGAGGAGGACATTGCCAGCGCCATCCTGGTGCTGCTGGAACGCGAAAAGACATTGGCGGAAGGCGCGGGCGCAACGGCGCTGGCGGCGCTGCTGCAGCACAAGACGCAGTTTCGCGGCCAACGCACGGCGGTTCTGGTGGGCGGGGGCAATATTGACGTTACGCTGCTGGCGCGGATCATTGAGCGCGGCTTGGTGAAGGATGGCCGCATGGTGCGCCTGCGCATCCATCTGCTGGACCGTCCGGGCGCGCTGCATGAATTGACTCGCATTATCGCGGAACATCGAGCCAATATTGTGGAGTTGCTCTTCGACCGCGCTTATTACGGTGTGAACCTGGGCGAAACGGTGATTGACGTGACCTTTGAAACGCGCGGCCCCGAGCAGGTGAATCAACTGCTGGCGGCGCTGATCGCCAACGGCTACAAACACGAACAGGTTCGCTGAATCTGGAATTTGGAGGGTGGGCTACCGTTACTGGCTTAAGCCGGTTGAGGGTACCGTCAGGGCATGGCTTCAGCCATGCCGTTGGCGGTGATCCCAGGCTTCGGATCTTAGCTCCTGAAGCGCTCAGCGGCTAAAGCCGCTATTCCTTACGTTCGGATGTGGCATGGCTGAAGCCATGCCCTGACGGTCTGTGTTTTAACCTGACAAAGTAATGCTACTCAGACAAGGTTCAGCCGCTGATCGAGTCCTACTTCCCAAGAGTCGCAGTGGTAACATCCAGGGTGTAGGTGGCGGGCCCAGCTCCGGTTTCGGGATTCCAAATTGTCACTTCAATTTTGTCTGCCGGATGCAGCTCCCACGTAGCGTCGCCGTAGTCGCCGCCAAAGCCGGCGACAATGATTTCCGAGTCAGTCCAACGGGTCACTGTCAGCGTGACGTCATCAGGATTCTCCGGAACGATCCTTCCGGCCGCCCAGTGGAAACTCTGATCCCGGATGGCGAGGAAGGGCGTGTCCAAGGCCGTGAAATCGGTGTAAGTTCCAAAGCCCCGGCCCTCGATGACGATGGTTTGCGCCGCTTGGGGCAGAATGGGCGAGACCGAATAAATGACCGGGGCCTTTCCGCTGTGTGCTGACCAAACTAATGCGGTCAAACTGGCTGCGGCCACCGCGAGCAGCCCGGCAACGGCAGGCCAAGACTTGGAAACTCTGCTCAGCAAGCTTTCATCGACCGGCGGCCGGCCAGCTTGCGGCTCGATTGCTGGCGGGGGGTGCGCAATGGTGTTGCCAAAAGGTCCGACGGCAGGCGGGTTGCTCCCGGAGGCAACCGCTTGGTTATCCATCCGTTCGACAGGACCAATAAATTTATATCCGCTCTTCCTTACGGTCTCAATATAGTGGGAATTCTCCGCACTGTCCCCCAGTCCTTCTCTGACACGCTTGATTTCAAAGTTCAAACGGCCATCGAGGTCGGCAAACTGCTCCTTGGGCCAGAGCTCACTCTGGATTTCTTCGCGAGTCACCAATTGGTTCGGACGGCAGGCCAATAAGGTGAGGACGCGGAAGGCTTGGGGCGGCAGATCAAGCAAAACGCCCTTGCGCCGAAGTTCGCGGTTCTTCACATCAAGTTCAAAGACCCCAAAGCGGATCACAAAATTGCTACTCGTGCCAGCCTCCACAACGGCCCCCTTTGATGCCAGTTTGATATCAATATTTCCTCCAATGGTAAAGCAGCTTACGCAGACCTTATCCCAACTCATCGGTTTAGTCAACCACCTGTGTTATCAATTAAATACCTGCTCATTTGACGCGCATCAAAAACTCATCCGGAACTTATTGACGGCCCTTTAGAAAAGCCCGTAGGATCACGGGTACTTTCGGGAGGAGCAATTTGCGTTGGGTATTTCGAAACTAATCTTGGCAGTAAGGCACTGTCCCGGGCCCCGTCACACTGGCTGGACAGAATCGCCGTGGGAATGATGTTCCCAGTTTGGCCAGGGGAGGGGGGATAACACAAGCCGGAGTGATCCTTCACAGTCCGGTAGCCGCTGGAGGGTAGTGGGTCAGTTGGAGTGATGGAGTGTGGTGCGTCCTCCCGCCACGTCGCGGCTTGTGACCGCGCCTTCATCCGGTTGACCCACTACCGCCTCTGGCCCTTTCTGATCGTCCCAACTTACAATCCCAGGCCGCCGTCGTGCTTCAAAATGCGCATTGCAGGTAATTCGCCCAATGCCCCCGGTCTTAAGGATGGTCGGTGCTTTCCCGTCCGATCCATTGCAACGGATGTTCACCTCTGATCTTTTGAGATAACCCCTGAATCTTTATGGCGGCAGGTGTGTTTTTGGCCTCCAATGTGTGGACATGCTAATTTGTCCAAATATCTGCATTTTGTCCCTGCAATGTGCAATTTGTGGCCTTATATATGATGGTCATGTAAATCTCCCGTGCCTCCTGGCCCTCCTCCAACGGCAAAACCTACCTCTCCATTTACCTCCGCCAGTCCTACCGCGACGGCCCCCATGTCCGCAAACGCAACATCGCTAACCTCACCCACTGCGATCCGCAGGAGATTGCCGCCATCGAACTCGCCCTCCGGTTTAAGGGCGATCTGACGGTGCTGGCGTCTGTCGACCCCATCCAACTCGCCCAGGGGCTCTCGGTCGGCGCCGTCTGGACCGTTTATCAAGTGGCCCAGCGGCTGGGGTCGCGAAAGCCCTGGGCGCCGATTTTTCCGGCCAACTGGTGCTGTGGCAGGTGATAGCGCGGCTGATCGATCAAGGCTCGCGCTTGTCCGCCGTCCGGCTGGCGAGCGTCCATGCCGCCGGCGACGTGTTGGGCCGGCGGCGGGGCTTTGACGAGAATGACCTCTACGCCAATCTCACCTGGCTGAGCGCGCACCAGCCGCGCATCGAGGACCGCTTGTTCGCGGCCCGAGCCAGCCGGCAAAAACCCGCATTGTTTCTCTACGACGTGACCAGCAGTTACCTGGAAGGTGAAAAGAATGCCTATGGGGCCTACGGCTACAACCGGGACGGCAAGAAGGGCAAGAAGCAGATTGTCATCGGCCTGCTGTGCGACCCGCAAGGGATGCCGGTTTCGACCGAAGTGTTCCGGGGCAACCCGCGCGACACGAAGACCTTTTCCGCCCAAGTGAAGAAGGCCAGCGAGCGCTTCGGTTGTCAACGCGTCACCTTGGTGGGCGACCGGGGCATGATCAAGAGCGGCGAAGTGGAAGATCTGGCGCGCGCGGGCTTCCACTACATCACCGCCATCACCAAGCCGCAAATCGAGATGTTGCTCAAGGCTGGGGTCCTGCAGATGGAGTTGTTCGCCTCCACGATCTGCGAGGTGGAACACGAAGGGGTGCGTTATGTCCTGCGGCGGAACCCTCTGCGGGCCGAACAACTGGCGGCCTCGCGCGCGGACAAACAGGCGCGGGTGGAGCGACTGGCTGCGGAGCGTAACGATTACCTGCGCCAGCATCCTCGGGCCCAGGTGGCGACGGCGGAGAAGGTCGTGCGCGCCAAGATCGCGCAACTGAAAATCGAGGCTTGGCTCCAGGTCGAGGCGGAAGGGCGGAGCGTAAAGCTGACGGTCCATCCACCGGCCCGCGAGGAGGTCTCGCGGCGGGGCGGCTGTTATGTCATCAAGACCGATCTTCCGGAAAGCGCCGCTTCCCAGCAGGTGGTGCATGATCGCTACAAGGACTTAGCCGAAGTGGAGCAAGCTTTCCGCACCTCGAAGACGGCCCACCTGGAGACACGC
>DATKST010000145.1:0-3456 GCA_035531475.1 Terriglobia bacterium
AAGGCGGTAGCTGCCGCTACCGCAGTCCACGGCGGGCTTCGCCCGCAAGTTCACGGCAGCGCCGCAGGCGCCTTGGAGTGCGGCTGCGAAGCTGCCGCCTTACCCTACATTGTCAAGAATTAGGTGTGACAGGACACTAGCGTGGCGCCGGCGCCATTTGCCGGCAGAGCCTGCCCTGAGCACAGCGAAGGGATGCCGGCGTTACATCCAGCCGGGACGCGCCGACCTTCGTTTTCCATAAAGTCTGCGGCTTTTGCCGGAATTGAAGCAAGCCAGATTTGCCTCTTCAAGGCTGAAGGTTTGATGCTATCGACTCACCCAGCGACCCAGGAGTTGAGGTGAGCCTGGAGCCGCTCCGGCTTAATCGGTTGCGGCTCGTTCCACAAGGGGAGTTGGCGCGGACCCACGGCATAAGCCACAGGCAGATTTTCGTGCAAACAGAGACACAGCGCCCGGTCATACTCGGCATAGCGCGATGCACCCAACCACACGTAGCGGGCAAGCATGGAGGCATCCAAGGCGCTGCCGGGCAGGTCTGGAACGCTGGGCAGCGGACTGGCAACTTCTTGATTTTCAAAAACCGCAACGCTGGTGAAGGGCTTCGGCTTCTGGCGGGTACCCATGGCCGCCACCAGCACCTGGGGACGGGCGCGCCGGAAGGCCTCCGTGGCGGTCCACTCCACGAACGAGTTGCCAAAAATCAGGGCGCCGTTGCCACTGAGAAAGAGCGAGCGCAGGAACTCCACCACCGTTGGATCTTGAGCCACGCCCGGCGGGCACCAGGGGGAAACGTTGGTCTTGCGCAGTAAGGCGTAAATCTTATCCGCGTCGGAAAGATCCTTGCGCATGGAGTTGAGGCGTTGGAGAAATGCCTGGCGGAAGGCTTTCAGACGGGCGAAGCTCAAGCAGATGGCCACGGAATCGGGTGAAGCAGGCGCAACGCTCGTGGCAAGCACCGGAGCCAGCATCCGTTCCGCATCCACAACCCACAAATCGCTGGCCAAGTGGCCGGGCCGTTTCGCCACGGTCTGCAGGAAGTTCGTAGTGGGGTCTTTGCCATTACCAAGATTAAAGAAGACTTCGCGAAATGGCCTCGCGGAGTTAATGCCGCTCAAATCGAGCGCCAATTCTCTGCCCTCACCGCGCCAGGGTTTCCAAGCGCTTGCCCGGTCTACGGGCAGGTTTGGCGGCAGGATGATCAACACCAGGCGGTTGGGCTGCCGTTCTTGCATGGTCCGGTCCATTTTTCTTGATTCGCCGTCGATCCGTTCAAAAACGCGATTCACTTCTTGCCGCCACTGCAAATAGTACGGCGAGCGGGCGAGCAAAGAAGCATCCTGCAGGGTGAGGGTTTGGGTGGAGAAAGGCCAGTTGCCAACCTGCATCAGCGTTTCCAGCTCCCGGATGCGCTGGAAGAGCGCATTGAAGCTGCCGGCATCAAGGCTTCCCAGGTAGGTCAGCGTGCGCAGCAGGTTGTGCTGCTCGTAGGGGAAGAGGGTGCTCCAACCCGCCAATTGTTGGTTGGTGGAGGGCAGAAAGGTGATGGGGAGCCGCTTGAGAAGGCCATGATCCAGCACATCCTGAAGCGGCCCTGGAAATTGAGGTTGGCGTTGCGTGGACATAAGGTGGTCCCGGCGGCTCCCCGCGAGATTCACTCCGGCGCGCAGAGAGAACAGAGGGAGATCGCATTGATTGCCTTCGCTCCCCAGCGTCGCGGGTTCATCCGGCGCGCCCGCGATGAGACGCGATAGGCGTTCTTCACCCCGCGGCTACGTTTTCAACTCTGGCAGCATTTCTCCCGGCGCCGTGGGCACGTAGAAAGCCAGCAGGCGAGAGAGGACGGGAAGCAAATCCACGTGGTGAATGGGCCTTTCCACAATCTGTGGCCTCTCAACCGCGGCGCCCAGGCACATCATCCAAGTGGTGCGGCAGGAGCCGCTATTGGAGCGGTGGTTGAAGAAGCCGTTGGTCGAAGAGCCGTCCGGGTCGCGTCCAAATTCAGGAAGAATAAACATGGAGGTGCGCCCGCGATATTCGCCGTTTGTCTGTGCCTCCTGCCAGAGCTGCTGAACCAGGCGATCCATCATTTGAATGCCGGCCAGGTGAAGCGCGTAGGAGCCGAAGTGAGCCACTTCGACATCGGAAAAATTGACCACCAGCAGAGTGGGAGCGAATTTTCGCATCACCTCCACGGCAATAAAGTAGGTGAGCTCATCGCCGGTGGTGGGCACGCCGCTGCTTATAAATTTGCGAATGGCCGCCTGAATCGTGGCGCGGGTCTCAGGCGTGAGCTGGTTGGCCGCGTCGAACACCGTCCAGCCCAAACCTTCGTAGTTGCTTCCTTCGAGCATGGATTCGATTTCAGTCTGGGCTTTGTTGCGGTCCGCCATGGTGTTCGTTTTGCCTTGCCATATGGCGTTTTCCACAGCAGCAATCAGCAGTTGCTTGGGAAACACCACGTTGGCGCCATAACCCGGGCCAAAGGCGGAGTCGGAACTCCAGCCAATGAGGTTCGTGAGGGCTTTATTGCTGGCCACCACCCAGGTCTCACTCTGTGCCGCTCCGGTCTGCTTGCGGAAATATTCGAACAGCGTGGGCGTTGCGGGAGGAAGCTTGCCCCAATCATCCACGTGTTGCCACTGGCCGGTGAGGATGCTGGAGATGGAATTGAAGTGCGCCGTGACACCCAGATTCCTGACCTGAGGATAAAAGACCGCCTGGGGCAACAGCTCACGCGAAAGGTGGGGAATATTTACAACGCCTTCGGGTGAAAAAGACTCGGCGTGCCGGATGCCTCCGGGGATGATGAGGATGACCTTCGGCTGGGGGCCCCCGCTTCGCTCACCCCCGCTCAGTTTCGAGCCGAGCACGGATTCGGCGATCAAGACTCCTGCGGCTTGAAGGAAAGCCCTCTTTGATGAATCCATCGCGCCTGTCCCTTCGCTTTGCCTTGGGCCCGCCGCCTTACCCGGGCACGGAATTCAATAGCGCAGAGGTCCAGTTACAGCGACTGCCGCGCGGGCGCTGGGCTGCTTCAAAAGGCGCTCCATGACGCCCCTCCGTATGACGCTCCTCACACCCATCGTGCCGGAGACCGTCATGGCTTCTGGTTGCGCCGCCGCCGCGCTGCGCCAGCCCGAATAGTGTTCAGTTAAGGCGAGTCTCATGCTGTTGATGTCAGAGGCGTCGCCTGGCCCCTCACCCCGGCCCTCTCCCCGCAAGCGGGGAGAGGGGGAACCGCGCAACGGTAGGTGAGGGGCTCTGCTTCCCTAGTGTGCATCATTCTCGAATGGACCTTAAGTGAACAGAATTGGCGCTAGTACATCGTACAAATAGTTCTTTGTAATATATCAATTTGACGTTACAATCGGGGCATGTCAAGAGTCGCCCCGAAGATTATGCTCGATTCGACGCAAAAATCTCAGTTGCAAGCTTGGATGCAGGCTCCTTCCACCC
>DATKST010000146.1:0-7901 GCA_035531475.1 Terriglobia bacterium
CCATGACCGGCTTCGGGTCCCTTGCTTCACTTTCCCTCGCGCATTTTTTCTGAGCCTCGGGGCTCATCTTCCAACACCTGCGCCCAGCGGCTGGGAATCAGGCCAGCTTGCGGACTCTTCCTCCCTCAGCACCACCCCCGCAGCTCCTGGCGACGCGAATAATCCCATGCGAATCTGGCCCCGGCGCCGAATGCACGCCACCACAACCACTTTTCAGCACTTCCCTTAATGGATGCGGAATCGCTGGGTATTCCCTGGCACCTCGCGTCCAGAACGAGTAACATTCTAAAATTGCGCGACGATACCCGTCGGCAATATTTTAGAGTGCCCGATATGGAGCGTTGTGTTCTGAGGCAGCCGGTGGTCTGCAGACCGGCCAGGTGGTCTAAGAGTTATTGAAAAACGCATGTGGCCAGCCATCCTGAGAGCAGGTAAGAATCTGCTTTTGTTTATCATCGACCACTTCCGAGATCCTTCGTCGCCCACAGCGAAGCAGAATGGCGGTGCTGGGCAATCTCCCAACAAGCTGCTCATGGAATCCACAGTCCATTCACCAAACCATTTCACGCCGGGCGGGCTCCGCGGCTTTCGCTTTCTGACCGCCCTGGCGCTACTGCCTTGCATGTGGGCGCTCTCAAAGCAGGCCCGAGCCGGGGCAGGCCCCACCTCCAGGCAAATCGACGCGATATTCTCCCCCCTCATTTCCCAGCAGGACCCCGGCCTCGCGGTGCTGGTGCGCAAGGACGGCCGGACAACATTCGAGCGCGGATACGGCAGGCGCGACTTGCGCTCCGGCCAGCCCATCGATGCGCATACCAATTTCCGCCTCGCCTCGTGCACCAAGCAGTTCACCGCCCTGGCCATCATGCTCTTGGTGCGCGATGGCAAACTGCATTTGGATGACCGCCTCACGGAGTTTTTCCCGGAATTTCCCGCCTACGGCAGAGCCATCACCATCCGCAACCTGCTCAATCACACCTCGGGCTTGGCCGCTTACGAAGATTTGATGGACAAAGAATACGCCGGCAGATACTGGGATGCGATTCCGCAGATCAGCGACGCCGGCGTGCTGGCGCTGATGGAGCAGCAGACGGCCACCCAATTCCCTCCAGGCACCCATTGGGAGTACAGCAATTCGGGTTACTGCGTCCTGGCCAAGGTCGTCGAGAAAGTGTCCGGCACGGCGTTCGCTGACTTCCTCCGCCAGCGCATTTTTGCGCCGCTGAACATGCGGACGACGGTTGCTTATGAATATGGGAAGAACCGGGTGACGCACCGCGCCTATGGTTACACCCAAGACGCGGGCGTGTGGCTGGAAACTGATCAGAGCCCAACCTCGGCAACGCTCGGCGACGGTGGAATCTATTCTTCCCTGGACGACCTGATCAAATGGGATGACGCCATCCGCCATCACACCTTACTGAGTGAAGCCGCAATGAGGCCAGCTATCACACCCGTGGTCTTGCCGGAAGATTCCAAATATGGGCCGAAAGGCCCGGATGGAGAACCCGTTTCGTATGGATTTGGCTGGTTCTTGAATCCCTATCGTGGCCACAGGCGCATGTGGCACAGCGGCGAGAGCATTGGCTTTCGCACGGTCATCGAACGCTTCCCCGATGACGGACTGACCATCGTCTTCCTCGCCAATCGTACCGATCTCGACCCCGCGGCCCTCGCACTCAGAATCGCCAGACTATACTTTCCGTTGCCACGATAGACTCCAAGGCCAGCGAGACGCTGGCGCTACGAAGCCGCAACCTGTTCCGCCGCGCGCCGCTGAAAAATCTCGATGTAAATGTTCACCAAAGAAACGGCGGCGGGCGTGATGCCGGGAATGCGCGAGGCTTGTCCCAGCGTGACGGGCCGCACTTTGGTCAACTTTTCCACCACTTCCCTCGACAGGCCGGAAACCTTGGCGTAATCGAACCAGTCCGGAATGCGCCTTGTCTCCGAACGCTTCATGTGCTCGATTTGCCGCTCTTGTTGCGCCAGATAACCTTCGTACTTGAAGCCGGTCTCAATGCGCCGGGCTTCCTCGCGCCCAAACAGGTTCTGGCCGCCGCCCTCCCCGCTCCAACCTCCCAGGGGATCGAGGCCGCGCTCCCGCAACGCCTCATTCACCCATTCGGTGAGGTCTTCAATGCTGACTTCCTGCCGCTTCAGAAGCTGCGCGCCGGTAAGCGGAGACGGTCCCGTGAATTGTCCATCTGCGAACAGGCCGAGCTTTGAGTAAAGGGTCGAACCCAGCCGCGATCCCGGCTCCAGCCGCGATTCAAGCAGGAATTTTGTAGCTTCCGAAATGCGCTGCCGCTTTTCAAGAAAAGCCTGGTAATCCTTATCGCGGATGGTTCCTGCCTGATGGCCGAGAGGCGTAAGCCGCTCATCGGCATTGTCAATGCGCAGGTGCAGGCGGAACTCGGCGCGGGAAGTAAACATGCGGTAAGGCTCATCCGCGCCCTTGCTCACCAGATCGTCAATCAGAATTCCCGTATAGCCGCGCGCGCGGTCAATGGTCAGCGGCTCGCGGCACTGAACGCGCAAGCCGGCATTGATTCCCGCCATGATGCCCTGGCACGCTGCCTCTTCGTAGCCCGTGGTGCCGTTAATCTGGCCGGCCAGAAACAGATTTTCAATCTTCTTGGTCTCAAGCGAGGGATGGAGCTCCGTCGGCTGCACCATGTCGTATTCAATGGCGTAGCCGGGGCGGATCATGTCGGCGTTCTCAAGGCCGGGAATCGACCGCACCATGGCCCACTGCACGTCAATGGGCATGGAGGTGGACATGCCGTTCACGTAAATTTCATGGGTGTCGAGGCCCTCCGGCTCGAGGAAAAGCTGATGGCGCGGCTTATCGGGAAACTTAACAATCTTGTCTTCAATCGAGGGACAGTAGCGAGGCCCGCGGCTCTGAATCTGGCCGGAATAGAGAGGCGAGCGCGTCAGATTTTGCTGGATCGCATGGCGCGTTTCGTCCGTGGTATAGGCAATCCAGCACACGGTCTGTGGCTGAGTGATCTGGCGCGTGCGGAAACTGAACGGAGTGGGCACCGGGTCGCCGGGCTGCTCCTGAAACTGCGAGAAGTCGATGGTGCGGGCGTCCAGTCTGGGCGGGGTTCCAGTCTTCAACCGTCCGGTTTCAAATCCCAGCCGCCGCAGAGCCTCGCCCAGCATCACCGCCGGAGCTTCACCGGAACGGCCGGCGGGATAAGTTTGCTCGCCACAATGAATAAGGCCATTTAGGAACGTTCCAGTGGTCACGATTATCGCCCCGGCTTCCACCGTGCGGCCATCCCGCAGGCGAATACCCAGCACCCGGCGGCGGCTTGCGTTTGTACCGGGAACGGGCGGCAAATCCTCCAAAACCAAGTCGATCACCTCCGCCTGCTTGATGCGCAGGTTGGGTTCCGACTCCAGGACTTGCTTCATGCGAACGCGATAGAGCTTTTTATCCGCCTGGGCGCGCGGCGACCAGACGGCAGGTCCACGGCTGGTGTTGAGCAGCCGGAACTGGATGCCCACGGCGTCAATCACTTCCCCCATGATTCCGCCCAAGGCGTCCACTTCCCGCACCAGGTGCCCCTTGGCGATGCCCCCAACTGCCGGATTGCAGGACATCTGCGCGATCAGGTCAAGATTCATGGTGTAAAGGGCAGTCTTCAGCCCCATGCGCGCCGGGGCCATGGCCGCTTCGCACCCGGCGTGTCCCGCGCCCACCACTACCACGTCGTATTTTTCGGTAAACCCTGGAGCTGCCATTTTACATTCTGCCTATAGGCGCTTGTCGCCGAACATGAAAAAAGAGTTTTCGATGTTTGCGCTTCGTAGCGCCAGCGTCCCGCTGGCGTTTGGAATGAGCCGCCGAGACGGCGGCGCTACAGCGCCCCATTATCCGGGCGAAGTCCCGGAAAATGCTTAGATTCCTTTTTGTATTCTATCAGAGTCTGGGTCCCGGCCAAAGACGATGGGAGCTTCTGATTCTCCTTGACAGGCAAACTCCGACGTGTTAGAACTCTTGTGAAATTAAGCGCTTTACTAAACCGTGTAACTTAGGGCATTTCGCCGCTGCGTCTTCCGGGTAAAAGGGTCAAACTTAATTTGAGAAATTTGCGCGCATCTTGAGTTAAGATGCGGGGCATGGAGGTTTTTCTATGAGGCCATTCGGACCCAAGTCGTTGCGGAGTGTTTTGACGGTTCTTTTGATGGCGGCAGGGTTTGCCCTGTTTCATCCCTCGGGTTGTCTCTTCGCCCAGGTGGATACGGGGGCGATACTTGGGACGGTCAAAGACCCTTCGGGAGCGGTCATTCCCGGCGCCAAAATCACCTTAAGCAGCGAGCAGACGGGCTTGACCTTAACGGCTACCTCGGACTCGTCCGGGAATTACACATTCACGCCCATCAAGATCGGTTCTTACACCGTCACAGGCCAGTACAAAGGCTTCCAGACTCTTGAACGTCGTCACGTAACCGTGCAAGTCCAGCAGCAAGTGCAGGTCAACTTCACGCTGGCGCCCGGACAGGTGACGCAAACGGTGGAAGTGAACGCGGCGCCTCCCGCGCTTCAGTTGCAGAATGCCTCGGTGGGCCAGGTGGTGACCACCCGCCAAATCAATAATCTTCCATTGAACGGCCGGAACTACACTTTCCTGGCGCAACTGGCAGCCGGTGTTACCCAGGACCAAGAAGACACTCGAGGTCTCGGGGCCAGCGGCAGCTTTGCGGCGAACGGCTTGCAGCCGGCGCAGAACAACTACCTGTTGGACGGCATTGATGACAACGCCGACCTCGTCGATTTCCTGAATGGCACGGCTTATGTTGTCCGCCCGCCGGTGGATGCCATCCAGGAGTTCAAAGTCCAAACCGAGAACTACAGCGCCGAATTGGGTCGGTCGGCGGGTGCCGTGTTGAATGCGACTGTGAAGTCCGGGACCAACCGCTTCCACGGCGATGCCTGGGAATTCTTGCGCAATGACGTGTTTGACGCAGCCAACTTCTTTGAGAATTCCGGCGGCCAGGCCAAGGGTCAATACCGCCAAAATCAATTCGGCGCGACCCTGGGCGGACCCATCAAGAAAGACAAAACCTTCTTCTTCGTGGACTATGAAGGGACACGCATTCGCCAGGCAACGCCCTTTACAGAAACCGTTCCAACCACCCTCGAACGCAACTCCAATTTTACGAACTTGTCGGACCTCATCACCTTCCAGCAAGGCCCTGGAGCGAACCGCACCGATTTGTTGGGCCGGACTACGCCGCTCGGCCAGGTTTTTGACCCTTCGACGACACGGGCGGTCTCCTGTGGAGTTGCCGACCCTGTTTCCGGGCTCACCGCGGCCTGCCCCAGTGGGACTCCTACCGGCTCGCAGATTGGCTTTGTGCGCGAGCCTTTTGCGGGCAATATTATTCCTTCCGGCCGCATCGATCCCAATGCCGTCAAGCTGCTCAATTTGTTCCCGGCTCCCACGGCGCCCGGATTAATTGATAATTTCACCAGTGACCCCGTTTCCCGCAGCACCATCAACCAGTTTGACGTGCGAGTGGATCAAAACTTCAGCGATAAGGACCAGGCTTTTGCCCGCTTCAGTTTTTCGGATGCGCCGCAGTTTTTTCCCGGACCCTTCCCGGACTTCGCCGATGGCGGATCATTTTCGGACGGCAACCAGACCGCAGTTTCCATCAACTCCGCCTTGAGCGAAACCCATTCCTTCTCGGGAACAATGGTGAATGAAGCGCGACTGGGATTCAGCCGCATCGGCACTTCGCGCCTGCAACCGTTCGCCACGAATACCACCAACATTCCGGGACAGTTTGGTTTTGGCGGCATCCCCCAGGTCCCCTTGAACGGTGGTCTGCCTTCCATATTTTTTGAGGGGCTGAACACGCTGGGGAGCAATGAATTTCTGCCCTCGGCGGAATATAACTCAACGCTTCAAGCTACGGACAACCTCACAAAAATCCAGGGCAATCAAACGCTGAAGGTTGGGATCGAATTTCAACACCTCAAGTTTTCGATTCTTCAGCCCCCGGAGGGGCGCGGCTCATTCTCATTTGCGGGTGTCTTTACGGAGGTTCCAAATACCAGCGGCGGCAATACCGGCCTTGCCCAATTGCTGCTAACACCGATTGCCGGAACGGTTTCCGGAGCTTTCAACAATGTCGGCGGGTCCGACTCCGTGGGGGCTTCGAATTATGCCAACACCGATATGGGCCGCAACTACTATGGACTTTATTTCCAGGACGATTGGAAAGCCACCCCAAAACTCACGCTGAATCTGGGTTTGCGCTGGGAATACTTTGGCCAGATCGTGGAGAATTTTGGCGCCCAATCCAATTTCATTCCGGCGGGTTCGGGCGGCACGGCCCAGTTCCTGCTCACGCAGGGCCGGTGCAAGACTCCCTTGTCTCCGGACTTCATCACTGCCGCCAAAACCGACCACATCAGTATCGTCTGCTCCAGCCAACCCGGCCTCGGCTATTCGCAGCTTAATAACTTTGCGCCCCGCGTAGGCTTTGCCTACCAGCTCACGCCCAAGTTGGTGATGCGCGGCGGCTACGGAATCTTTTACGGCGGCTTTGAGAACTCGGTGGTGGAAACCTACACGGACTTTCCATTCCAGTACAGCCTTTCTTATCCAGCGCTGACTCCAGCCCAGCCGGTGACCTATTCCAACGGAGCGATCGGGACGATCGAAAATGGTCTGACGCCCATCCTGCCGCTCACTTCAGCCGCCGCAGAACCCGCGGGAGTGACTTTTACGGCTGAGGATTCCCACATGAAGACCCCCTACACTCAAGGTTACAACTTGACTTTCCAGTACCAACTGACGCCGAATCAAACCTTGCAGCTCGGATACGTTGGCAATACGGTGCGGCACCTGGGCGTCTACCTTCCTTACAACAGTCCCAGCCAATTTCTGCCACCGGGGTTGAATCCGCTGAGCTACTCTCCCTATCCCGACTTCGGCTACGGCGGGACGTATACTTCCATGTCGGGCGATAGCTATTACAACTCCTTGCAGATGACGTATGAAAGGCGCTTCAGCCAGGGCCTCAACGTCCTCGCTGATTACACTTACTCCAAGTGCAGGACCGACGCCGTCGACGTTCTCAACTCAACGGCAATCACTGGCTACCGTGCCCCGCTGCTTCCCGGATTCGGAGTTCAAGGCGATTACGGCTTGTGCGACTTTAACATCCCGAACGTAGTGCACGTCAGCGGCACGTATGCACTGCCTGTCGGTAAAGGCCAGAAGTACCTCCATGACAGCCATGGCGCCGTCGACGATGTGCTGGGGGGATGGCAGACGAATTGGATTCTGACTCTTCAGGATGGCATGCCCTTTACCATTCCCTGCATTAACGCAACCTCTGCCGGTTTTGGGTGTGATGCGCTCATGGTGCCAGGACAAAACGTCTACGCCGGGCCACACAACGTGAATCAGTGGATGAACCCGGCGGCGTTTACCACCCCGTCGGCCGTGACTGCCATCGGCCAGACGAGCTTCGCGCCACTGGGAGGCGCACCGAGCCAGCTCCTCGGACCCGGATTCCATCGCCTCGATTTCTCTTTGTTCAAGCAATTCCAAACCACCGAAAACACCCGCTTGGAATTCCGGGCAGAGATTTTCAACCTCACCAACACACCCAATTTTGCGTCCCCGGGATTCAGTGGGAACGGAGTGTCCGCCGCTCCGGGAGCGTTAGATTACACATCACCCAGCACTTTTGGGAGAATTTCTTCCACGCGGGATTTGCAGAACGACCAAAGGGAAATTCAGTTTGCGTTGAAATTCTACTGGTAGCGTCTGCCCAGGGGCACGGTTGGCAGACGCGCCCCTCGTTGAGAGCACCTTCGGGCGGGCACAAGGCCCGCCCCTACGTCGAACATGCGGGCCGGAACGTCG
>DATKST010000147.1:0-3856 GCA_035531475.1 Terriglobia bacterium
GAGCGGCGAAGCCCTCGTGGCGAATGACGACTCGAACCTCACGGCCCGTCAGGGCTCAACTCACTGAACCGCCGTATGCGGACCCGCATGTACGGTGGTGTGGCAGGGGAGGACGGGCAACCGTCCCCCCTATGCCGATTCAGGTGCTGAGTGCTCACGACCGTGCCTACGCGGTTCGCGTCTCGGGCGCCGGCCGATTCCCGATATTCAATCTCTTGTAAAAAACGCGGAAACATCCTCAAGGAGGAGTGAATGAGAAGGATTCTAGTTAGCTTTGCAGCAATGGCGCTCATGTGCGCAGCACCAAAGTTTGCGAATGCCAGCGGTGATAAGGACGCTCCCAAAACGGCTAAAGTCGGGGCTGAATCCTCCGCAACGGCTCCGAACAAAGGTACTGAGAAGGCGCGGCCCGCAAAACCAGAAGACGTTGCTCCGGCAACGGACCTTCAAAAGCTTCAGGACTTGATTCAATCACAGCAGCAAGCACTAGCAGAACAGCGCAAAGCCCTGGACGAACAGCAGAAAGAGATAAGCGCCCTCCAAGAGCGGAGCCGCGATAAGTCGGCCTCTCCCATACCTGTTGCGTCGACGACAGACACCAATTCTGCCAGCGCGTCCGTAACACGCGTCGCGGAATCGAGCTCGACGGAGAAAGAAACGGTAACGGCTGGTAACGAAAGTTCGTCCTTGGCGGCAAAAACAACCGCCGCCGGTTACGTGGCAGCGACGCCAAACGCTAAGCCCACAGCCCAGTCGGACCAAAGTGACCAATCGCCGCTGTTTTTCAAGATCGGCGGCGCCGAGTTTACTCCACTGGGGTTCATGGATTTTACGGGAGTTTATCGTTCTACTGACGTTGGCAGCGGGATCGGTACCAGCTTTGGCGGCATTCCGTTCAACGGATCGTCACCGGCCGGGCAACTTTCCGAGCTGCGATTCAGCGCACAGAACTCGCGCGTCGGAATCAGAGTTGACGCCAATCCAGGCGATTTCAAGGTCAGAGGCTATCTGGAGGCGGATTTCCTCGGCAACGCAGCCGCCAACGTCCAAATTGGCAGCCACTCGAACACGATGCGCATGCGCCTCTACTGGGTCGACGTCCGCCGCGGCAAATGGGAAGTTCTCGCGGGACAGTCTTGGAGCATGATGACGCCCAATCGTGTTGGTATTTCCCCCATGCCGGGCGACATCTTCTACTCTCAGGATATGGACACAAACTACCAGAATGGCCTGGTCTGGCTGCGCACACCCGGCGTTCGCCTGGTTCTTCACGCTAATGACCATGTAACTTGGGGCTTCGCCCTTGAAGATCCCGAGCAATATACGGGCGGGCTGGTCACTTTTCCAGCGGGATTCAACACCGCGCAGGTGGATGACGCTGGCGGGAACTCGAAGACGCCAAACAAAGCGCCAGACATAGAGTCAAAGTTGGCCTTCGACACGCACCCCAACGGCGGTGGCCGTAACTTTCACGTCGAAATCGCCGGAATCTACCGGGCCTTTCGTTTGAACACGCCCGGCCTAGGAAACGTTACCAAGTCCGGTGGCGGGGGCTCAATCAATGCGAACCTCGAATTGTTCAAGAACTTCCATCTGATCGCGAACACCTTCTGGAGTGATGGAGGCGGCCGATATATTTTCCAGATGGGTCCCGATTTCACGGTAAACGTTAATGGTGCTGGCAATTTCGTCCCATCGCCGCTCCACGCCGGCTCAGGTGTTGGAGGCTTCGAATACACAATCAAGAAGAGCCTGCTCTACGCGTACTATGGCGGCGTCTACTTTGGCCGGGATTTTCATCAAGTCACGGCCGGTCCGCCTCCGACGTTCACTGGTTACGGTTATCCGGGCTCCAGTAGTTCTCAGAACCGTACCATCCAGGAAGGGACCATCGGTGTGAACCAGACGCTGTGGTCAGACAAGAAGTATGGCGACCTGAAGCTACTCACGCAGATCTCCTACTTGTCACGAAATCCGTGGTCAATTACGGGCACTCCGGGAAACGCGAAGAGCGCGCACCTCGGTATGGCCTTTGTGGATTTGCGCTACGACTTGCCATAAATGGCACATCGTTATGACTGTTCAATGCGAAACAAATTACCGGGACCCGAATCCCTATAATGAAAGAGAAGAAATTTACATGCGGGCAATAACTCAGAAGCTCTTGAAAAAGGAGAATCGAATCGTGAAACAATCCCTTTGCGCTCTATTCCTGGCCATTCTGGCCGTGGCGGGTTGCTCTTCGAAGTCAGGCCAATCTTCCGGGAATGCATCCCAAGCCGTCCGCCTCACCGGCGCGGGCAGTACCTTCGTATATCCCATCATGACGCAGTGGATCAACCAATTTCAGACTGCACACCCCACCGTGCAGATCAATTACCAGTCCATTGGCAGCGGTGGCGGAATTCAGCAGGTCAAAGCTGGCTTGGTGGACTTCGGTGCCAGCGATGCCGCGCTCGACGACAAGCAACTCGCTTCCATGCAGCCCATGATTCAAATCCCCGAAAGCGCGGGCCCCGTCTGCATCACCTACAACTTGCCGGAACTAAAACAGCCGTTGCGGCTGACGGCCGCTGCGCTTTCGGGCATCTATCTCGGCACGATTAAAAACTGGCGAGACCCGGCAATTGCCCATAGCAACCCTGGCGTCACGCTCCCCAATAAAACAATCATCGTTGTCCATCGCTCCGAGGGCAGCGGAACCACCAACATCTTCACGACATACCTAAGCACAGTGAACACCACTTGGGCCAAGAATGTCGGCAAAGGAATTGCCGTAAACTGGCCTGCCCCCGGTACTCTGGGCGGAAAGGGAAGTGAAGGCGTCACTGGCATCGTCAAGCAAAGCGAAGGCTCGATCGGCTACACGGAGCTTAACTACGCGACCAACAACCATCTTCCCGTCGCTATGATCGAAAATAAGGCTGGGAAATGGGTTACGCCTACATCGGCAGGCGCCACAGCCGCCATCGCAGCCTTCACCGACGCGCTCGCGAAGGATGTCAGGACGCCAATCGTCGATCCTCCCGCATCCGCGCCTGACGCTTATCCCATCAGCGGCTTCACTTTTCTACTGATCCCCAAAGACGGAGCCAACAAGGCTACTCGTGAAGCTCTCAAAGCCTTTGTGCAATTCATCATTACCACAGGACAGGATCAGGCAGATTCGCTCGACTATTCCAAGCTGCCCGATTCGGTCGTCCAGCTTGACGGCACGTTGCTGAACCAGATGACTGCGGCTGGCCAGCCGCTGCAGTAGCTCGGCAGAACTTGGACAAAAGGGCATTCCCCGGAACAAATGTGGATGCCCTTCTTGTCTTCCAGAGGCCCGGTCGTCCGCGTCTTTACCTTCTTTGCGTTGAGTTGTAGCATCACTGCGGCGAGATCTAAGGAGGGCAATGTCTGAGTTTTGCGACCCGGTTACTTGCGAGAACACAGCATGACCAGCACCGATTTCGCCGCATCTTCGGGCAATGGCCTCGCCGGAGCCTTCCGCCGCTTCAGGCGCTTTGACCTCGGCGATTCTGCCGCGCACAGCGTAACTCTGCTCGCCGGGGCCGGAATTTTCGTCCTCGTCGGCGTCCTACTTGTCGAGCTTTGGTTGAATTCCCGTCTTGCCCGCCATCAATTCGGATGGAATTTCCTCGTCACCAGTGTCTGGGACCCCATCGCGCAACATTTTGGCGCGCTGCCTTTCTTGTACGGGACACTCGTCACCTCGTTCCTCGCCCTGATCATTGCGATTCCACTCGGCTTGGGCACCGCGATTTTCCTCGTCGAACTTGTTCCCGCCTGGCTGTCCGACTGGCTCGCATTCATCATTGACCTCTTGGCTGCCGTGCCCAGCGTTGTCTAT
>DATKST010000148.1:0-5376 GCA_035531475.1 Terriglobia bacterium
ATCCTCATTGGAGGAATTTGAGAAGCGATTGCAAAGCGCAGCGGCGCAGACAGAAAGCGTTGCGGTGGAGGGCCTGCGAACTGAATTCATTGCGGCTCTGAAGCCGGAACTTGAACTCTGCCAGACTGACACCCTTCAGCATGTCCGAGGGCAGACTCAGCAGACGTTGGAGGCCGCGCTCGGCGAGTTCCGTCAGCAGTTGCAGCTTTCCGCAGGCCAGGCGCAGGAAACCGCCACCGAACAACTGAGCGCCGGCATTCTCACCAAACTCGTCCCCCAGCTTGAGGCCCGCCAATCGGAGACGCTCGACGAAACCCGCCAACGTGTCCAGCAGACCCTGGAGCATTCGCTCCGTGAGTTCAACTCTCAGCTACAGGCAGCCGCTGACCAAGCCCGGCAAACGGCCTCGGAAAATTTGACGGCGCAAATTGTGGGTCAATTGCAACCGGAGCTCGAATCACGCCAGAGCGCCGCAGTGAGCCAGACCGCAGAGCGCGTTCAAGAAACCGTGAGGGTCGGATTGGACGGCTTCGAGCGGAGCCTGCAGGCTGCCACAGCACAGGCACAGCAAGCCGCATTGGAGAGGTTGACTTCGGAAGCGCATGCCCGGCTGACTCCGGTTCTGGAGGCACAAAGGGCCGAGGTTTTGGAAACAATCCGCCACCAATCGGTGGCCGAAGTCGAGTCCAGCATCCGGTCTCTGCGCGAGCACCTGGCGAATGAGGTCGCGGAGTGCTGGAAATCGGCGGACTCGCTGCTGCAAAAGCCATCAGAGATGATCCGAAAGTATGCCGAAGATACCATGTCAATGCTGCGGGAGGAAATGATCGCGGTGCGGGTCTCCACCATTGAATCCGCCAAGCTGGAAGTGCGGGCCATGATGCGATCCACACTGACTTCGCTCAATGAGGAAGCGAACGCCTTCAGCGTCGAATTTCGCGGTCAAATCAAGTCGGCTTGGGAAAGCATGAAAAACCGGGGGCTTGATGAGTTGGAATCCCTGCATCAGGAAGCGATCGGCAAACATCGAGAGTCAGTCCTGGAACGTCTGCAGAAAGACGCCGAGGACTTGACGCATGCGGCGGTCGGCCAGTTCCGTGCGCAGTCGGAGGAGGCGATCCGCGAAGCCAATAACGCGATCAATAAGCAAGTTGGGGCGGCGGCCTTTTTGCTGAAGGATTGGATGGACCAGGCCACCACACGGCTCGAACGCTGTCTGGAGAAAGTCGAAACCCGCGCTGAGACGGCCTTCGAAGCGGCACAGGCCCGGTCGCTGAAGATGCAAATGGGCATGATGGAAAGGGTGCAGCGGGAATCTGAAGAAATCGCGTTGGAACTGTACGACCGGTTTCAGCAGGCAGCCTCCGCATTGCGAAGGGGCCAACCCCGGATGGCTGAAGAGCCGGCTCAGGCCGGCGGAAATCCGGGCGAAGAACCAAAGATTTCGCACGTCCCATCCGTGCTGGAAGGTTGATGGCGGCTCCGGATGTGATTGCGCCGCGTTTCGGAGCGGCCTGCAGCAAACGTTTGCCAATAAGAGAATCGACTGACAGCGGCCGAAGACTGGGTACTTGTTATGGTGACCGATCGCAGACGATCCGACCGGGTGATGTTGACGGTGCCACTCCGCGTCACTGGCAATGACGAGCACGATTTGCCATTTGATTGCAAAGCCCACACCATCAGCTTGAACCGCCATGGCGCCCGCATGTTTATTGCCAAAGGACTGCACGGCGGACAAGTGGTGACCGTGGAAAATCTCACAAATCGCCGGCAGGCCACCTTCCGCGTGGCCGGACCCGTGGTTCCGGTGACGGACCGGGGAGGCGAGTACGGCGTCTTGGGTCCGGTAGTAGTGCCCAACGGAAATCTCTCGGAAATAGGGCTGGAATGTTTGGATCCCAAGATTGACGTCTGGGGAATTCATTTCCCGCCGCCCAACCCCAGCGAAGAGATCGATTCCAAAGCCCTTCTTGCCTGCCACATCTGCAATGCCGTTGAACTGGTGCCCTTGGCGCTGGTGGAAGTGGACGTTCTGGAAACTTCCGGCATCCTTACTCGCCACTGCGAGAAATGCGGAGAAACCGGCCCCTGGGGTTACGCGGCGAGTGAGCTGTCGCCGGAGGTCATTCCGGACAGTCCCAATCCCACCGCGGCCTCCGCTGCAGGCACTGGCGCGGATCCCGCTGAGCGGCGGCGTCACCGGCGCGCTGTCCTTCAGCTTCCCATACGCATCCGTGATTATTTTGGCGGCGTGGAGATTACTCGAAGTGAGAATGTGTCAAAAAGCGGCATCTGTTTTGGCACGGAAAAGAACTACCATCCCGGCGAGGGTGTGTTCGTGGCATGCCCTTACGACAAAAGATCCCAGATCATCGAAGTCCAGGCCCTGATTGTGAGCCGGCGGCAAGTCTCAAAGAGCAATCGTAAGATTTACGGCGTCCGCTATAGACCCATCCATTAGCCCCAAAGCTGTTCACTTAGCCAACTATCCCATTGAACCCTAATTCCCACGCGCTGTAGGGGCGGGCCTTGTGCCCGCCCGTGGGCTACCACAAGGGTCGCCCCTACGAGATATCCCCTTATCTGACGGATCTTCCCCGCTCTGGAGGTGAGGGATTAGGTGGTAAGTATTTCTCGGCGCGGCAGTTGGCAAGTTGTTGGGGGACGCGAGCGTCTGGCTACATTTTCATTTTGGGGAGATGGACTCCGAGCGCCGCCAGAATCGCCTCCTGCCGCGCATCGGGCCGGGGCAGACGGGTCACCGTGGTTTTCTCATCGACCTGGTAATGCAGCAGGCAGAGGCGCGTCAAGGCCGTCAGCGCATCCGGCAGCGTGATGGCTTGCGGGCCGGCTCCGGTGGTGCCGAAGGTGGCCCGTAGCCGCCGTTCGATTTCGCGGCTCAGCTTCAGCGCCAGCAGACAACAGAAGACGTGCCCCCGCGTGCGACTCTCCTTCCTCACCCACACCGGCCGCACTTCCAGCAACCCTGTCTTCAGGGTGCGAAAGTCGCGCTCCACCTTCTCGATCGCCCTGTAGCTGTCATGGACCTGTTGGGCGCTCAGCACCTGCTTCCCCTCGCTCTTCACCATGCCGCGGTCCCCGACGAAGACCAGCTCTTTCACCCCGAATTGCTCCTGCAAAATCTTGATCTGTTCGACCACCGTGGTGGGATCGCTCCGGTTCCCCTCGAATACCCGCACCGCCAGCGGCTCGCCTTGCTCGTCGGCTAACAGGCCGATGACGATTTCGAACTTGCCCCGCTTGCCGTCCCGGTTGTAACCGTAAGCCCCCAACTCGTTCTGCTCCCCTTCCAGATAGCTGCTGGTCACGTCGTAGAGAAACAATCGGGGCGGCTGGGCGCGATGATCGAGGTAGTGGCGATATAGGGCCTTTTCGATCTTCCCTTGGCGGGCCGAGAGATCATCGAGGGCGGCATACAAATCGTCCTCATCGAACTTCCCCAGGCCCAGCACTTCGGCCACCGCCTGATCCTCGGCCCAACGCACCGCCGACAGGCGCGACCCCTGATGGGCGACGCGGGCCAGGACCAGGAACAAAGCCAGTTTGGCCAGCCTCCCCTTGCCCAGGGCGGCCGTGATTGCGGTCCGGTCCGCAATCTGTTTCAAGGCGAAGAGCAGTCCGAAGCAGGCGCCGAGTTGGGGGTCAGGATGGGAGAGATGATCGAACTCTCCGCGCAGGGCGCAGCGCAGGGCTTGGATGCGGGCCGGGGTCCAGTGGGAAAGATTGGCGAGGGTGCGCTTGCGAATGCGAGATCCCTGGCGAACACTTTCGCGGAGGAGGACGGCGGGCGGGGAGTTGCGATTGGGGACAGTATCGATGTACATGGTATGACTTCCATGCACATCATAAATAATGGTAAGGCAATTGTCAAGTACTTACATGGGCACAACATAGCGCCCCTACCTGAACCTTCCAGCATGAAAATAAATCGCTTATCTCAGATTCCAAGGGTCAAGGGAGGGGGGAAATCCGCCCGAAGGCTTCCGCCGTTTCGATGCCCCCGGTATAGGTCGTGGAGGCTTCATCCCGGACCGGCCGTCGCTTCTGATCCACCGTGGTCGGCGTGAACACGCAGCCCAGCTTCACTTCGCGGGTGTGGGCCTGCTCGCCGAGTTTGCCAGCCCGTCCCTGCGTCTCCGCAGCCACCATCGGCACTCCCGTTCCGTCCATCTCCACGTAGAGCACCGGGATCTCCGCACCTTTCACCTCCGGTAACTCTAACGGTACGGCCCGCTGCATCTCGGCCTGCTCCTCCGCGGCGATGTCGGCGCCCATGGCCTCGGCCTGCCTTTCCACGGCCTTCGTGGTGACCTCCAACCCCGCCCGCCATTGCAGTTGCTCTCGCCCCTGTTCAAACGACGTGTCGCTGCCCACCACCGCCATCATCCGCCGCACCCCCGGGGAATACTCCGTGCCGACCACATCCAATTCCTGATCGCGGAGACTCTGACCTTGATGGCAGTGGGGGCAAAGGTAATAGGGCCGCGACGATCGGACCGGCCCCAGAGCGGTCAGCAAGCGCTTGGGGCGGCGTTCATGATAGTGCGCCATCTGTCCGCAGGCACAAGAAACTTGAGGAGGGGCGGGGGGCTGGCAGCGGAGCAGCTCTTCCAAAACCACCGTCCCGGCACGGTGCATGGCGCTGCGGGTGGCCATCTCCACCGCCTCCAGGTCCAATCGTCCGCTCTTCCGCAGACCGCTAGAGACCACCTGCAAAAGCCGGTCTACTTCCTGGGCGACTTCGCTCTGCATGGCTTCGGCCGTTTTTTTTCCTCCGGCGTGGCGGCCTCGGCAACCGGCCGCAGATCTTCTCGCTCACCTCCAGCAGGGCTTGGCTGAGGGAGCGAAAGCGATGATACTCGCTCACCTCATGTTGGGCTTTGTGCAGGGCGGCCGGGGAGGCAAGGGTTTCGGTGACGGTCTTGCCCTCAACCTTGCGAGTGAGGCGGTAATCGGGGCCATGGCCCCGATCCTTCGGCTGATGACAGTGGCAGTGGGGATTCCCGCACCGTCCGCCCGTGGGGGTGATCGAACCGGCTCGCAGGTCCCCCAGTTGGGCGATTTGGCGTTGCAGCTGAGCGCGTTGCTGTTCCAGTTGCGAGAGTAATACGCTAGGCATGGAGCACCTCCATGCCTAGCGTATTACGACGCACGGTTTTAAGCCACCTCAACTGAAAACTGCCCTAACCCTCACTTTTATGTCGCGCACCCTGCGCGATCAGCGATTCCGCATCCACGATTCTTGAACGGGCTTAACTCCTTGCCGCGCTAGGCCTTGTTTCCCCCCTTCGTTTCAGAGCAAATTCGCATTCGTATTTGGGGCTTGACAAGCCAGCCCGTCTTATATATTAT
>DATKST010000149.1:0-23833 GCA_035531475.1 Terriglobia bacterium
CGGCGGTCAGAGACCGCCGCTAGTGCGCCTGAGAGCGCATTTGGTCAGAGAGGCGAAAGTCCTGTCCAAGTCAACGATAACTTGTAACCGACTGCAACTGGGTCGCTGCGAGGCGAGGTGGAGAGCAGCAGGAGGTGAACGGCTAGTCCGTAGGATGACGAACTCGATTCGGCCGGTGTGGTGTGGCGAGTCTGCTAGCGGAGGGCGAAGCCCCGAGTTCCCGTTGGGAGGAGTCCCGTAGGGATGCACCCTTGGTTCGACCCGCCGATAGGTAACGTGCCCTGGCGAGGCGGAGCACCCGCAGGTGGTTGGAGACGGAATGGTGGGAAGGCCGAGGGCGTGAATCAGGGAGACCTGCTCGCGCAGGAGCCGGTCGGGTGGTCGCCGGGAAATTACCCGCGCACTGCCGCGTCGGAGCGAGCAGGAGTCAGAGCGCCCATAGTAGCGACGAAGGGCCGTAACGGGCCTGGAGCGAAGGGAGCGCAGGAAGGTGGATGCGGAACGAGAGTGCGGCAGAACGATCTCCGGGGCGAGTGCCGAGAGGCTAAACCGACCGAAAGAGGCCGAGCGAGTGGCGCCGGCTCCGAACTGTCGCTCTGGTCGTGATGCATGTTGACGATCTGCCTCATGCGGATGCCAGGATGCTGCCCGTCCTGGGCTGAACGGAGTCGGTTTCTCCGACGGTCTCCAGTTTAGTCGGTCAATCCTCTCCGAGGTGAACCACCGACTGGAGAGCCGGATGCGGGAAATCCGCCTGTCCGGTTCGGAGGGAGGGGGAACCGAATTCATCGGTTCTCCCTACCCCTATCAACAAGCCAAACTGCGCCGCTACCGAACGGGCAAGACAGGTGAGACGGCAACCTTTCCGAGTGTATTTTCTTAGGGTTGCAAGGCAGTTCCACTGTCGGCTTGAGTGAAATTCCCAAAAGTGTGTCAAAATGCGGAATTTGGTTAGGGTCAGTGAAGTGCCGATGTTCTACTTGTCGGGGATAGAGCATCCCGCCGCCAAGAGAAATAAAGCGGTGAAAGGCGCTTGGCGGGCGTTGGATGAGAGTTCCACGGCTGGTTTGAGTATGTCCCAAGATTTCAAATTCGAGATTACGGCTCGTGATCCGGCGACGAAGGCGCGGACCGGGGTGCTTCACACTCCGCACGGCACGATCGAGACACCGTGTTTCATGCCGGTGGGCACATCGGGGACGGTGAAGTCCTTAACTCAGGAGCAGCTTGAGCAGCTTGGGGCGAAGATTATCCTTTCCAACACCTATCATCTCTATTTACGGCCCGGATTAGAGACTATTCGCGCTGCGGGCGGCTTGCACAAGTTCATGAGCTGGCCCCGGGCCATCCTGACGGACAGCGGCGGCTTCCAGGTGATGAGCCTGAAGGGATTGGGCCGGGTGACGGAAGAAGGTTACGAATTCCGCTCGCACTTGGATGGCTCCAAGCATTTCTTTACGCCGGAGAAAGCGGTGGAAACGCAGCTCTTTTTTGGCTCCGACATTGTGATGATTCTGGACGAATGCGTGCCCTATCCCGCCTCGCACGAAGCCACGCGGCGGGCCGTGAAACTGACTGCACAATGGGCACGGCGGGCGCGTGACCACTTTCTGGCAAACCGCCGGATCATGGTTCCCGAACCCAGCCTGGGAATGCCGGCGCTCTATGGGATCGTTCAGGGTGGAATTGACCCGGAGCTTCGCCGCGAGAGCGCCGGGCGGTCCCAGGAAATCGGTTTCGAGGGATACGCTCTGGGAGGACTTTCGGTGGGCGAGTCAAAGTCCGCCACTTACGACGTGACCGAATTCGTGGCAGGGCTTTTGCCGGACAACCAGCCGCGCTACTTGATGGGGGTGGGAACGCCCCAGGATCTGGTGGAGGGAGTGGCGCGCGGCATCGATCAGTTTGATTGTGTCATGCCCACCCGCAATGCCAGGAATGCATGCGTCTTCACTTCGGAAGGGCGGATCGTTATTCGGAATGCCCGATATACGCGCGATCCCGGTCCGCTTGATCCGGCCTGCGGGTGCTTTGTATGCCGACGCTATTCAAGGAGTTACATTCGCCATCTTTTCGTGGCAGGGGAGATGCTGGCGGCGACATTAGCCAGTTACCATAATTTGTACTTTTACCTTGACACCATGTGCAGAATCAGGCAGGCTATCCGCGCAGGAGTCTACGGGCAATTTCTTTCCAGTGCGCGGCTGCGGAGTTGATCTGGATGGCACAAAACCGGCGTTAAACCGGAGATGAGAAGGAACGCTTTAATCACCTGCACTCTTCCTCTGCTGAGTTAAGATGGATCACTTCAAAATCCAAGTGAACGGTTGAAAGCAAGATGGGACGTATTCTGATTCACCCCCTTTATATAGCTGCCGTCAATCCCGGCGGCAGCGGGCAAATTACGGGCTTTCTTCTGCTTTTCGGCCCCATCATTCTGATTTGGTGGTTTCTGGTCCTGCGGCCTCAATCGAAGAACCGACAAAAGACACAGTCCATGCTGGCGGCGCTCAAGACGGGCGACAAAGTGGTGACCAACGGGGGACTGCTGGGCACCGTTGTAGGCTTCCGGGACAGTGTGGTGCAATTGCAGGTGGCGAGCCAGGTGAAAGTGGAGGTGCTGCGTTCTTCCATTGCGGGACTTCAAGCCGAGCCCTCCGACAATGGCGGAAAGCGGACGGAGGAGCCAGATAAGGCCGAAACCGCAGCCAAGGGCAAGAAGCCTTAAAGTTAGTGACAAATGGCGAGCAAGGCAGCCTGATCGTTTTCTGGGAACGATCAGGCGGAGCGCGCCGTTTTTTGCACCTCATCACGCACCACTTGCCTGGGCAATATCGATGAAAGGCTATACCATTAAGATATGAAGAGCAACAGCATCCGCAACCGCGCGATTGTGATCCTGATTGTAGTTCTTTCCTGCGTCTTCGGGATCGTTGGATTTCCTTCCAACGTGCAACAACTTCGTCAAAACATTGCCAACCGTATCAAGCTGGGCTTGGATCTGGCGGGCGGAACTCACCTGGTGTTGCAGGTTCAAGTGGATGACGCGCTGAACGTCTCCACCGACCTGGCGCTCGAGCGCTTGCGGGACGACCTGAAAACCAAGAATATTCCGTTCGCTGACATCCAGAAGACCGATTTGACCCACATCCTGATGAAGGGTGTGCCGCAACAGCAGTCGGGCGCATTGGATGCCATCGTGCGCGACGGCTTTTCCGGGTGGACGCTGGAACCCGTTCCCGGCGACCCCACCTCGCACCAACTGGCGATGAGGGTGACTGAAGCCACGAATATTAAGAATGAAGCTTTCACTCAGGCGCGGGAAACTATCTACCGCCGCATCAATGCGTTGGGAGTGACCGAGCCGGAAGTTGCGGATTACGGGCAAGGGGATTATGAGCTGGTGGTGCAGTTGCCGGGAGTGAATGACCCTTCTCACGTGAAGGACGTGATCCAGCAGACCGCCATGTTGGAATTGAAGATCGTTGTGGACGGGCCCTATCCCACCCAAGATGCGGCGCTGGCCGCTCATGGAGGCGTGCTCCCGCCCAATACCCAACTGCTTCCCGGAACCAATGATAACGGCGGCGGCCAAGCTTGGTACATCGTAAACTCGATTGCTGCCGTCACCGGCCGCGACTTGAGCGGCGCCGAACCTTCGCAAGATGAAAACGGACGCCCCGACATCAACTTCACTCTCACCCGCGACGGCGCGGCGCGATTCGGCCCGATTACTCAACGGAACATCGGCAAGGAGCTGGCGATCGTTCTGGACGGACATGTGGTGAGCGCCCCCGTGATCCATGGCCAGATCTCCGACCGGGGTGAAATCACCGGTAGTTTTACCGTGCAGCAGGCTTCTGACCTGGGGTTGACCCTCCGTTCCGGCGCATTGCCGGCTTCGATCAAGTACCTACAGGAAGAGACGATTGGCCCTTCGCTGGGCGCGGACTCCATTCGCCACGGGGTGATTGCCTGCATTGTCGGGTTCGTGGCGGTGATTGGCTTTATGCTGATTTATTACAAAGAAGCCGGGATTAACGCCGATGTCGCGTTGACTTTGAACTTGCTGATCCTGGTGGCGGCGCTGGCTTACTTTGGCGCGGTGCTCACCCTGCCTGGCATTGCCGGCGTCATCCTGACGGTGGGCATGGGCGTGGACTCAAACGTTCTGGTGTTTGAACGGATCCGAGAAGAAATCAGGCTCGGCAAGTCGGTGCCGGCTGCCGTGGCCGGCGGTTTCCAGCAAGCGTTCAGGACCATCCTGGATACGCACGTGACCACGGTGGTCTCAGCGGCGATCCTTTTCACGTTTGGCACCGGACCCATCCGGGGCTTTGCCGTGACCTTGACCATTGGTCTGATCGCAAATGTTTTCACTTCAGTGTTTGTATCCCGGGTGATTTTCGATTACCATCTCACGCATCATGTAAAGGGCGAACAATTGAGCATTTAATTCCGGAGGCGGGAACTTCCGGGCAATCTCCGGTGTCAACACTCTTAGGCAGGGAAGGCTAGATTGCATGGAGTTTTTTCACAATCCAAATTATGACTGGATGGGCAAAAAGTGGTACTTTATCGGCGTGTCCTTGGCGCTCGCGGCTATTGGGATTATCTCGATCTTAGCCCATCGTGGTCTGGCTTATGGGATCGACTTCCGGGGCGGAACGCTGGTTTACGTGAAGCTGGCTCAGCCTCCCAATTATGGCGCGATTCGCGGTGAGCTTGCCCGGGAGGGCTTGAAGAACGCCACTCTTCAGCGCTACGACTTGGCCAGCAAGAACGAGGTTTTGATCGGCTTGGACTTGATGACGACGGCTTCCGCCAATCAGTTGGATGCCGGCAAGCAAGCCATCGTCAAGGCCATGTCGGGGCTTTACGGAACCGGCCCAGTGGGCAAGATTGACTTCAATAACGCCAACCCTCAGGCCGTTGCAGAGCAATTGATCGTGGCTGATCCCTTGAATTTGGCCGCCAAGGGGGCAGACCCGGCTCAGAAGCAATACACCGACTTAACCAAGGCCATGGTGGATTACCGTAAAAGTCCGGCGCTCGGCGGACTGATTGAAAATTTCTCTCAATTGCAAGCCGTGCCAGGAGTGAATAGGAAGGTCATTTCCGCCTTGGAGAACAGCTTCTATCTTTCCCGTTACGTCGTTTTTAACACGGAGATCGTGGGGCCCAAGGTGGGTTCCGACTTGCGCCACGAGGCCCTTTATGTGACTCTGGCCGGGCTGGGGGCCATGCTGCTCTATATCTGGTTTCGGTTTGAGCTGGTCTATGGCTTGGCGGCGGTGATTGCCACTTTTCACGACGTCATCATTACGCTTGGCATTTTTTCGCTTCTGAACAAGGAAATATCACTGACGGTCATCGCCGCGCTGCTGACCTTGGTGGGCTATTCAATGAATGACACCATCGTGGTATTTGACCGGATTCGGGAGAATGTACACCTAAGTAAACGGGAATCATTCAAAGATTTGGTGAACCGCAGCATCAACCAGACGCTGAGCCGGACGATTCTGACCTCCGGGCTTACTTTTCTCGCGGTCATGTCACTCTATCTTTTTGGCGGCGAAGTGATTCACGGTTTTTCGCTGGTGTTGGTCATCGGCGTGATTTTCGGGACTTATTCGTCGTTCGCGATTGCGAGTCCCGTGGTGCTTTACTGGCAAGAGCGGACGGGCCGTGGCACGGTGACGGAACGGCCCCGGCTCGCGGCTCGTGAACCCGCGGGCGCTCGCCGTTAGCTTGGCCCGGACCGCGCGCCAGCAAACGCGCGGACTTTTTCGAGGGAGGAGCAGCTATGTTTGACAATACA
Organism: Terriglobia bacterium; assembly: GCA_035531475.1. Classification (GTDB taxonomy): domain Bacteria; phylum Acidobacteriota; class Terriglobia; order UBA7540; family UBA7540; genus CALCEB01. The sequence goes on from DATKST010000149.1 coordinate 5,822, forward strand.
TTGCTCGACTCATCCATGGAACGGGCGCCGGTATTGGCAGGCACCCACTGGATAGTATCCATTGGAGTGGGCGTGCTCGGCTACCTTGCCTGGTATTTTGGCATCTCCACTATTCTGGGACCGCCGGACACGGTGCGGGCGCTGGTGGTGCAGTCCGTGGTTTTTGGCGGCATCCCATTGATGCTGACGGCGTTGATGCTTTCTTACATCATTGCGGATTGCCGCCACTTGCAATTTAATCCGGTGATTTGGATTATCCTGACCTTGCTCTTGAGCGTCGTGGGCTTCCTGTTTTATTTGACTTACTCCGCGAACAAGACCAAAAACTGGAAGCGCGCCACCATGCCGATCGCTTACATCATTGATGGGATCGTCATCGGGTGCATGGTCCTGTACCCATTGATTTACACGCAAGGTCTTCCCAAAGCGCAGCTCATGACGTCGCTGGCCGCGCCGCCGCCCCCGCCCCCACCTCCGCCACCGGCCCCGCCCGCGCCCAAAGTGATCATTCGCCATGTGTCGCTGGCAGACATCATGAAGGCGCCCACGGTTATTCCGAAAACCATTAAGGTGGTGAAGGACCAGCCGGAGGCGCCACAGACAGGCGTGGTCGGGGGCGTGCCGGGCGGCGTGCCGGGCGGTAGCATGGGCGGTGTTCTGGCAGGCGTGCTGGGGGGCGGTCCCCCTCCACCGCCGCCACCGAAGGCCAAAGCTCCTTCCCGGATTACCGTGGGCGGACAAGTGGAAGCGGCCAAGCTGATTTTCGGACCTAAACCCGAGTATCCGCAGCTTGCCAAGATGGCGCGAATTCAAGGAGTGGTGCGGCTGGAGGCTCTCATCAGCAAGGATGGCACCATCAAGGACCTCAAAGTGATGAGCGGCCACCCGTTGCTGGTGAAGTCGGCAATCGATGCAGTTTCGCGGTGGCGGTATCAACCGACCTTGTTGAACGGTGACGCGGTGGAAGTGGCAACGGAAATTGATGTGAACTTTACGCTGGCCGAATAAGCCAGGGAGCTTTGAAATCCTAATAAGGAGGATATGAAAATATCATGTTAGGGGCAAAATTAATCACGTTAGGTTTCTGGTTCTTTCAAGAGGAACAGGCGGTGGGCTTCGATCCCTTGAGCATGTGGCATTCGATGGGCTGGCCGGCCCGTTTCGTGGTGATCGTGTTGGTCTTCATGTCGGCGTGGTCCATCGGCATCATGATTGACCGTTATATTGCGTACTCGGCCGCCCGCAAACAGTCAAGGATGTTTGCTCCAGCAGTGGCAGGCGCCTTGAGGGAAGGCAAGATCGATGAGGCCATTGCTATCGCCGAACAGAACAAGCGCAGCCACCTTGCCAAAGTCGTTACGGCCGGACTGCAGGAATTCCAGGCTCACCAGGTTTCCTCGGAGATTTCCGGCGAGGAGATCGACGCCTCCCGGCGGGCTCTCGACCGGGCTGCCGCTATCGTCCACGCCGAGCTGAAGCGCGGAGTCTCTGGCCTCGCCACCATTGGGTCTACCGCCCCCTTCGTGGGCCTGTTCGGCACCGTGCTGGGCATCATTCACGCGTTCATGGGCATTTCCTCGGCGAAATCGACGGGCCTCGCGGCCGTGGCCGGCGGTATTTCTGAAGCTCTGGTGACCACGGCGTTCGGACTCTTCGTGGCAATTCCGGCCGTCTGGGCTTACAACTATTTTACCGGCAAGCTGGAGGCGTTTGACGTGGAGATGGACAACTCCTCTTCCGAGCTGGTGGATTATTTCATTAAGCGGTCTGGACGGGGGAAGAAATAATGGCCTTCAAAGCGAAAGCCCCTTCCACGGTCTCTGATATTAACGTCACTCCTCTGGTGGATGTGATGCTGGTGCTGCTGATCGTCTTCATGGTCATTACGCCGATGCTCCAAAAAGACGTCACCGTGGACATGGCCAAGGCGAATAACGCCATCAAGATGGCTGACGCCGATAAGGAAGATGCCGTAGTGATCTCCATCACCCGTGACGGCAAGATTTACCTGAAAAAGAACCCCATTAGCTTGGATAAGGTCACAACCAAGGTGAAGGATATGATTGCGAACCGCCTGGGCAAAACGGTATACCTGAAATGCGACGCCCGCGCAAAATATGGCGATGTGGTGAACGTGGTGGACGCGGTTCGGGCAGCGGGTGTGGAAGACTTGGGGCTTTTAACCCAGCAGGTGGAACGGCGGCCCGGTATGCCCGAGACGCTTCCACCTCCAACCTCGTAACTACGGGGCCGCAGTCTGACTTCAAAGGCGAAGGAGGGTACTTCTATGGCAATGGCCGTGGGAAATAAGGGCGGCACGATGGGTGAGATGAACGTCACGCCGCTCATCGACGTTCTGTTGGTGCTTTTGATCGTTTTCATGATCATCGTGCCGACGATCCCGAACGGGCTTGGCGCCCTGGTACCGCAGCCCAACAAGAATGCCAAGCCGGATCCGTCGGTGCTTGCCCGGACAATTATAGTAATTGTGGATGCCAACCGGCAGGTCAGCATTAACCAAACTCCGGTAGCCATCAGCGATTTAGGGGCGCGGCTGGTGGATATTTTCAAGACCCGTAACGATCGCGTCATCTTCGTGAAAGGTGATCCCAGTCTTCCGTTCTCCGTGGTTGCCCAAGTCATTGACATCGCTCACGGCGCGGAAATTGACAAGATTGGCTTGATCACCAAAGCGTTAGAGAACGAATAACCCAGCCTGGGTACGAGGGAGGAGTATGCGGATGAGACTTAACAGGCTCGCCCCGTTTGCTGGTATCGTGCTTTGCGCCGGCCTGACGGTGGGGTGTAACCGGCTTAAGGCCCGCGACCAGTTGAATAAAGGGGTGATGGCCTTTCGCAACGCGCATTTTCCTCAGGCCGTCAACCATTTTCAGGAGGCCGTCAGCCTGGACCCGACCCTGCTCAACGCCAAGCTCTACTTGGCGACAGCCTATTCGCAGCAATACGTTCCGGGCGGGCAATCCCCGGATAACCTGAAGATGGGCCAGTTGGCGATCGATTCTTTTGAGCAGGTTCTGAAAGCCGACCCTGAAAATAAGACAGCCTTGGGAAATATCGGCCAGATCTACTATGAAATGCAAAAATTTGACATGGCCAAAGAATATCAAGAACGGTTGCTGAAAATCGATCCCAACAATCCGGAGACCTACTACTGGATCGGAGTGCTCGATTATATTCCTTGCAATGTGAACTGGACGGCAACGCGGCGGGACTTGAACCTGATGACACCCAAGGATCCCACCCATCCTGGCGTGCTTCCGCCTCTTCCCGAAAAGGCGAGGCGGGCTTTGGCCGAAAAGAACGCGACCCTGGTTGACGAAGGGATGAATGCGTTGGAGAAGGCCCTGCAGCTCAAGCCCGACTACTTGGAAGCCATGGCCTACCTCAACTTGATGTACCGGCAAAAGGCGGATCTCGAAACTGACAACGCGGCACGCGAATCGGACTTGAAGGAAGCCGATCAGTGGGTTGATAAGTACCTTGAGCTGCGGAAAAAAGCTCCACAGGCAAAGGCCGGGGCCTGACCCGTACCCATCACTCCCCGGAGTATTGGAAGGAAGAAGGGAGATGCCGAAGGCATCTCCCTTTATTTTGAAAGGTTCAACGCAATCTCGCCCGTTCCTGCCCCTATTCCCTCTTGCTCAGGTTGCATTCCTCCCCGGAAAACGCGCGGGAAGTGCTCCTTTGGCCTGGATCAATCATAGAAATATTTTCAGCCATCGTCCGGGGACAGTTTTAGCTATGCCGTGCGAGCCTGGGCCATCTTTCGTCCTGCGCCCCGGTCGGCCCATCACACTGCTCTCCTCAGAAGGCAGAATGTAAAGGCGGCCAAATGGATGGTAATGACTCAATTTGTTCCTTCATCGTCATTCCCGCGAAAGCGGGAATCCACCCCGAATAGCGCAGTGGCATTCCGAACTCGTGCAGGAAAAGGGATTGTCGGGTGCCTGGATCCCCGCCTTCGCGGGGATGACGGTGGGGAACAAAGTCACAAAACATCAAACTGAGTCACTACCAAATGGATGTCCTCTGACGCAATCAAAATCGCGCGCTGATGGTTCTTCAAGTGAACTTCGGGAACAATCCAGGTTAGAAGTACGCGACCCTGCCAGCCACTTGGATACTATTCCAACATAGGATTGCGTGTGGGTTGCGCGGCGATGAAAGAATTGACGTTGGACGAGTCAATCCAAGCCGTGCCGGTATCCACCCATGACGGCAGAGGCGATTCGGGTGACGTCCTCCAGCTCTTGAACTGGCGGACCACGTTATGGTGAAGATCGTCCAGGAAACGAAGGCCGTAAAAGGCCATGGTGTAAGGTTTTTGTGCAATGGCGCCGGAAACGTATCCTCGGGAAATCCAATCGAGAGTTTCCGGACTTTTATCCATTGCCACAATGACGACCTTTCCTTTCATGCTGAGCCGGTGCAGGGTCTCCGCAGCTCCCGGTCCTCCCGCCGCTTCCAGGCAAAGGAAGCCATCAATCTTCTCTTTTTTCTGCTCCAAAAGATTCGAAACCTCATCGTTGGCTACAGTAGGATCACCTTTGTCATCGAGCGTTTGCAGGACTTTGATCTTGGGGTAGCCCTGCAAGACCTGTTGAGCCCCCTTTAGCCGGTCACCCAGGTTGGTTTGTCCGGGCACGGTGATGATGACGATGTCACCTTGCCCGTGCAGCAGCGTCGCAAGGTGCTTGGCGCTTTCCTGGCCGGCACGGAAATTGTCCGTTCCAATGAACATCAACCGGTGAGAATCTGGCGCATCCGAATCGGCGCAAATCACCGGAATGCCTTTAGCGATGGCCTCATTGATCTCAGGATTAAAAATCCCGGCCAGCGACGGCGAAACCAGAATCCCCGAGGGATTTGAAGCCACGGCTTGCTTGAAAGCAGCCAATTCGTCCTGCGGAGAATAGGCGGTGGGCCCCACCTCGCTCACCTTGACCCCCAACACACGGCCGGCGTCATTGAAGCCATTCTGCGCCTCGTGCCAATAAGGAATGGAAGTGTCGAAAGCGACGAATACATACCGTTCGTTTTCGTTGTGGAATGACTTTTCGCATGCAAAACCGCCGAGCACGAGCCCGGCGAGCGTGAAGAACAGAATCAATTTGTGGAATCCACCCATGGTGTACCTCCAATCCGCCCGGAGATTGCGCGGGGCGGCGGCAAATGGGATGAAGTTTGCTTTGCAGCGCGATGGAAACAACCCAAAACCCAAATCGTGGGCGGCCACTCATCGCATGCCAAGTAAGAACCTCTCGAAAAGACTCATCCTGCCGGGGTTATTTCACCGTTCCCGCCTTGGTGGAGGGCAGGCCCTGATTCTGCGAGCCCTTGAGGGCCGGTGAGATTATACGCCGCTTGTGCCATGACTAAAAGGGAATCTGATGATCGGCCAGCAACGTCAAACCCTGGGGTGTGACCTTGTAAACGGCCTCGTGGCGAGGCGGTTTCTGGCCCCGTTCCTCGTATTGCACGTATTCGCTTTCGATCAAGTAGCGCAAGGTCACCTTGCCCGGGGTCACGAGGAGCGTGCCACTGTAGGCGTTGTGAGTTTCCCAGAGCGAATGGAGCTGGGCCCCGTCAAAAGCGTAAAGGATAGCCGTCAGACGTGGCTGGCTCTTCCCCAAGCGCACTCCGGAGACCATGAAACGGAGACTGCCATTGGCTGCAGGGGGCAGGAAAGCATAGCGCAGGTCCGTGCGCGGAACAAAATGCGTTATCGTCAATAGCCGGGCATTGCCCTGCTTGGTCCCATACAGGGCGAGCACATTCACAGAGCGGAATTCCGGCCAACTGAGCGTGTAACCCGCTCCAATCAACTGCCCACCGTCCCACGGCCGAATAAATACTGCCGCCTTGCCCTCCAGCGGATAGTGAAGTTCGGAAAACGCATTCTCAATTTGCTGCCGGACTCTTACATCCAGCGGTTCGTTGGATGTAGCATCCTGCGCCGCTCCGCTGGCCAACCACTGTTGAAGATGATTAAGGATGAGTGTTTGAATCTGCTTGGTGATTGGGGTAGCACTGTCGATGGGAACGCCGTAAAGTTGCTGTGCCAGGTAATTGACGTGGCCGGAGAGACTGGCCGGCGGGCCACCCGCCCTTTTTTTCTTTCGGGCGAGGGCCTGGCTTGGGGCGAAAAAGAGGATCAATAAGACGGCGCAGAGAATCCACCGGAACCAGCGGTTGCCCGCTCCCCGGTCGAACGGTTCCATCAAGAGAGATGTGTTATTCATGGACAACTAGAATAACCTCAAAGAATCATTCTGGAAAAGGGAGTTTTAACCAAGTCTGCCTGCCAGTTGCGCCGGGGATGGACACCGGGACCACAAACCGCTCGGTATTGGGGCAATTCGCTGTAGCGGCGCTCTATGAGCGCCGAAAACCGTTGACGATTCTGGGTCGGTGCTCATAGAGCGCCGCTACAGCAATCAAACTGCCCCACTACCAACGGCACCGGCTAGGCCCCATTACCGGGGTGGGGTTACTGTTGCTTGAGCGGTCAAGCGCACGGCCCGTGGAACTTGACAAGGCAACCGCCCAGTACCACAATCCCTTGTTATGAGGATACCGAAGCATTGCTGCCTTATCGTTTTGATCTTGGGGGTGGCCTTTGCGGGTGGTTCTGCCCACGAGGCTGCGAAAAATATTTCAAGCGGGCAGGGCCTAACACGGAAATTGAAACCTTCCCGCCCGCCGATTGTGGGCGTCGCGCACATTGGACTCTACACGGACGATGTGGCGGCGTCGCGCCTGTTCTTCGGCAAGGTTCTCGGCTTCGCCGAACCCTTCTTTTTGAATAATCCCGACGGCAGCCTGATGCTGACCTATTTCAAGATCAACGACCATCAATACATTGAGATTTTTCCCGGTCTTAAGAGTCCTACTCAGGACCGTCTTTCACACATCGCTTTTGAAACCACGGATGCCCGCGCTCTCCGGGATTACTTAGCCAGCCGTAACCAGAAGGTTCCCGGAACCATCAAACCCGGGCTCGATGGCAACCTGAGCTTTGAGGTGAAAGATCCCGACGGGCACACGGTGGAGTTCGTCCAATACATGCCGGGGTCGCTGCACAGCCGCAACTTCGGCAAGTTCCTGCCGGCCTCTCGACTATCCAAAAGGATGATCCATGTTGGTATTACGGTCCATGACCGCGCGGCAGCAGACCGCTTTTATCGCGATATCCTTGGCTTTCAGGAAATGTGGTACGGAGGGATGACAGACACCCGCACCGATTGGGTGGACATGCGTGTGCCCGAAGGGACGGATTGGCTTGAGTACATGCTGAACGTTCACAATCCATCCCCGAAGCAGCTTGGCGTGATGCACCATCTGGCGCTGGGCGTGCCCAGCGTGGCTGCTGCTTACCAGGGGGTTCTGGCCCGGGGTTACCATCCGCCGGGGAAGCCCCAAATTGGACGGGACGGTAAATGGCAGCTCAACCTCTACGACCCCAACCTTACCCGTGTCGAACTGATGGAGCCGAAACCCGTGCGCAAACCTTGCTGCTCACCGATGCTCCCGGCCAATTGAAGCCTGCCGTCGCCCCTACCAATTTGTGTACGATCCATCCGGCCGGTGCAGCATCGGAGTGGGCTGCACTCTCTCCGTGATTTCAGCGGCCAGTCGCAGGCGGATTGTATCCAGCGTGATCCCCAGTCCTGGCCTCGAGTTTGGCCACATTTTGCCGTTGCGGAAGTCGTAACACTCGGGTAAATGTGCGAACTGATGGCTTCCATCTCCTAGCATTTCCATCATGACAGGGCCGGGAAATACGCCGCAGGCATGAACCAATGCGGCCTCGGAAACCGGACCAGTGAAGTGTGGGATCAAACCCACGTAGTGCGTTTCGCATAAGGCCGCAATCTTCAGGTACTCGGTAATCCCCCCCACATTGGGCAGCGTCACCCGCGCGTAGTCAATCAGTTGCTGTTCTACCAGCCAATTCAAATCCCACTTGGATCCAAACTGTTCTCCTACAGCGATAGGCAATTTCACCTTCTGGCGCACCTGCCGGTAGACTTCAGGATTCTCGGAGCGGATCAGATCCTCGGCAAAGTATGGCTCAAGGCCCTCAATTAAGGTGCTGAGCCGCACGGCATCCGGAAAGTCAAGCCGGGTGTGGTAATCGAGCGCCCAGTCACCCTCCGGCCCTACGCCCTCCCGGACTTGCACGCAATTCTCATAAGTTTTGCGCACCATCCGATGCGAGTTGAAGGCTTGACCCGCAGGAGGGTCGGCCGTGGCCGTGCGATAAGCCCGGAAGCCGGCTTCCATACACGCCCGTGCGGACTCGACCAATGTGCCGTGATTCGGAAATGCGGTGGAATAGCACTCCACATGATCGCGGGAAAGTCCACCGAGCAATGCATAGACAGGAACGCCCAGTGCCTTGCCTTTGATATCCCACAGTGCTAAGTCAATCGCACCCAGCGCATCCAGCTTTTCGCGACCTGCCGGATAAAAATAACCCCGGAACATCATCTGCCAGAGGTGGTCAATACGCGAGGCGTCTTCGCCAATAATCATCGCCCCACATTGCTTCACGGTGTCCGGCGAACCTCCCTCGCCGATTCCGGTGATGCCTTGATCGGTTTCCACTGTCACGATGTTGAACGATTGGTTGAAGCTCGGCGGAGACTGAGGGTTATGGTAGAAGCGGATGCGAGTGATTTTCAGGGGACCCGCAACAGCAGACGATGGCCGTGGTGCGGGCTTTGCTGCAATCTCCGTGCCCCCGGCTAATGCGGCGGCCCCTCCTAACCCGGCAGACTGAATAAAATCACGGCGCTTCATGGATTCCTCCGTGGGAAGCCTTGCAATCGCCGCCCGCCGCGCCGGCCTCAGCCGGCAGCAGGAGCAACCGAATCGCTGCGCAAGACTCCCCGGTTTAGACGCCGCCCTTCTTCGACGCGGACTGGGCCAGAACCCCGGGCGGATTGGAGCGGTGCTGGCCAAAGCGGATTTCCATCGGTGTGTCTTTTGGGAAGACAACGTCTTGGCCGCGCGTGAGCAGATGCGAGTAGACAGACCGTCCAGCGCCGTAAGCAGCCAGGGCCGCGGTCACAGGTTGGGAGCGGACGCTGAGGGCCAGAACAGCGCCGATGAGCCGGAAGCCGATACCGCCAGCCACAATTTGCCCGCCGGCCGGACCGCTGGTGTCCGTGTAGACGCGGCCCGGGCGAACGTCATGGTCTGGCATCGCGGATTGGGTGGCGATCAATACGGCGATTGCGGGTGCAGCGTAATCCATCTTGGAGGTAGTGGAGTGTGCTCCGCCTTCCGAATCGAGCTTTAGCTTTTCCTTCTTGTCCACCACCACACCGGCCAAACTTCCCTCCACGTTTTGCGGCGCACCTTGTGGTGTCTGAATCTTGTTGAAGGCAAAACGGAGTACGCCGTTGCGATGGAGACGCAAACGCTGCGCGGGCTTGGCCTTCACCACCACTCCCTCCAGTTTGCTCCCTTGCGGGATGATGAGTTGGTGATCCTTGGAGAAAACAGGGCGAGTGATGACCGCCTCGACGGGCGTGCCGCGATGTGCCGTGGCCGAACTGATGGCCGTGACCAGGTTGGCCTCCACCGTGCTGCCCGCGGGGGGAACGGTTCCCACCAATTTCAGCTCCGATGAAGAAATTTGTGCCGGGTTCAAGGTGACAGGTGTCTGCAAGTCAGCGATAAACCGAGTACCTTCCGGAAGGTAAGGGGGATGGTAAGGGAGCTGCGCAATCAGGAATTTTTTAAGCCGGGCCATGCGGCCGGGTTCTTTGATCGCTGCCATCACGTGCTTCTCTTCGGCTTTGACCTGTTGCCTGGCGGAGTGAATGGCTTTGGAGGCGGCGCTCTGTTTCTTCACCCGTTCTGCGCTGGCGGTTTCAAGATGGACGACCTGCGCCGTGCCCGGCGAGACGACGGTTCTGATTGGGATCTTGCGGCCATCCTTCAGCACGAGCGTGTCAAACTCCACTTTGGCCGTGCGCAAGGGTGTGAAATCGCCTTGCAGCATCGCCTGGGCGCGTTGCTTCCTCGATGCGCTCTTCACTTCTGCTACGTGACCAAGCACTTTGCTTCCGGCCGGCGCCACCACCCGGTCAAACGCATAGACGGGTTGAAGCAGAACTCCCTCAACCGGCTCGCCTTTGCCGTGAATTGGCACCCGATGGTCCAGCGCGATGCCGAGCGCCGTGCCCTTTTCAAGGGTTAGAGGCACGGTGACGATGGGGTCGGAAGAATCCGTGCTTTGAGGGCGGGTGGCATGTTCCGCCTGGGCATAAACGGCGGGCATGAGACAGGAAGCGGAGAAGAAAAAGATGAAGAGCGCCGGGCCAGGAATTCCAGGACAAATCGTAGCCATTCTTGAGTCCTTGCATCCCATGTCTTTCCCAACTTTCCTAGCTCGCATCCTTCATTTTAGCAGGAATGTGAGGCGTACCCGTTTCAGCATCCTTTGACGCAAGTTTCGCTGAGGAGGTTTGCTTGGCAAGGAATGGTAGCAATATGGATCGTGACGCCGAGATGCCGCGCTAGCCCCAATACTGTTCAGATAAGGGGATATTTCGTAGTGGCGACCCTTGTGGTCGCCCACGGGCGGGCACAAGGCCTGCCCCTGCAGCGCTTGGGAGTCTGGTCCCAAATGGGGTGCGCCGCTCCACCTACTATCCTCCTCCGGCGCCGATTCTCTCAAGCTCCGCACCGGTTTCCGCCGACACGTCCTCATGCAGAGAATTGCCGTGCGCGTCCATCGTTACAATGGCAGGGAAGTCTTTGGCGGTGAGATGCCACATGGCTTCAGGGACGCCGAGTTCGTCGAGCAAGTCCACGCTGGTGACTTGCGGCAGACAGCGCGCGTAGTATTGGGCAGCGCCACCGATGGCATGGAGATAGACGGCTCCATATTCCTTCAGAGCTGCCAGTGTTTTTGTGCCCATGCCGCCCTTGCCCATCACGGCGCGCAGTCCGTATTTGCGGATGACGTCGGCCTCATAAGGCTCCTCACGGATGCTGGTGGTGGGACCGGCGGCGGTGACGCGCCAGCGCCGGTGCGGAGGATCGCCTTCTTGCATCATCACCGGGCCGCAGTGGTAAAGAATGGCGCCGCGCAAGTCCGTGGGCGGCTCGTGATGAAGCAGGTAGTGGTGCAGGGAGTCGCGGCCTGTCACCAGCGGGCCATTAATCAGCACCACGTCACCCACTTTGAGCGCGCGCACTTGACCTTCCGTGAGGGGTGGCTCCAGCCGCACTTCGCGGCCGGTGAGGTGAAATCGGGAATTTTCGCTGATCAGCCGCTCCACCGGCCGTTCTGGATCGCGATAAAGCCATTTCTTGATGGCGCCGCTTTCTGGGTCGATCATCACCCCCAGGCGGCGGAAAGCCCAGCAGTCATAGGCCACGGAAACGAAGAAGCTGGCGGGCAGGCGGTTGGCTGCGGTGATCTTGCAGCCAATCAGTGACGCTTTACCTCCGAAGCCCATCGTTCCTACGCCGATCTTGTTCGCCTCGTCCATCACCTCCTGCTCCAGCTTGGCGAGCGTGGCGTTGGGATTCACGTCATCTAGAGAGCGGAAGAGTTGGCCCTTGGCCAAATGATAGCCGTGGGCGCGGTCGCTGCCGATGCAGACGCCGATGGCTCCGGGCGCGCATCCCTGGCCCTGCGCTTGCCACACCGCATGAAGTAGACATTTGCGGACGCCTTCCAGATCGCGGTCGGCGCGGCCCAGGTGATCGAGGTTGCAGGGGACGGAATACTGAATGTTTTTATTTTCGCAGCCTCCGCCTTTCAGGATCAGCCGCACTTCGATAGCGTCTTCCTCCCACTGGTCAAAATGGGTGACCGGTGTTCCGGGGCCCAAGTTGGTGCCGGAGTTCTTGCCGGTCAGCGAATCCACTGAATTGGGGCGCAACTTGCCGCGCTTCGTCGTTTCCGCCACCGCTCCCTCAATCCGCTTGCGGATTTCGATCTGGTTGACGCCAACCGGCGTCTTGATTTCAAATGTGGGGAGGCCGGTGTCCTGGCAGATAGGACCTTCATTGTCAGTAGCCAGATCGATGTTTTCACCGATGATGCTCAGAGCCTGTCCTGCCTTGGAAGCCGGGGGTTCGGTCTTGAGGGCCCAGGCCATGGCCTGGCGGACGTCCGGTGGCATGTTGGTGGATGTTTGGACGATCAGTTCGATCATACTTTGTTTGAAGAATTGCATAAGGACCTCACGATCAAGACGGGTGAATCACCGGCCCGCAAAATGATGGAGCGTCTCGACGCTCCGCACAACCCGGCAGTGTCCTCTCGGGTGGCGTCCTGCTTTACCCGGCCGCCGGCAATTCGCAACAAATCGCGTTTCTCCCCACACCCTCAGTGTAGCCTACTGCGAAGTGCTTGGCATCCCTTGCTGTAGAGGCCTCTCACGGCGGTAGTGGTGCATTTTCGCCGCTACAGCAAACTGCACCACTGCTCTCACGGCAAGGTCAGCGCCCGGACCCCGATGAATCCGGTATAATGGCCTCGACGGAAAAATCCATGGAACAAGAATATTTACCCGCTGTTGAAACTCCAAGTTCTGAGATGCTCCGGGGTTTTTGGTATCCCGCGCTGCGCAGCGAAGAACTTCAAGGCCGGAAATTGCAAAAGGCTCTGTTGCTGGCAGTGCCGCTGGTCATGGGGCGCGATGCTGAGGGGCGTCCATTTGCCTTGCGTGACAGTTGCCCGCACCGCGGGATTCCTCTGTCTTACGGGCGCTTTGACGGCAGGGAAGTGGAGTGTTCCTATCATGGCTGGCGGTTTGACGCCCGCTCCGGCCAGTGCAAGGACATTCCATCCCTGATGCCGGGATCGAAGCTGCGAGTCGATAAGATTTATGCCACCCATTTCCACGCTGAAGACCAGGACGGCTACGTCTGGGTTTATATGCCGGAAGCGGGTGTGAAGGTTGACACGCCTCCACTGGCGCCGCGTTTGGAGGTCTTCAGCAAGCATTACAAAATCACGCATCTTGCCGCCACGCTGCCCGTGAGCGTGGATCACGGCATCATTGGATTGATGGATCCGGCCCACGGACCCTTTGTGCATCAAGCCTGGTGGTGGCGCTCCCGCCGCAGCATCCAGGCGAAGGAAAAAACCTTTGAGCCTATTCCCAATGGTTTCCGCATCATTGCCCATTCTCCTTCCGCCAACAGCGCTGCGTATAAACTGCTGGGCGTTTACGGCAAGCCCATCACCACCACCATTGAGTTCGTCCTGCCCAACATGCGTTTTGAGCAAATCCATTGCGGCGATTACTGGTTTTCCAGCCGCACCACTGTCACGCCCATCACCGCCAATGAGTGCCGCATTGATTTCTGTGCGGCCTGGAACTTTTTCTTGTGGTTTCCGCTGATGGTGCCCATCTTCCGCCTGTTTGGAAAGAGCTTTATTGGGCAGGACCAGCGCACCATGGTCCAACAATCCGAAGGCTTGGAGTACAATCCTGCGCTCATGCTGGTGGATGACGCGGACCGTCCCGCCAAATGGTATTTCCAATTGAAGCGCGCCTACCTTGAATCCCGACAGAAGGGCGGGGAAATGCAAAATCCCATTTCCAGCCGCGTCACACTGCACTGGCGAAGCTGAACTCCCGGCGCCCCTCACCCGCCGCTTCGCGTCACGCTCTCCCCGCAAGCGGGGAGAGGGCAGCGGTGAGGGGATGCATAGGGTCTGAACTGCTATCTTAAGCCCCCTTAGAAGAAATGTCTCTTCAATGCTGGACGCAACGTGCGGTCGCGGCTCAGCCTCGTTTTCAACGCCTCGAAGGCGTCCTCCGGCGTATCCACATATTCAATCAACCCCAAATCCTCCTGGTTGATCGTACCGGACTGTGCCAGCCATTCAAAATTGACCGCTCGCTTCCAGAATTCCGATCCGTAGAGCAGAATGGCAGCGCGATGGCCCATTTTCCCGGTTTGCACGAGCGTTAGAAATTCGGAGAGCTCGTCCATGGTCCCGAATCCACCCGGAAAAACGATCAGCGCTTTGGCCGGCTGCGCAAACCACAGCTTGCGCATGAAGAAGTAATGGAACAGGAAGCTCAGCTCGGGTGTGATGTAGGGATTCGGTTCCTGTTCGAAAGGGAGCAGGATGTTCAGGCCTACGGACTTGCCACCTGCCTCCGCCGACCCCCGGTTGGCTGCCTCCATGATGCCCGGCCCTCCGCCGGAGCAGACGACCAGAAACCCGCTGCCTCGATTCAGGCGGAGCGACCAGTTGGTGATCATCTGCGCCAACGTGCGCGCATCCTCGTAATATCGCGACATGTCCAAAGCCATGTGCGCCGCCTCAATTTCTGCGGAGGAATGGAAGCCAGGTTTGTCTTTCTCTTCATCTTCAAGCCGCCGAAGCCGGTGAATGGCTACGTCGCGGGGCAAGATGCGGGCTGATCCAAAGAAAACGACGGTATTCTGCACGCCCGCCTTCCGGAGCTTGGCCTGCGGGCCCAGATACTCGGAGAGAATGCGAATGGTCCGGGCTTCGGAAGTCTTCAGAAAGTGCTCGTTAAAGTAGGCCAGCTCAGGCTGCCTTGAATTCCTGGATCGCGGTGAACGGTTTGCCATAGGAACCTCTTCGATGTGTTTTGTTGACGGCGCGAATTGACGGGTCTGGAAATCTCGGGCTTTGATTTTACTGATATGGATGCACGCCAAACCCTGGTTCTCCTTCGCTGCCAATAAGCCTCTCGATCCTCTGTTGCTCCCGGTGACGCAGTGGTGCCGCGACCGTCGTGATTTACTTCACGTTCAATTAAGCTACGAGCTTAGCACGGTCGAGTCGGCGTATTGGTATCGGACGGGCCGTTGGGCAGTTTGCAGTGGCGGAGCCCGGAGCGTGCCCAGAAAGGCAGCCCCGAAACCGTTGGGAATTCAAGCTCGCCGGCCACAGGCATCCGCGCCCGCAGTCAAACCGCGCTACTACCGTCACAGGTTGCAGAACGGGCCAGAATGGGTGACGCAAAGGATGGCATTTGGCCAATGGCGGGCGCCGGGGGGCCAGAATTAGCGGGCAGAATCTTATGAGCCGGCTGGGATTCGAACCCAGAACCCCTGCCTTAAAAGGGCAGTGCTCTACCATTGAGCTACCGGCCCGCGACTACATTCAAGATTACCTTAGACGATTCACCTTCGTAAACCAAGAAATGCCGTGTGCATTGCAGTCATCCGAATGATGTCCAAAATGGCGCGAAGCAAACAAGTAGCGCAGCGCGGCGGAGCCGCAACCAAAACATGCCAAACAGACACCACCCGCTCCGGTAGATCATTGACCCTTGCAAAACCTGTGTTTATGCGGCTTGCTGAGGGCGAACCGGAAAATGTTTGTTAGGAAAACAAGAGATTACGAGCTTGCAATGGCGGGTGTTGAAGAAAAGTCAAAGTAATGGTCTAATAATGCACCCCAATCAGGAAGTGTGGGAGAACGAAAACTTTCAATCGTCGGAGGAATGTATGGCGAACGAATCCAGCGCATCATCATTTACAGCTCACTTACGATCGATCCTGCGAATTGTTCTTGGTTTCACCTTTATCCAGCACGGGCTCCAGAAAGTCATTGGGTTCCAGGGCGGCATGATGGGCGGCTTCCAACATTTGCCTACCATGCTGAAAGTCGCGGGATGCCTGGAAACCGCCGGCGGAGCTCTTTTGTTGGTTGGGCTCTTCACCAAATTCACCGCCTTCATCCTTTCCGGCGAAATGGCCGCAGCTTATTTCATGGTGCACATCCACGGCGGCTTCTGGACCATCCACAATGGCGGCGAGCTGGCTGTGGTTTACTGTTTTGTCTTCCTTTACCTCGCGTTCGCTGGGCCTGGTCCCCTTAGCTTGGATGGACTTCTGCGAAAAGCAGCGTGATGAGGATTGGGCATTATGATTATGATAACGTAACCGTCCGGCGAACCCATCGGGAACCTTCCACGACCCTTCATAGCGTCCTCAGGAACGCGATGAGGGCCTTCTTATCCTCGGCTGAGAGGTCGAGCCCAAAGGTATGGCCCTTGACCGCATACGTTTTCACGCCGTAAGGCTTAAAGCCGGTGGGGACGTAGTCGTCGCGCGTGCGGCGCGGGTCGAACCAGTCTTCCAGCGTCGCGCACCAGCCGCTGTGCCCAAACATGCTGCGATACCAAACACCTTTGAGCGAGGGAACTTTGTAGTAGCCGGTGCCGCGTCGAGTTTTCATTGTCAGGTTCGGGTCGGTGCCGACGGACATGGGCAGGATATCGTACTTCTGGTCGGCGCCCGGCGGAGGAGTAAAGCCTTCCGTGAGGGTCAATTTATTGTTGGTGTAGAGGGGCGGCGTGTGGCACATAGCACAGCCTTCGCGCTCGAAAACTTTCCTGCCCCGCGCCGCCAGCGCGTCAAACTTGTTGGGATTGGGCGGCGGCTCGAGCGAATAGACATAGAGGGCGAGGGCGTAGAGTTGCTCGTCGCTGTAACGGCCTCGCTTCGCCGGGTCCGGCAAATCCCGGAACCGCGGCGGAGTCCCTGCGGGTATGAATCCCGCATAGCTGGCCAAGGCATCCTCACCTTGGTTGATCGCGGCATAGCGCATGAGATCCGTGATCGATCGCTGCTGCTGAAGACCGGTGTGGTCCAGGTACCGCCGATCCTTGACGCCGATGAGGTCTGGGGTTTGAACAGGGTAGAGGATACTGGTGCCCTGCCGGCCCACAACGCCCGCTGGTATCGATGCGGATATGGCTGCGATCTGTTCCGGAGACATGGTGTCGGTCGGTGCGAGTGGATCGGGCTTTATCCAGGGCGCGCCGAAACTATCCTGAAGGATCGGCTGCAGGAAGTCGGGCGGGATCGGTCGCGCGAAGAAAGCGCGCTCGAAGGGAAAATTGCCCTGAGCGCCTTTGACAACAGCCCCCCCAGGCATCAGGCGAGTGTGGCACGTCCCACATGAATCGGCTCCGATTTCCACCATGCCCTTCTTCCGTATGACGTACACGAGAAAAGGCATGGTGCCGTCAGCGGTCGTCGGCACGCCGGCTTTGTGATACCAGGCAGGGTGGCGAACGTCTCCTGCCAAGGCACTCCCGGGCGGGCTGAAGCTGATCGGCGCGTCGAAGACGATCTCGCCCGCCTTGATCCAGTCTGCCTCCGTCTCAAGCGGCGGGGCATGGCTCTTGTCGTCCCAGATCACGACTGGCTCCTGCCGCTTCAGCCAATCCATGTAGCCGGGCGGCTCGTGTCCTGGAGCGTAGAGCGGATACTGCTTGTAGATGGGCCGCACCGGAATCTTATAGTAGTAATCCGCCGAGACGTGCTTGGGCGAGCCGATCGGGTCGGCCAGCGGCAGCTCCAGCGCGGTTATCGCGGCGTCATCCCAGGTCCTGGGGATGATAGGATGGAAATCATGGCCTGGCTTTTGCGCCCACTTGACGTTCGCATGAACCACCAAGCCAAGAAGCACAAGGCCGACGGCAACAAGACAAATAGTAGCCTGACGTCGCATGGAAAGCCTCTCGCGGCCACTCATAGCGTTCTCAGGAACGCGATCAGCGCACTCGTTCTGTTGGCGAAAAAATCAAACCCAAAAGGATGGTCTTTAACTGCCTGTCCGTTCAAACCATACCCCGGAACCAAGCCGATTGCAACCGGCAGGAATTTCCGGACCATTCCCGTGGCTTTCGTGCTCTCGCGTATCTCGCAAAGCAGATGATGTTCGATCTCCGCAGGTAGAAGAAAGACTTGGATGGGTTTTTCGATGAAGTGGCGTTGGCCACGATTGCGTCATGGCCCACCCTGGAGGTCAGCGATCCCTTTCGTGGCCAGATCTCTAACCGGCGGTTTGACCGCCGTGCGCCAGAGTTTTCGCAATCCAATTCCGGATGTGATGAATCGCGGGACGCGGGAACTTGTGGCTGGTGCGGTAAAAGCGAAAATCGAGCGAAGCGGCGCGGCCCGCAAGCATGCGCCGGATCTCCAGATTCTTCTCGGTTGAATACCATTCGTCCT
>DATKST010000150.1:0-35195 GCA_035531475.1 Terriglobia bacterium
CTCGCGCGGGATGAACCGGCCTTCGAGGCGCATGTTCACGGGGTACGTCCATAGGACCCGCCGATTCCGGACACATTCTCGAATAAAGCGCAAAGGGTCCACAGGCAACTTCCGCTCTGGCATCTTCATGGCCGGTTGATCGTCCGCGGGCCTCTGGCGTCCAGCTAATCAGAATCGCAGACCTCAGAAGGTCTGCGCCAGCCTGCCGTGAAAGCTGGCTACTCGCTCGGCCGGTCGCGCGGCCGTACCAGAGTTTCTTACCTCTGCGATCTTCGTGCTTGGATCAAATACGATCCTTCCGCGTGACTCGTGAATTAGAATATCATGAGTAGGAAGATGACCAAGCGGCAGCGCGACCTCCTAATCCGGCTTATCAATGATCCGCCTGTGGGCAGCAAAATTGCCGCCGCCAAGGAATTTGGCATCGACCTCACGTTGCTGGTGCGAAGGCTTGAAATGACGCCCACCGAGCGGCTTCAGGAACTTGAGGCAGCGCAAAGCTTTGTACAAGAATTGCAACGCGCCAGGAAGCTCGAGCCATGAATGAATTCGCGCGCACTCTTGAGGTCTTGCGCGATGCGGACGTCGATTTCGTCGTCATTGGCGGGGTTGCGCACACCGCACACGGAGGCGCGCACCTGACCTACGATCTCGATATCTGTTACGATCGCTCGCCTGCCAACATTCAGCGGCTTGCGAAGGCGCTAGAGTCTCACCATCCCCGGCTTCGTGACGTTCCAGAGGCCGTACCCTTCCACTCTGATGCTGCGGCCATCTCTCGCGGCATGAACTTTACGCTCACGACGGACCTCGGCGATCTTGATCTCTTTGGCGAAGTGGCCGGCCTCGGAACTTATGCTCATGTCCTTGCATTTTCAAGTGCTATCGAGCTGCTGAGCCGGCCTTGTCAAGTACTTTCGGTGGAGGGTTTGGTTCGAGCCAAGCGCGCCGCAGGAAGACCCAAGGATCTTCTTGTTCTGCCGGAACTCGAAGCCTTGCTCGAGATGGAACCACTGGTCAAACCCGGGACAACCGAAGGAGCAGCCGCTCTTGACACGAGTGAAGGCGGCGATGGACAGGAAGGAAGTTAGTTTTCCCCGTCAATTGAAGAAAGAACCAGAGGGTTCAGAAAGCACGAGCTTTGCCGCTCAGTGCTGGTGCCGATGAAGGTGAGGGTGGGAGTGAACTTCGCCGGAGGCATGAATGTGGCGATGGGTATGAATCAGATGGGCGCGTTCGAGCATGGGCGTGTCCGCTAGAATCGCGGCCGGTGTGCCCTCTGCCGTCACGCGGCCACTTTCAAAAACATAACAGCGGTCGGCGATGTCCTCCACAATGTCCATATTGTGAGTCGTGGTCACCACGGTCTTGGCGCCGCCTCTCCAACCCACCAGAAAGTCAATCATATGGCTCTCGCTTCGCGGGTCAAGGGAGGCAGTGGGCTCGTCCAGCAACAGAACTTCGGGATCGAGAACCAGTACCGAAGCAAGCGCCACACGTTTCTTCTCACCGTTGGAGAGTTCGTGAGGCGGGCGGTCTTTGAGGTGGGTGATTTCCATAAGCTCCATCGTTTCCTTCACCCGGAGCAGGGTCTGCTGCCGAGGCCAGCGAAGCTGAAGGGGGCCGAAGGCGATTTCGTCAAAAACAGATGGCGAGAAGAGCTGGACGTCCGGGTTTTGAAACACCAGTCCCACCCGGCGGCGAAAATCAAACCCGAAGCCGCCGTCGCGCAAGCGGTCCTCCGTCAACGGCTGGCCACAGAAAAGGACAGTTCCCTTCTCAGGATAGTAAAGACCGTCAAGGATGCGAAGGAGCGTGGACTTGCCAGAGCCGTTGGCTCCCAGCAGGGCGTATCGTTCACCCGGCTGGATCACCAAGCTCAAGCCATCCAGTGCCGTCGCCTGATGGTACCGGTATGTCACGTTCTGAACGTCGAAAATCGGAACGGTCTTTTCCGGGCCGGCATGGAGCGGGGTCATCGTCCCAACCAGATGGCGGCGAGCGCCAGCGTGAAAAAGGCGGTCAAGGCCAGCCAATCTGATGTCCCGGCCTGAAAGTCGTCAAGGGTGTAGACATCACCCTGGAATCCGCGTGATTGCATGGCCAAATACACTTCGGAGCTGATCTGGAAGCTCTTCGAAATCAGAACGCCGAGGCTGGATGAAGCCACCCGGCGGCGATCCCTGCCCGCCCACTCGCCCACCATTCTGCTGCGGCGGGACTCAAACATTTCGTGGGCGGTTTGAAGCAGCAAGAAGATATAGCGGCAGGTCATCCCCAGAATCACAACGATCAGGGGCGGCAGCCGAAGCGCTCGTAGCGCCTTCAGAACGTGGTTCCAGCGCGTGCAAAGGACGAGCAGCACCATCATTGTGGCTGCGGCTTCCACCCGCAAGACGAGAAATGCGGCGGCCGTTAAACCTTGCGCCGTGACCGGCAAGCCGAGCAGCGGGACGTGGGCCAGGGTTCGGCCAGGGGTTATAAATGGGGCTGGCAAGGCGATGACCCCGGTGAACAGTAAGGCCGCGATCCAGACCCTTTTCGCCAGCAGCCGAAGGGGGACATGAGACCATGCCGCCATCACCAACGCCACTGCGAAAAGCCCCGCCACCACCCAAAGCTTGTGAGCCGCGGCCACAGCGAACACCAGTGCCAGGATGCCGAGGGATTTCACGCGCGGGTCGATGCGTTGAAGCAAGCCATCCGCCCTTGCCAGTTCTTCGCCATAAAAAGCGTGTTCCATGGCGTCGAGAAAACTCGCAAGGGTCCGCTCAACGAAGCTCCGTGGGCTCTTGCGTCGCGACGTTCGGGACATTCCTCCAACCTCCACCCGCTGAGTTTTCAACCTGCCGTTCCTCCCCAACGATTCCTGCCGGCGAGCCACCCCGCCATCAGCGACAGCAGAATGATAATGCCTGTCCCGAACATGGCGGAAAGCAGGTAACCAAAGGCCGGGCGCCGGACAAAGGGAGGGGCATATTGCGGAAAAGGCGCCGCCCACATGGATGCGAGCCTGCCTAAGCCCAACGGTGCATGGATGGGTGGCGCCACATTCCCGGATGCCGCGGCGATTTTTTGGCGAATCGCTGGATTCGAGTAATCTCGCGCCGTCCATTCACCCCAGGCCGTGCCCGCCGCCAGGATACCCAGCGGAGTCAAGACCAGAAGCAGTGCCGTGGCCATCCAAAGCGGCCGCGTGGCCCTCCAACCGGCTTGGGCTGGAGCTGGCACGGGTCCTTCGCCGCCACGAAGAATGCCCGGAGCAGTTTGTTGCAACAGGAAAGGATTGGTGCGCTGCAGGTAAGCGACGGCGCCGCCCGATAAGATCAATTCGGCGAAACCGGCGAACGTCAAGTGCCCGATCATCATGGCCGGGACTGCGATGTTCAGGGGGTAAGGCGCATAGAGGGGCGCTCCGGAAGCGTCCTTGAAAAAGAGAGGCTGGACACCCAGCTCGACGGCTGCGCACAAGGCCGCAGCATTGATCGCCAGATACCCGGCCACCGCCGCGGCCACCACCCGGCGCGATGACGTCAAAGCCTGACGTCCGGCAAGGGCGCGATAGACCAGAAACGCCACCAGAGAGCCGGCAATCGCCATGTTGAAGCAGTTGGCGCCGAGCGTGGTGATGCCGCCATCACCGAAGAATACCGCTTGGATGAGTATGGCCACGGAGATGGCCAGAATCGAAGCCCAGGGTCCGAGGACAATCGCCGTCACTCCAACCCCCACGGCGTGGCCCGTGGTCCCGCCCGGTAACGGCACATTAAACATCATGATGACAAACGAAAGGGCGGAGAAAACGGACAGGAGTGGAACGAGGCGGGTGTTGAAGCGCCGCTTGACGCGCCGCATGGAGACGTACCAAACGGGCGCCGAGGCGGCGTAAAGAACGGCGCAGGTTGAAGGACTCAAATAGCCGTCAGGAATGTGCATGTCTTCGTTACCGTCCCAGCCGGCTTGAGCGGGCACGTTGGCAGCCGTTTTCCCCCGGCTCAACTTGGGTTCATCTTACTGGTAACACAATTTGTGCATTCGTGCTACAGCTAAAGGATAAGAAATGGCACTGGGGGGCCTGACCCAGTTAAAGTAAACTCTGCATGAGGAGGCAAGCGATGGGAGATCTGGTTCGAACCGGTCTTTCACTGGAACGGGCGCTCTTGACTCGATTCGACAGGGCACTTAAGAAGAAAGGCTACCGCAATCGCTCTGAAGCCGTCCGTGATTTGATCAGGGACCACTTGGTTGAAG
This sequence comes from Terriglobia bacterium, assembly GCA_035531475.1. GTDB lineage: Bacteria > Acidobacteriota > Terriglobia > UBA7540 > UBA7540 > CALCEB01. Next base: position 4,252 of record DATKST010000150.1, read on the forward strand.
AAGAAGCGGAGGGGAACAGCATCATCGTGGGCACTCTAACCCTGGTCTATGACCATCACCGTCCGAACCTTTCGGAGAAGCTGGTGGAGGCTCAGCACCACGCAGCCCACAAGGTCCTGGCGGCGGCTCATGTCCATTTGGATCACCATAATTGCCTGGAAGTTATCATGATGAAAGGCCGGAGTGGGGAGTTGAGACGATTGAGCGATCAAATCCTGAGCCTTCGAGGGGTCAAACACGGACGGCTGGTGATCACCACGACTGGCAAGCGGTTGAAGTGAGCTCGCCCTGGTACGCCGGAGGCCGCAGCGCCGTGGGGGAGCTGCAAGCCGCTTCCCAGACGGGTCCCGGCGCTGGCAACTGCCGGGGTTGATGCTTATTGCTGTGGCCGGATGTGAATGGACCCGGTGTACGAAGTCACCTCCAGGGTGGCCTCACCTTGATTGTGGGTTCCGAAAAGACCGTTGCCGTAGCGGGGGGAGAATGCCTCATGCTGCTTTGGAGTAAGCCGCAATTCGTTGTCGAGCTTGCCGTGGACGGAGCGCGCGTTGAGCTCAAAAGAAGAAGAGCGGGGACAATCGACGATAATGTCACCGCTGTAGGAGGAAAGGACGTAGACGCCGGCGGGAGCAAGATTTCCTTGATAATAGATTTTCCCGGACGTGGTGTTGGCGCGGACACGGGAGCTGAGCGGAGAAATAATGTGCATATCGCCCGTCACCGTTGACGCTTCGATGTACCCGGAGGGGCGGATGACCTCGATCGCGCCGCCCAATGACCGCAAGGTTAATTGGCCGGCGATGTCCACCGCGGAAATCGATCCGCCCACTGATTCCACCCAGATGTCTCCCTTCAATCCCGCAATGTGCACGCTACCCTGGGGATTACGAATCTCCAGGCTGGCATTGGATGGAACGTCCAGTACGTAATCGACGGTTTCATTGCCTCCCCGCGCCTGGGTATTGAGGAGGTGAGTTTCGAAATGGACCTTTTGAGCCTTGCCTTTGAGGGCCATGTCGTCGGCATCCACTTCCACGCCCGGAGTGAACGCCACCCTGTAAACGGCTTGGACCTCCGGCTTGCCCCATCCTTGGACGGAAACGGAACCGATAAAATTGGTCAGACTGACCCTAGGGTTCTTACAAGTGGGAAAGGTCTTCTTCTGTTGACCGTCTGCCGCCATCAACATGCTGGCCGCGGCCAATATTGTCACGGAGAAACCCGCGATCGTCATGGTGCTGTAAACTCGGCCTTTCATGGTTTTTCCTGACGAAGTCAGAACCTTTCAGCGCCGCTTAAGGCGCGTTGGTTTCCAGGGCGGATTGCAGCACTTCCGCCTTCTGGGCGTATGCCGAAGCAAGATACTGGATTGCCAGTGGATTCGAAGGCTGGCGGTGGACACCCCTTCTGCATTCCAGAATCTCACCATCCAGGGATGCCAGACTCTTCACGTAAGCGTCCCGCAAGGAAGGGTCAAACAAGGCCACCTTGGATTTGAATCTCTGCTCCATCCGGTCGAGTTGGGGGTCCTGATCCATCGGCGCCAGCGATTCTTGCTGGTAAACCTGCGCCCCGTGAGTCTGTGATCCGGAGTTTAGAAACCGCCAGGGTCCACCCAAGAATATGAAGCCAGCAAGAGCCATCGCTGCCAAGCCCGCTACGGGCAGGGGTTTCCAAAGGGAAGCCGCTGCAACCAACCAGCGTTGCCAAAAGCCCTGGGGCTGCCGGATGATGCCCTCGCTGACCAGTGAGGCGCGCAGGGAAATCCACATCGACTCCGGAGGCTCCACTTCAAACGCTTCCCGCAGCGCCGCAGCGCCGCTCACTTGACGAATCTTTTCGAGATCGGCCAGCAGGCTGCCGCAAAATGGGCACTCACGCGCATGGAGGATCACCCGGGGCCGGTTCTCTCCCTCGAGGTATGCTTCAAGGCCGGCGTCGAATGCCAAGCACCCTTCCGTGAATCCGGATTTTCTTTCCTGTTCCCCTGTCATGGTCGCAACTCCTACCCTTCATCGCCATGGGCCGCTCCGGCCAATGGCTCACTCGTTACACCTTGCCTCCGTTCCATGCGCAGAAGCTCCCGCAACTTCAGCCTTGCTTTGTGCAACTGCGACTTGGAATTGCCCACCGAGCAATTCATAATCTGGGCAATCTCGTTGTGCTCGTAACCCTCCACGTCGTGGAGAATAAAGATCGTTTTGTACCCGTGCGGAAGCTGCTCAATGGCGCCGGTCAACGTAATCCGGTCAATTGAGCCGAGCAGCCACCGGTCGTCATCGCCGTATTCGCGCTTGACCGGCTCCTCCTGGGAACTATCGGTCTCATCGAGCGAAACCTTTTGGATGCCTTTCTTGCGGAGTTGCATCAACACCACGTTGACCACCAGCCGGTGAAGCCAAGTGGAAAACGCGCTCTCACCCCGGAAGGTCCCGATCTTCCGGAACAATTGCATGAAGGCGTCCTGCGCCAAGTCCTCCGCCTCAGCCATATCGCCCGTCATGCGGAGACACAAGGAGAACACCCGCCGCTTGTGCAACTGAAAGAGCGCGGCGAAAGCCTCCTCGTCACCCTGCTGTGCCCGCGCGATGAGCTGGGCCTCGGACGCGGCCTTTGGAACTGGGTTCTGCTGTAGGCTCAACTATTAACCCGCGCCGTACTTCGACCCATCCACCTTTTGTGATGCGGGTCCCTGGATGGGAGTTGTATCCAAACGCCTCGTCCGTCCCTTGCTCACCCTGCCCCCGCCACTCTATCAAACCCCAGATGGCTCGCGCGTCTGGAATCGTTAATTTTTTGAGGATGCCGCGCCGGGAATCCGGACTACGCTCTTTCCCAGGCCAACGTTCCCCGCCGTGTCGCGCACCCTCAAAGATACCACATGCTCCCCTGGATCAAGCTTGGTCAATTTTACAGTAAAAGTCTCGTGCCTCGAATCGACCAGACCGTCATCCGATGTCAGCGCCGTCCAGTTCTGGCCATCCGTGGAGAAATCGGCGCTTTCGAGCGGCACCGTCCGGCTGGCCGCTTCAAAGTGGATGACTGCGCCTTGAATCCCCACCTCCTGTTTCACGGGGCGCACCACCGGAGGAGTATTATTCACCCAAAAGTTACTACTAAGCTGCTGATTCTCAAGGGCTTGCCCACGGGGATTGGCTTGCTTGTCGGAGGCTACCAAAAGCGCCTGATATTCGCCGTCCGGCAACGAATCCGCCGGAACCTGGTAACTGCTATCCCGCAGCCCTTTCTTCAACAGATGCCACTGTTGCTCATCCGCCGCTTTCAAGTAGATTTTGTAGGTCAGTAGGTCGCCATTTGGATCTTCCGCCTGCCAGGTAAGGGTGAGGGGCTGCTTGGCAGTCGAGGAATCTCCCACGCCGTAGGATACCCCGTAGGGTGAACCTGCAATAGTAGTGAATCCTCCCACTCCGACCGGATTTGGGCTTCCCTCGCCTCCGCCTGGCCCAAAAGCCTTCCGGTCCCCTCCGGTGTTCACGTCGAAACGAGAGATGTGCGGCGGCAGGTTCTGATTCAAGTAGGAAATGGTGACCTCGTCCAGCCGGGGCGTTTCCCCATTGGCGCCGTGGAACAAGGCCTTCCATTGCAGGTAGCGGGCTGCAACAGAGTGGATGGGAACGGCGTCCTTACCGGTCGAAGGACCTTCCCATTTCGTCCAGGTATTATCCGGGTGGGGAGAGTTTCCGGAGCGGGTGTAGAACTCCAGGTTGCAGCCCGCTGGCAGCTCGCCTCGCCAAGTCAGCGTTCCCCATTGCGAAATGAATCGCGTATCCCGCACCGGCGATTCGTAACTGCCTTCGGTGCCCATCGAGGTGCCCAGGGAAAAGAGTTTGGCAATATTGCTGGTGGCAATATAAAGGTTTTGGCCATTCAGGAATAGACGAGTGGGCAGCGACTCGCGGGTTTCGGCCAGCAGCTTCAGTTGCGGGCCATCCGGCGAGGAGCGAAGGTCAAAGATGTGGCCGCCGGAATCAGTTGAAAACAGAACATCCTGGCCGCGCAGGGCCAGCCCGAAGATGCTTTCCTTGTTGGACGACCAAAGCGTTTGGACAGACCGGTCCGGTTGGACTTCAATCAACTCGCCCCGGCCCTGGCCGAGCTGGGAATAGGGAAGGATGGGACCTCGTGCAAAACCCGGGGGCATGGTGGGAGAGGTTCCGGTTTTGGGCGCGGGAGCGGCCAGCGCCGGCTTGGCGGCGTTGCCACCGGAAGCCTGCACGGTGATGGTGGTGACTCCGGCAGAAACAACCTGTCCCTGCCGGCTCGGGAAAAAAGCTCCCGGCGTCACTTTGCCGGTGGCGCTGCCCAGTGCGGCAGCATAAATACGGCCATCCGGCCCCACGGTGAGCGCGTGGATTTCCGGCAGGTCGGATTGATAGAGGACAAACGGTTTGCCTTGCGGGTTGATCCGGTAAATCAGGCCGTTCGGCTCGCTCCCCGCCAGCAAGTTGCCGCTTGAATCCCATGCAAGGCACATAATGTGGGTCTGATTGCTGTCAAAAAAAACCGTTCCCTTTCCTTGGGCGTCGATCTTCAGGATCTTTCCTTGGTCACCGGTGGCCGCATAAAGGTTCCCTGCCGCATCAAAAGTCAGGGCCCAGAGGTACTTCGCCTTGGGGTCGTAAAACACCGAGGACTTTCCGTCTTGAGTGACCCGGTAGATTTTGCCTTCGGGCGAGCTTGCCACGTAAACGGCGCCATCGCGGCCCACAGCCAGCGCCATGATCTCCGGATCCGGCGCTTGGAAAAAGAGCTTGCCATGATGGTTGGAGTCAACGCGGTAAACCTTGCCTTGGTGTCCGGTGCCGATGTAGATGTCGCCGCCAGGCGCGGCGGCGATCGCCAGCGCCACCGTTTCGTCGGGACTGAAAATGGGCTGCGCAGCCGGCGCCAAGCTCAACTCACCAAGCTTGCTGAGCGAGACGCCTTGCATTTCGCCCGCCAGAAAGCCGTCAAACGTGTCGGTCTGCCAGAATTCGGTCTGGCTGGCAAACAGCCAAAGGGGCAGCACCAGCACTCCCGCCGCCACCAGCAGAAACTTGAGTTGCTTCATCGAAAACCTTTCTATGAGGCCCATGACTTGCCGTTGCGCCCTTCCACCGGCAGCCTTCGCGGACCTAGTGCCAATACTGTTCAGATAAGGGGCTATCTCGTAGGGGCGACCCTTGTGGTCGCCCACGGGCGGGCACAAGGCCCGCCCCTACAGCGCGTGGGAATCAGGCTCCAACGTGATAGTTGGCTAAGTGAACAGCATTGGACCTAGTGCGCCGTGTTTACGACCCTCAAGAATAGGGTCTTTTGCCCACCGATCGTGTAGCGCGTAGGCTTGGTCTGATAGTCCCCGATCACCGAGTCTCCGCTGAAAGTGATGCTGCTCGAAACGGCAGGATCAGCCAGAAATGTTTGCAGCAGCGAAGGCGGCGGCGAGGGGAAGTCATTCCCGTCCATCTTGAAAGAACGTTGCGGCGCCATCAGGAGCGCATAGAGCCGGTTGTTGCGCCGCGTCCGGTTCAGCTCCCGCACCATCTGGTGAAGGTCGCTAGGCATGCGGGTTGCACCGCCGAAACGCATCTGCACCATATTCAGCGCCGGTCCGCTCCCCACCATCAGGGTCAGGGCCGCGCCATCCACGTTCGTTGGAATCACCACGGGAATTTTCTGCACCAAGCGCGTGCCGTCCGGCGTGCGCTCCACGGCGGTCACTTCAATGTGGTCGCCGGGATGAACTGCTGATTGGCTGCTCCACACTTGTTCAATCTGCGCCAAGCGGCTTTCATTGCGGGCGACCACTTGCAGATTAACGTCCTTCACGCTGACTCCCGGGAAATTGCTCTCCAGCAGATAGCCGAGCGGCGTCGCCACCGCCGCCCCCACGCCGTTGGCGCTGCCGATTTCTGACGAGATCACGTCCTCCAGCTTCACCGAGTCCCCGGTGGAAAGGTCAATGGTGCCCTTAAGCTCCAGCGTTGAAGGTCCCACCATGCGCTCCGTCGCCGTCAGGGTGGAGACCACGCCCGCATCCACCAGGAGCGACGAAAGCAAGGGTTGGTCCGCCACTTGGAAATCGTAAGTCGTGGTCCGGTTCAGCGAGGAAACCACTTGAACGTGCACGGGAATGGTGGGAGCTTTTTCGCCAATCACTCCATAGATGGCGCCAAAGCGGTCCTCATCAATACTGCCGATGGTTGGACCGAGTGCGTCCAGCTTGAAGGAAGACGCCAGGCTGGGGATCGTGGCCAGCACCTGCGTCGAAGCCAACGGCACCGAAGCCGGCCCCAATGCGAAAGCCTGGTGGCCGCAGGCGTATAGATGATTGCCTTGACGGTAAGTGACCGTGCAATCCGCACTGATGTTCAAATCACCGCCCACCAGCACCAGACTTACCATCGACCCCGGCACCGGGTCGCTGCTCCCTGATGCATTTTCCGCTGTACCCAGCGATCCGGCGCCGGCCACCACGCCATCGGCAAGAGGCTCGAAGCCCAAGTCGCGGAAAACCGGCGAAAAGGACGCGACCACCGAGCGGTCAAAACCCCCAAAGCGCAAAGGCAGCCTGAGCCGCGTCAAGGTGTCCGTCCCCATGCGGGCTTCCAACGCTTTCGCCCACATTTCAGGGCCGGAATCACTCGCCGGAATCCAGCGGCCGGATGCGGCAACGCCGGCTACCCTGCCCACCCGCCAGGGCAGATTCCAGGCTTGCTTCGTGGTGCTCTTCGGCTCGTTTTCCGGCACCACGCTCAACATGTCTTGAATCGGTGTGATCAGAGTGTAAGGCTCTTTGGCAAAAGGAAAGGCAATGGCCACCGCGCCCAACAGCTTGCCGTTCACGTAAACCGGGCTGCCGCTCATGCCTGCCACCACGCCGGTCTCCGCCAGGTTCGCGCCGGAAAGCCGCGCCAGCACCACGTCATGTTTCGGCGCCAGCACATTCTTCAACACGCCCAACAACTCCACTTGGAACTCTTCAATCTTGTTGCCTTCGAAGATGGTGCGGCCCACCGCCTTCATGCCCGGACGCACTTCGCTCACCGGAAAGAATTGGGGATTGGAGGGCGCAGGAAGCGGGCCGCTCTGCGCGAAAAGGGCGGGAACCGACAGCATGGAAATACAACAAATTAGTGCAGAACGTAATACACTACGGCCCCTCACCCTCGGATGCATACCCCTCGCTTTAATCATCTTATCAGTCTAGAAACAAAGCGAGGCTGCGTCAAGCTGTGGAAAATCGCGGTTGTGGTTCAGCTTGCTGTAGCGGCGGAAAAGGCGCTGTCTCACGGCGCGCCCGGAATTCGGAACCGGAATTGCAAATCGCAGCACTCAGTTTGGAGATCATTCCGGCCCGGCACTTCGATAGGATTAGTTCGGGAAATCTGCCCTTTTCACTTTGCATTCCTCATGGGCAGAGCGCGTTTGCCAGCTTGCGAAGTGGAACAACCCACATCGGTTGAACTCAGTTGAAATTGTGCGAAGTCGCCGGTCTCGTCGAATGAGCCGAGGCCAATCTGTCCACAGGCGAAGGTGCGGTCCACGGCCGAAAACAATGGATGGCTCTGCTGGTCCATAAAAACCTTTACCGAACCGGAGCGAACGTCGCGGACAATATGAACGAGATGCCAGGAATGGTCGGGAAGCGCGGGAGGCGCAAGCTCACCCGTAATCCGCCTTCGCGGTGCGCCGTTGACAATGAAAATGCCGTTATGAACGGCAACAGCAGTTCCGGGATCGTGGGAAAGGTGAACGTAATAAAAGTGAAGGGTATCCACATAATTGAAGACCACAATCATTGACCGCCCGGTCCGCCGCACCCGCACGCGAAGGTCGAAGCTGCCCACACGCACGTTTTTCAAGCGTGCGAACTGCAACGGCCGCCGCGGTACTCCCGGATCGCGAGGCCGCACCATGTGCAGGTGATGCAGTCCATCCTCCGCCCGGATTTCCCAGTCTTCCGGGTGGGGCATGTCCCAATCGCTCAACGTCCCGGACTCAAAATCTTGGTGCAAAAAGAGGCTGCGCGCTGGCGTGGGTCCGTTGCGGTAAGCGGGACCAACGAACGCCGCAATACTGACCGGCAATGCCACCACCGCAATTATCAAGACTGACCGGCGCACGTTACGATTCCCCGGGGCGGGTGTTTAATTGTCTCCGAACGGAACTCGCCCGACCGTCCAAAATCCTATCACATTATGGGTTGCACTCTGGCTATCCGTCATAGCGCCGGACCTTGTGTGGGCTCCTGGGCGGCCACAAGTGCCGCCCCTATAGGCTATGGGGTCGCTGCCAACAGTGCTAACATGAAGCGGCTTCGGGAGAGAAGAAGAGGTTGGAAATAATGCTGGCTGTAGGCGCCAAGCTCGGATCGTATGAGGTTGTCGCGCCACTGGGCAAAGGCGGCATGGGAGAGGTGTATCGCGCCCGCGACTCGAAGCTGGGGCGCGAGGTGGCGCTGAAGGTTCTGCCTGAAGCCATGGCCCAGGACGCGGAGCGCATGGCCCGCTTCCAGCGCGAGGCGCAGGTGCTGGCCTCGCTCAATCATCCCAACATCGCGGCGATTTACGGTCTTGAGGATTCCGGTGGCGTGCGGGCGCTGGTGATGGAGTTGGTCGAAGGGCCAACGCTGGCCGAACGGATTGCAACACGCGCCGGTCGGGACCCTGTAGGGGCGGGGCTTGCCCCGCCCTCGGGGGCGCAGCAGGCAGGGCCACGGCCAGCAGGGGGCCGAGCGATGTCCCAAGAGGAATCGCTCCACATCGCCAAGCAAATCTGCGGGGCGCTGGAAGCGGCGCACGAGAAGGGCATTATTCATCGCGACCTGAAGCCCGCCAACGTCAAGGTGACGGCGGAGGGCACGGTGAAGGTGCTGGATTTCGGCCTGGCGAAGGCGCTGGAAGGCGAAGCGGCGCAGGAGGACTCCAGCAATTCTCCCACGCTGAGCGGGCTGGCGACGCAGGCGGGGATGATTCTGGGCACGGCGGCGTACATGAGCCCGGAGCAGGCGCGCGGCAAGAAGGTGGACCGCCGGACCGACATCTGGGCGTTCGGCTGCGTGCTCTACGAGATGCTGACGGGGAAGCGGGCATTCGGCGGTGAAACGATCTCGGACGTTTTGGCCGCCGTCATCCGGGCGGAACCGGATTGGACCGCGGTACCCGCCGGGACACCGGCCGCGATTGGCAGACTGCTTCGCCGCTGCCTGCAGAAAGAGCCGAAGCAGCGATTGCAAGCCATCGGTGACGCCCGCATCACCATTGAAGAAACGCTAAGCGGCGCGGACGTAGGGGCAATTCATGAATTGCCCCTACCGGGCACGGCGGTGAGGACATCGCCGCTACAACAACCCGTCTGGCGCCGCGCCCTGCCCTGGGCCGTAGCAGCGGCTCTTCTCATCACGACAATTCTCCTCACAGCCCTCTATTGGCGCGCGACTTCCGTTCCTGCGCGGTCTGTTCGTTCTTACATTCTCCCCCCCGAGAAAACCACTTTCGCTTTCGAGGCGGTAACTGGAACCCCTGCCCTTTCTCCTGACGGCAGGAGGCTGGTCTTTGCGGCGCGAGACTCAACCGGCAAGGAGATGCTCTGGGTGCGGGAACTCGATTCCCTGAGCGCTCAACCGCTCGACGGCACCCAGGGTGCATCTTTCCCCTTCTGGTCGCCGGACAACCGTTCCGTAGGCTACTTTGCCTCCGGCAAGCTCATGAAGATTGATATTTCCGGCGGCCCAACCCAGACGATTTGTGACGCTCCGAGCGGGCGCGGGGGAACGTGGAACGCAAACGGCGTGATTGTTTTTGCTCCGTTAGTATCCGGCGGACTTGAGCAGGTCCCAGCCGCCGGGGGAAGCCCCGCCACACTTGTTCCGCTCGATAAATCCAGTCAGCTATTCTCCCTTCGCTGGCCGGTTTTCCTCCCTGACGGCCGCCACTTCATATACTGGGCGGGCAATCCTTTTTCCGCGGCTTCTCCCAACGCCACTCGTGGAATTTATCTTGGATCGCTCGATGGCAAAGACCACAAGTTCCTCTTCCCGGCAGATAGTGATGCACTTTATGCGCCTCCCGGAACTCTGCTTTTCTTGAAGGGCGGCTTGAATGGCGAGACGTTAATGGCGCGGCCCTTTGACACGCACCGCCTGGAGCTGAACGGCGAAGCCTTCCCGATTGCCGAGCATGTGGCAAACCCGCGGAACTTTAGCCTCGGCCATTTTTCCGTCTCTCAAAACGGCGATCTGGTGTACGAGGCGAGCGGGACGGTTGAGGTGCAGGTTGCCTGGATGGACAGAAGCGGGAAGCAACTGGGCGCTCTGGGCCAGCCGGGTATCATCACGGACCCGCGACTCTCGCCGGATGGCAAGACTTTGGCGGAGGTGGTTACGGACCCGCAGGCAAGAAATGTTGATCTCTGGCTGGTGGACCTGGCGCGCGGAGTGCGCACTCGGTTCACCTTCAACCCGGCGGTCGAAAAATACCCCACCTGGTCCCCGGATGGAACGAAAATAGCCTTCTCTTCCGTCCGTAGCGGGCAGTTTGACATTTATGTAAAGCCGGCGAACGGAACAGGGACCAGCCAACCTTTGGTGGAGGACAATGCAATTAAGTATGTTGACGACTGGTCAAAAGACGGGCGGTACATCGCCTATGGGCGCTTGGACCCGCAAGGGAAGACCGGATGGGATATCTGGATCCTGCCGCTCTTCGGGGATAAGAAACCTTTTGCGTTCCTAGCGAGCCAGTTTAACGAGGGCGATGCGTCATTTTCCCCGGACGGCAAATGGCTCGCCTATAGTTCAAATGAGTCCGGCAACGGCAGGCTCGAATTGTACGTTGTGCCGTTTCCGCAGGGGAACGGTAAATGGCAGGTTTCGACGAGCGGAGGTTTGGGATTGCGCTGGCGAGGGGACGGGAAGGAATTATTCTATATTTCCGAGGACAACAAGCTGATGGCGGTGGGAATTCAGGAGAAAAGCGGCTCTCTCGAAATCGGCAATCCCCAGGCCTTGTTCCAGACGAGTACCGGCACGCCTTATGACGTCACGCCCGATGGAAAAAAGTTCGTCGTTCTCACTCAGCCCACGCAGTCCAGCACGGAGTCGCTCAATCTGGTCGTCAACTGGCTGGCGCTGCTGAAAGGAAGGTAGCGCACGGCCCGCCTTCGGTCCTGCGATTCTTCCAGCTCCTCTTCCACAAACAAAAAAATTGTAAAGCCGTAGGGACAACGGGGACCCTGTAATGCAAAGCAGGGTAGTGGTGCAGTTTGGCGTAGGGGCGACCCTGGTGGTCGCCCGCGGGCGCAAGGCCCGCCCCCACCAGCAAACTGTACCCCAATCAATTCGCATTCCTTCTTCCGAAATCAGCCGGGTCGTGCTCTAATAAAGGGTTTCTGTGTAGTCTTTGCAAGATTCTACTCAGCCAGAACCCAAGACAGGAGCCAATTCATGAGTTTTCATATCACCCCGCAAGGCAAGAAGCTGGTCACGCTGATTCCCGGTGACGGGATCGGCCCAGAGGTGGTTAATGCCTGCCGCCGCATCATCGAAGCCACCGGAGCGCCCATCGTTTGGGAGGAACGCGAGGCGGGCGCCGAAGTGTTCAAGAAAGGGTTGCCCTCCGGCGTGGCGCCGGAAACCATTGAGTCCATCCGCAAGACGCGGGTGGTGCTCAAGGGGCCGCTCACCACGCCCGTAGGATATGGCGAAAAGAGTGCCAACGTCACGCTGCGCAAGCTGTTTGAGACTTACGGCAACATCCGCCCCGTGCGCGAGATGCCCGGCGTCCCCACGCCCTACAGCGGCCGCGCCGTGGACCTGGTGGTGGTGCGGGAAAACATTGAGGACCTTTACGCTGGCATCGAGTACATGCAGACGCCCGGCGTGGCCCAAGGTCTGAAGCTGATTTCACGCAAAGGCTGCGAGAAGATTGTCCGGCTGGGCTTTGAGGTGGCGCGGGCGGAGGGCCGCAAGCGCGTCCATTGCGCCACCAAATCCAACATCATGAAGCTGACCGAGGGCCTGCTCAAGCGCACCTTCGAAGCCGTCGCCCCGGAATACCCGGACATCGAGGCGCAGCACATTATTATTGACAACTGCGCGCACCAACTGGTGAAAAAGCCCGAGCAGTTTGACGTGATCGTGACCACCAACATGAATGGCGACATCATCAGCGACCTTTCCTCTGCGCTCATCGGCGGCCTGGGCTTTGCGCCTTCAGCAAACATCGGAAACGAAGTGGCGATTTTCGAAGCCGTTCACGGCTCCGCTCCGAAATACGCGGGAAAGAACGTGATTAATCCCACGGCACTCATCCTCTCTGCAGTCCTGCTGCTGCGACATCTCGGCGAGTTTGACGCGGCCACCAGCGTTGAAAATGCCGTGCTGGTGACGCTGGAAGAGGGCAAAGTGAAGACCGGTGACGTGGTGGGCTACGACAAGGGAGCTTCCACCACCGTTTTCACGGACTCGGTCATCGCCAACCTTGGCAGAAAGTCGGAGCGCTGGCACGCGCGCAACTACAAACCCATCAAGCTGCCGCAGGTTACAACGCGGCCGGACATGGTGACGGCGAAGTCCAGGCGGGTGATCGGCGTGGATGTGTTCGTGGAGTCTGGAAAGGATTCTTCGGAACTCGGCCCAAGCCTGGAAAAGCTGGCGGCGGATTCTCCCTTCCGGCTGAAGCTCATCTCCAATCGCGGCACCAAGGTCTATCCCGCCATGGGCGCGATGATGGATTGTGTGGACCACTGGCGGTGCCGCTTTATGGCGCGCGCTGCGGAGGGGAGCATCACCAATGATGAGGTGCTGCAGTTTGTCACAAAAGTCTCCGCGCAGCATTCGTGGGTGCATTTGGAGAAGCTGCTGGAGATCGATGGCGCGCAGGGATTCACCAGGGATCAAGGGGAGGATTAGGGCTGCCGCTTCGAGGCCAGGGCCTAAGTGCAGCGTTTCATAAGTTCGCTCACGTATTCTCGCACCCCCTCACCCCCGGCCCCTCTCCCCGCAAGCGGGGAGCGGGGCCGGGGGTGAGGGGGTGTTGAAGACCGTTGCAAGAATACGTCACCCTAATTGCGAATGGTGGTACTAAGGAATCGGGCTCTGCCAAATTGCCTTGCCCACGAAGAATGGTCCCATGTTCTGGATGTACTTTGAGGTTTGGCTGGTCCTGCGCATGGCTTGAACACAGGCGGAGAGCGGATAAAGATGCTTCCCGATCAGGCCAATCACAAAATCGTTATCGTTCTTATCGAGGCCAAAACAAGCCAGGCGGACGTCATGGGCCAGGCCGGCATCCCCGAATGCGTGCCCAATGCGGCCGTGTTCTCCCAGAATCGGCCCCTGTTCATCAGGCGAAAGTAAGGCAAAAGCTCCAGCGCGCCGCAAGGGGTACCAGACAGCCCACGGCCACTCCGGGTTCAGGACGGTTTGCCGGGGCTTTTCGAGCAACCATTCCTCCAGGTTGGGTTCATGGCCAATCGCATAGGTGCGGCCCAGCATGGTGTATTCGAGCTTTGGAATCAGCGAAATGAAGGGCGGGTTCAGTAGGAAACGCCGCAGACTGGCCGGGAAGAAATCAGGGTCCTTGTTCCAGGAGAGCAGGGCCACGCCTTGCGGGTCATTGACGTCCTCGTAGAGGACGCTCTCAAAATCCGCCTTGGCCAGAGCCTTCGTCAATGGCTTAGTGTCCGCGCATCCGCCAAAGGCGAGCAATTGCATGAAGAGCCGCTGGTCGGAAACCAGACGCTCACCGTTGCGAACCGCTCCCTTCTCTCTGAGGTCGAGCTTTTCCATGGCAATTTCCCCGGAACGGAAGCAGTGGCGCAATTGGCTGTAACGACGCTCTATGAGCGCCGAAAACCGTTGACGATTCTGGGTCGGCGCTCATAGAGCGCCGCTACAGCAACCATACTGCGCCACTACCGGAACGGCTATTATCGCAGAAACCGGGGTTCTTCGTACCAAAAGAAGTGAGGGATTCTGATTGAAAGGAAGTGTTGCGCACGGTTTGGTGTAGTTCCTATACCGGTTCGTGTAATATCTCCAGTAACGGGCCTTTGAGGCCCCGATCCGGCCTCGCGATACATAGCTTAAGCTATTGTGAACGAATAGGTTATGGGTAATAAGGAGATGGGAATCGGTTTGGCAGCGAAGGTGCATGATAGATGATCGTTGTTTACTTCCATGGAGGTTTTACTCTTATGAAGAAATTACTCTCTCTGTTGTTCGGTGCCGTTCTAGTGTTCTCGATGGCAATGCCGGTGGTTGCCATGCCGAGCGCTGGACCGCAAAGCACCAGCTCCAGCACCAAGAAGCCCAAGAAAGCCAAGAAAGCCAAGAAAGCCAAGAAAGCGAAGAAGGCGAAGTCTTCCATGTAGGCTGGATTTCAGCCCAATTTGGCCGGGAGGCTCAAGCTTCCCGGCAACTCAGAAGGCGAGAGCGGAATCTGATGATTCGGCTTTCGCCTTTTTTGTTTTTCTGGGTTAGCATGAAACCATGAAATTACTGAACTTGGTTTTAATGGCTCTCTTGTTGATCCTCACCGCCTCAAGCCTTCCACTGGTTCTATCCGCCGCGACAGACTCTGGCGCCAAAACCCATCCCGCATATTTTTCTGGATTCCCACGCAAGCATCATAAGAAGAAGGCTGCCAAAAAAGCCAAGAAACCGAAAGGCGCAAAGGCTGAATCACTCCCCAAGCAGTAATCCTTGTGCCCTTCTGCGTGCCAGCGGAGATGGTGAAATAGAAACGTAATTGCAGCTTGGATAGTGCAAGCCCGAAAGTTAATAAAGTAGGTACTTGCCAAGCGGTTCGAGCCTGTTCAACAATAGAGATTCCAAATGAACCGAAGTTCGGGGGAACTTTGGTACTGATGTGTTGTAGTTTCTCTAGCCTCGATTGTCTCAAAAGAAAGCCCCGCAGTATTTGCGCCTCCGAAAGCTTTCCACAGTATTTGCGGGTTATTGCGAGCCTCACGCACGGTGCCACGATACGATTCAGGGGATTTCCAAATCTGGCGACCCGTTGCAGAGGGGAAGCATGATGATCTTCGACAAGGCTCCGAACCACACGCTGGCAGCTCCAATCGCGAGAGTGTCCGCATCTGCAGCGGGCCCAAGAAAGCCAGCACATCTTTGGCGGCGCGCGGCGCCTGGGCCAGGATCACAAGCCGGCGGGCCCATGAGCGGCCCACGATGCAACGGGAATTCCGGGCCCAAAGGGCTTGCCTTGCTAGACCACCAGGAATTCGAAATTGTCCAGTGGATTGTGACCGGATATAGCAACCGAGACATCGCCCAGGAACTTGATTTGACCGAACCGGCCGTCCGCCATCAGCTTTCCCATATTCTTGAAAAGCTCGGAGTCGCCAACCGTCTGGAATTGGCGCTTTATGCGGTAAATTATAATCTGTCCCGGCCGTTTGCCAAGTGACCCGGCTTGTTAACGGGTCTCAATTCGCATGGGGTCGCATGAAACGTTCCGGCGCAAACCGCTGTGGCTTGATTGGAGTGAAACTGTGCCGGGGAGTATCAAAATGACGCAGGAATGAAAATAGGCATGAGCCAACAATCCGAACTCTCTCAGCGTGCCGGGCGTTATCCCGTCAAGACGGCGATCCGCTTCCGGGTCTCCGGCCAAGACCAATGGTACGAGGGAGTGACCGAAAACATCAGCCGCACTGGGGTTTTCTTGCGGTCCCAATTCCTTCCACGCACCGGGTCCAAAGTGGAAATGGTCCTCTCCTTGCCCAGCCAAGTTTTGGGAAAAAGGACGGCGGAAGTGTTTGGCCACGGCCGGGTGGTGCGGCGCGCGCGATTCCGCGATCTGGACCCGCAACTGGGCATGGCCGCGACGATTGACCGCTATCGCTTGACGCGGAAAGCAATCATCCTTGAAGAGTCCCCCAGCAAGTCTTGAGCTTGTCCCATCCGCCTCCAGCGGAAAATCCCATCGCTACTTGCTTTGCCGCGCTTTGATCACGATCGGCGTCCCCAGGAATCCGAAATTTTCGCGGATGCGATTCTCAAGATAGCGCTCGATCGAGAAATACAATTTGCCGGGACGATTGGTGAAGGCAATAAAAGTGGGCGGCGCCGTTCCTGCTTGCGTCAGGTAGTAAAGCCGGAGCGGTTTCCCTTGCGGCGATGGCGCGCGGTCAAAGTTCAGAGTTTCAAGGAAGCGGTTCATTTCCGCCGTCGATACGCGTTGGCGGCGGGCGGCGGCGACTTCCACGATGGATTCCACCAGCTTGGTCAACCGCTGTCCCTTGAGCGCGGAGATGAAGATCAGCGGCGCATAATCCAGGTATTTGAACCGATCCCGGACTTCCTCCGTGTACTCAGACATCGTGGACTGGTTTTTGCTGAGGGCGTCCCACTTGTTCACCACAATGATGACCGACCGGTGGCTTTCGTGGGCGTAACCTCCAATGTGAGTGTCGAGCGCCGTCACGCCTTCCACCGCATCGATCATCAATAAGGCAACGTCCGATAGCTCCAGATGTTTCCGCGCTTGAATCACGCTCAACTTTTCCGCCAGCAGCTTGGTCTTGCCTTTACTCCGGATTCCGGCCGTATCAATGAAGCGAAACCGGTGCCCGCCGATTGCGACTTCCGCATCGACGGCGTCCCGCGTGGTGCCGGCCTCCGGCGTCACAATGGAACGTTCTTCTTTCAAGAGCCGGTTCAGCAAAGTGGACTTCCCGGTGTTAGGACGGCCGATGATGGCCACGCGGATGGGGCGTTCAGCGGGCTCTTCCTCTGCATGGGCTGGTGGAAGGTCTCTTACCACGTGTTCCAGAAGATCATCCACGCCCAGCCCGTGCTCGGCGGAGACCGGAAACAGGGCGGCGATGCCCAGCCGGTAAAAATCCGCGCTCAGCGGTGAAGAACTGTTGGAATCAATCTTATTCACGACCAAGGCCAACGGCTTTCCAGTCTTGCGCAACAAGCCAGCAAGCTCTTCGTCGGCCGGGGTCACTCCCGTCCGCCCATCCACCACCAGCACCAGATGCGCCGCACCCTGGATGGCCACTTGCGCCTGCCTGAAGATTTCCGACACGATCAGGCCGCGATCCTCCGGCACCATCCCGCCTGTGTCCACCACTTCAAAAACGCTTCCCATCCACTCCGCCGGCGCGTAGATGCGGTCGCGGGTCATCCCCGGCTCATCACCCACCAAAGCGCGACGCCGCCCGCAGATGCGGTTGAAGAGCGTGGATTTGCCCACATTGGGGCGGCCCACGATCACAATGCGCGGAAGTTGATGTATCTTGCTCATCGGAGATTCATTGTAAACGAGTATCCCTGGCTCACGGCTTGGTAGTGGCGCAATTTGCTGTAGCGGCGCTCTATGAGCGCCGGAAACTGTTGAGAAATAAAGTTCGGCGGTCGCAGACCACCGCTACAGCAAACTGAACCACTACCAACTCTTTGAGCTTAAGGAGTGTCCGCATTATAATGCGGACAGGAGGCAAACTTGCGTTACCTGGTCCTAAGCGATATTCACTCCAATCTTGAAGCGCTCGAAGCATGTCTCCGGGCGGCCGGCGAAAGATATGACGAGGCCGTGTGCCTGGGCGATCTCGTCGGGTATGGCCCCGACCCCAACCCCGTGATTGACAACCTCGGAGCATTGACCTCCAAGATCATCCGCGGCAACCACGACAAGGCGTGCTGTGGCCTTACCGAGGCTGAAGACTTTAATCCCATCGCCAAAATTGCAACCTTCTGGACACGCCAGGATTTGACCCCAAAGCACACTGAATATCTTCGCGCCTTGCCCGCCGGGCCGGTTCCGGTCGACGGTTTCCAAATGGTGCACGGGTCCGTGGCTGATGAAGACGAATACATCGTCGGACCGGGGCAGGCGCTTGTCGCGCTCAAAGCCCTCACCACTCCCATCACGCTGTTTGGCCACACCCACCACCAAGGCGCCTTTATGCTAAGTTCCGCTCAAGGTATGCGGTCCGCGCACGGGTCAAGCCGCAAGGATGGGTGCATCCTCGAACTACCCATCGAGCAGGACACCCGCTACCTCATCAATCCTGGCTCTGTGGGCCAGCCACGGGACGGTGACTGGCGCGCGGCATTTGCCATTTTCGATGCCGGCGGGAAGAAGGTGGAGTTTTATCGCACCTCCTACGATCTGCCCCGCACCCAGGCGAAAATGAAGGATGCCGGATTGCCGGAACCGCTCATCACCCGCCTCGAAATCGGGCGCTAATCAAACAGGCGTCAGACTGCGGCTCGTAGGGGCGGGCCTTGTGCCCGCCCGCGGGCTACCGCAAGGGTCGCCCCTACGGGATTTCAAGTTCCTCCGGCGTGTGAACCGGCGGCTTGCAGCGATTGCCCAGGCAAACGAGCGCCACCGGAGCATCACCCTCAGCCAGCGGCAAATGGGGCAGTGTGGTTGCGAGTCCTGGTGGCAACTTTGAGTCCCGGACGGTTTCAGGTTCCAAATACAGCACCCGTTTCCCCGCCCGCTTGACTCCGTAAGCGGCGCGAAGCAACTTGAGGGTGCGGCCGTCCCGCTGATCTCCAATCACCACCACCTCGGTTGAAACCCGATGATGGTTCACCACAGCCATGCCGTAAGCCGCAGCGTGAAGGCCGTACCCGGCGGCCTTTCCGGCAAATAAGCTGAGGGTTTGCCCAGCCTTTTCGTGGTAATCCGGCCTTGCGGCCCACGTGGCGAGCCGCTCCAGGGCAAGAGCAGCGACGGAATTCGCGGCGGGCGTGGGAGAATCCTGAAATCCCTTCCTCGCCAGTTTCAAGTTCCCTTGCTTCGCCTCAAGGTCCGTAGCGGTGTCAAAAAATCCGCCGTCCTGGTCGTCCCAAAAGCGCCGCAGGGTGATCTCCATCAGCTCCAGAGCACGGGCGAAGTAGGCGCACCGGCCCGTCACCTCGAAGGCATCCAGCAAAGCGTGGATTGTGAATACCTGATCTTCGATGAGGCCGTCAATTTCCGCCCGGCCTTTGACTTCGCCTTGATCTTCAACCAGGCTGTGATACATGCCGAGGTTTGGATCAAAAGCGCGGTCCATCAGAAGGTCCAACGCCCTCAACGCCTCTTTCAGCTTGGATTCAAGGCCCAGCACCCGGTGGGCCTCGATGAGCGCAGAGATCATCATGCCGTTCCAGTTTGTGTAAAGTGTCTTATCCACGAAAGGTGTGGGCCGGGCGTTACGCGCCGCAAGCAGCTTGGCGCTGGCTCGCTTCAGAATCTCTTCCACTTGGAGCGTGGAAATCTTCATGCGCGCGGCAACGGCGTTCACAGGCTGGTCAATGAACAACACGTTCTTTTCGGGATGGTGGTGCATTTCGCCCTGCTCTTGCACGTGGTAGCGTTCGGCCACGGCTTCCGCTTCCACGGGATCGAGCACGGCGCGGATTTCCTCGAGCGTCCAGGTGAAGTAGTCGCCGTCATCGTCCAGATTCATGTCCGCGTCCTGGCTCGCATAATATCCTCCCCCCGGACTCGCCAGAATGGTCTCAATAAAACTCAGGATGCCGATCGCCATCTCACGGAAGAATTCCTTGCCGGTAATCTGGAAGGCGCGGAGGTAATTCGCCAACAAGCCGGCATTGTCGTAGGACATCTTTTCAAAGTGCGGGACCATCCAGCGCTCGTCCACCGAATAGCGATGGAAGCCTCCGCCGATCTGGTCGTAAACGCCGCCCCGGCCCATCGCCTCAAGTGTCCGATCCACCATCTCCAGGAGCCGCGTTTGCCCCGTTTCGAGGTATGCGTCCATCAGCAAGTCCAGCGCGCCCGGGTGAGGAAATTTGGGCTGTGATCCAAAGCCACCGTGCTCGGCATCAAAGTTCTTGCCAATGTTTTCCAAAATCTGATCCACCAGCGCCGCGCCCACTCCGGAACCGTCGCTGCGAAACGTTTCCAGATTGCTCAGAGCCTCAGTAATGTTATCCGCCCTGGAAAGGATTTCGGATTTGTTGGCGCCGTAATGCTGGACGATGCTTTCCAACACGTGCATCATTCCGGGCCGTCCGTGCATGTCCGCAGGAGGGAAGTACGTCCCCCCAAAAAACGGCTTACCCTCCGGGGTCAGGAAGGCAGTAAGCGGCCATCCGCCCTGCCCGGTTAACGCGCTCACCGCCAACTGGTAGCGCGCGTCGATATCCGGCCGCTCATCGCGGTCCACCTTGATGGCGACGAAGTGCTGGTTGATGAGGCTGGCAATCGCCGGATTTTCGTAACTCTCACGATCCATCACGTGGCACCAATGGCACCACACCGCCCCGATGTCAAGCAGGATGGGCTTGTCCTCAGTGCGGGCCCTCTCAAAAGCCTGGTCGCTCCATTCCTGCCACGATACCGGCTGATGCCCGGCACTGCGCAGGTAGGAACTGCGGCTGTGGGCTAATGCATTCGAGTTTGCGTCTTCCGTCATCATATCTTCCTTCACTGAGCAACGCCTCAAAACCGCTGCGGCTGTCTCCGCCTGGGCGGGAGGCGGGGGAATGACAGCGACGTAGGTGCGACCCTTGTGGTCGCCCACGGGCGGGCACCAGGCTCGCCCCTACCTGTTGCCCCAGCGTAGACCCATGTTGTTGTCCACCGAATTGGGCATGGCTCGAATCACTTGGCACCTTATTTCTCATTCGACCGCAGCGAGTACATATACCATATAGTATACTATCTACTTTCCCCAGTTAAGTCTATTCTTGGTAGTGACTCAATTTGTTCCTTCATCGTCATTCCCGCGAAAGCGGGAATCCACTCCGAATATCGCAGTGGCATTCCGAACTCGTGCAGATAAAGGGGTTGTCCGGAGCACGGATCCCCGCCTTCGCGGGGATGACGGTGGCGAATAATGTCACAAAAATTCAAACTGAGACATCACCCTATTCTTGCTTCTGCCTGCCGTTTCAATCCCGGATAACCCAATGTTAAGAGGCGGACCTGGAGCGGGCCTTGAGGGAAATAGGTGGAAGGTGTGACGTTTTGCCACACTTTCACCGGCCGCTGAAGGCGCTAAGCTCCGTAACAGGAAGGTGATAAGATTCCTGGTCGTTCGGATAACGCGACTCGATCACATCTTGGCGGAAACGGGAGATTGCATCCCGCAAGGTCTCAGCCAGGTTGGCGTAGGCGCGGACAAACTTGGCGGGCGGTTGAAAGGTCAGGTTGAGGAGATCATGGATCACCATGATTTGGCCATCGCAATCCGGCCCCGCGCCGATTCCAATGGTGGGAATACGGAGCCGCCGGGTGATGGCTGAGGCCACTTCTCGCGGCATTCCTTCCAACACCAGCGCAAAGACTCCCGCATCCTCCAGTGCCAGCGCATCTTCCATTAGCTCGCGGGCGGTGTCCACCGAATTGCCTTGCACGCGATAGCCGCCCATCACCCGCACCGATTGGGGAGTGAGCCCAATGTGGCCGGCCACAGGGATTTCCGCGTCGGTCATGCTCCGGATGAGTGCCGTTCTTTTTCTTCCGCCTTCCAGCTTGACGGCTTCTGCGCCGCCTTCCTTCAAGAAACGGATGGCGGTGGCTACGGCCAAGTCGCTGGAACCATGGTAGGAACCGTAGGGCAAGTCCGCCATCAGCAGGGCGCGCCGGGTCCCGCGCCGGGCAGCCTTGAGGTGGTGAAGCATTTCATCGGCGGTGACGGGGAGCGTGGAATCGTAACCCAGCACCACCTGGGCTAACGAATCACCCACCAGGATCAAGTCAATACCGGACTCGTCCGCCAAGCGGGCAGTGGGAAAGTCGTATGCGGTGAGGCAGACGATCCGCTGACCGGTGGCTTTGCGGGCGGATAGGACAAACGGAGTGACTTTGCTCACGGCCGCCGGATTGGGGTCCATGGCAACACCTCCCAGGTGATTTTAGTGAAACGACATATCGATATACTTCAGTCCTCACGGCACGCCTTCCGTGGCGCCGTTGCGGGCCAAAAATAAAACCCTCTCTGCAACAGGGGTGAGCTGCCGGCGCTCGCGAGACGCCGGCAAGGAGGCCCGAGTGGGCTTTCACTCGCCTGGACAGAGAGGGTAATTTTTCAGGCCGCCGTGAAGCAGCCGGGAGAATCGCGGCAGAGACTTGAACGAAGCCTCCGAGTCATTCTCTCAACCCTGTGTTTCCCGTCTCAGTCCGCCGTGGCGGATCCAAGCGGCAGAAAATACTGTGTGCCTTTCACCGGCTGGCGGAGGCGGTAAACCAACTCTTCCAGGTCCCTGTTCCTGTGAACAAAATCGATCCCGGAGGTTTCCACCACCAGCAGGTCGCTTTCCTTATAGCGCACGAAAAAGTGTTCGTAGGCCTTGACCAGCTCTTCCAGATACTCGCTCGAAATCTGGTGTTCAGCCGGAAGATTTTTGCGTGCAATGCGCTCCCGCAACTTTTCCGGCATCGCTTGTAAGTATATCACCAAATCCGGGATGGGAACTTGGTCTGAAAAGATGGAATAATACTGGTTGTAGAGGTCGAGTTCTTCATCCTCCAGGTTCAAGTAGGCGTAGATGCGGTCCTTACTGAAAAGATAATCGCTGACAATCACGCGGTCCGCCGTAGCTTGAAGGTCCAGGCTCTGCCACTGTTCGAAGCGCTTTATCAAGAAGTAGAGTTGGGATTCAAACGCAGCGCCCGGCCGCCCCTTGTAAAAATCCTCCAGGAAGGGATTGGCCTCCACGTCCCGCAGGCGCTCGGCGTGCAGCCGCTGGGCGAGCAAATCAGCCAGACTGGTCTTGCCAACGCGCAAAGGGCCTTCGATGGCAATCAGCCGGGGTTGCTCGTATTGTGGAGCTCCGGTCATGGGTGGCCTTTAGCGGCAACCAAACCTCGCCTCGTCAATAGCGGATTATAAACCGAGATCATATTGATGAGGCTGGAAAAGGATGCGGCCATTCCGCTAGGCTCGGTGCTAAATCGCTTTTCTTAAAACCCGCAGATGGTAATATATAGTCGGTTTCTCTCTCCTCCGGGCAGACTCATGACACAAGATGCTTGGTCCCGGGGCACCCAAGGAGCACATGAACCGGAAGTTCTACGTAGCCCTTGTCGCCGTTTTTGTTGGTTCCATACTCGCCTGGAGTTTGCTGCCCGTCGGACGAATCGGAGACGTCGTGCGCGAGCTGTCTGGCATTCCGGCGATCGGAGCCCTCTGCCTTGCCCTTTATCAAATAGCCCGCGACAGTATCGCCCATGATCGATCGCTGGTCGTACTGGAGGTTCAGAACAGTTTCTCGATCGGGGCCACTTCCCACATGGCGATTGTCGCGTTCGATAAGCACGTAGCGTTTTCCGAAGAGTACGTTTCGTCAATGTTTGAGATCTTGACCGTGCTGTTCCGGGAGGGCCCCTGCCAGGAGGCGCTCGATGGCGCATCGACCCTGCTATCAATTCGGAAACGATGGTCTTTGTGGGTAACCCCACAGGTTGAAGCTGACCTGGAAGGATTTGAGAAAGCTTTGCGAAAAATCGGGACCTCTGCGTACGTCGTTACGAATGCCCCCGGCAGTCCCGGTCAGAATGAGACTGTAAAGGGAATGTATGCCCAATTCGCAGAGGTAATGGGCTCTAAGGTTATGGGAGCCAAAGAGTGGGACGGAAAGCAAATAACGGAAGACGTGGCCCTGCACACGATAATCGGCAAACTCCGAAGAGTTCTGGGAGTTGAGGAACTAACCAACCTGCGGGCCAGGCTCGTGTCCCAGGCATTGCAAAGCAAACAGCAAGACTGACTGAACTTCCTCACCTTCGACCGCCCCCACGCTTCTCTTCGATGAACTGCTTTATCTCGCCCGCAATGGCTGGTAGCCGAAGCTATCGCTCCCGGTGCAGCGAGAGGAGAAGGCGATCGCGCCCCCATGGGCCGCTTCGGGCTGCTCTTATCACTCAATTGACGAGTTAAACCGCTAACTTACCCACTGTACAGTACCCCGTTTGGAAGCCAGAAATCACATTCCCCATAAGTCTGAGTGTGGGAAGCTGGAAGCTCCATTGGCGCTTGTCGCCGATCATGCTCCGGCCGCGGCCTACTCGGAAATTGCCCCGCCATTCCTGCTGCCTTCCCAGTGACGTTACGGCGTTTGCAACTTCACCACCTGGCTATGGTCCTGCGAATCGTGCAGCATTTCAACCACCGTTTGCCCCGTGACGGGATGGCGAAGATCCGGCGCAAGCTCCTTGAGCGGAACCAGGACGAAGCGCCGTCCTCCCATACGGGGATGAGGGACGGTAAGCTCGGCCGAGCGGATCACAATATCCTCGTAGAGCAGTATGTCAATGTCAATCACGCGCGGACCTTTGGCCACACCCGGCCTGCGTCCCAGTGCGCGTTCAACTGCTTTGCACGCATGGAGCAGCTTCAAGGGCAACAGGCCGGTTTGAAGCTCCGCCACGCAATTGACGAACCAGGGCTGCGGCGTGAAGTCCACCGGCTGCGTGCGGTAAAAAGACGAAACTCGGACCACTTCCAGGCCGGAGTCGTGGAGCAACTCGAGCGCGTTGCGGATGGTACCGGCGCGGTCGCCGCGATTCGATCCCAGGGATAGGTAGATACGCTTCATGACGGAACAAGGACCGCTGTGGCGACGGACGTAGCCCCGGCATCCCTTCGCTGCGCTCAGGGCAGGCTCTGCCGACAAATGCCGCCGGGACGGCGGCGCTACGCAACCAGGCAATTCCTGGGCGCTGTACTAATCGAACAGGGTGGTCGCCGTTCCGCGTTGGACAGGGACCTTCCCGAGCAGCCGGTACGCCGCCTCATTCGCCCGGCGCCCGCTTTTGGTGCGGCTGATGAAGCCCTCCTTCAGCAGGAAAGGCTCGACCATGTCCACCAGCGTGTCCACTTCCTCATTGAGCGTGGCGGAGAGCGCCTCCACGCCCACCGGCCCGCCTTGATAGTGATCGATGATGGTGCGCAGGAAACTGCGGTCCAGCTCGTCCAAGCCATGGTCGTCCACGCCCTCCAGCCCCAAGGCGTCGCGGGCCACTTCCATGGTGATTTCTCCGGCCGCCCGCACGTCCGCGAAATCGCGCACCCGGCGCAGCAGGCGGTTGACGATGCGAGGCGTGCCGCGCGCCCGCCGCGCAATCTCCGTCGCGGCCTCTGGCTCAACTTTCACGCTCAGCAAACGCGACGACCTCAGCAAGATACGAGTCAGGTCTTCCTGGTCATAGAAATCCAGGTGATAGAAAAGTCCAAAGCGGTTGCGCAGGGGCGCGGAAAGGCTGCCGGCTCGGGTGGTGGCGCCGATCAGCGTAAACTTCTTCAGGGGAACATTGATGGTCTTCGCGAACATGCCTTTGTCCACCACGAAGTCCACCTTGAAGTCTTCCATGGCGGGATAGAGAAACTCCTCAATGTTGGCGGGAAGACGGTGAATTTCATCGATAAAGAGGATGTCGCGCTCGCCCAGGTTGGTGAGAATGCCCATCATATCGCCGGTGCGTTCCAGAGCCGGACCGGAAGTGACAGTGATTTTGGCTTCCATCGAAGCGGCGATAATGTGAGCGAGCGTGGTCTTGCCAAGTCCCGGCGGCCCGAAGAACAGGGCGTGTTCCAGCGCCTCCTGCCGCTGGCGCGCCGCCTCCAGGGCGATCCGCAGCTTCTCCACCACCTTCTTCTGCCCGATGTATTCATCGAGCGTTGGCGGACGAAGACTGCGATTGAAGCTTTCTTCTTCTTTCGAAATCAGGTCCGGAGAAACCAGTCGTTCTCGAGGCATGTTTTGAGCCGCGGCTGGAACGCCGCTAGTGCATCTTCCCTTCTTTGCAGCCGGTAGTCAAGATTGCGGAATGTGACGGATCCGCCGCTCTCTGGGATGTCTGTTATCCCTGGATTCCGGGCCTTCGGTGGGTCGTGACTCGGCTTGATGTTTCCTGACAATATTCGGCGCCGTCATTCCCGCGAAAGCGGGAATCCACTCGGCAAACCGGATTGGCACTCTGAACTCGCACGGAAAGGCTCGTCACTGGCATGGATTCCCGCATTCGCGGGAATGACCGTAAAGGAACATACTGATAAAGAATCGCCACACTGCGTCACGACCGTCCGGCGGGGCGGCGCGGTTACAAGGTATGCGCTGGCCCGTACAACTTCATCATTGCTCTTTCCTTCGGGGCCGGTGGACCAGTTCACCGCCGCAGTTGGGGCAGACGTAAGACATCTGCTTCGCACATTGAGCGCAGAAAGTACATTCGTAGGAGCAGATGAAAGCCTGCGCATGGTGTGGAAGCCGCTCCTGGCACTTCTCGCACGCGGATTTCATTTCCAAAGACACGTGAGCCGGTCTCCTGATCTGGCGCGCCGCTACCTTCCCTGCAACTCCAACTTTGCGGCAGATCGTGGCGGCAGCTCGTGCAGCAGGGTTAGCAACACGCCGTTGGTCCAGCCGAATCCCACCATGTTCTGGGAGTATCCCACCCGGACCTTGGTCTCATCCGAGCGCGTCACCACGTTATATTTCTCGCGGATCGTCCCGTCGCGTCGGTAATTTTGATCGACCATGGATATGAACTGTGTGGACACGCGGTCCGCATCCGCGTTGAAGCCGTAGCGCCGCAGCCCCTCGGCGGCAATTAACTGGAGCGGCGCCCAACCGTAAGGATAGTCCCATTGTCCGCTGGTTTCGGTCCGGCTCATGACAACGCCGCCGGCGAGGTCGAAAGTTGAGAGTTGGCGCTCCACGGCCTGAGCCTGTTCCGGCGCCGCCAAGCCCACCCACAGCGGATAGAACGTGGTGGCGTAGAGATAAGAAGATTGAGTATGGGTCTTGAAGTCGTAATCAAAGTAAAGGCCGCGGCTCGCGTTCCAGAAGTATTGGTTGACGAGTTTCTGCCTCGCTTCGGCGCGCTGGCGCCAACGTTGCTCATCCGCCCGGCGGCCCAGGATCTGGCTGATGCGAGCCATGTCCGTTTCCGTCTTGTAGAGCAGGCTGTTGAGGCTCAGGTCGGCGTAATCCCCTGTATCGGCGCTCATCGGGCCGAAGCGGAAAGACACGTCAAAGCCGGATTCACGCATACTGCGATCGCCCCGGTAATAGTGAGCGGTCAGGCTGCCTTGTTCCACCGTGTCACAGTGAGTTGGGCCAGCGGCGGAGGTCCCATCCGAGCAGATTTTCCACGTAAAAACGGGCGGAATCCAATGGTTATTGGGGGTCTCCGTCTTTGCGGTCATCAGTTCACCCTTGGCTAGTTCAGGATGCTCGCGAAAGAACTCGGCGGCGTCACGGTAGTAGCTGTAACCATTTTCCGCGACCTCCGGCGCGGGAAGCGCGTCAAAATCGTAGTAGCGGGAAAGGCCCGTATCGCCGGCCAGGTGCGGCGCGTGAGTCCAGAGATCATAGGTCTTCACCGCGTAGGGATAGGCGTTAGCCAGGAAGTCCCTATCGTCTTTTCCTTGTTCCTTTTCCGCGTCGTAGGCGGCCAGAATCATCGAGGTGAGGAACGGCGGCTGCGAGCGGCTGAGGAAGTAGGTGCGATTGGCATTCAGCACCATGCCGTAGTGCTCAATCTCATAGAAGAAATTCTCAGTCATGCCCTTGGCCAGGCCGATCCGTCCCGCTTCGAGAAGCCCGCGCAGGATAAAGTAGCTGTCCCAGCCGTACATTTCGTTAAACATGCCACCGGGGACGACGTAAGGATTCGGCAAGTAGAGCAATCCGGGCGGATCGATCGTGCTGGGGTTGAGGACTCCTGGCCGGTGAATCGGAGCTGGAAGATGCTCCATCTGAATCGAGCAATTTTGCTGGACCGCTCGCAGCGGTTCGGGCTCGCTAACTTCGGCCGGAAGATAAAGGACGGGCTTTTCCTTGGTCCTTTGATCGTTCAGGCTATCGCATTGCGTCATGGATCGCGTCAGCGTTCCCCAGGCGGCTGAAATGTATTGCAGGATGTTCCGGGATGCGGGATTCTGCGCGCTGGCGCCGCTGGCCTCAGCGGGCAATGTACCGGATAATGCCTTGGCCACCAGTGAGTCCACGCCCCGGGACGCGGCAAGGCCCCGGAGAAAAACGGAATGAGATTCCTGACCAAGCCCCGGCGATGCCAGCCAAGTAGCGAGCAACATGCCAAGAGCGGCCCGGAAAAGAGCCGACTGGAGCTTCATGGAAATCCCAATCTACTACTACCCACTTCTATATCGCAAGGCAGTGGTGAAGTCCGGGTGCGCGGCAGAAGAGTCAGGGTCTGCGTTGTCCCTTTTTTATGGCATCGATCCTGCCCAAGTGAAGGTGGAACCGAGCAGGTGGCCGGCAGCCGCGAGTAAGGCGTTCGTTCCACCCAAGTTTGGGGGCGTTTTCGGCCTGAAATGGAACAGTGATTAACTGGCACTGCCTTGGGGTTGAAGCTTTCAACTGGTTAGACGTCCAAACTGGCGCGGGCCGCATTCAGCGCGGCCAGGATGTCGCGCTTTCCCTTGGCGTCCACCGGCTGAAGCGGCATGCGCGGAAAGCCGCCCGAATAGCCCAGCAGACTCAACGCCGCCTTGATGCCGGGCACTCCATACGGTTCGCTGATGGGTTGAACCAACGGGATCAGCTTCTGCTGCAATTCTTCCGCCCTCTTGTACTGGCGCTTCGAAAAGGCCTCGTAAATGCCGATGCAAAGTTCGGGAACGAAATTCGCAGGGCCCAGCACCCCACCCGCGGCACCGGCGCGGAACGCCTCCAGCAAGCGGATGGGTGAGCCGCAAAGCACCCGGAAAGTCTTCGGGACGATGCGAAGCACGGCGCGTAGGAACTTCATGTCACCCGAGCTCTCTTTCAGACCGATGATGTTGGGATGGCGGGAAAGCCTCGCAATGGTGTCCGGTTCGATGTTGATTCCCGAAAACTGAGGAATCGAGTAAATGATTAGAGGGCGTTTGAGCTTATCGGCAAGCGCCCGGTAATGGCGGATCAAGACCTCCGAACTCATCACCGGTTTGTAATAGGCGGGCGGCAGCAGCAGCAGCGCATCGGCGCCGCGCTCAATGGCCTCCTGGCTCAGGCACAGCGTGGCGGCCGTGGATTCAAGTCCCGTGCCGGCGATAAGCAACTCCGGCGGCTTCACGGTCTGCCGCGCCATTTCCACCAGCCGCAGGCGTTCACTCTCCGTCAAATAGGGAGCCTCGCCGGTCGAGCCGGAAACCACCACGCCACCCAGCCCGATTCCAGCGTAGCGTTCAAGGTTGGAGCGGAACATGCCTTCATCCAGTTTTCCTTTGCGGTCAAACGGCGTGACGACGGGAGTGAAGATTCCCTGCAGATGCGCAGCGGTCTGCTTGCGATTCATAGGTCTCCTGTTCTCGCGTTGATTGAAAATTGCTGTAGGGGCGGGCCTTGTGCCCGCCCTCGGGCGACCACCAGGGTCGCCCCTACGGGTCACCTGGGCCGGGACGGCGGTCCCTCCGCGGCCTGAACTGCCTGCGGTTCGCGCTTCAAGCGATCTTCCTGATAGAGCTCCTGTAGGCTCATCACGCTCACGCCCTTCTCCTTGCGGGCGCGAATTCCGTGCACGGCGGCGGCGGCGGCGGAAAGCGTGGTGATGCACGGCAGCCCGTGCTGCATTGCAGCCCGGCGGATGGCCCTTTCATCAAAGCGCGAGGCCAGGCCCAGCGGGCTGTTGATGATCAAGTCTATCTTCCCACTTTTGATGAAGTCCACAATGTTTGGCCGGCCTTCATTCACCTTGTAAACCTGGTCCACCGCAATGCCCGCGGCGCGCAGGTGGGCCGCGGTGCCGCGTGTGGCAATCATCTTGAATCCCAGAGCATGAAGCTCCCGCCCGACGTCCAGGACGGCGGCCTTGTCGTGGTCGTTGACGGAAAGGAAAACACAACCGGACGCCGGCAACTTTTGTCCAGCCGCGAGCTGCGCCTTGGCAAACGCCAGGCCGAAGCTCTCCGCCGAACCCATCACTTCGCCCGTGGACTTCATCTCCGGCCCCAGGATCGAATCCGCGCCGGGCAGCTTCAAAAATGGAAAGACGGGCGACTTCACAAAGTAGGAATTGGGCCGCAGCTCAGCGGGCAGGCCGAAACTGGCCAGCGGTGTGCCCACCATCAGCCGCGCCGCGATCTTGGCCAGCGGCACGCCGGTGGCTTTGCTCACGTAAGGCACGGTGCGCGAAGCGCGCGGGTTCACCTCCAGCACGTACACCTTGCCGTTCTGGATGGCGTACTGCACGTTCATCAAGCCAATCACGCGCAGTTCGCGCGCCAGCCTTATTGTGTGTTCACGCAGGACTTGAAGCTGCTCTTCCGGAATTTGATCCGCCGGTAACACACAGGAACTATCGCCGGAGTGGATGCCCGCTTCCTCAATGTGGCCCATGATGCCGGCAATCACCACGTCTTTGCCGTCCGACAGAGCGTCCACATCCACCTCGGTGGCGTTTTCCAGAAAGCGATCCACCAGGATGGGAAATGCGCGCTGCAGCTCTTCGGCGCGGCGGACGTAATCTGCCAGCGTCGCCTCATCGTAGGCGATCACCATAGCCCGTCCGCCCAGCACGTAGGAAGGCCGCACCAGCACCGGGTAGCCGATGCCGCGCGCGATGGCCAGCGCTTCCTCCACGTTCATGGCGGAGCCGTTTTCCGGCTGGGCAACGCCCATGCGCGTGAGCAGCGCCCCGAAATGGCGGCGGTCCTCCGCCAGCTCGATCGATTCGGGCGAGGTTCCGATAATCGGCACGCCCGCTTGTTTCAATTGACGCGCCAGATTCAGCGGCGTCTGCCCGCCGAACTGCACGATGACGCCCTCGGGCTTTTCCGCTTCGACGATGGCCATGACATCTTCAAACGTCAGCGGCTCAAAATACAATCGGTCCGAGGTGTCGTAATCGGTGGAGACCGTCTCCGGGTTGCAGTTCACCATGATGGTCTCAAAACCATCTTCTTTGAGAGCGTAGGAAGCATGAACGCAACAATAATCGAACTCAATTCCCTGGCCAATGCGGTTGGGCCCGCTGCCCAGGATCATGATCTTGCGG
>DATKST010000151.1:0-90584 GCA_035531475.1 Terriglobia bacterium
GGCAGAACCGGCTCCGGCGCCTGCTGGCACGTCCTTGAGTGGAACGCCATCAGGCAATTGCTTTTTGATTGACCGTGCGCTTGTCCCGCAAAGACGGGAAGCTGGGATTCATGCCAGAGTGACAAGAAACCAACCCGCCGCCCCGGAGCCGGCCCAAAAATACCAAACGCAAGGTGGAATTTCACGCTGAATCGGATCAGGTTGGTTCATCGATAAGGATTCGTGCCGGGCTTGGCTTGGGTTGTGGTCCGCCGGCGCGGCCCGGCCGCCTTATCGCGCGGGGCTTTGGCGGGCGCGCGCTTGCGGCGAGTTACGCCCAGGGCCTGTTCCAGCAGGTCTTCGAGGAATTTCTTTTCCGCCGCGGTCGCCATCTTCGTGAACTTTTCCGGACGCTCCCGGACCAGCGCCTGCAATTTCGCCATCCACTCGAGCGACGGGCCGGCAGGATTCTCACCCAGCTCGCGCACCAGGGCCAGGGCCGCCGCCAGATCGGGAACGGAGCGGTAGCAGTTCAAAGCCTGCTTCAGATCGCCCGCCTCCCGGTAGGACTCGGCGGCGCTGCGGAAATCGCCCAAGCCCTCCAGACACCCCGCCTCCAGCTTCGGCTGGCGCTCGGGCAAAGTTCGCAAGACGGTCAAGGCCTGCGTAAACTGCTTTTCCTTAATCAACAACTGGATCGCCCGCTGCTGCAGCCGCTGGACTCGGGCCGTCCGGTCCGGAACGTTGAGCGCTTCATAAAAAGCGGGCAGCACATTGATGAGCACGCCGGCGTTGTGTCCTCCCACCATCGCCGCTTCCAGCTCCTCAATCCATTCCCGGGTCTTCGTTTGCAGTTCCAACAGAAGCCACGGTTCGATCTCACCGCGGTAGCGCGGCAGCACCTGCGCCAGCGCGGCCAAGGCCTGAAGGTGCGGGGTGCCGGCGGAAGCGTGATGGACTTGTTCAACCGCTTTGAGGGTGGTGGCCAACCCATAGCGGTCCGCATTCGAGGCGGCGCGCACCGCCTCCCCAAACAGGTCCGGCCTTCCCAGCTCCGAGGCCAATCGCACATCGCGAAAACCCAGAGTGAAGCAAATCTCAGCCAGCGTAAGATACGTAGCGGCGCGCGCCGCCTCATCCGTGACCGCTGCCAGTGCGCCGGGCCGTCCCAGCAAGGTGACGGCTTGCTGAGCGCGGGACCAGGCCATTTCCGGTTTGATCTCCAGGTATTGCCGGGCATCAGCCTGGCAACGCTGCACGCGCTCCTCTGCATCCAGCTCGTCCTCTTCAAAGGTCTTCACCACGGCCGCCGGCACGCTGGAAGAAATGCCGCCATCGAGATTTCCACCGTTCAGAAAGTCGATGCTCTCCCGGACGACCCGGTCGTTGGGGTTGATGTCAAGCCAGAGCAAACGCTCCGTGGGACGGCTGAGCGCCACCCGCAATTGATCGATGGCCAGCCGCTTGCGCAGGCTTTCGAGGTCGGAGGCGGCGCGCAATCGTTCATCCTCGCGCTTGATCCGCTCAACCTGGCGGCCCGCATCGATCACACAAACCGAATGGAAGTCGAGACCCTTGGCTTCGGAAACGGTCACCACGGCGTGGCGCACCGACTCCGGAACAAAGGCGGGCACGGACTCGTCCAGGACAATCATGGCCAGCCCTTCGCGCGCCGCGAGGCAACTGAGCAATCCGTCCAGCTCGGGGCCGGGCACCGCAGTGCAATAAAGGATTTGGTCGGTGGCGTCATCATCAATTTCGGCGTGGCCCGTTCCGCTCGGGCGTTCCTGCTTCTGAATCTGGGAATACAAGTCCCAAACACGATTAACCAGTTCGGCGATGCGGCGGGGGCTGCGCAAGTTGGCCCCCAACTTGTATTCCGAAGGCGTGCCCACCTGCGCGTGCAGCAAATCGCTGAACCAGCCCCACTCGAAGTCCGTGGGCCGGACCGTCTGGGCTTCATCTCCCGCCAAGAGCAATGACACCGGCGTGCGGCGCCTTACGTTCATGACCGAAGCCAGCGCCACCAGAACAAACGCTTCGATGGGCGTCAGGTCCTGGCACTCATCGACGGCGATGCAATCAAAGTCCAGCAACTCCGGGTCAACGGCTGCCCCGGCTCTGCCCGTTGCGCTCGCCCCCAACCGCTCCACGGCGCGCCAGGCCAGACCCAGCTCGGGAAAGTAGCGGTCGGCGAGAGTGGCGGGATCCAGACGTTCCAGGCGGGCGGCGGTTTCCAGCGCGGAGGTGGCGGCCTTCGGTCCCAGGAAGCGCGTGCGGCGTTCCCGATAGGACTCATCAGAAACGCGAGGCCGCTTCGAGGCGCTAAAGCGGCCGATGGTGGCGGGAAGCGCGTCGCCCACCAGATGGGCGTGGAACTCATCGTAAAGCGCCGGTTGGCAGTTTGTCCAGGCGCCCAGGTTGCGGGAAAATGGCGCCAGGTCGTGCAGAAAACGTTGCCGTGAGTCCCGCCCGGCAGCAACCGTTGTGGTCAAACGGAGGATCTGCCGAATCAGGTTCGGGAAAGTGACCACGTCAAACCGCTTGTGAGATGAGCAGTAGCGGTCGAAGTAATCGCGGGCCAGCGTGGCCAGATCCCGCGAGTAGGTGACGTAGAGCACGCGCGCCGCGCCGCTGGAATCGGCGGCGTGCCACAAGGCAGTGGTCTTGCCGGAACCGGGATGGCCCTTGAGCATCCTCACCGGCTGGCGCGCTGAGGCAAAACGGACCTGGGGCTGGGTCCAGGGCGAGGGGCCATACTCCTCACGGCGGATGTCGTTCACCGTCACGGGCAAATAATGGGTTTCAAGCGAGTGGGAGGCCAGAGGGGAATGATCGTCATGATGGCGGATGTCCCGCAGGAACAGCGCGCCCTCGGGAGCGGCTGAGAATCCATCGGATTGCTCCAGCGGAAGCGCATTCTGGGGCGCCCACCAGGCGTAAAAGTGGCTGCCCTGGTTGCCCCCCAGCCGCGAACGCCGCCAGCCACGGTTCACGCCGCGCGTCGCCTTGTAATGCAAACGCCGGGCGTCGATCGCCAAGCGCTGCATCAGGAAAACGGCCCGCCTGCCAATCGGGTCGTTGCCATGACCCGCCAGCTTCTCCAGAAATTCCTGATGGCAAAAAATGGGGTTGGGCGCACGCGACGTTTCGAACGTCTTGATCAATTCAATCTGTTCTTTGCCAGGCATGATCTTCCCGGGCGATAAAGAAAAAGATTAGCATTCAGTATATATGCGATGCTGACCGTTGTATCTCGCTTGAGCAGAGTACGCCACAAAACCTTCGAAAGAAGTCCAGCCTCCGACTCTTCAGAATGGGACTTAGGGGGTTTTGATCCGCCGGGTAACTTCTGGTCCAAATTGCCGGAAGTGTTTGACGTTCCACGTATAGATGATTTCGGCCTTGGCCTTGAGGGCACAGCGCGCCAGCAGCGCATCGTATACTGTACCCCCGGCGATGCCTGCCGCGGCCGCTTCTTCAATTGCCGAATAGTATTCTTCAGCGTCCAGGGCAATAATCGCAAGCCGCTCGCGAATGTTCTCCAAGAAAAGGAGAACCTGGTCACCACTCAACCGCAGCTTGCCGGGGAGGCGGGTAACGGTGGCGTAGACCTCTGCCAGGCTGTGTGCCCCGCACGAACCCTCTTTTTTAGCCGTCTTGAGGAAGGCTTTCAGGCTGGCCTCGTGGTGCTCGTGGTCCTCCATAAAGATGGGGATCAAGGCCGAAGTATCGAAGAAGGATCTCAATGGCTTTTCCCGAGGTTCGCCGCGTCCCGCTCGCGCCGCACTTGGCGCAGGGTTTCCTCCACAGTTGCGCTGCCAAGAGGCTCGCCCGCCCTGTAGACCCAGATGCCGCGCTTCTTGCGTAAGAGCGCGTTGCCCCGAACCGGACGCAAGGTAATTTCCTCGCCGTTGGCCTCCGCCTCCAGTGGGTCACCAGGCTCGAGCTGCAAATTCTCACGTAACGCCTTGGGAAGAATAACGCGGCCTGCTTTGTCCATCGTCAGTTTCAATACCATAATGGCATTTTATAATGGTATCTGCCATTAGTAAATGCCATTTTTGCCCTTTGACTGCGGCCTCTTCGCCTCAAAGGAGCGTGTGGCAAGCGCTCGCTTTAATGAGCAGGTATACGGTGACGCCGGGCATGAGGGACAGGCTCTCCACCGCCTGGCGGGTAACACTCACCTTGAAATCAACGCCACCGTCCACCACCAGTTCCATCTTGCTTTCGTCCGGGATCAGGGTCCTCACAATTCCTTGCAGAAGATTGCGGGCGCTGGTTTGCGTGACCGGTTCGCGGCACACGATAATGTCTTCGGCGCGGATGCCGATGGTAGCCTGCGTGCCGGGCGCAAGCCCGTTGTAGCTGACGACGAGCTGGCACCCTTTCAGGTCCAAAACCGAGATACCGTCTTCCGCGCTCTGGCTGAGAACCGTACCGGCAAAGATATTTTCTGTGCCCACGGCGCGCGCCAATGGCACGCTTTTCGGGGAGTTGAAAACCTGCAAGGGCAATCCTTCCTGGACAATCCTGCCTTGATCCAGAATCAAGACCCAATCACCGGCGCTCACCGCATCGGCGGGACTGTGAGTGACGTGGATGAAAGGAATTTGCGATTGCTCTTGGATTTCTATAATTTCCCGGAGCAAACGCGACCGGGTTGAGACGTCTACCGCGGAGAGCGGCTCGTCCAACAGCATCACGGCGGGCTGGGACGCCATGGCCCGCGCCAGCGCCACTCGCTGCTGCTCCCCTCCGGAAAGCTCGCGGGGTAATCGCTGCCGGGCATCGAGGACGCCGAACAAAGCCAATAGCGCCTGCGCCCGCTTTCGCTTTTCACGGTGGTGGGCGGGCTTTATTCCATAGAGCACGTTCTCCTCTGCGGTGAGATGAGGGAACAACAAGCAGTCCTGGAAAACAAATCCCACTTCCCGCCGCCGCATCGGGACGTTCAAGCGCAATGACGAGTCGAAATAAGCCCGATCTCCCAACTTGATTGTCCCCGCATCGGGCGCCACCGCGCCCGCAATGGAGCGCAAAACGGTGGTCTTGCCCGATCCAGAAGGTCCAAAGAGAACTGTGAGCCCGTGGTTCACCGTGAAGGCCACGTCCAACTTGAAGCCGGGCCGGCCGCCGTTCCTGAACTCCTTCCGGAAGTCAACACTCAGCATGGGTCAAGCTCTTTCCCCAGCGTGGCTCAGCAAATTGGTCAGGTAGATCACGGCGACGGAGGTGATGGTGAGAGTTACGGCCAGGAATTGAGCCTCGCGGTCATCGCCCGAAATGAAGGCTTCGTAAATCGCCAGCGGCATGGTTTGGGTTCTTCCCGGGATATTTCCAGCCAGCATGAGGGTGGCGCCGAACTCGCCAAGGGCTCGCGCGAAACTCAGCACCAGTCCCGCCACCAGGCCGCGCAGCGCCAACGGCAGCGTGATGCGGAAGAAGGTCTCAAATTCGCCCTTGCCCAAGCTGAACGACACCATCTCATAGCGCGAGTCAACGGACCCGATGGCCGCGCGCGCGGACTTCACCATAATGGGAAAGGCCATCACCGTCGCCGCGATCACAGCGGCTCCCCAGGTGAAAGCGACACTCCATCCGGTCAATTCATAGATGTAACGCCCTAGCCATCCGCGGCGGCCCAGAAGCAGGATAAGGTAGTAACCCGTCACCGTGGGCGGGAGCACCATGGGAAGCGTCAGGACGGAATCCAAAAGTTCCTTGCCGCGAAACTCCCGTTTGGCAAGGAGGAAACCGGAGGCAGTTCCTGTGACGGCCACCAGAAGGGTGGCCAGGGTAACGACCCAGAGCGACAGCTTGAAAGCGGACCCCATCATTCCCTATTTTGCCGGAAGAAATCCATACTTCTTCAAGACATTCATCCCCGCTGGACTCAATACGAACTCTACAAAACCCTGCGCAGCGCCCGGATTGCGGCTGCCCTTTACGACGGCGATGGGGTAAAGGACGGGATCATATCCGCCGCTGGACACGTGTGCCACAACTGAGACCTTGCTGTGGGCGATGCCAACATCCGTGGCATAGACAACACCGGCGTCAACTTCCCCGTGATCCACATAATCGAGCACCTGACGGACATTTTCGGCAAAGACAATTCGCGGTTCAATTTTTGGCCAGAGGTGATCGTTCTCCAGCAATTGCCTTGCGTACCGCCCCGCCGGAACCGTTTGCGGATCCCCGATGGCGATCTTTCTCACTTGGGGCTGCGCGAGGTCCCGGAAAGAGTGAAGGCGGAGCTTCGACCCAACGGGAGCAACCAAGACCAGCGAATTGCGGACGAAGTCCGTCCTGCTAGCCGGATCAATCAATCCCTCCGTTTGCAGTTCCTGCATTTCCTTCTCACCGGCGCTCGCAAAAACATCCACCGGCGCCCCGGCCTCGATCTGCTTTTCAAGCTCACCGGAAGCGCCAAAATTGAAAGTTACCCGGGTTCCTGTCCGCAGCTTGTAGAGATTCGCAATGTCGTTGAAAGCCTCCTTAAGACTAATGGCGGCTGAAACCAGAATTTGAGAACCGGCTGCTTGTGTGCATTGAGGACCAGCGAGGCAGGAAAGCGCCATGAGCACCAACGCCCGGAGCGTCCACCGTTTGCCAAACCTTTGCGATCGCCTTTCCCCGGCCAGGTGCAAGTGATGAGGCCTCACGATTTCAACAATTCAATACGGTTTAAGATACCCAATCTACTCAATTTCAAGCTCTTAATCAAGGAATCCGGCCGAGATCGCGTTTGCTGGTGCAGCGCCATCCTCAGCGCCGGCTTATGGTAGCGCCGCATAATATTAGCGCGGGGGGACACCGGAGCTACGGCGAGGGCGCGGGAATCCAAAGCGACTATTTTTCATTGGCAGGAGGAGCGACGAAGTAAGGATCCGGCTCAGGAACTGCGGCGCCGTCCTTGCGAGGCGAAGAACCGCCATAATTCACACCACTCTGCGCGTCGTGCAGCACGGCCTGGCCACCGCCCATGGGCGTAGCAAAGTCGCCCCGGACTTTGAGCACGTGGCCCATCTTGGTAAGCGCGTCCCGGACGGCAACGGGAACACGGTCCTCAATCATCACATCACAACCCCCGGTATCCATTTTGGTAAAGCGCGGAGCTTCCAGAGCGGCCTGGAGGTTCATGCCATAATCCACGATATTCGATACAAACTGGGCGTGTGCTTGCGCCTGATTCGCTCCGCCCATGATACCGAACCCGATGTGAACGTTTCCTTTTTCCATAAATGCCGGAATGATGGTGTGGAAAGGCCGCTTGTGTGGCGCGAGAACGTCCGGGTGGTGAGGAGTCAGCACGAAGAGCGCGCCTCGGTTCTGCAAGACGAACCCGTAATTATCCACCACCACGCCCGATCCGAACGGTGAATAAAGGCTTTGAATTAATGAGACGATGTTTCCATCACGATCGACCGTCGTAAGGTAAGTCGTCTCACTGGTGTTGCGGTCCGGCACGCCAGGCAGGACGTCGCAATGGGCATGATGCAGGTCAATTGCCGCCGCGCGTTCGGCCGCATAGTCCTTGGAGATGATTCCCTCCACAGGAATTTTCGCCATTCTGGGATCGCCGTTATAGCGGTACAAATCCGCGTAGGCCAGTCTTTGCGCTTCCATCTTGATGTGGAATGATTCGGCGCTGGCAAATCCATACTGGTTCAGCGGAAACCTCTCCATGATGTTGAGCATTTCGAGCGCCGCCATCCCTTGGCTGTTGGGCGGCATCTCATAGACGATCCAGCCGTGGTAAGTGGTGGAAATGGGTTGCACCCATTCGGGGCGGTAGTCCGCAAGATCCTTTGCGGTCATCGTGCCACCCAGACGGTCCGACGTTTTCAAAATGGCCTGGGCAATGGGTCCAGCGTAATAAGCCTCCGGCCCTTGACTGGCCACAAGCTCAAGCGCGCGGGCATATTCCGGATTGCGATAGATTGAACCCAATGGTGGAGGCGCGCCTCCGGGCAAATAAACCTTCCGAGCGTTCGCATCCTTCTCGAGCTTCGGCTGCAAGCCATGCCAATAGGCAGCCACGAACTCCGTGACTGGAAAACCGTTCTTGGCATAATAGATGGCGGGTTGAAAAATCTCGCTCCACGGCAGGCGTCCGAATTTCTTATGAAGTTCCGCCCATCCTCGCACGCATCCCGGCACGGTGACAGAATGAATGCCGGTCTCGGGCATGGTGGCGAATCCCTTCTGCTTCAGAAATTCGGGTGTGAGCTTTCCAGGAGCCCATCCACTGGCGTTGAGGCCGGAAAGCTTCCCCGTTTTCGCGTCCCACTCGATGGCAAACAGGTCGCCGCCCATTCCATTCATCATCGGCTCAACCACGCCCATCACCGCGTTGGCAGCAATGGCGGCATCTGCGGCGCTGCCACCGCGGGCGAGAATTGTGGCTCCTGCCTGCGATGCCAACGTTTGCTCGGTCGCGACAATGCCCTGCCGCGTGATCACCATAGACCGCGCCTGGGTGCGATCCAATGAGGCCGGGACTTGCCAGGCATTCACCGGGATTGCAGACATCATAAAAAGGAGGCACATGGGTGTGAAGGAATGCGGCATGGATTTGGACATGGTGATTTCACAACCAATTTCCTTTCCGTGGGAGTTGGAGGCGCACTTCATATTACTATGACAGGTCAATTTTAGAGTGCGCCGGGTAGTGGCACGTTTTTGCGGCTGGTGCGGCGGTCGGAGCCTGCCCTGGAGGGGACCGCCGAATTGTATTGATCAACACCTTCCGGCGGTCAGAGACCGCCGCTACAGCAAGTAAACGACACCTCTACTGCCTTGCGAATTTCATTGGGCAGTCGCCGTGCCCGGTGTAGAATCTCACCCTTGTGTGTCGCTGGCCCAGAACAAACCCATTTCACAGGAGGTCAGATCTTGAGCCTTAATAACCCGAAAGATGATTCGATGCCAGCTTTAACCCGCCGGGGTTTCCTGCGCTCGGGCGCAATGGCCGGAGCAGCGGCAAGCCTTGCCGCAATGCCAGTGGCTTCGGCCCTGGCCGGTGGCCAAAGCCAATCCGCAAAGGGCGTGACTGCGTCCAGCGTTAGACCCTTCGAGTTGGATGAGATCACGGTCAGTGAGCTCCAGGCGGGTATGAAGTCCGGCAAGTACACGGCCTGTTCCATCGCTCAAAAATACTTGGAGCGTATTGAAGAAATTGACCGGCACGGCCCGCGAATCAACGGCGTGATTGAGGTGAATCCAGACGCCTTGATGATTGCCGGGGAGCTTGACCGGGAGCGCAAAGCGAAAGGCCCGCGTGGGCCGCTGCACGGCATTCCCGTGCTCATCAAAGACAATATTGGCACGGCGGACCGTATGCAGACCACCGCTGGTTCACTGGCGTTGGTGGGCGCGCGCCCGCCGCGCGATTCGTTTGTGGCGCAGAAGCTGCGCGCCGCGGGCGCCGTCATTCTGGGCAAGACCAACCTCAGCGAATGGGCGAACTTCCGCTCCGATCATTCCACCAGCGGTTGGAGCGGCCGCGGCGGCCTGACGCGCAATCCCTACGCGCTGGACCGCAACCCTTGCGGATCGAGCTCCGGGTCGGGCGCCGGCGCCGCCGCCAGTCTGTGCGCCGTGGCCATTGGGACGGAAACGGACGGGTCCATCGTGTGCCCATCCTCGTTGAACGGACTGGTGGGCATCAAGCCCACGGTGGGACTGGTGAGCCGGTCGTTCATCATCCCCATTTCCCACAATCAGGACACGGCGGGACCCATGGCGCGAACGGTGACCGATGCCGCCATTCTGCTGGGCGCGCTGACCGGCGTCGATGCTGCGGACCCGGCAACGGCAGCGAGCCGGGGCAAGGCTCTGACCGATTACACCAAGTTTCTCGACGCCAACGGCCTGAAGGGAGCGAGGATTGGCGTGGTCCGCAGATCGTTCGGGTTTAATGATCGCGTCGATGCGCTGATGAACGAAGCGATTGAGGTAATGAAGAAGCAAGGCGCAATGATGGTTGATCCGGCAAACTTGGATAGCATGAAGAAATTGGACGGCTCGGAGAATCAGGTGCTCTTCTACGAGTTCAAAGCCGATCTGAACACCTACCTGGCGGGTCTCGGTCCCAGCTCGCCCATGCATTCGCTGGAAGACTTAATCAAGTTTAACGAAGCGCACGCCAAAGAAGAGATGCCCTATTTCGGGCAGGAGACTTTCATCAAGGCCCAGGCCAAGGGACCGCTGACCAGCAAAGAATATCTGGACGCTCTTGCCAAAAATCACCGCCTCACCCGGACCGAAGGCATCGATGCCGTAATGGACAAGTTCCGGTTGGACGCCTTGATCGCTCCCACCGGCGGCCCGGCCTTCACTACCGATCTGGTGAACGGCGATCACGACACCGGAGGCAGCTCCACCCCGGCCGCCGTCGCCGGTTATCCGGACATCACCGTGCCGGCGGGGTTCGTCTTCGGGCTTCCGGTGGGCATCTCGTTCTTCGGGCGGGCCTGGAGTGAACCCACGCTCATCAAGCTCGCCTACGCTTTTGAGCAAGCCACCCAACACCGCCAGCCCCCGAAATTTTTGGCCACTGCGGACCTGACGGTTTGAACAGACCCCGTTTGTAACCGCCATCGCGCTCCAACTCTTGGTGTTCCTCGGGAGCGGCGAGTAGGTAGCGCAGACCTCGCTTTTGAGGTCTGCGGCTATTCTTTCAAGGCCCAGCCTAGGGGCTTCCTATGCTTGCTTGCCCGCCCAAACGTAGTACCCGGGTTTTAAGGTGAGGGATCGAAAGCGTTCGCGGGGCACGTTTAGCTTTCCGCGAAGTTGCTTGTGGCGGTCCTTAAATGCAGTTTCGTCATCGGGAACCGTTTCTTCTTCGACTGCCTCTTTAAGAATCGGCCCGAATTTCCTGGCATCGGCCAGGGGAGCGCCATGGAAAACCTCGGCTGCGGCCCTCACGCGCGAGTCCCGCCACAATGCCGAGGCCCACTCTTCGACTGAGACGGGGCCACCGTCAACTGCTTGTTCCAAGTAAAACTCGGCTTTCTCGCGCAGCCACCATTTGAAGGCCTCGGTGAACTCCTTTTGGTAATCAGGAGGCACCCAGCGCCGTTTGTAAACCGGCTGCTCGATGCGCGCGATATGTTCGTTCTCGCCGATTATTTCCATCCTCGCTTTCCAAAGATTCTTGCGGTTCTCGTCCCAGT
Organism: Terriglobia bacterium; assembly: GCA_035531475.1. Classification (GTDB taxonomy): domain Bacteria; phylum Acidobacteriota; class Terriglobia; order UBA7540; family UBA7540; genus CALCEB01. The sequence continues at coordinate 11,166 of DATKST010000151.1, forward strand.
CGGCGGGTGGTCCGGCGTGTATTGCTCGTAACTCAAAAGGCCGCTGCCCCAGCGCGACCTCCCACGGGTGCACTGCATCCATTACACTGAGGCCCACGGCAGGATGGTCCTGTGGCAAGAGCCCGTATGCCGCATAAACTAACCAATCCATCTCTTCCTGGAGAGCAATCATCTCTTGACGCAGACGCTCGCGCTCTTTCTTGGCCTTCGCCTTGAGGGCAAGCAACTCTTGCCGCGTGTCGAAGGGTTGTCCGATAAGAGCATGTGGGGGAATGTATCCCGGCAGCGCACGGTTCCAGCCGTCGTAGGCTTCGCCTAGCTTGTCAAAGAGTCTCTGCGAAAGCAGTTCGACGAGCGAGCAAGCGCGCTCAGAACAAGCACGCGATGACACCATCAATCTTGAAGCAATTGGGTCCGAATCACCCTTGAGCGAAAGCGAAAAGAGGTTCGGGATTGGCACCTGTTCAAGCTTCCTTCCGGCATACACAAAGCGATCTCTCTCTTCATCTTCTCCCGACCCTTTGTTGAAACAGATTTGTTTCAACCAGAACAACACCGCGCTAGAGTTCAAAAGGCCCACGAGGAGAAGGTGGTTCTCTGCGGAGGCCGTGGTGGGGAGTTTCAACACGGGTGCTGTCTGGTGGAAAACTATACCCGTCTTGTCAAAGTAAGCGTGATTGTGTGTTGCGATCTCGGGAAACGCGATCGATTCTGATGTTTTAAATTTCGCGCGGCCCAAACGGGAGTACTCAAACCACTGGACCTTCGTCTCCTTCTTCGGAACCGTCCCGTGCATAATTACATTTTCAAGTGTGCCCTTGAAGCGCTTGAGGAACCCGATGCAATGCGGGTGGCTTTCTGGATCAAACGGTCTTAGATCTGGTTCGTAGGGGAATATGATCAGCGGCATTTCAGTGTGAGACCAGTCGCGCAAAGTCTCGCCGGTGCCCAACTTTTTTATGTATTCCGGTTCGATCTGGAAGCGGCGAAGAACTGAAATGGGCTGGATGAATACCTCATCGCTTCTAGTTATACAACCGCAACCAATCTCGTCATCTAATAGCCTCCCTAATCTACTGTGAGGGAGGCGCTCTAAAGCTTGGCGCGTGCGCTCGTTTTCTTGGCTGAAACTCCAAGGGTGCCTGCCCAGGGTCGTCCGTGGAAGATTAGCAACCGAAACCCACTCATCGCGGTAGCCGCGATCCCCGTGATGCAAAACGACGCTTTGCCATAAAGGACTGTCCTCGGGCGCCGTGTGCAAGTCCCCCTTTAGAATGGCGGTGACTCCGACAGTCGCGTTCTCTGTAGGCTTCCCGGCGCGCCCTAACACGATGCAGGTGGGAGTACCATGACCTGGAAAAGAGAGTCCGCTGCAATCAACAACCTCTTCCAAACTGTACTGCGGCAGGAATTCCTCAACCAGCTTCTTGCCAAACTCCCGTTTGGCAAAGGCGTTGGAAACGATAAAACCAAGTCGCCCTCCGGGCCGCAGTATTTGAAACGCACGTTCAAAGAACGGCACGAGTAGGTGGAAACCCTTGATCGCAGTTGTCCAGCGTTTGATGTAGGCGCGGCGGGCCAGTTCGTTCTTCGCCGTTACGAAAGGCGGATTTCCAAGAACGACATCAAACCCAGAGAGAACCTTCTCGCTACCGTGTGCCTCACCAAGCGGACGGCCAAACCGGTCCCGCCAGACCTCCGGAAACTCCAACTCCCAGTGGAAGAAACGAAAATCTGAGGCTATCTTCTCAACCCGTTGCAGCCAATCCGGCAACTCTTTGGGGACGGGCTCTGTGATGCCATCGAGCCAGGCCTGGAAACCGCCGCCGACATCGAGGCCAAAGAGCGGGGCAAGCTGACAGTCATAAGTCAGCCGAAAGCGCCGCAAGTGCTCACGCGCCACACGTAAGCTCTCTTCTTTTTTCCCAATATCCTCCAGTGTTTTCGAATAATTCTCATTGATGTAACGGATAAAGCCCACGGCAAGCGCCATCTGCTGCACCAGTTTTTGCGCGAACATATCTTGATGGAACTCGTCGGAAAAAACGCCAAGCAGGCTATCGCCACATCGCAGGTGATGATTCAAGAAACCAAGCGGAACTCCTTTAGCTGCGGTGGCGATCCATAGCGAGAGCTTGGCGAGCTCGACCGCCAGGGGATTGATATCCACGCCGTAGACGCATCGTTCGGCCACACGGGCGCGAATAAATTCGATAGAGGCATCGATTGGAAGTGGCAAGTCTTTCTTATCGGCTTTCCTTTTACTTCTGCCATTGGAGGTAGCTTGTTCGCGATTCCTGGCGAGTTGTTCTAACACGTAGTCCGCGAGATACCCTACGGCAAAGACCAGAAAGTGACCGCTTCCCATCGCGGGGTCGAGAATGCGCTGTTCAAGCACGCGGTTAATAATCTGGACCGGGTCGCCACCGCATTCTTTCTCGATTCCCTCCAGCAGGGGATGGAGAGCATTTTCCCCGATAAACTCGACCACGTAATGGGGCGTGTAGTAGCTCCCTGTAGCTTTGCGGTCGGATTGGTCGGCTTTCAGGGTGTAATCGCCTGCCTCTACTTTCCGTGTGATGCGCTGATCGCCAAGCAACTTGATAGAGCCTGCCTTGAGGTCGGCGGGCGACACAGGCTCAAGACGCCATTCAAGCAAACCTTCGTAAATCGTACCGAGCTCGCGCACGCGAAGCGTGGAATAATCTACGCGGACGGGGAAAAACCTTTTCTTAGCATTTATTTGATATACGCGTGCCAGCCGGTCAATAGCATTGGCGACGGCTTGATTCGGCAGCGCGACGCTTTCAAGCAAGGCGCGGGCCGAGGCGAAATAGTCGATCGCTTCGTCCGCAGCCGGGCTAGAAGTGGGTGGTTTCCCTTCGAATAGATGTCCGTTATATTGAGTAGCGATAGCCTCAAAGATGTCGTGTAATTCATGCCAGAAGTGTTTGCCCTCCCATTCGCCGCCGCCGATTGATTCTCCGTTCTTTGTAACAATGCGGTCCACGATGTCACCGGAGAGGGCGCGCCGGTCGAGGAGTCCATCGGCCTCGGCTTTCAAGATAAACAACAACCGAAAAAGCTGGATGAGCGCGGCTTCGTGGGCGAGTAAGGGAGAAGTCCGTGGGCTAGCGCGCATGATGGCGGAGCCCACCAGTTCGACTGCGCCGAAGGCCTGCCGCCGCAATTCCGCGGTAATCGCCGCTGCATGCCGCGTTGCATCGTCGTAAACCTTGTCCAGGCGTCCGCCCGGACGTAAGGCCTCAACGCTGAAGAAATATACAAGCAGCTTGAACGCCTCACGGTGTTGTTGAGTAAAAAGTGAGATATTGGTGGGCAATTCAATTTCTAGGAAGTTGTGCCGCAAGGGATCGGAGTCGCCACAGTAGAGTCGCCAGGTGTGGCCATTGGTGAGCACGCCCCAACGCGGCCCCGCGCTGCGACGGGCATTGCCGAGATAGAACTCGATTTGAAAAATGGGGTCACTGAGGTCGGATTTTTTGGGTTTGTCGCCAAATTCCTTTCCCCAGCGCTCCGCCTCGACTACTCCGCAACTCGTTTTCAAAGCCTCTAGCTCTTTGCCATCGTTAATGAGAGCCTGGGCCCTCTCAAAGCTCTCTGCAGTCTGATACAGAGCGTAGTCAAGCTGCTTTCCAAAATGGGACACCGACGGTGACCACGGTAACCCGAGAATCTTGAAAATCGGGTTTATCAGAAGATCCCGCACTGCTCCTTCGTTGCTGCCTTTGCTGCCGGGCTTGTTCTTCGAGAGTTGCGACTTAACCTTTTCGAAAAGCTCCTCGATTTCGGCCGCGCGGGGGTCTTCGGTTACCGCCTTCCAGTCCTCTCGGTTCACGAGCTGGTGAGCAAGGTAATGTTGAGAGATAAGCTGTCCGCAAATTTCCAAGGTTGGGTCGGGCGTGTCAGTGTTTGGCATCTGGTTGGTAATGTGTATTTAACAGTGTACAGGGGATTTGGCAAGCACGGAGTGTGTCGACGGTTGATTCCGGCAGGGGGGCAGCAGATGGCGCAGAGCAAGTAGCGCAGACCTGCGCCTTTCAGGTCTGCGACCTGTCGAACAACCAAGCCGCGGGTGGCGCATACGTCGTTTTGTGATGTATGCGATGCGCAGAGCCGGTGGCGCAGGGCGGCCTTCCGGCCACAACCAAAATGGCCGAAGCGGACAGGTTGCGTTCGGAAGATCATCACCCTCTGCCGCCCGGTAGTGGGTCGGTTTGTTTGCTGTAGCGGTGGGTTACCCCGCCATTCTTATGGCCCCCTAACGCACGCGATGACGACGTTAAGCCGTACGATGGCGACATAAAGTCGCCGCTACAATATAATGCCCATGTGGTAAGGAGTGTCGCGCTTGCATCTATACGACGTGATCTGGAACGAGAAGTTTGTCGCCAAGATCGCAGAGAAACACGCCGTCACCACGAATGAGGTCGACGAAGTCCTTTTCTCCGGGCCCCACGTTCAGAGGTTGGAGAGAGGAAAAGTGAAAGGCAAGCACTTGTATGTGGCCTATGGTCAGACTGCCGCCGGGCGGTATCTGGTGGTATTCTTATTCGCAAGCCGCGCGGCGCGGCGTTGCCGATCTCAGCGCGTGATATGACCGGAGCGGGTAGCGCAGAGTTTTGCATTCCAAAAACTCTGCGGCTTGTCGAATAAAGAAAGAACCGCAGGGTTCGAAGAGCATGAACTCTGCATTGCAAGCTCGTAATTTCTTTTTTTAGCAAACATTTTTCGGCTCGCTCTTTGCAAGGCGCATAAACACTGGGTTTACATGGGTCAATCATCTACCGAAGGGGGTGGTGCCTGTTTGGCGTGTTTTGGTTGCGGCTCCGCCGCGCTGCGCTACCTGCTTGTCAGGTGCGCTCTGCCAGCGGATCGAGTAACTTGATCTCGCTGATCCAGCGAAAATCGTCCGTATTATGGGTGACAAGGATACGCCCATGTGCCACCGCCGTGCCGGCAACAATAGCGTCGCCCAGCGTCATCCGCCGCCGCTGTCGCAGCCTGATAGCCCATTGCAACACGGCATCGGACAGCGGCAGCACCTCAGTTGCATTGAAGAATCGCTCATCGCTCCAGGAACTGTTGCTCTTCTTCACTCAGGCGGTGGTAACCGAGGACTTCGATGGTGCTGATAACCGAGACAGCGGGGGTATGATCGGCAATAAACTGCCGAAGCGTGGCACGCTCAGCTTGCGCGGCGTAAATGATAATATTGCTATTGAGGAGCATTACCGCTCACGGGCAGGCAACGTGCGCTCCTGACGTACCTCACGCTGCCAGGCAACAGGATCGGTGATGGCGGCAAACGTCCCCCTGCTTGCCAGGGCATCGAGTGCTTCGGCCATAACTCGCCCCCGTTCGCGTGCTGGTTCCAGAGGGACGTCGAGCAGCGGCGTAATGTGTACGGGTACCGGCTGCGTTTGCTCAGGGGGTTTGTCCAGCCACTCCACATGGTCACCATGCAAGATCGCTTTATATGTGCGTAACATATATACTCCTCAAGAATGTTTGCCAATGCCTTCACCGGCATTGTACCTCGTCGACACCCCAGAGTCTACCTGGCGCCTAACGCCTTGGGCCTAACGCCCGCGGCTCCGCGGCGGCCAACCCGCACTGTCAATTGACAGGCGTCGACTCATGCCCGCCGTCCGCTGCAGGTGCTGTTTGCCGTTCCTCTGCAACGCCTCATTAGCCCTGTTGTCTGAGCAGCCGATGACACCGGCGGCCAGCCCAAACAGCAACCTTCTTGTTTGTAGTGAGTCCTACCATGCCAAGCAATCTCCCTCCCCGTTTTAGGCCGACCGCTGAGGCCTGAGAATCCCGCCGCGCCTTTGGCCGTCGCCTGCGGCGTCTTGTCAGGCGCTTCTCCGCTTTGATGCAGGTCGATGTTGTAGCCGAAGAACGGGGGCCAGCGCCCGTAGCGTCCGGTTCACGGCCGCACCGTCCGGAAAGACGTCCAACACTTCCGGATCGATCACGGCGATGTTAGCGCCTCGCGCGTATCGAGCCGCCGTGGCGCCTCGAACTGCTGTGTAGAAGTCGTACTCCGGCCGCATCGTGTCGCGGTCGCTTTTCCGGTTGTGACCACTCGCCTTTTTCTTCATAACGTCTCCTCTCGGCTGCCATCGCGCGCCTGGCCGAAATCAGGCGGGTGCGCGGCGGTCGCTCGGCAAACGCCACCACCAGGAGCCTTTGCTGATTGGACATTCCGAGCACAAGAGACCGCTCCGCTGTCTTGGTTCGAAGAGTTTCTGCCAAAGGCCCACGCGCGTCCTCTGTCGTTAACGACGGCGATCCATTCTGAGGCGGCGGTGTAACACGTTTTAGATGGCGCCGGGGTGTTCCACGGGTGGCGCATCATTGGCATTTATGTATGCGCCACCGCAATCGCTCACGGCATTCTGTCCATCCCCTGAAGGGTCAGCGAGATCACAGGGCCAGATCAGCAGATGGCAGTGCTCAGGCATCAGAACATAGCCGATGATCCTGAAGCCCAACTCCGCTCGGAGATCATTGAGCGTTCGGGTGAACTTAAGCCTGAACCGGTCGGAATCGAAAATGCGGGCGCAGCGATAGATGTTGGCGGTGAGGTAGTGCAGATGATCCTCGCCATCATAATGCTGCGGGCGCGGCATGGGGGGCAGTCTAGCCGGGATGGCGCCGGGGCGCATACATAAAAACCAATGTATGCGCCACCCGCGGGCAGACACTGATTTTCTGTAGCGGCGCTGTCCCCAGCGCCGAAAGACGCCGGTGAGGACACCGGCGCTACAGCGTGGCTTGCCAAATTGTTCTCCAGTCCTCGCTAAGCGAACAGCATTGGGCCTAAAGCCGCCCCTACAGGTAGATGCCGATGTTTTGGCGCAAGCGCCTAAAAACCGAACCGCAGCGAAAGCATAATGACCCGCGGGTCATTGCTTGGGGTGTTGTAGTTTGCAATCATGCCAAACGTACCGCTGTTGGCATTGGTGTTTATTTGGTTGAACCATTGAGTGGTGTTGGTGGCGTTGAGGATGTCGGCACGAAACGAGAGGGTGTACCGTTCTTTGATCTGTGTTTCCTTATCCACCGACAGGTCGAGGTTATCAATTCCAGGGTTGCGAATGTTGCTCATCCACAAGGACCATTCCCGAAGCTGGAACGGCTGGAGGGTCTGCCAGGCAGGTTGCTGGCCTGGCCGACAATTGAACAGCGCTCCGCTGCCCAAGCGGGTACACGGGTTGAACCACTGATTAATCGACTGATTTGGAAGCACCGGGGAATTCCCGGTCGGCGCTACCCCGCCAGGAAAAGACATCGGCATACCTGACTGTGCCCGCGCCATTGCGGCGACGGACCAGCCTCCAATCAGGCGGCTCACCACCGAATTGGTGGTCGCGGCGAACCGCTGGCCTGGTCCAAAAGGTAGATAATACACCTGGCTGATCTTCAGTTGCTGGGGCACGTCGTAGGGCGAGATGACCCACGCGGGCCGGGGGTCTGTTGGGTTCAGGAAGTTCAGTGCCTGCACCGTCTTCGACCAAGTGTAATTCACGTCGAAATCCAGCCCTTCCGCCAGGCGCTTGGTCAAATCCGCCTGGAGGCTGTTGTAGCTGGAGGCGCCAATGGGCATGAACTGCTCGGTGACGCCGCCGAACTGAGGATAGGGCAGGAGCAACTGCTGCTGCTGGAGAGTCGTGCCGCCCAAGAAGCTCCCGTGCACCGCGTTGTAATAAGGGGATGTGGTGGAAACGCCAAGAAATGGATTGGGAACATTAGCTGTCAGCGCAGCGGCCCCCAGCCCCAGCGCAGGCAGAGACAGAGAATTGATGTTGTTGGAGACGGGCAAGCGGCTCGAATAGCTGCCAACGTAGGAAGCAGAAGCCAGCCAATTGGTGCGAAACTGATGCTGAATTTCGAAGGAGTATTGTTGGGTGCGCGGAATGTTCATGGCCGGGTCGGCAAAGTTGATCCCCTGCCCGATATTGGTTGCCAGTCCCTGTGAGCTGCCCACAGGGTGCAGGATGCCATTGGGGAATGGGTTGGTAAGCGTATTGAAGGGGATGCCGGTCTGGATCGAAGTCACCATACCAGTCGTCTGGCTGAATCCCGGAGCAGCACCGGGATTATCCATGGCCTGTGCGAAGATCATTCCATAGCCGCCGCGGAGCACCGTGTTCTGCCTCAATTCATAAGCAAAACCGACGCGAGGACCGAAATTGCCAAAGTTAGAATTGTAGATACCGCGCGGGTTAGTTCCCACACCCGCGAATAGCAATCCTCCCTGCAAGTTCATTCCCGGCACCTGCAATGGGCTCTGGCAAGTGGAGCAGAAACCTCCTGTGAGCGCGTTAAAACGGTCGGTCAACGGGCCCAGATAGTCCCAGCGCAAGCCAACGTTCAGCGTGAGCTTGCGGGAGACATGGATATCATCCTGTCCAAACAAAGAATACAGATGCTCCATCAGTGCGGGGGCGCTCAGAACCTGAATGTATCCGCTAGCAGGGTATCCCAGCAGGAAGTCCGCAATGGAGTTCCCGGTCGCGGCGGTCTGCGCGAGCGGGTTGGCCGTGGTGAAGTTTCCGTTAAAGCTGAAGTTCCCGGCAAAAGAGCCGGGTTGCTCAACATTCTCTCCGATCTCCATATTCTGGAAGCCGAATTTGAGGTTGTGCTGGTTATAAGTCTTGGCTAGGACGACTTCATTCGAGAAAGTCGAATCAAACGGCGTCAATCCTTCCGGACCGGCCCCCGCTCCATTGTAATCCGACCAGCCAAACTGGGGGAAATACCTGCCGGACTCAGCGGCAAACGTCGGTGAAAACCCCAGCGTGCCGGGATTGAAACCCGCGCTGATGTCGCTGCCGGAGGTTGAAGTGAATCGGTCCATGCCCGTGCGGAACTGGAGCACGGTGGTGGGATTGAAGGTGTGAGTGATCTGAAAGGTATAGTCCTGGTTGGATCGAGAGAAGGGAGAGTTGCTGCTCGTCTCGGCCAGGTTCAGGGCGGAAACTGTTGAGTAATGATAGCTACGGGTTTCGGCGAGGGAATTCTGCGAGTAGCGGAAAAACATGTGCGTCTTGTCCGAATAGTTGTAGTCCATGCGTCCGGAATACTGAGGAAAACTGTCAAGAAACTTTCGGGACGCTGCCGTATTGACCAGATTGCCCAGACCCGTCACGGGGTTGCCAGGCGTATTGCCCAAGGGGATGTAACCGAGCACGGCCTTGGCCACCGGATTGATCATGCTAGAAGGAATGATGTTCCCAGCGAACGCCTGCCGGGTGCAGACGCCGGCGCTGCATTGAGTTGTCAGGGGGTTATAGATGGTCTGGACCTGGCCGTTGCTGTTAAAGACTTGCGAAAAATCACCATTCTTCATAGCGGCGGTAGGAACAGACGTTACAAACGGATCGGCCTGGATCTGCTTGACTTTTTGATAGGCAAAGAAGGCAAACAATTTGTCTTTAACCACCGGACCGCCCACACTACCACCGAACATATTGATGTCCCAGGGTTGTCTCGCAACGCCGGAGCGGTTTTGTCCCCAGGTATTGGCGTTAAAAACGGTGTTCTGAAGGTAATCATAGGCGTCGCCATGCCACTGGTTGGTGCCCCCACGGGTGATGGTGTTGATCGCCCCGCCGGTGCTCCAACCATACTGGGCATCGTACATGGTGCCTTGCACGCTGGTCTCCTGAACCGCATCCGAAATGGGGTTGAAGCCCACCCCCACGGCGTGAGTGTTGCTGGAGATACCATCGACCAGATAGAGGTTGCCGCTGGTCTGCCCGTTGTTTCCTTCCTGGCCGCCATTGATACTCTCGTTCTGACTCCCCGAGGTATCGAAATTGCGAAGCTTGGTGGCGGCAGACGTTACCGTAACGCCAGGGGCATCCCAGGTGGTCTGCAGCACATTCAAGCCGCGGAGCGGCATATGGGCTAGCCGCGCCAAGCCAATATCCCAACTCCGGTCGCCCGATTGGGGCTGAAGGAGCGATGCGTTGGCGACGACGTTGACCGATTGAGCCACACTGCCGAGCGCTAATCGGAAATTCAGCGCCGGGTTTTTAGCCAGAGCCAGCGTGATACCACTCTGAACAATGGTCTTGAAGCCTTGCTTTTCGATGGTGAACACATACTGCCCCGGATTCAAGAAGGGAAGTTGGTAAATTCCCACTGCGTCCGATTCAGCCGTGAAAACAGCCCCCGTCGTCACGACCCTGGCGGTGACTTTCGCGGCGGCAACCGCCGCTCCGGATGGGTCCGAGATATGGCCGGTTACGCTGACCCCGATTTGTTGTGCGAACAAGGAAACAGGCAAGCAAACGAACACAAGTACGATGAATGCAATGTTTCTTCTCATCGGTGATCTCCTCAGGGTTACATACGATATTCTTACAATGGGCATCTTAACCCCGGCGGGTGGCGCAGACGCGGCGCAGTTTGCCGCGTCTGCAATCATGGCCAGCGACCCATCACGAGAACCGTGCCGATTTCACCGAGGCGCTGCCATTGGGTGATGGCCCTGCGGTCATAGGTCTTTGGGACGCAAACCCGTATGCTTGGCAATGCGCGCCAGCATTTTGGGTCCGATTTCAACGTCGTCGTGAAAGGCCCAAATAAACTGGCCGCGCGTCAGTGGTCCGCTTGGCTTCAGTAACGATTGTCTTGGTTCGAAGAGTTTCCGCCAAACGCCCACGTGCGTCCTCTGTCGTTAACGGCGGCGGTCCGTTCTGAGGTGGCAGTGTAACACGTTTTAGATGGCGCCGGGGTGTTCCGTCGTCTTCGCGCGCCGCACCCGGACTTCTTTATTTTGCCTCGCATTCCGAACGATCCCCCGCTGCAATATCTTGAAACTTCCGGCTGATAAAATTCGTCTGATTATCTGGGTAAGGATTCCCAGGCGCAGGAGCGGCTTGATTTACACTCAGGCCACGCGAAACAGGCCAAAGTGCTAGGATAAAAAGGAGGCACCGGGCCACCCGTCGAAATATTCGGCCACCGGGAAACGGATATCTGTTTCACGACGACGCAGAGAGGGTTGCTTTCCGTTCTGACCTTGGGCGGTAGGGCAAACCGAGGGTTGAGCCACAACGAAAATCCACCCGGGTGAAACACTTTGCCCGCCACATCCGTACCTTTAATAGGGAGACTTGGGAGGCAGTTCCGAGATGAAGTTGATTTCAGCAGAGTGGCAGCGCCGAAATTCCACAGGGGGTCATTGGCGGCTGCTGGCAGCGGCAAGCGCCTTATTGGCGCTGGTGATTTTGAGCACGAGCTGCGCGGAAAACAAGGCCAGCGGCGATGCGCTCCAGCCTGCCCAGCGCCCGCCGGTTCCTGTCCTGGTGGGTACGGTGCTCCAGGAAAATATTCCTGTGGAAATTAATGTGATCGGCAGCGGCGAAGCCTACCTGACGGTCAACGTGAAGTCGCTGGTGCAAGGTGAAGTGCAACGCGTTTACTTCAAGGGAGGGCAATTTGTGCAGAAGGGCGATATGCTGTTCTCCATCGACCCTTCCCCGTTTGAGGCAGCGCTGGCGCAGGCCCAGGCCAATTTGGCCCACGATCAGGCCCAAGCCAATTATGCCAAATCACAGAATGACCGTTATACGGCGCTCTATAAATCGGGCATCGTCTCCCAGGATCAGTACGACCAATATCGCAACAATTACGCGGCGCTGCAGGCCATGGTCCGCGCCGACCAGTCGGCCATCCAGACCGCCAAGCTGAACTTGGGTTATTGCACCATCCGCTCCCCCATTGACGGAATGACGGGCGCCGTGCAAATTGACGCCGGCAACCTGGTGAAAGTGAATGACGTGGCCATGGTGGTGATTAACCAAGTCAGCCCCATCTATGTAGATTTTTCAGCGCCCCAACAATACCTGGGGCAAATCAAGCAGTATGAGGCCCGCCGGCCCCTGCGCGTGGAAGCCGTTCTGCCGCATGAACCGGGCAAGCCGGAATGGGGTACGCTCACTTTTATCAACAATACCGTGGACCCGAGCACCGGGACGATCCTGTTGAAGGGCACTTTCCCCAATCCGCAACGGCGCCTTTGGCCCGGCGAATTTGTAAATGTGGTTCTGGACCTATCCATACAGTCGAACGCCGTGGTGGCGCCTTCCCACGCCATCCAAACCGGGCAGCAAGGGAATTACGTTTACGTGATCGGCACAGATCACAAGGCGCAATACCGTCCCGTGACGGTCGGCTCAGTTTATAAGGACGAGACGGTGATCGAAAAGGGATTGGCGCCGGGCGAAACCGTGGTGACGGATGGGCAGTTGATGCTGTATCCAGGCGCTACGGTTCTGGTGAAGACGGGACTTTAGAAGAACAGGTGTCAGGTGATAGGTGTCAGGTTTCAGCCTAGCACCTGACACCTGGAACCTAGCACCGGGAAGCTCTATGAACATTTCCGAATTATTTATCCGCCGGCCCATCATGACCACGCTGGTCATGTTCGGGATTGTCATCTTCGGTGTGTTTGCTTACCGGCTCCTTCCCGTCAGTGATCTGCCCAATGTGGATTATCCGACCATCCAGGTGATGGCATCCTTGCCGGGAGCAAGCCCGGAGACGATGGCTTCGGCGGTGGCGACGCCGCTCGAACGGCAATTTTCAACCATTGCCGGGCTGGATACCATGACCTCCACCAGCTCGCTGGGCAATTCCAACGTCACCCTGCAATTTGACCTGAGCCGCAACATTGACGCTGCCGCCCAGGACGTGCAAGCCATGATCACCGCCGCCGGCGGCCAGCTTCCCACGGGCATGCCGAACCCGCCCACTTTCCGCAAGGTGAATCCCGCGGAACAACCCGTGATTTACCTTGCGGTGTATTCCGACGTTCTCCCTATTTACCAAGTGGACGAATACGCCGAAACCATGATGGCCGAGCGCATTTCCATGATCAGCGGCGTCGCCCAGGTTCAGGTGTACGGCGCCCGGAAATACGCGGTGCGCGCTCAGCTTGATCCCAAGAAGCTCGCGGCCGATAACGTCGGCCTGGATGAAGTGGCCACCGCGATCCGAAGCGCCAACGTGAACCTGCCGGTCGGAACGCTGAACGGGACCCATAAAGCTTTTACGGTTCAAGCCAACGGGCAGTTGATGGACGCCGCCGCTTACCGGCCGCTGATCGTGGCCTATCGCAACGGCGCTCCCGTCCGCCTGGATCAACTGGGGCAAGTGATTAACGGCGTGCAGGAGGACAAGGTCACCAACTGGTACGATGGCCACGAAGCCATGGTGCTGGCCGTGCAGCGGCAGCCGGGAACCAATACGGTCGAGGTGGTGAAAGACGTTCGGGACCTGCTGCCCAAATTCGAGCAGGAAATTCCGCCTTCGATCCATCTGGGAATCCTCTCCGATCGTGCTCAGGACATCAAAGCCTCAATCCATGACGTCAAGTTCACCCTCGACCTGGCCATCGGCCTGGTCATCCTGGTGATCTTCCTTTTTCTTCGCAATCTTTCCGCCACCATCATCCCCAGCTTGGCCTTGCCCATGGCCATTATCGGTACGTTCTCCGTGATGTATCTGATGGGCTACACCCTCGACAACTTGTCGTTGATGGCGCTGGTGCTCTCGGTAGGCTTTGTGGTGGATGACGCCATCGTCATGCTGGAAAACATTGTCCGCCACGTGGAAATGGGCAAGACGGTTTGGGAAGCGGCGCTGGACGGATCGAAAGAGATCAGCTTCACCATCCTCTCCATGACGCTGTCGCTGACCGCCGTCTTTATTCCCATTCTTTTTATGAGCGGCATGATCGGGCGCCTGCTGCACGAATTTGCCGTGGTCATTATGGTGGCGATTCTGGTTTCGGGCTTTGTCTCGCTCACTCTCACGCCGATGCTCTGCAGCCGATTCATCCGCTCTCATCGGAATGAGAGGCACAGCCGCGCCTACGAAGCCGGCGAAACGGCCTGGAACTGGGTCGCTCACGTTTACGACTGGAGCCTGAAGGGAGTCCTGAGACACCGGTTGGCCACCTTGCTGGCATCCCTCGCGCTGCTGGCAGTAACGGGCTACCTGTTCGTCATTATTCCCAAGGGGTTTTTGCCAAGTGAGGATACCGGGAATATTTTTGGATTCACCCTGGCGCAGCAAGGAATTTCCTACTCTTCCATGACGGCTCACCAAAGGGCCATTGCCAACATCTGCGCCAAGGACCCCAACATCGCATCGATGATGTCGTTCTCCGGGGTGGGCGGGCCAAGCCCCGGCGGTAATGGGGGAATGGTCTTCATGCACCTCAAGCCTCACCCGGAGCGGAAGCTCACCACGGACCAGGTGATCAGTGAGCTGCGCCCCAAGTTGTTCAGCGTTCCCGGCATTCTGGCTTATCTTCAGAATCCTCCTCCCATCCAGATCGGAGGCCAATTGACCCGGGGCCTGTACCAGTACACCCTGCAGAGCCCCAACACCTCGGAGCTTTATCAGCAATCCCAGGCCTTTTTGGGCCAAATGGCCCGGCTGCCGGACTTGCAGGACGTGAACAGTGACCTGCAGATGGCAAACCCGCAAGCCAATGTGGTGATCGACCGCGATAAGGCAGCAACATTGAGCGTGACCCCGGCGCAAATTGAGACGGCTTTGTCCATCGCCTTTGGCGATAACCAGATTTCAACCATCTACGCCCCCCAGGATGAATATTGGGTGGTTGCTGAGCTTCTTCCCAAGTATCAGGAAAGTCCTGCCGATCTTTCGGAGTTGTACGTCCGGTCTTCAAACGGCAGATTGGTGCCCTTAAGCGCCGTCGCCAAGGTCACGGAGAACCTGGGGCCGCTGGCCGTGAACCATACGGGGCAGCTTCCCTCAGTTACGATTTCGTTCAACTTGAAGCCCGGCATCTCACTGGGGCAAGGGGTCAGTGAGGTGGAACAGCTCGCCCACAAGGCATTGCCCGCCACCGTCACCACCAACTTCCAGGGCACCGCGCAACAGTTTGAGCAATCCATCGGCAGCTTGGGATTCCTGCTGATCATTACCATCGTAGTGATTTATATCCTGCTGGGAGTGCTTTACGAAAGCTTCATCCATCCCATCACCATTCTTTCCGGTTTGCCTTCGGCGGGACTTGGCGCCTTGGGGTGCTTGATGCTGTTCAAAATGGGCCTGGACCTTTACGGCTTCGTGGGCCTCATCATGCTTATTGGCATCGTCAAGAAAAACGCCATCATGATGATTGATTTCGCTCTGGAAGCGGAGCGCAAGGAAGGCAAGAGCACGGTAGACGCGATCTATGAAGGTTGCCTGGTCCGCTTCCGGCCCATTATGATGACCACCGTAGCGGCCTTCATGGGTACGCTGCCGATTGCTCTCGGCTATGGATCCGGAGGGCGCGCGCGGCAACCGCTGGGCCTGGCAGTGGTGGGCGGTCTGCTGATTTCCCAATTAATCACACTCTATATTACGCCCGTTTATTACACCTATCTTGATTCCTTCTCGAAGTTCATCACCCGGCTCTTCGGCGGTGGCAAGCGGGAACCAGTTGGCGAAGCCGACCAAATGGTTCTAGCGGGTGGATCGAACGGCACGGCTGAACCGCAATCGGCGGGAAGGCTGTGATTTGGGCTTAGCGAACTTCGCTCTGAACAGACCCCGGATTCATGGGTCATAAGGCGATGGCTGGATGGCAAGGACGCATCGATCGTCTCACCCGGAAAAGCTCACCGCGAAGAGGACCCCATCTGGATCCCCTCTCACCACTCAATGCGTTCCAGCCCTTCGACCAAGTCAAAATGCTGATCCCGGCTTAGAATCGGGAGGGAGTGCTGGAGGCAGAGCGCCGCAATCCAGGCATCATTGGAGGGGATTGGAGTGCCAGCGTGCTTGAGTTGACTGCGAAGCTGGGCGTACGAAACGGCTGTTTCCTCGCTGACCTCGAGGATGCGGCAGACGGCAACGATCTGAAGCAGCCAGCGATCGTACTCGATCTTGTGCCGCGAGTGGGCGATCCCGAAGCGGTACTCACCCAGGACGATGACCGGAATAGCAATCTGGCCGGTGCGAGCGAACTCTTGAATTGAGCCATACTCACCTTCGGCGATAGCGGACAGGGCGTTGGTATCAAGGATCAAGCCCGGTCCTCCGGCTCAATCCTTTCAAATTCCTGTTCAATCAAATGGTTGATCCGGGCGTTCTCCTTGCGCAAGTGCCGCAGGCTTCCTGCCAGCCTCAGCCATGCTTTTTCCCGGGATGGAGACTCCGTCTTCAGCTTCTCCGCCACCGCTTGAGTCACGAACTGGCGCAGTGGGACTCCCTGTTCGGCAGCCCGGGCCTTGGCCCGGCGAAAGATCACGTCTGGAATCTCCAAGGTGGTTTTCATAGTTTAATCATCCCATATTTATGGGAGGCCGTCAACCAGACCAGAAGGACGGTAGTGGTACATTTTCGCCGCTGTAGCGTCGGCTCCTTTGGTCGTAGACTTGGGACCAAGGCTGCGCAAGAAAGGAGCCAAGCCATGAATATTATCGGACGTGATTTGCATGCGCGCTACCAGGTAACGGACGACCCCAAGCGCTGCCCCTACGCCGGCCGTGCCTTGATTGAGATTGACCGTGAACAGCGGGCCTAGAGTATCCTATCGCCATGCGCTACTACCTCGGCATTGACGGCGGCGGGACGCAGACCACGGCTTGGCTGGCGGACGGGCGGCGGCGCGTGATCGCCCGCGCTCAGGCGGGACCGTCAAACCCGGCGAAAGTGGGCATGGCGGGTGCCCAGGCGGAGATCGAGCGCGCTTTGAAAGGTTGCCTGCTCCATGCCGGCGCGGCCCGCCGCTCGCTGGCCGCCGTCTGCGCTGGCGTTGCCGGAGTTGACCGGGCCGGGGTCCATGACCCACTTCTTCGATGGCTCGAAGAAAGCGTGCCGGCCGCTCACCACGCTGTGACCACGGACGCGGCCATTGCCCTGGAGGCGGCTTTTGGTGAGAAGCCGGGAATCCTGGTGATCTCCGGGACGGGGTCCATTGCTTACGGAAGAAATCCAGCGGGCGTGATCATGCGCTGCGGAGGCTGGGGAAGCGTCTTTGATGACGCAGGCTCGGGCTACGATGTGGGGCGCAAAGCCGTCACGGGCGCGCTGTGGGATTTTGACGGACGTGGCCGGCACACCCGGCTGGGCAGCCTCCTCTGCACGGCCCTGAAACTCAAAGTCATCACCGGCGTGGTGGAACTGGCTCCTCAGCCCCATGAAGTCGCCGCTTTGATTTCCGTGGTCTTTCGTGCTGCCCGCCAGGGAGACCGCGTGGCCCGGATGCTGTGCCATGAAGCGGGGGGCGCGCTGGCGGATTTGGCTTCTGCCCTTCACCGGCGGTTAAGTCCAGGCACGGCCAAGCTGCCGGTGGTGTGCGCGGGCGGGGTCTTCCGCTCCAGCGTTCTGGTTCGCCGCAGCTTTGCCGTTCACCTGCGGGCCAAAATTCCCCAAGCCCGAATCACGCTGCTTCGCCGCCAACCTGTGGAAGGGGCGCTGGCCCTGGCCCGCCGGCTGGATTCCGAGGCCTGACGCGAGCGAATATCTGCCGCTGCCCTGGCAGGCGCCCTCTGCGAAGCGCAGCATGTAGGGGCGGCCCTTGTGCCCGCCCGCGGGCGACCACAAGGGCCGCCCCTACGAATCCTTTGCGGCATTTCGATTTACAATCGATCTCCGGGCCGTTGTCCATGCAACCGCCAAACTCTGCTTATGAAAAGTGAGACCATTCAATGTCGCAGATGATGAAGGAAATTCTTGAACAGCCGCAGGCGCTGCTGAAAACATTCCGCGCCGAGCGCCAGCACGCCCAGGATTTCCGTAAGTTTGTTGAACAACGGAATTTCCGGCTGATCGTGTTGGTGGCGCGCGGCACCTCGGACAATGCCGCGCTCTTTGGCCGTTACCTCTTCGAGCTGACCACCGGCATCCCCGTCTCGCTCTGCGCCCCGTCCATCCATAGCATTTATCATGCTCGCCTGGACTTCCGGGATGCGCTGGTGGTGGGCATTTCACAGTCCGGCGAGGGTCTGGACATCAACATGGTGCTGCGCGCGGCGCGCCGCCAAGGCGCATACACCGTAGGAATCACCAATGAGGCGAAGTCTGCCATGACGGGGCTGGTGGATGATTTGTTCCTGGTGCGGGCCGGCAAGCAGCGGTCCGTCGCTGCCACTAAAACTTATACGGGCCAGTTAATGGTCCTTTATCTTCTGGCTTCGGCGCTGGGCAAACAGGTGACGGTTGCCGGCATCAGCGAGATTCCCGAGCGGATCAAGGAGGTCCTGCGCCTGGAGCCCAACGTGCGCGAACTGGTGGAGCGCTACCGCTACATGCGGCATTGCGTGGTGGTGGCCCGGGGTTTGAACTACGCCAACGCTTTTGAAATGGCGCTAAAGCTGATGGAAACCTGCTACGTGGTCGCCGAGCGCTTTTCCTCCGCCGATTTTTTACACGGTCCCATTGCTATGGTCGAAAGGGACTTTCCCGTTATCATTTTCATGCCAAACGATAAAACGCTGGTCGAACAACGCAAGCTGGTGGGGCGCCTGGGATCGCTGCTCGCCGATACGCTGGCCATCGCGCCCGCTTCGGTCCGGCTGCCGTCCGCTGTCCGGGTGATTGCGATGCCGGAATCCATCCCGGAGATTTATACGCCGATTCCGTACATTGTTCCCGGCCAGATCTTTGCCGCGCACCTTGCCGAATTGAAGAACCTTGACCCGGATAAGCCCAGGTCGTTGCAGATTGTGACCCAGACCATCTAAGGGCCCGTTCAGAAATAACTGTTCCATCTTCCAACCGGCACCC
This sequence comes from Terriglobia bacterium, assembly GCA_035531475.1. Taxonomy (GTDB): domain Bacteria; phylum Acidobacteriota; class Terriglobia; order UBA7540; family UBA7540; genus CALCEB01. The sequence continues at coordinate 29,961 of DATKST010000151.1, forward strand.
CTCACCTGCCGCTTCGCGTCACCCTCTCCCCGCTGGCGGGGAGAGGGCAGGGGTGAGGGGATGGATTGGGTCCGAAATGGAACAGTTGTTATCTGACAGCCCCTAAGTAAAGCCTTCAGCCCTCAGCTTTCAGCGAACGCAGTCTCGCCGCTCTTGCTGACGGTTGGAAGCCGGTCACTGCTTTTCTTTCGCCGCAGTGTCAACCAACTTCTGGATGGATGGAACAATGGCAATGGTCAATTCGGCTTTGGGCTTGGCAGCCTCGTCAAGAAATGCGCTCTGCGCGCTGGCCCAAGCGGCAGGAGCGGGCTTGCCGGATTCGAGGTCATCCAGGGCTTCGAGTCCGATCCCGGCCAATGCTGAAACTTCTCCGGCAAGCGGAATATCTTCTTTCAGCAACTCATGGGCTTGCATCTGGGGAATCAGCGCCGTCTGATTGTCACGCCAGCGGGTGAACCCTTCGCGGATTTGCTGACGATGATCGCTCCAGTCTTCAATCCATCCTGCGAGCTCGCGCGCCACATCGCTCTCGGGTGGCGTCGCATCCACCAGGCGGTTGAGCGGCGTCAAGCTGGTGTAATGCCGCATTCTTTCCCGCGCATAGCCTTTCACCGGCTCCAGGACGTTATCGAGCGTTTTCAAGTGGGCCGTGGGTTCGAACCCGGTCAGGCGCTCCAGCATCAGGGCTGGGCCGGTATGATGTTCGAACCCCAGCAAGTCCAGCCTCCTGCTTTCCACCGCCAAGCGGCGATACATATCGCTGACATTGGTCACATGGGCGGGCGACCAGAACCTTTCCGCAATGGCCGCGGCGCGGGGCCAGATGCGTGAATCCACATTTTCCGGGGTCGTATACTCCACCCACATGCAGGCTTCGCCTCCCAAGATGTGGGATTTCTGTTCCGGCGTCAGGCCGGCCGCAGCTCCGCCGTAAGGATCCACCAAGTAGTGTTGGGCGGCGGGCTGCATCAGGTCCAGGTAATAGCCGTTGGAAAGGATGCTCTGATAGCCCTGGCGCGCCGTGGCCGCAAGGGTCGCAGCCCCGCGCCAGGATTGAATCACCACGTTCGTGGGCAAGCCCGGGTGAAACACTTCGTCCCACCCCACCATTTTCTTCCCATGCTTCTGGACCAGCGCCAGCACCCGGGTGCTGAAATAAGTTTGCAGCTCAGCATCGGTTTTCATGCCGTGCTGACGCATGGAAACCCGGATGCGCGGGTTGCTATTCCACTGCTTGCCGTTCACCTCATCGCCCCCAATGTGGAAGTAAGGGTCGGGAAAGAGCGCTGCCATCTCACCGATGAATGCGTCAAGAAACTTGTAAGTGGATTGGCGCGTGGGGTCCATGGCCGGATCGAAGATGCCAAAGTTACGCTCAATTTGATAAGGACCGGGACCACTGGCCAGCTCGGGATAGCCCACGAACCAGGCGGTGGCGTGGCCGGGCATGTCAAATTCCGGGATCACACGGATGCCGCGATCGCGGGCGTAAGCAATCACCTGCTTCACCTGCGCTTGCGTGTAGTAGTGGCTGTCTGATCCCATCTCCTGGAGCTTGGGGAACACCTTGCTCTCCACGCGGAATCCCTGGTCATCGGAAAGGTGCCAGTGGAAGACGTTCATCTTCACGGCGGCCATTCCGTCCAACGTCCGCTCCACCACGTCCAGCGGCATCCAGTGGCGGCTCACATCCAGCATCAGGCCGCGCCAGGCGAAGCGTGGGCGATCCTGAATTTCGACGGCATCCGCCACAAACCCCTGCGGTCCCTGATGCACGATTTGCAGGAACGTCTCCATGCCCCGCAACACGCCCAAAGGCTCCGCCGCATTGAGGCGCGCCTCGTGTGACGTCACGTCAAGAGTATAAGACTCATCTTCGCCCACGGTTTGCACAGGTTCGCCGGCATGGCCGCAATGGACCACCAGCGTTGCCGCCGCGGCGTCCGGCGTGAGGCCGTTCAAAATCGGAATTCCCGTAAGGCGCGAGAGGTGATGGATCAGCCGGTGAGCCGCGCGATCCAACCTGGGTTCCCGGTAGCCGCTCAAGGCCACTTGAAAGGCGCCGGTGATTGCCAGGTCTCCCTTGCCGGGTTGAAGGCTTGCCGGCTGCGGTATCAATGCGTCAACTTGCCCTTCGAGCGCCGTCCCACTCAGAATCATTGCCGCGAATAGAACAATCATGGTTTTAAGAATGCGGTTTACAAGTTTCATGTCCATCCTCAAAATGATTTCAAAAACGCGCCTCAGAAAACGAGGAGAAAAAATACGCCCAATTCCCCGAAAAGGGAAGCAATATTGAAAGAGTAGCAGGCGGCTTTGGGCCGCGCCTGAGTTCTATCCGGGAACGCGCCACCAATGGGCTGTTTGGGAATGAATGCGATTGCCTATTGTAGGACTTCGCCATGACAACCATGATGCCTGCCCTCTTTTTCGGGCACGGAAATCCGATGAACACCCAATCGCACCACAGAAACCTGGACGGAGATCGCGGCGGCGGTTCCGCTTCCGTAATTCTAACCCAAACGAACAAGTTCTGTGGCCTTTCGGTAGTGCGCTGCCGGCTGGCGGTAGGGTAGGAGTGGAAGCGATGCCAGAGCACGGCATCCACTCCCCTCGTCAAACCGGACGTGCGGATTTCCTGCACCCGGCACTTGGGCAATCCTTCATTGAGTTCACCCAACCTGCGACATATAATGAAGCCATGACCAAGGCAAGAACGCTCGGAGAGTTGAAGAAAAGCAATTACCGCTCGACTAGCGTTAAAGATGAGATGCGCACCAACCTGATCGCCAAGCTCGAATCCGGCGAGCCGGTTTTTCCCGGCATCATCGGCTTTGAGGACACGGTGATCCCGCAGATTGAAAACGCCATCCTTTCCCGCCACAACTTCATTCTGCTGGGTCTGCGGGGCCAGGCCAAGAGCCGCATCCTGCGCGCGCTGGTGGGCCTGCTGGACAAGGAAATTCCGATGGTGGCCGGATGCGAGATTCATGACGACCCGCTGAAGCCCATTTGCCAAGCGTGTCACAATATGATCAAGGAATGCGGTGACGCGACCGAGATCGAGTACCTGCCGCGCGAGCTGCGCTACGTGGAGAAGCTGGCGACGCCCGATGTGACCATTGCCGATATGATTGGTGATCTCGATCCCATCAAGGCGGCGCGCGGCGGCCATGCGCTTTCGAGCGAGCTCACTATCCATTATGGCCTGCTGCCCCGGGCCAACCGCGCCATATTTGCGGTGAATGAGCTGCCCGACCTGGCCGGCAAAATCCAGGTGGGCCTGTTCAACATCATGCAGGAAGGCGACGTGCAGATCAAAGGCTACCCGGTGCGGCTGCCGCTGGACGTGGCGCTGGTGTTCACGGCCAATCCCGAGGATTACACGGCGCGAGGCAAGATCATCACACCGCTCAAGGACCGCATCGGCTCGGAAATCCGCACTCATTATCCTCAGACTATTGAGCACGGCATGGAGATCACCGCGCAGGAAGCCTGGACCCAGCGCAATGGCAGCCGCCGGCTGGTGATTCCCCAATTCGTTCGCGAAGTAATTGAAACTATTGCCTTCGAAGCGCGCCAAGAGAAGAAGATCGACAAGCGCAGCGGCGTCAGCCAGCGCCTGCCCATTACCACCCTGGAAAACGTCATCTCCAACGCCGAGCGCCGGTCGCTCGTGAACCGCGAATCCACGGCGGCGCCCCGGCTTTCGGACATCTATGCTTCACTGCCTTCGGTGACCGGCAAGATTGAGCTGGAGTATGAGGGCGAGATGCGTGGGGCGGACGTGGTGGCGCGCGAGGTGATCCGCACGGCCACGGCGCGAGTCTTCCGCAAGTATTTTGATAATGTCCCACTGCACGCTATCGTCAAGTGGTTCGAGCTCGGAGGCAGTCTGAAGCTGCCGGAAACCGCTCCGGTGGATGAAATCTTCTCCCAGTTCAAAAAAATTCAAGGTCTGCTCGATGCGCTGGAGCCTCTTGGAGTGAAGACCAAGGACGACCGCGCCGTGCAGGTGGCCGGCGCCGAATTTGTCCTTGAAGGGCTTTACGCCCAGAAGAAGATCAGCCGCAACGAAGAATTGGGATACTACGCCGAGGCGCGCCGGCCCGAACCGCCCCCCGAAGAGCCGGGACCGACGGGACCCACGCGCCGCCGGTCGTATAACTGACGCGAAGAGGCCAGCATTCAGCGATCAGCGCTCAGCACGAACAGAGAACAGTCAAGTTGATACCCTTATCAGTCTGGTTTCTTATGAAATACATCAACTACACCAAGTATATTGGCGACCCCTTTGAAGACCTCACTGCTGAGGACCTGATGCAGGTTCTTCAGGATTTCCTTCTCGACAGCGGGTTTTACAACCAGTTCAACGATTTTTACGAGATGGATCCCGAGCGGACCATGGAAGAACTGGAGCGGGCGCTGCTGGAGGCGATGCAGGAACGCGGCATGATTCCCCCGGAGCTGATGCGGCAGATGATGGAGCACCCGGAAGATTACCGCAATTCCAAGCTCTCAGAGCTGATGCAAAAGCTAATGGAACGGATGGCGGAAGAGGGCTACATCACCATCGATCAGCCTCCGCCGAACCAAGGGGAGCTGACCGAGCCGCGGACGGGCCCGGGCGCGGGTCCCGAAGGGCAGGCGCGGTTTGAAGTGACGGACAAGGCGCTCGACTTCCTGGGGTTCAAGACGCTGAAAGACCTGCTGGGATCGCTCGGTAAATCCAGCTTTGGCCGTCACGACACGCGTGAGCTCGCCACCGGTGTTGAATCCCACGGCTCAACACGCCGTTATGAATTTGGGGACACGCTGAACCTGGATGTGAATGCCACGTTGCTTTCCGCCATTCAGCGCGGCGGGTTGAAGTTGCCGCTCGACCTGGACTATGACGACCTCTACGTCCGGCAGTGCGAGTACCAAAGTTCCTGCGCCACCGTCCTGATGCTCGATTGCAGCCACAGCATGATCCTTTACGGCGAGGACCGCTTCACGCCCGCCAAGAAAGTGGCGCTTGCCCTCACCCACTTGATTCGCACGCAATATCCCGGCGACTCGCTCCACATGGTGCTGTTCCATGACTCGGCAGAGGAGATTCCCCTGGCTGGGTTGGCCCGCGCGCGCGTGGGCCCTTATTACACCAACACCCGCGAGGGCCTGAAGCTTGCCCAGCGCATCCTCTCCCGCCAGCGCAAGGACATGCGGCAAATCGTCATGATTACGGACGGCAAACCTTCGGCGCTGACGCTGGAGGACGGACGGATTTATAAGAACGCCTTCGGCCTCGATCCGCTGGTGGTCTCCGAAACGCTGCACGAAGTGGCCCGCTGCCGCCGCAACGGCATCCTGATCAACACCTTCATGCTGGCCTCCGATTACGGGCTGGTCAACTTCGTCCAGAAGGTCACGGAAATCTGCCGGGGCAAAGCCTATTTTACTACTCCGTATACCCTGGGCCAGTACCTGTTGATGGACTACATGCAGAAGAAGGTGAAGCGGGTGCATTAACAAGATGCATTGGGGCACCGACTTGGGCTCAGTTAGTACTCTGCGTTATTTCTGCCAAATGTTTTGCAGGCAGGCCTGCGCGCAAGCATTCGCCGTGTAGTTCGGAGTCAATTGTTAGAATGAGCGCGCCTTCGCTGAAGTGTTGGCGCGAGATTTCAATGAGGCTCACATCCACTGGGCCAAGTGTTGATCTAGCGACAAGATTTATGTCCATTTTCAAAATCTTAATCATTTCTTCGTCCATAGCAAGGCTGCGGAACTCGGAATAGACAAGGTCCCAGAGGCGAAGAATGCCGTTTTGATCTGTGTCTCTGATCCAGTAGTGAAGTTCGGCAACCATCGAGGCCGTGGTTGTCTTGCGCAGAAATTGATCGAAAAAGCGTGCGCACCCCTCATACGCGTGAGGGGTCTTGATGAATCTCAGATCCCTCCGTATTCTTTCGAAGTGGAATTCATGAACGGCCCGGAACGTCGCAAGTTCCCGGATAACACCGGTATCAAGAATCAGCAGACGGCCATCGTGGACAAATTTAGACGATGGTCTCATCCGAGCTTTGGCTCTTTTTTACGAAGATGGGTGCGGCAGGAATGTCGTATGTTCTGCAGAGGTCAAAGCGGTGATTTTCTAAATCGGAAACCAATTGTGACGATATGCGCAGCATGTCGGAAGTGGCGGCTTTCATGGCGACAAACGATTTATGCCACGCTGACGCATCAGCGAGCCCGCGAAAGAACTCCTCGGAGAGTTCCCAGAATGTGTGAATCGGGTAGTGAGGTGGAATGGTCTGTACGTTATTGATTATATATTCAGCGATATAGTTTGGAAAGTCTTTCCGCATGGAGATCAGGCTTGGCGATTGTGGGTTATCACCGATCCTCTTCTCATACTCCTCCAGGCGCTCCTGAACGTTTTCCCTAAAAATACTTCCCACGGCGAGGAGGATGTCATAAAGCTTGTTCACTCGAGATTCCACTTCAGCAACCGCGAGGTCGTGGCTTTCAAACTTCCCCTTGAAGACGGCGTTCAGGCCATCGGCTAGGAAATCTTCGAAGTTGGGCTGATGCGCATAATCGACGTACTCAGTGACGGGCCGAAGATATTCGCACTTCCGAGAGTACCAGCGCCAGCTCAGGTTCCCCTTTTCGAGCAGGAAGATTTCCCGGCGTAGGCTCTCGATTAAGGGGTTGAGGGCCGTGTAGATCCAAGCCTCGACTCTCTTGGAGTGGGGCGGCGGTAACGTTGTAAGATTTGAGGCCATATCTTCCACAGTCTACCTCAGCTTAGAGGTTAAGCCAAAATAAAGTTCACTTTTCAGCCTTCTTTTTCTGGGTCCGCGGGTAGATGGTGTAGTTCCACTGCGGGTTTACTTTGTCGTAATTGATATTGAGCTGATCCATCTCTTCATCCGAAATGTTCTTGCCGGTCTTATAATATTTTTGGCTGAGTGTAAACTTTATTTTGGCTTAATCCCTTAGTCTCACCGGGAAAGGGCAATGCCGTACCTGTCAAAAGTTTGGAGGGAATTGAGGGGCGGGGTTGGGTCATCGTGCCGCAGCGCCCTTTCTTCAAGGGCAGGCCCGCCGAGGCCGCTCGAATCCATCTGCTGATTTCAAAACGAATGGGCAGCAGCCGCACTACAAGAAAGATGCTAAAAATCACAAAACGAACCGGAGAAGTGATTGAAAACAAAAGATCGGGATTGTAAAGTGTCGCAAAACGAACCGGGGATTCGGTAACTCAGCACGGCCGATTGAGAAATCACATGATTGGAAGTGAAGATTGACAAAAATTGTCAATGAAGACGGAGTGGGACTGTTCGGCTCCTGCCAAAGCAACAGGACCCAGAGTCAACCCACAAAAGGCGGGAGAAGCGAGTAGGCAAGACCGATGAGAAGGATCGCGGCCCTACCGGTGGGAACTGGTGTTCAACATGCCCAATGACACCAATGATGTCGAGGCCTTTGCCGTATGGTAAAAGAAAGCGTTCGGCAGCACTTTGATCGCGAAGCAGCAGAGTTTGACGGCCTGATTGCCCGGCTTATCCCGCGTTACTCCGAAATGATCGACGCATTGGTCTCAGCGGTCCCCTTCCCTCCGCACCGCAAACTCCGGGTAGTTGACCTGGGTTCGGGCACGGGCACGGTCGCCTTGCAAATAAAGAGCCGTTTCCCGCGGGCACGGATCACTTGCATCGACTTTTCGCCAAAGATGCTCGATCTGGCACGCCGAAGGTTGGCGGATTGTGGAAGCATGCGTTTTATCGAAGCGGACCTGACGGACTACCGGTTTGTAGATCAATACGACGTCGCTGTCTCGTCACTGGCTCTCCACCACATCCAATCGGTACGGCAGAAACTGAATCTCTATCGCAGGCTCCATGACGCGCTGGCCCGGGGCGGGGTCTTTTGGAATGCTGATGCGGTGCTTGCCGCCAGCGCGCCGCTTCAGGCTCTGTACATGGCGAAATGGAAGGAACACATGCGCCGAACTGTGCCTGAGAAGGAGATCGAAGAGACCTGGATGGTGAAACACGCGGCAGAAGACCATCCCAAAAAGCTCCTGGATGAACTTCGATGGCTCAGAGAAGCTGGATTTGCAGAGCCTGAAGTCATCTGGAAGGAGTTCTACTTTGCGGTTTTTGGAGGGCGAAAAATTTTGTGAGAAACGGAGCACGAGCCGCGCAGAAACCTTCGATCTGGCGGACCATTGCGCAGAGCAGGGCAAGGCGCTAGTGTCCTGTCCCACTTAATTCTTTACAGGCGCTCAGTGCTCGGGTGGGTGATGTCTACTCTTTGCTCGCCGCTTACGAGAGAAAGGCGGTAGCTGCCGCTACCGCAGTCCACGGCGGGCTTCGCCCGCAAGTTCACGGCAGCGCCGCAGGCGCCTTGGAGTGCGGCTGCGAAGCTGCCGCCATACCCTACATTGTCAAGAATTAGGTGTGACAGGACACTAGGCGCTGCCCTTGGGCTCAGCGTGAATGCTGACTTTCATGATCTGGGGCAACTCTTTGCGGAACTTAAGTTCCAGATCTTCGGTGATGTCGTGCACGCGGGAAACGGGAAGGTCCGGCTCAAAGGTGCAATGGAGGCTGACGTGAACTGTCGATCCAACCTGGTGAGCTTCAATGGCATGGCAATCGACCAGGCCGGGAGTGCCCAGCGTCAACTCGCGAATGCGTTCCTCAAGCTGGCGGCGCATCCAACCGGCTTCATTGGCGGGTTCCACACGCTTTTGCATCGGCTCAATATGGACATTCACCTCTTTAACGCTCGGAATCTCTTTTTGGATTTCCTCCTCCAGAATGGTGGCCCGGCGGTGGGCTGCCTCCAGGGTCAAGGTCGGATCCAGCTCCAGGTCCAGACTGAGGTTGACTTTCCCTTGCACCTCGAAGGGTGTAACGTCATGAATCTGCAAATCATTGCGATGGGCAATGGATCGCACCCGCTCCACCACGTCCGTCGAGGAAGGCTGTTGCGGCGCGGATTGGATCACCACGTCGGCCTCGGGATATTGGTCACGGACTCGCTCCTCTACGTCATGGGACACGGCTTCCGCATGTTCGAAGGAAATATTGCTCTGCAGCGTCAGGCGGACGTCCACGAAGAGCTGGTTTCCACTCTGGCGCACGCGAATCCGCTCCGGATTCATGACGCCGGGAACGCTGGCGATGAGCCGGGCGATACTTGCGGAAATCCCTTGGGGCGCCGCATCCACCAGCGCGTCAATGGACCGCTTGCCCAACCGCACACTGAGATAAACGGTGATGCCGGCCACGCACAACGCCGCCACCGGGTCGGCCGCGAGCAGCCAGCGGAGACGCCAATGGTCGGCGGCCAGGATCAGCAGCAGGCCGAGGACAACCACTCCCGAACCGTAAACATCCGTCGAGAAATGAATGGCATCAGCTTCCAGCGCTTGGCTACTGTACTTCTTGGCAACGCGGGCAAGGGACCGGGACCGGGAAGCATCCACCATCATGGAGATAAGCATCACGGCAAAAGCCCAGACCGTGGGCTCCACCTGGACGGCATGGAAGAACAGGCGGCGCACTGCCTCAAACACAATCCAGGCGCAGGTCACCAGCAGCAGGCCGGTCTCCACAAAGGCGGAAACGTGCTCGAACTTGCCGTGACCGAAAGGATGGGATGAATCGGCGGGCATATCGGCAAGGCGGATGGAGAAAAGGGTGACCAGCGCAGCGACCAAATCAAGGCTGGAGTGCGCTGCCTCCGAAAGGATTCCCAGGCTTCCGGAAAGCGAGCCAACCACCGCTTTGAAAAGCGTGAGCAAGAGGGCAGCCAGGAACGAGCTAAGGGCTACCGACATCTTTTCCTGCGCGGGCAGGGTGGACTGGCTGAGACCTTTCAGAGATTTCATGCCGCTACACAACCGGTTTTCGAAGTGCCGTCTCCAGGCCGTACCTGGAGATGGGAAGGGTGTTGCGGGCGACTTCTGGCCGGGGAAGGTAGATCATTGGCGCGGTAACTCACCGGCCGCCATGCTGAGAGTGAAATCAAGGGCAGGATAACATCAGTCTTCCGAAGCCATTTCTTCCAACGCCGCCCTCAATTCCTGCTCGGCGTGGAAAGCGCCTTGATGGCGGGCGACCTCGATGCCTTTTTCCAAAATGCGGCGGGCATCGGAACGTCTTCCCCTCTCAATCATAAACAGACCCGCCTGGTAATAGGTGGCGGAATATTCAGGGTGGTGAGCCAGGAGATATTCAAAATGCTCAAGGGCCTCGTCCGGGCGCCCGGATCTGGAAAGCTCAAGCGCCAGCCCGTAGCGCGCAAAAGTGTCGCCGGGGTTGGCTTCCAACGCTTGCTGAAGGAATTGGACTCTTTCTTGGACCATGAGTTCAGATTTGCCCCCGACGTTGGATTGTACTCTGCTTGGGGGCTTTCACAACGAAGTTTCATTTGGAATAAACAAGCCGTGCGCATCGCCCCATGGTGGGCGGAGCGGGTGGGTAGTGGTTCAGTTTGCTGTAGCGGCGAAAATGTACCACTACCAGCGGGTGATATGTATTGCAATCAAAGAGTGACTGAAATAGTATATGCACGCTGGCTCTTTAGCGCAATTTCAAGTAGGGCCGGAGCGGCTGGCGGGTTCCACGCTAGTCCCCCTCTGACGACGGAACGGTCTGGACACCTTCCCTCGGACTCGGCCAGGTTTTTCTCCAGGAATCCAACCCGGGCACAAGTAAAGAGGCGCGAAGGAGATGGGAAAACTCAAGGGCAAGACTGTCGCCGAGTCGCAGGCCGAGATGATCGAAGTGGTCCTGCCGAATGACGCCAATCCGCTCGGCAACATTCTAGGGGGAAGAGTGATGCATTTGATTGACATCGCCGGGGCCATCGCCGCCCACCGGCACGCCCGTTCGCACATCGTGACCGTCAGTGTTGATGGCATCGACTTTGCGCATCCCATCAAAATCGGGCAAATTGTGTTACTGCGGTCTTTTGTCACCCGCGCCTTCCACACCTCGATGGAGGTGGAGGTTAACGTGTTTTTGGAGGACTATATTCGCGGTGAGCGGCTGCAGACCAGTTCCGCCCTGGTAACTTATGTGGCGGTCGATCAGGATGGGCATCCGGCTCCCGTGCCACCGCTGATTCCCCGCACCGCTGAGGAGAAACGGCGATACCGCGAGGCGCTCCAGCGGCGGCGGCGGCGCCTGGCGCAGGCGGCCAAAGCCCATCGCCGCTTTACTGAAAAGGTGTGACGGTTGCTGGTTCCAAGCCCAGGGATTCCATAGCATGGCCGGCCGGATCTGCCGGGGTTTATTTGATAGGAGATAATTCATGAAGACGAAACGCACTAAGATATTTTCCGGGACTCCTTGGGAGCCCCTTGTTGGTTACGCCCGGGCGGTTCAGGCTGGAGAGGTGGTCTACGTTTCCGGTACCACGGGAACGGATCCTTCGGGAAAAGTTCTGGCGCCAGGTGATGCTTATGCACAGACCAAGCAAGCCATCGAAAACGTCAAAAACGCGCTCAGCCGATTGGGACTGACTTTGGAGCACGTGGTCCGCACCCGGATTTATGTCACCGAGATCGACAGGTGGCAGGAGGTCGCCAAGGCCCATGCGGAATCCTTCGGCGAAATTCATCCCGCCACAACGCTAGTGGGCGTGAGCCGGCTGCTGGATCCGAACATGATCGTTGAGATTGAGGCGACAGCAGTCCACTAACCCCAATACTGTTCAGTTAAGGTGAGTCTCATGATGTTGATGTCAGAGGCGTCGCCTGGCCCCTCACCCCGGCCCTCTCCCCGCGGGCGGGGAGAGGGGGAACCGCGCAGCGGTGGGTGAGGGGCTCTGGTTCACCAGTGTGCATCATTCTCGAACGGACCTTAACTGAACAGTATTGGCACTAACCGGGATTATTCACGAAGTCTTATTCGAAGACCGGAAGGGAGCTTCATGAATAATCCAGGCTAACCTCTTCCCCCAGAGTTATTTCGCAGGGACGGGCTTGGCGACCGCCCGAAGGTGGCCATCCGGCGGTCTCTACGGGATTTCAAGGGCAAACGTCCTGGTGAAGGATCGAAGCAAAGTGCTTGGGTGGACCTTTCAGGAGTAATGGAGCCTGCGGCAAGATTGAAACCGCCTTCTGAACCTGGGGGTCGTGGCGGGTTTGGATCTGATTGCTAATGTCCAGCCCGAAGACCAGGCTGATGGTTTCCGTCCTGATGCGGGTCTTCAGAAGGGCTTGGTCCTTTGCCCAGTATTTGGCGGGCGCCAAAATGCCCTGCCGGTTGAGGTAGTCTTTGAAGTCTGCCAGGACCTTTTGATCTGGATCGAACGTCTTCTTCACTTCGCCGTGAGTGGTCAGATAATCCGAGGCAAAGCTGGTGAAAAGACCCCGCTGGTCGAGGAAGGATTCCCACGAGTCCATCCTCAACGGCAGCGCGGCGAAATCCGGTGTCACACCGCCGCCGCCCGTCACCGGGCGCCCGTCATCGGTGTGGAAAGCCTGGGTCTCGGCAGCCGCTCTGCTTACGCTTCCAGGCGCTCTCCCCAGGTCCGGGTTGGCCAGCGCCGTGCCTGGCAGCGGCCGCTGGATGGAGCGCCCGCTGGGGGTAAAATACTCGGCCGTGAGCAAAGCCAGGCCCGTTTTTTCGCTCAGCCCCATCACCGACTCCACCACGCCTTTTCCGAAGGTCGGCTCGCCCACAATCAACGCGCGGTCATGGTCTTGCAGGGCGGCCGCCAGGACTTCCGCCGCGCTGGCAGTCTCTCCATTCACCAGCAGAACGAGCGGCTTCGAAATGTAGATGGCTGAGGCGGGGATGGTCCAATAAGATTTTGCCGGCACGGCGCGGCCGCTCACCGTCAACACCAGCTTCCCGGGCGGCAGGAACAGGCTGGCAACGCCCAGCGCCGCATCCAATACGCCGCCGTGGTTGTTGCGTAAGTCGAGAACCAGACCGTCCAGGCTCGGTCCTCCCAGGCGATTGATGGCATCCGCCATTTCCTGGGGAGACTTCGAATCGAAGGAAGCGAGACGAATGTAGCCAATGTCCTTTCCGTAAGCAAAGGCCTCGTCCACCGAAGGCAAGTTCACCTCCGCCGGAAGCAGCTTATACTGCTGGGCGACAAAATGGCCGGGATGGATCACCTCTAGCGTCACCGGATGGCTCTTGGCGCTTTGCAGCAACCGCACGAGTGAATTCAGATCCAAACGCGCGATTCGAGTGCCATTGATGGCTGTGATTTCATCACCCGGGCTCAGCCCCGCACGCCAGGAGGGCGACCCTTGCGCCGTCTCCAGGACTAGAATTTTGCCGGGTTTGACGAAGAGAATCGACCCGAAGCCCACGGCTTCGCCGCGTGTTTGTTGCTGCAGCGCTTCAAACTGATCGCGGTCAAAAAACGCGGAAAACGGATCGAGAGTTGCAAGCATTCCTCGGATGGCCCCGTCCAGGATGGCATGGTCCGGGTCCAACGGTGAGGTGTAGAATTGCTGAAGTGCCTGATAGACACAAGCCAGCTTAAGGTCGCTCTGAGTCACGTCATTCCCGGTTGTCGTCGTCTGGGCTAGTGCTGGAACCAGTACGAATAGCAAAAAAGCAAAGAGGGAAAAGAACCAGCGTAGGGTTAAGCGGTGAAAGGGCATTTCGGCTCCGATTGAATTGCTCCTTGCCGGGTTCTCAGGAGTTTGATGTGATCAATCCGGTTGGATGCCGATGGCCACTGCTGCGCTGCTTGGCTTCTGGTTGCCAAGCGGCGGGTTGCCTTGACGTCCAGTTCCGTCTCGAAACCGCGCAGGACGCCAAGGGCCGCGCGTAGCCTATGTTTGCTGACCGGGTTCATTGATGTTCGACCACCAGTTTATCCGTCAAGCTGAAGTAGGTCGCCGCGAACCGCGCATCCTGTTCGGCTTTCTGGCGGTCAACCGGACTGTTCACGACGCCGTAGAGCGTCACGTTTAGATTATTCACGATAATGTGGATGGGTGGGAGCGGTTGGTTGCCGTAGCCGGCGAAGTAAGGATCGGTATAGATGGCGCGGGCAATGGCCATCCGCACCTGGTCATCATCGACGGACGTGGGTAGAACCGTAAGGTTGTTTTCGAGCGCGTTCACACCCTTCACCCGCTCCATGAGGCGGCCGATGTCAATTTTCTTATAGGGCTCGGTGACGTAACCGGAGATTTTCAGATGGTGGTTTTGGCTTCTAAAGGTCATCCAATCAAAGACCGTAAAGAATGGGTAGAGAATGACTTGCCTTCTCGCGCTCACTGCGATTTGCTGGTCCGTAATATCCCCGGTGTTGATCGTGATGTTGTTTACAATCTGGCTTACGTCTGGAACCTTGCGCACCGCTCTTGCGGCGTCATCCTTTACGCCCAGACTATCCACGCTGCCGGTTAGCGTGACCACACCGTTGTCATATGCGGCCTGGACCTGTCCGTGCTTGAAAACGGAGGCGTGATAGAGGCGATCCTGAATTTCAGCCTGTATCTCCTGATCGGTAATGTGCTTCTTCGCCTGTAAGACGCCCGTTGTTAGCAAAAAAACCGCGGCCAGCAGCATCATTGATCGTTTTCGCATGGCAATCTCCTTTTCATCATCGTCAAAAGCGGGAAGGACTTGCACATCAGCAGTTACTGGATCGTGTCGCTCCGGGCCGGATCGAAACTTGGCTCCAATGGACGGGGAATCCAGAAACTGCCATCCCATACCCAGCAAAGCGCCTGGCTACATTTGACAGCAAGGCGACTACCGTGTTGGCTTGATGCCAAACCCTCCTCATTGACGCTAAAGGTATCGCAATGCAGGGCGGAATGGCAACCGGCAACTTTGAAAATGGTGGGAGGCAAGAAATGTGGCGCCGGTGCATGACGGTGGCGCGCAGGTCGACAACTTCAGCCATCATAGCTCATCAGGCTTGTTTCACAGGAAACCATGCAGATCATCCATGCAATTGAAGAGATGCGGCAGTTCAGCCGGAAGTCTCACGGGCACGGGCGAACTATCGCTCTGGTCCCGACCATGGGAGCTTTGCATGAAGGACATTTTTCTCTGGTTCGCCGCGCCCAAACAAAGTGCCCGGTGGTGGCGGCCTCGATTTTCGTAAATCCAACCCAGTTCGGTCCGGGCGAAGACCTTGAAGCCTACCCCAGAAGTCTTGAACAGGACTTCCGGGCTTTGGAGAGCCTGGGGGTGGACGCCGCATTTGTGCCCGCAGTGGCCACCATCTACCCTCCGGGCTTCTCGACTCAAGTCGATCCGGGAAGAATGGCGACGATGCTCGAGGGCGCCGTCCGTCCGGGTCATTTTCGAGGCGTGGCAACGGTGGTGTTGAAGCTCTTCCAGATTGTCCAGCCGGATACCGCTTGCTTCGGCCAGAAGGATTTCCAGCAAGCGGCCGTCATCCGGCGGCTGGTTGAGGACCTGAACGTGGATGTGCAGTTGGAGATCGTGCCGACCGTCCGCGAGCCGGACGGCTTGGCTAAAAGTTCACGTAATGTCTACCTGAACGCGGAGGAACGCCGCGCCGCTACGGCGCTTCCTCGGGCCTTGCGCCACGCCCAGGAACTTTGGTGGGCGGGGGAACGAAATCCCGCGGCCGTGATAATTGCCATGGAGCAAGCCCTGTCAAACGTGCCTTCCCTTCAGGCGGATTACGTGACGATCCGCGAACCTGTGAACCTGAATATTCCAGAAACACTGGAACCCGGGTCGGTGGCATTGGCTGCAACGCGGGTTGGAACTACGCGCCTGATTGATAACGTAATCTTCGGACCACGCGAGAAAAGTGGTGAGGAGCTGGTGCATTTGGCCTTCACGGTGCATGGCATCCTGCGATGAGTCTGGGAACTCCGAGCCGCCACCCGGATCAACCCATACCCAACTTTCGCGGGTGGGAACTTCATCAACCCCGTCTATTTGCGAACAATCCGGGCTAAGCCCAATACTGTTCAGTTAAGGTAAACCTCGTGATCCTGATGGCAGAAGGGTTGCGTGACCCCTCACCCCAGCCCTCTCCCCGCAAGCGGGGAGAGGGTGCCGCAAAGCGGCGGGTGAGGGGCACTGGTTCAACCGTGTACCGTTATTCTCGAACGAACCTTAAGTGAACAGCATTCGGGCTAAGCCGAGTGCGCCCGGAACAGGCTCAAAAGCGCCTTGCCGATGATTTGGTCCTCACCGGGCTGCAGCATGAAGGAGTTCATCTCCAGACCCATTCGGCTTCTTCCCAGGACGATGGATGGGTCCGACTTTTCCAGTGCATCCGACGCCTGGTGCGGAGTCAGGTTGATTTTGCGCGGGTCCCAATTGATCTGCATGGTGGGGACGTGGTTGGCGATGTCGGGCACATAGTAGGCGGTGCTCACGCCCGCCACTTTTGTCACCTGGTGGCTGATGGTATCCAGCCGGCGCCACCATTCCTTGGTGAGCGCGTCGTGATCGGCGTTCAGGAAGAGTTCCAGAGCCTTGACCATGCCCACGATTTCCTCCTTGCCCACTTTTTGGCCGCGGCCAAGGGTGTCTTCAAACGGGCTGTTATTGATCAAAGCATAGTGGATCAGGTCTTCGCGTCCCAGCAGCAACCCGGCGCATTGCGGCCCCCGGATGGCCTTGCCGCCGCTGAAAGTGACCAGATCGTATCCCATGTTGACGTAATCCCAAAGGTGAGAGACGGGCGGAGTGTCGGCGGCGGCGTCATTGAAACAAGGAAGGTGATACTGCATGGCCAGCTTCACCCATTCATCCACCTTGATCCTGCCCTGAGCGTTTGCAAAATTGGTAAAGTGCATCATGGCGGTGCGCGGGCTGATGGCTTGGTGCAAGTCCTCGCGGGTTTCAATCTCCACCAGCTTCACGCCGGTGGCGCGAATCTGATGATCGAAGGCATAACGATGAGATTTCTGGATAATCACTTCGGATTTCATTCCAGTCAGGTCCGGCAGGCGTTGGATGAAGTCCGGATTGTCTCCGGTAAGAACACCGGCGTAGCCACAGGTCATGGCTCCCGCCGCGCCGGAGGTGACCAGTCCGGTGAAACCCTTCGGGAGCTTCAACATCCGGGCAATGCGCTTACCGGCGGCAACTTCCAAATCCGGGATGTTGACGTAATGGCGGGCGGCGGCCGCCATCACCTCCTCGACTTCGGTGGGAATCACCGACCCACCCAGCATGGTCATGGTGCCTTGGCCATTGATCACGGGTGTCACGCCCAACTCCCGATACACGTCGCCGGATTCTCCGAATCTGGTGATTTTTGCCGAAGATTCAGGAACGAAGCCTCCAGCGCCGCCCGTCCGGCCCTTTGCCCAAAGCCGGCCGCTGCCGAGCAGCGAGCCCGCAAGCAAACCGGTCTTACTCAGGAATGACCGGCGATTCCGTTGGTTTTTGAATTCCATGGTTTTCTCCTCGTCTACATCGCCCCTCACCCCCAACCCCTCTCCCCCGAATGGGGGGAGAGGGTGGCCCGCGTAGCGGGACGGGTGAGGGGGTGACGACTAGCCGGTCTGAGGTGAAACCTCGTTAATGTCCGGGCAACGAAAAAACAAAGACATCGCTGCCCGCGGCAATCGCCACATACTGCCTTCCATTCACCGCGAAGCTCATGGGTGAAGCGTGGATTCGCTGCCCCACGTTGAAATGCCACAAAGGCGCGCCGGTCCGCGCGTCGACGCTTTCAAACGAGCCGGTATCGTCGCCAAAAAAGACCAGCCCGCCCGCGGTGGTCATCGTACCGCTCCAGTCGTCGCCTGACCCAACTTGCGGATACTTCCACTCGAACTGTTGAGTATTCAGGCTGTACGCCAGCAGAATGTTCTGGCCTGGCTCACCCCGGATGTGCCGGGTTCCGGTGGAGTAATAGGTGCTTCCAGGGGAATACTTCTGAGGCTTCAGGTAATACGTATCACATTCTTCATACGTCATGAAATAGAAGAGATGAGCCGCCGGGTTGAAGGACGGAGAGTACCAGTTGGTTGCGCCTTCAAAGCCCGGACAGATTCGCGTGCCTTGCGCCGTGGGCTTAACGCCCGTCCGGACGGGGCGGCCGCGAGCGTCAATCCCTTGGGCCCAGTTCAGTTTCCTGGCAAAGCGTGTCGCGGAGAGAAATTCGCCGGTCGTCCGGTCCAGGACATAAAGAAAACCGTTGCGGTTTGCCTCCACCAGCAGCTTGCGGGGACGGCCCTGAAAGCGGGCGTCAATGAGCACCGGAGTTTCCGTGGAATCATAGTCGAACAGATCATGCGGCGTGAACTGAAAATGCCACTTGAGCTTTCCCGTATCCGGATCGAGCGCCAGGACGCAATCGGTGTAAAGGTCATCGCCCGGACGAACGCTGCCGTCAAAATCCGGCGCGGGATTGCTGGTCCCCCAATAAAGCGTGTTCAGTTCAGGGTCGTAGGTGCCTGGCATCCAGGTGGTGCCGCCTCCCAGCAGATATTGCTTCCCGGGCCAACTGGAGGAGCCGGGCTGGCCGGGGCCGGGAATGGTCCAGAACCGCCAAAGTCGCTTGCCGGTGAGGACATCGAAAGCAGCCAGGAAGCCGCGAACGCCATCGTCGCCGCCGGACGTTCCCACCATCACTTCATTCTTTACCACCAGGGGCGCGCTCGTCGCCCCGTAGTTCTTGCTGGAGTCGGCATATTGCCGGTCCCAGAGCAAGTGGCCTGACCGCGCATCCAGGCAGAGCAGATGAACGTTATCCGTCTCCATATAAATCCGGGAGTGCCACACACCCACGCCGCGATTGTGGTGGCCGGCGGCATCATCAACCAAACCCTCGGAAATGGGGCGCGAATAATGCCAGATGACACGGCCGGTGCGGGCATCGATGGCGAAGGCGTCATTCGCGGAGGTGACAAACATGATTCCCTGCGTCACCACCGGAGTGACTTCAAGCAGGTTTGAATTGGGCGAGTGGAACACCCACTGCGCCCGCAGGTTGCGCACATTGCTCGCGTTGATCTGGCTCAAACTGCTAAACCGCCGGCCTGTATAGTCACCGTTATAGGATGGCCAATTCGCAGCGGGCGGATGGGCCAGCAGGTCACGCTGTTCGACGTTGATCCGGGTCGAGAGCGGAGCATTGGCTGTGTCCTGTCCCGCCGCCATCGCGGCGAAGCAAGTCGCGGCTGTGAGCAGCCAAACTGTCCGCAAATCACGCCCGGCGCGCATGGAGTTATGAACCCTTCCCGGCCTGCTGGACCGTTGCTTCGCCCAGCGGCCCTCGATCACGGCCCTGATCGTCCTCCAAATGAAGGGAAACTCGCACCGTTGCGGGCGGCGCCGCAATCTGCTGATTCAAGCGCACCAAATTCAAAGGACTCACCACCTCCACCGGCACAACTCCCAGCTCAACACCCTGCTCGTCAAAAAGGCGCGCCACCAAACGTCCGGCAAAAAAGACGCCAAATGATCCCGAGAGCCGCAGGCCGTTGGGCGCAGCCGTTGCAATCAGCGGTTCGCCTACCGCCCCGGCATAAGTCACGGCGCTCAGGTCGCTGCCCATCCGTGCCGGGTACCATTCTGTGTCGAATGAATAGGAAGCACCGGGATTCAGCGCCACCACGGGACTGTTGATCTCGGCCTCCATATAGTACGGAGTATCCTGGGAATTGGTGGCTGGCACTGTGGGCATGCCCTCCTTGTCGAAGCCGGGCACGGGCCCATTCTTATAAAAAATCACTGTGGCCTTGCCGGGATAATCTCCACCCGCGTCGTAGTGAAACCGTTCGACCATCGCGTAGTGGGTCGAACCGTCCACCGCCGCCACCCATCCGCCCGGAGAATCAATCCACACTTCACTCTGCAGGTAGAGCCAGTGAAGCGTGAACAGGCCGTTTTTTATCGAGAAGGAAGGATCCCCCGCCAGGCCATCGCGGACGTGAAATTGGTTAAGGTAGACACTATGAGGATTTACCGGAGTAAAGGCCCAAAAAACGCGGTTGTACTGTCCGGAATGCTGAGCATCGGAGAGGTCATATTGGGTCACAGACTGAACCGACCATTGAATAGGATATCCCGCGACGTTCTTCATTACTGCGTGGAAACGAATCTGTGGAGAATCGCGGCCGATGCTGATTTGGCGCGAGTACTGAAGTCCGGTTTGCGGATCGGGTGGACCCTGAAGGCGAACTTCGCATTGGGAGTCCTGCGACACGACGCGAAGCTTGTAAACGCCATCATCCAGCGGACCGGATAAAGGTCCCGCCCAGTGTTGCTCATCTTTTCGCCCTTCCGGCATGGGCCAGATTTTATCGCCACCGTAGTTGAACCATCGGCCCAACGGCTCGCCTTGCGCCGGAGGTATGTCTTTGCCTTCATATTCAGGATTCACGAACAGGTAAGGATGCCCCGCGAAAGTAACCTGCATCAACCGTCCGCCAAGCTGGGGAACCAATGTGAGACGAACCCACTGATTGGACATCTGCTCAGCATCCCAACCATCGAACTTTGTAGCCTCAACCTGACACGGAGGCGGCAAGGCTTTGCTTGATTGCGCCCAGCTCATGGAAACATGGAATCCAGGAATTAAAACCCACACAGCAAGCGCGGCGGCCATGCTGTATGCGCGTTTGGCGGTTCTTGTCTTCGATTTTGATTGATCCATCGTGCCGGACCTTCAATGGTGCCTATGAAAGCGGCGATTATGTGATGAAACTTTGAAAGAAGCAAGAAAATCCGCGACACGTTCTCCTGCGCGGCGCAGCAAAAACAATTTGTGCGCGCGTTCTTCCTGGTTTATGTATGTACAGACTTGGCTTTCCATTTTCAACAGTGGACGGGAGTGGGCCGGTTTGCTGTAGCAGCGTCTGTGACCGCCGGAAACTGTTGAAGAATAGAGTTCGGTGGTCAGAGACCGCCGCTACAGCAGCGAAAATGCACCACTACCGAAACAAGAATAGACTTGACTGGGGAGATTAGTGAGTGTACCATAAGGTATATATTCTCCCATCGCTCAAGTAAGAAATCGGGCGTCTATTAATTTACGCACTGCTCAATTATCTCGGTTGAAACGCTTGCCGCCGTGCGGGGTGAGGTTCCGGGGATGTGAATGTGCGCAGAAAGAAGAATTATTATCGGAACGAACCCTAAATGTGTATGAAAACAAAGGATCGATGCTTGGAACGAACCCTAAGAATCCATTTGCTAAGCCATTCAGGTGGGAACAATAACGACTAACCATTGTCATATGAACGAGTTATGCGGATTCCTGGAGAGAAATCTGGCAATTCAATCAGAATCAACGAGTTAGAAACGGCGTGAGACACAGAATGGATTCTTTGTGCAGTTTTGAACAGGTAGGGGCGGGCCTGGTGCCCGCCCGTGGGCGACCACAAGGGTCGCCCCTACATCGCCGTCATTCCCGCCCCCGCTGGACCGTCATTCCCGCGAAGGCGGGAATCCAGCCCGCAAACCGGAGTGGCATTCTGAACTCGTGCCGAAAAAAGGCTCGTCTCTGACATGGATCCCCGCTTTCGCGAGGATGACGGCGGCGAACCATGGCAGGAAATATCAAACTGAGTCACTACCTGCTACCAGAGGTTGATTGACTTTTGCCGGGAATGGATTTGATAATGGCATAGGAATTTCATCCCATGCGAGGCGACATGGCGACTTTGACGGCGCAGTTGCGCAAATCTCAAAAGCTCACGAAAGACGTGTTGTTGGGCGCTTACCGCACGATTTATCTGTCGCGGCGGTTGGACGACAAGGAAATCCAGTTCAAGCGCCAGAACCGCGCTTACTTTCAGATCAACGGGGTCGGACACGAAGCCCTGAACGTGGCCTGCGCCATGCGGCTGCGTCCGGGTTACGACTGGTTTTTCCCGTATTACCGCGATCGAGCCCTGTGCCTGCAACTGGGCATGACGCCGCTCGAAATGCTGTTGGAGTCGGTAGGCTCCAAAGATGATCCGAGTTCGGGTGGGCGCCAGATGCCCTCCCACTGGGGATCGAAGCGCCTCCATATCGTTTCCCAATCCAGTCCCACCGGCACCCAAATCCTGCACGCCGTGGGTTCGGCGGAAGCCAGCATCTACTATTCCCGTGTCCACGAGGCCGCGGGGTTGGCATCGAGCTTCAATTCCGATGAGGTGGCTTATGTTTCCCTGGGCGATGGCGCTTCAAGTGAAGGCGAATTCTGGGAAGCGCTGAACTGGTCTTCCAATGCCCGGCTGCCGGTGTTCTTCGTGGTGGAGGATAACGGCTACGCCATTTCTGTCCCGGTGGACGTGCAGACGGCGGGC
The DNA here is from genome assembly GCA_035531475.1 of Terriglobia bacterium. GTDB lineage: Bacteria > Acidobacteriota > Terriglobia > UBA7540 > UBA7540 > CALCEB01. Next base: position 52,192 of record DATKST010000151.1, read on the forward strand.
GCGAGCGTCTCCGCGCTGGTCAAAAACTTCCCCAATCTTCTTACCCTGGAATGCGACGGGACGGATTTTGCCGCCACTTATGAAGCCGCCGGCAAAGCTGTGGAATATGCACGCCAGCGGCTGGGTCCGGCGCTGTTGCACGCGCACGTCATCCGGCCCTATTCCCATTCGCTCTCCGATGACGAGCGCCTTTACAAGCCGGAAAGCGTGCGCCAGCAGGAAGCCCAGCGAGATCCGCTGACGCGCTGCGCCCAATACATCTTGACCGGGCGACTGGCCACGGAAGACGAGCTGAAGGCCATCGAAGCCGCCGTGGAAGCGGAAATTCGCGAGGCCGCGGACCAGGCGCTGGCGGCTGCCCCTCCCGATCCTGGAACCGTCCTCCAATTTATCTATTCGCCCAGCGTCGATCCCACTTCGGATCAGTTCGACCAGGCTCCGCGCTTTTACGGCGAGCCCAAAACCATGGTGGACCTCATCAACGTCTGCCTGAAGGATGAGATGGCGCGCGATCCACGCATCGTGGTTTATGGCGAGGATGTGGCGGATTGCAGCCACGAAGATGAGATGGATGAGGTGAAAGGCAAGGGCGGCGTCTTCAAGGTAACGTTCGGCTTGCAACGCCAGTTCGGAAGTGCGCGCTGTTACAACAGTCCGCTGGCGGAGGCGGGCATCGTGGGTCGCGCCCTTGGCATGGCGGCGCGCGGGTTGAAGCCGGTGGTGGAGATCCAATTCTTTGATTATATTTGGCCGGCCATGATGCAGATCCGGGATGAGCTGAGCGTGCTGCGCTGGAGGTCCAACAACACCTTTTCCTGCCCGGTCGTCATCCGTGTACCGATTGGAGGTTATCTTACCGGAGGCGCCATTTACCACAGCCAGTCGGGCGAGTCGATCTTCACACACATTCCTGGTCTGCGCGTGGTGATGCCGGCGACGGCGTTGGACTCAAACGGCCTGTTGCGCACCGCCATCCGCTGCGATGATCCGGTGCTCTTTCTCGAGCCGAAGCACCTTTACCGCCAAACCTACAATCGCAGCCCTTATCCCGGCCCCGATTACATGATTCCCTTCGGCAAAGCGCGAATCGTCCGCGAAGGCAGCGACTTGACCATTGTTACTTACGGGGCCCTGGTGAATCGCTCCCTGCAGGCTGCCAAGACCCTGGAGCAGGAGGGCGTCCAGGTGGAAATCCTCGACCTACGCTCGCTTCAGCCGTACGATTGGGAGCTGATTTCGGCCTCGGTCAGAAAGACCAATCGCGTGCTGGTGGCCCACGAGGATAATCTTTCGTTCGGTTACGGCGCGGAGATCGCTGCCCGGATTGGCGACGAGTTATTTGACTTTCTGGATGCGCCGGTGCGCCGGTTGGGCGCCAAGGACGCTTACGTTCCCTACCACCCGGTGCTGGAGGACGCAGTGCTGCCTCAAGTCTTCGATGTCATCCGGGCGGCAAGGGAACTGGCGCGCTATTAACCCGAATGCTGTTCAGTTAAGGCGAGTCTCATGATCTTGATGTCAAAGGCATCGCCTGACCCCTCACCCCGGCCCTCTCCCCGCCAGCGGGGAGAGGGGGAACCGCGCTGCGGTGGGTGAGGAGATCTGCTTCAAGCGCGCGCGTTATTCTCGAACGGACCTTCAGTGAACAGCATAGAGGTTAGCCGTACCCTGACCGTCCTTAAGCAAGACTTTGAAAATCATTCAGGCTAATGCCCGCCCCTGGGCGGACACCCGCACGAAATTTTAAGACCAGACCCTTGCAATGGGTTTTGATTTGTGTCATGCTGCTGGCAATTTATAGTGTGGATTTTATCTTCAATGTTTTGAAATAGGGTTTCGGGTTCGTCGAGGAAGCGATTAAATCTCTTCTGGATGGTAGAGAAGATGATCTTGACCGCAACATTTTCGTCAGGGCTCCCCATGTCACGATTTCCATATACATCTCACGTTTATCCTGAACTTTTCAGCATCATCCTGGCAGCAACACATTCCTGCGCTTTGCAATGACCCTGATCCAGGGTCGGGCCAAACAGGACTGTGGTCTTTTCGATCCCAAAGGAGGTGAGGTATGGCTTTTTGTTCGAAGTGTGGAGCTCAGATGGATCAAGGATCAGCCTTTTGCATTGGGTGCGGCCAAGCCGCCGGACCGGCCCAAGCCGCCAACGCGCCCGGCGCTTCTCTTCCACCCCCCGTGGCAAGCACTCCCATCGCTTCCAACATGGCGGCGCTACTCACTTACATTGTCGGTTTCATCACCGGGATCATCTTCCTAGTGATCGAGCCCTATAAGCGGGATCCGTTCGTGCGCTTCCACGCTTTTCAGTCTATCTTCTTTAGCGCTGCTTGCATTGTGATTTCCATCGCGTGGAGCATGGTTTTTGGGGCACTCTTCTTCGCAACCTTGGGAGTGATGTGGCAGTTCCTCTTGGTAGGCTGGATTCTGCTTCGCCTGGCATTCTTCGTGCTCTGGCTTTTCCTGATGTACAAAGCATACAATAACGAGCGATTTATGCTGCCGGTGATTGGACCCCTGGCGGCGAGCCAAGCCCGATAGAAGCACCGTGAGGCGTGAGGATTAAACATTTTCTATTTCTGATTAAAGTTTTGTTGACAAGGCCCCTGGGTTGGACCTATTCTTTGGCCAAGCGCTTTACTTCGGGGAATCCGAATCATCGCCGGTTCGGTTTGCCTCGAAATGATGGTTTTTGATGCGGGGTGGGTTGTTGCCCCCGACACGATCTTGGTGTTTGCGATCGCCTCTGGCATGGCCCCCCTGTGCTGGAGCGAACCGCACCAAGGGTTAAACTGGCCCTCACTGTGGGTTAACGCTCACCGTGGGGGCCAGAAACCTCTTAAGTAGGCCCGTTCAAACCTCGAATTAAACTTGACCGCAGCCTTTCTGAACCATAGAATCGTTTGCCGTGAGGCGATTCATTTTTCGGGGACCAACCCTGCGCCAGGAACGCATCATTTCCAAGCCCGCCGCGAGCGCCGGCCCCACTCCTCAAGCCGCATGGGGTCAAAGGCTCGTTGGCGCCGTCCTGCTTGGCGCAACGTTACTGCTGTTGGCCAGCGCCCGCCTTCGCGCTCAGGGGATGAAAGTGATCGTGGACCAGGACGCGCGCGGCCCAGCCACCACAGACCTTCAATCGATTCTTGTATTCCTCGAATCCCGGCAATTCAACGTTCTCGGCATCACCACGGTCAGCGGCGACCAGTGGATGAAGGAAGAAACGGCACACACCTTGCGCTTGCTTGAGATCGCCGGACGCACCGACGTGCCGGTGGTTGAAGGTGCGGAGTTTCCCCTACTCAATTCCAAAGCGGAATCCGAGCGATGGGAAGCGCTTTACGGAAAACTCGGATACAAGGGCTGCTGGAACGATCCGGGCAAAACGCCGGCGCCACACCAGCCGGTGTGGATGAAACCCTATCATCCGCCGGACGTGGTTCCACCCTTGCCCGAGGGTAACCCCCACACCAAGCCATTTCCTGGAAGCGCCGCAGATTTCATCATTAAGATGGTGCACCGCTATCCCGGCGAAGTCACCATCTGGGCTGGCGGCCCCTTGACCAATATTGCGCTCGCGTTGCGCCTGGACCCGGAAGTTGCGACACTTGCTCGCCAATTGGTCCTGATGGGAAGTGGAATGTACAGCGATCAGGGCGGCATCGGCGGCGGCGGCGGGCGGCGCGAATTCAACTGGTGGTTTGATCCCGAGGCGGTGCGCATAGTCATGCGGTCGCCCTGGAAGAAGATCACGATCACGCCCATTGATGTTTCCGTCAAAACCCGCCTGAGCCGGCAAATGATTGCGGAGATCGGCAAAACGCAAACCCCCGTCGCCCAATACCTGGCGAAGTTTGCTGAGCCCGAATACATGTGGGATGAGCTTGCCGCCGCGGCCTTGATTGACCCATCGATCATCACCCGAACCCAGCAGCTTTACGTAGACATCGACGTCAGCCACGGGCCGAGCTACGGTGAAACGCTCTTTTGGGGACGGAAAGCAGAGCTTCCTCCCTATGAAAGTCTGGCCACCGTGCAATTTGACGTCAATGCTCCAAAGTTCTATGGCTTGTTCGTAAAGCTGATGACAGAATCGCCACGCGCCGCAAGCTCGACCCGGGCAGGAGAAAACGCCGGCCGCTGACGACGGGGCAAGCGGAGGACGAGTCTTCCTCTACCAGAGGGCAGGCGATGGAGCGAGTCCTGTTTCGAGCGGGATTTACGGTTCAGCCCAAACAAATCCTCATGCCCGGCCCTCGCCGCGAATCAGGGTAAGGACCGCGACGGTGGCGAGAAGCGGTAGAATTCCGGCGCCGGCAAAGGCGGGGAAATAGGAAAACGAGTCAACGATTCGTCCTACGGCAAGCATGAAGAGCGCGCTCACCAAGCCCGCCGCGAAGCCGCTCAGCCCTGTCACCGAAGCTACTTTTTCCGGAGGAAAGAGGTCAGAGGGAAACGTCAGTCCCATGGTGGACCAGCTTGCGTAGGCCCACACGGCCAGGCTGATGAGTCCTAAAGCCATCAAGGGTGAATGGACGCGGGCTGCCGGGATTCCTGCAAGAATCGGCAAAGAACTCAGAACGCACACCCATTTGCGCGCCCGGATCACGGGCATTCCTCGCCGGATCAGGCGGCCGGAAACAAAACCGCCGGTGAAGTTGCCGATGTCCGCGGCAATGAAGGGAATCCAGGCGAAGGCGGCAATTTGCCTCAGATTAAAGCCCCGGGCGTCACTCAAATATTGCGGAAGCCAGAAGACGTAGAACCACCAGATCGGATCGGTCAGGGCTTTCCCTATTACGATGCCCCAAGTATTGCGGTCGGCGAGCAGTCCTCGCCAGCTCCAACGTTCGGATCGGACTGGCATACCCGGCGCGGCTCGCCCCGCCTCGACCCATTCTTTTTCCTCCAAGCTGAGTCTTGGGTGTTGCGTAACCGGATAGTACGTCCGCAACCAGATAAAGAGCCAACCGAACCCCAGGATTCCCGAAAGGGCAAAGGCCCAGCGCCATCCCCAAGCCAGCGCAATCCAGGGAATCACCAGCGAGGCGAGTGCCCCGCCAACGCTCGACCCACTGTCAAAGATGGCAACCGCCAGACCCCGCTCCTGCGCCGGAAACCATTCAGAGACGACTTTACTTGCGCCTGGCCAGTTGCATCCCTCGCCCATTCCGAGCAGGAAGCGGAAGACTTCGAAGCTTTGGACTGAATGAGCGAGTCCTGTCAGCACGCTCACCAATGACCACCAAGCCACCGCCAAAGCCAGACCCAAACGCGCGCCAACCCAGTCGAGCAAGATGCCGCCTACCAGCCAAGTGAGAGCGTAGGAGACTTGAAAGGCAAAGAATACTCGCCCCAGCGCGGTATGGCTCATGTGAAATTCGCGGGTGATGGCGGGCGCCAGAACGGAAAGCGTTTGCCGGTTGATGTAATTGATGACGGTGGAAAGGAAGAGTGTCCAAACAATCCACCAGCGCACCCGCTTCGTGACCCGCCGGCCCGGGACTCTGGCGGGGACCGTAGCAGCCGACGGAACGGCAATGGAAGAAGACGCTGCCGCCGGCCGGCCCTCGGTGTTTGCGCTTGGCTTAAGCATGATTGCAGCCGTAGTCCCAAAGAGAGGTTTAGCCCCAATACTGTTCAGTTAAGGCGAAACTCATGATGTTGATGTCAGAGGCGTCGCCTGGCCCCTCACCCCGGCCCTCTCCCCGCAGGCGGGAAGAGGGAGAACCGCGCAACGGAGGGTAAGGGGTGATTGAAGCTCGTTTCAAGAATACGTCACCGTCATTGCGAATAGCAGTACTTTGCCAAAGATATTTGAGATTTGGCTAGATACAACGAAGTAAGTCGGCGGCGGTCATTCGCTGTAGCGCCGCTCTATGAGCGGCGAAATCCGCCGGTCACAGACCGGCGCTACAATCTTGGATCGCCGCCAACATACTGCCCACTGTATAGATTCCACTGCCTTCCGCCGTCAACCCCGCGCCCATCCTTTGTCTCGCTTGCCCAGCGGGTTCCGATGGCGGTCAGCGACGACGGTCACTTGCATATCGCGCCCGAGCCGCACCACTTGCTGGACCAGATCTTTACCAAAGAAAAGTTGAAGCCTTGAAGTTCCTGCGGAGCGAGCGACAAAAATCTGGGCGACTTGATGCATCCGGGCAAACTCAACCAACGCTTCCGCCGCATCGTTTCCTTTCAGCGTCAGCGTTTCAATGTGGAGGTTACGGGCGAAATTCATATGCCTCTCGATCGCGGCGCGATCCTCCGTAGAGAGGTGGGTGTCGCCGGCTTCCGGCTGAACGGAAATCGCAAAGCAGTCCGCTTGGATATAATCCGCCACGCGCCGGGACGGCGGTGTCGCGGCTCTGTTTGCTGTTGCGGCGCTTTTTGAGCGCCGGAAACCATTGAGAAATAGAGTTCGGCGATCACAGACCGCCGCAACCGCATTGAGTGGGGCCGGGTTCACGGAGCACGTCTATTTTGGGAAACTCTGCGGTTTCGTGTACAATTTGACGCCGTGAATTTCCTTCTGAGTGACATTGAGGCGAGAGTGCTGGGATCATTGGTGGAAAAGGAGATTACCACTCCGGATTACTACCCGCTCTCGTTGAACGCGCTTCTCAATGCGTGCAACCAGAAATCCAATCGCGATCCGGTGATGAACCTGGACGAAGACGCTGTGGAGGAGGCGTTGCAAGGCTTGAATGAAAAAGAGCTGGCAGGAGCAGCCCAAAGCACTGAGAGCCGCGTAACCAAGTACGAACACCGGCTGCAAGAAACTTTCAACTTCTACCGCCACGAGGTCGCGGTCCTGTGCGTGCTGCTCTTGCGAGGGCCTCAAACACCCGGCGAGCTGCGCGGCCGCAGCGAGCGCATGCACCCCTTTGAAGATTTGGACCAGGTCCAATCCACATTGCAGCGCCTGATGAAGCGCGAACCGCCGCTGGTCAAAATGCTTCCCCGTCAGCCCGGGACCAAAGAGGCGCGTTACGCCCATCTTCTCTCGGGCGACGTGGCATTCGGGGAGCCCGAGCTGGCGACGGAAGCAGCAATAGCAATCACCAGCCATTCTGCCATCGGAGAGCGGATGGCGCGTTGCGAAGAGGAAATCGCGGGGCTGAGGCGAGAGTTGCAAGACTTAAAACAGCAGTTCGCGGATTTCCGCAAGCAGTTTGAGTAGGAATGGAACGGGCGCCAGCGTTTCAGAAGGGCGCGGCCAGGCAAAAGCAGCAGCAGAACAGCGGCCCGCTGTGATCCCTGGCAAATGGTGATGGATTGCCTTGAATCAGACTCCGGGGCTTGAACTTGAAGTGATCTGCTGCACGGTGGAGGATGCAATCGCCGCCAGCCAGGGCGGGGCAACGCGCCTGGAAGTGACCGTTCAACTGGATCTAGCCGGACTAACACCCCCGCTCGAGTTGGTGCGGGCTATCCTCCAGAGTGTCCCGGTCCCGGCCCGTGTCATGTTGCGGGAGCGGGCTGGTTTTGAGGTTGGCAGTCCTGACGATCTTGAAAGCCTGCGACGCCTCGCCAGGCAGTTTGCCACAATGGGCGTCGATGGCCTGGTCACCGGCTATGTTAAGGATGGCCGGCTGGATGTTGCCGGTCTTCGGTCAATTCTTGCGGAGGTTCCTCAGACATGCTTCACGATCCATCATGCTATTGAGACAACCGGCGATCCCCTGGCTGCCCTCCAATCGATCCGTGAGTTCGGGAATGCCGATCGATGTCTTGTCCACGGTGGCTACGGAACGGTGAAGGAGCGAATTGCCCGGCTCCAGGAGTATCGCAAGGCGCTTGGCCCGGAGCGGAGGCTCATCCTGGGCGGGAGACTGAACCTGCCTTCGCTTCCAGAATTTGTTCGAGGGACGGAAATCACTGAGATCCATCTGGGCCGCGCGGTGAGGACGCCCGAGCGCACAGAAGGGCGGGTCGATGCGGCGAAGGTCCGGAGTGCGATGCGGCTTCTTCAGTCCTGTTGTGGCCGTTGATTATCAGATTGGTTGGAGCAGCCCACACCCTGTGACGGGAGACCAAAAAGCCGGCCGGCGCGATAACGGCACGGTTTCAACCGCGCCCTTGCTGCCGGATGATCCATCGTAAACAATCCCGGTTGAGTAAGAGTAGGAACAAGGGGAAGGCCAGAAGCTTCGATAGAAGACCAATGTTTCTTGACAGCGCGGAAGGCAAATGTTAAAAAAGAACTGAAATAAAGCGCTTTACTAAGGCGGGCCGGCCTGCGGCTCAACCGTCACTCTTCGGGGGTCTGCAAACATGGATCTCCGCGGAGAGTCACAGGAGAGAAGCCCAAAGCCTCGCCAAGCCATGCCAAGGGTGGAGAAGCAGGGTGGAGGCGTTGTCCACTTGCCTGGCGGCAGGGCTGGCTGGATTTCTGGGCGGCAGCTTTCTTCAGGAGCAAAGGAAAAATTTCATGTTGGAAGGGATTGCAAACCCCGGCGCACTCACAGAAACCGAAATCCTGTCGGAGCCCCGTTGCTGGAAGGAATGTTTACAGGTTTTGGAGGGGAACGATGAGATTGGCCCGTTTTTGGACCGCTCTGCATCCTTTCCGGAATGGCTATTCATCGGATGCGGGTCCAGCTACTACGTCGCTCAATCCGCCGCAAGGAGCTGGACGGCAATAACAGGACTGCGCGCGCATGCGATTCCGGCTTCGGAATTGCTCTTTTTTCCCGAGCTGATTTTGAGGGACAATGCAGCCGTTCAGCCGGTCCTCATCTCCCGGTCAGGGACCACCTCGGAAATCCTGAAGGCCGCGGAATACTTGCATTCAGCCGGCATCCGCACCCTTGCCATTAGTTGTTCCCCAGGTCAAAAGCTTGAAGATCTCGCCACCACCACGTTGTGTCTGGCGCCCGCCGATGAAGCGAGCACGGTAATGACCCGGTCTTTCACCTCCATGCTGATAGGACTTCAATTCCTTGCGGCGCGGCGTGCAACCAAGCCGAAGTTTGCGGAATCCCTGCAGAGATTGGCCGACGGTTCCCAAGCCATCCTGGAACCGATGGCCGGGCGCATCCGCGAATTCGCTGAATTCCATAGTTTTTCGGATTTCGTTTTTCTTGGTCAGGGTCCCTTTTACGGCCTGGCCTGCGAGGGGGCGCTGAAGGTGCAAGAGATGTCTTGTTCATACTCCCAGAGCTTCCACACTTTGGAGTTCCGTCACGGGCCGAAGTCTATTGTGAGCCCTGAGACATTAATTTGCTTCCTGCTTTCGGAAAAGGGTAATTCTGCGGAACGGGAACTTCTGGAAGAAGTGAAAGGTCTTGGCGGCTCGACTCTGGCGATTTGCAATCATGCGGATTCGAAGATTCGAGGATCGGCAGACCTGCTGATTGAAATCCAACTGGAGATCGAAGAAATCGCGCGTTTGGCCGCCTTCGTCCTTCCATGCCAACTCTTGGGCCTCTATACCGGACTGAAAAAAGGACACGATCCGGACCGGCCGAAAAACCTGAGTCGGGTCGTCGTGCTCAATGACTAAAGCCGGGAACCGGTGCGGCATGACCGCGGATTGTTGCGGCGCGAAACCCTTCAATCGATTTCCGGCCCGCCAACGCCGGCCTGGAGACGCTCAATGATTGATTTCCACACGCACCCCGTCCTGATCCAAGAGCTTGCCGCCAAGTACCCGAACTACCATCGCATGGCGCGTGAGGTATTTCAGATTGGCAACAACTTCCAGCCCCTCGAGACTTTTTTCTTGCAGATGGACGTCGCCGGAATTGACCAAGCGGTTCTTCTGCCCATCGATTGTGCCCGAGCCCGGGGGGATTCCGTCAGTTCCAACCCACAGGTGGCGGAACTTTGCGCTGCCAGCCCCCGCTTCATCGGCTTCGCCAGCGTTGACCCGCTGAAAGAAGGTGCGGACCGCGAGCTGGAGCATGCCATCCAGCAGATGGGGCTTCGGGGCCTCAAGCTGGATGCGTCCCTTCAGGATTTTCAACCGGATGATAAAAAGGCGTTCGCCGTCTACGAAGCCGCCGGGAGCTTGCGGATCCCCTTGCTCGTTCACACCGGAATGAGCTGGGCGCCGCAGACTCCGCTCGAGCTGGGACACCCGCTGCGCTTCGAGAAAGCGATCCGGCGTTTTCCCAAGCTCAATTTTATTCTCGCCCACTTCGCGTGGCCCTGGGTGTGGGAAGCGGCCGCTCTGGCGCTGAAATATCCCAATGTTTATCTGGACACTTCGTGCCTCTACTACGATAGCCCCCAGGAGTTTTTTCAATTCGTTTTCTCCAAACAGATTCCCACCACGGTGATTGAGCGGAGCCTGCGGAACAAGATCGTTTTCGGCTCCAATTATCCGCGCGTGGAAATCAAGAACATGGTTCATGCCTTGAAGACCTTGGGACTGACGGGAGGTTGCACGGCCAGAATTCTGAAAATGACGGCGGAAAGTTTGTTGGCGGAGAGAGCCACGGCCTGATGTTTCGCTCAACGCGCCGGGACGGGCCTTGTGCCCGCCCGCGAACGGCCACAAGGGTTCCCCCAACAACATTTCAAGGGCAGAGCAGGCGCAACGATGATCATCAAGCTTGAACGGATTAAGCTCCAGACTAAAAAATCCGAAGAGGCGGTCAACATCACGCCCCAGGTTGAAGAAGCGGTCCGCAATAGTGGCGTCAAAAACGGCATCGTCAACGTTCTCACCCTGCACACTTCTTCCGGCCTCCTGGTGACGGAGGGCATTCCTTGTCTTGAGGAAGATATTCTCACCCATTTCTCACGGCTGTTTCCGGAGGACGAAAACTATCATCACCGCCGTTACCTGGACTATGACGGGCGCCTGGGATTCAATGCCGACACCCATTTGAAGAGCGTGATCGGCGGCATCCAGTGCATGTTTCCGGTTGAAAATGGAGCCCTTGTGAAAGGCTCGCGCCAAACCATTTACTTCATGGAATATGACGGCCCGCTGGAAAGAACTTACGTCATTCAGATTTTGGGTGAAGGCTGATCCCGAGGATGAACCTGAAAATACATTGCGTAGAGCTTGCCGAATCGTCTTTCATCCAACAAGCTCGCGCACAGCCATTCCGCATCACGTTAAGATAAGCCGCCGGAGGCCGCGCCATGTCTTGGTCGAGATTAACCGTGCTATTTTGCCTTGGCTTTGCTGTGCCCGCGCTCGCGGCGGGACAAAACACCGCCACGATCCACAACGCCGCCTTGAGCGTTAGAGTGCGGCCCAATGATGGGGCCTATGAAATTTCTTCGCAGGCGCTCCGCCGCGTGATCCTGGTCTCGCGCCTGGGGGTGGAGGCCAATCACCATTGGCTTTTATCCACGGATTATCCCCGGCATCAGGTCACGGGCTCGTCGTTCACGGGTCAGCTTGGCGCTGGCCACGTCCTGACCGTCACCTACGCGGGTCTCGAAGGAAGACCCGATCTGGTCTGCCGGCTTCGTCTTTACGACAATCATCCCTATGGAGACGTCGCCGTTCAAGTCCACAACACCACGGGTGACAGCGTCACGGTCAATGCGATTCGCGTGGTTGATGCCTGGGGGCAGCCGCGCCTCGATCTCGGCGCCAGTGAACAGCATGACCGGGTGCTTGCCGAGAGCTTCAGTGAGGATCCCACGATTCACATTGGAGGACTCGATCAGGCGCCGCACGGCGATTATTTTGGCGTTAACAATGTTCTTATCTACAATCTGAAGAGTCATCAAGGCTTGCTACTGGCGGCCTTGACTTCGGACCGTTTTCTGACTGTTTCCCATTTGAAGGTCAAGCACGATTCATCGCAGAGTACTGGGATCGATTCATTGACTGTGGACTCTACCGGCACGACAGAAGGCGTGTTGCAGCGCGACCAGATTCCTTCCAGCCAGCAAATTCAATTAAGCCTGCCGGTCGCTCCCGGCGGAACGCTTTCCTCGGAGCGCGTCATGTTCGCATCCGGGCCCGATGATCTGAATGAGCTCGAAGCATACGGGCAGGCCGTTCGGCTCCTGCACCATGCGCGGATCGCCGAAACCGCTCCCATGGGATGGTGGAGTTGGACGGCCTTTTATGGCGGCATTACCGCTGGCGATGTGCTGACCAATGCGGACTGGCTGGCCCAGCATCTGAAACGGCTCGGATACGATTTCTTCCAAATTGACGAGGGCTACGAATACGCCCGGGGCGAATATATCAGCGCCAACGCCACGCAATTTCCGGAGGGCATGTGGGGACTGAGCCGCAAGATTGCCGGGCACGGCCTGGTCTTTGGCCTTTGGACGGCGCCCTTCGAGGTTTCGGAAAGAGCGTGGGTTTATCAACATCACAAAGATTGGCTGGTGCATGACGCCCAGGGAAAGCCCATTCAGGTGGGTTATGTTCAAGGGACGTCGGATCGCCTCTGCGTCCTGGATACCACCAACCCCGGCGCTCAGGATTACCTGCGCCAGACTTACCACCTGCTGGCCCGGGAATGGGGTGCGCGCTATTTCAAGCTCGACTTCATGGACTCTTCTGCTGTCGAAGGGTTCTATTATTTACCCAACACCACCGCCCTTCAGGCGCAACGCATCGGACTGAAGATCATTCGCGAAGCGGTGGGCAATGATGTTCTGCTGGATAAGGACGGCAGTCCGATGCTGAACCCGGTGGGGCTTGTGGACGATGGCCGCATCTCGGTGGATACCGGCCATGACTTTGACGCCAGCAAGGACGCCGCGCCCAACATTGCCGCCAGATTCTATATGAACCGCAATTTCTACATCAGTGATCCGGATGCTTTCTCCGTCTCCCGGCAAGTTGAGCCCCAACAGAATTGGCATGAGTCGAGAAAGGGACTCACTCTGAGCGAAGCACAAGTGCAGATTGTTCTGGCGGATGTGGCGGGCGGGATGTATGAGATTGGCGACGATTTGCCCACCCTCGGCGCCGAGTCACAACGCCTTGCTCTCGTCGAAAATCAAGAGTTGAACAATATGAACCGGCTGGGCCAAGCCGCGTTGCCCGTAGACTTGATGACGTTCCGTCCCCAGGACGAACAACCCAGCGTGTTCTTCCTGAAGGAAGACAGCCACCAATCCATGCTGGCGGTGTTCAACTGGACGAACCATGTGAATTCACATGACTTCGACATAAAAAGCCTGCCCCTGGCCGCTGGCCATTCATTCCAGGCTTATGACGTGCTGAACGGTGATGCACCCTTGTCTCTTACTGGGGATGCCCTTCGGCTGGAAAACATTCCAATGCATTCCGTGCGTCTGATCAAGTTTATCGACACCTCCGTCCCGGCCGCCGCTCCGTCCGTAGTGGCTCACGTATCCACTACGGTGCGCGCTGGCGAAAGCACGAATTTTTCGGCGGACGCGCGAGGCAGCAAGGTTCCCGCACTCGCCTATCACTGGGTATTTGGAGACGGCACTGAGGCAGATGGCGGTGAGGTCCAGCAGACCTATACGATGGCTGGAACTTTTCATGTTCAGCTTTCGGTCAGTGGAATCGACGGAATTCCGGCTCACGAAGACTTCACGGTGAAGGTTACCGGCTTCCCAAAAACGGCATTCGATTTGGAGCACAACCGCCGGTATTCCAAACCCAATCAAAAAGACCCGCCAAAGTAAATTGGGCACGTCCGCCCAGCCGCTCAGGAAGAGGATTAACCCACTGCGCTGCCCTGGAGCGTCACCGTCGCCACTGAAAGCCGCGGCAGATCCATCTTCACACTGGACCCTTCCAACGCCACCGGATGGGATTTCGGAACGAGTCGATCCGGATGGTCAAAGCCGTTATAGGCGTTCAAGTCCGGGTCATGCAGAATCTGCGCAGCGGCGCCGCGAGCCTTAAAGCCATGCAGCGTGCAGTCCACCTGCATGTCGTCGTCGTGGTGCGGATTCACCAAGCTCACCACCAACTCCCGGTCGCTCTTGGAGGCCGAAACCGAAAGGCCCAGCGGCGAAGTGCCCCCGGCTTCCACCCGCACCGCGGTCTTGGACCGATGCGGCTTGAAGAGAGCAAAAGTGTAATAGGTGCTGGTGCGCACGCAATTCCTCCCCTCTGGACCATCGGTGAGCAGCAAAGATTGCAGCACGTTGACGATCTGAGCGATGTTGCACATGGTGAGTTTATCCGCCAGCCGGTTGAAAATGTTGAGCCCCAGGCCAGCGCCCACCGCGCTGCGTTGCGTGCTCTGCTGCCAAAGCCTGCCATACTTCTTTTCATCTTCGCGGGGAATCCGGTCCCAAACGCCCCATTCATCCACGATCAATTCCACTTTGTCTCCACCTTGGTACCCGTCCAGCAGTGCCCTTTGTTGGATGATGGCCTGCTCCAGCTTGGCGAATTCCGCAAGCTGTTCGTCCATATGTTCGACCGTAAAGTTGGTGGCAGGATCCTTGCCGTTTTGGTAGTAGTGCATGGACAACCCTTCCGGCAAATGCTTCTGCAGGCCATACAGCACCCCGCGCGACCATTGCGCGTTGTCACCGCCCGGGCCGCAGGCCACTTTGAAAGGCTTCACACCTCCAAACTCCCGGATGTAGACGGAGAATCGCCGGAAAAGATCGGCATATTCCTCGGGCCTCATCGCCCCGCCGCATCCCCAGCTTTCGTTGCCCACACCCCAGTGGCGGATGCCGAAGGGCTCCGCCGATCCGTTGGCGGCCCGCTCATCGGCAAGGGTGCTGCCGGAGGGATAGTTGCAGTATTCAATCCAGTGCCTCAATTCGCTGGGCGAGCCGCTTCCAACGTTCCCGGCAAAGTAGGGTTCAGCGCCGATCAGCTTGCAGAGTCCGATGAATTCGTGAGTGCCAAAACTGTTGTCCTCAACGTAGCCACCCCAGTGGATATTCACGCGCTTGGGCCGCGCCGCCGCCGGTCCAATCCCGTCCCGCCAATGATAATCGTCCGCGAAGCAGCCGCCCGGCCAGCGCAGCACGGGAATCCCCAGCTCGCGGAGATACTCCACGGCCTGCTTCCGATATCCATTGATATTGGGAATGGGCGAGTTCTTGCCAACCCAAAGCCCGCCGTAAACGCACGATCCAAGATGTTCCGCAAACTGGCCATGGAACTCCGGCCGGACTTGGCCAATTTCAACGTCACCCCGAATGACGACCTTTTGCGCAGAATCGGTCTCACCAAAAAGACCTTTGGGAGCCATCGCGGACAATGACAGCGCCGCACTGTTGGCGGCAAATTGACGGCGCGACATGGGAAGGCTCATCGTGGACCTCCGAATTGGAATGACATCGTCATAAGCTCAGGCTCTTCAAACCAGTTCGGGTCGAATTCGTCTGCACATTCAATTTCCGCCGTTCCGGCGCTCATGACAGGTTTTTCAGTATAGTCCGATTCATGGCACTTTCGCCGCGTCTCTTTCCGCGTGTTAAACTTTCGTTTGCGAATGAAGACCATAGACGGTTACCCCCGGCTGGCGTGCCGGACAGGGCAATGGATATTGCTAGGTTTTTTTCTGTCCGCGCTGGCCGACATGTTTCCCCTGGCCCCGCCCCTTGCTGCCCAAGCACCCAACCGGCCCTTGACTCCAGTGATTTTGATTTCGGTCGACACCCTCCGAGCCGATCATCTGAGCTGCGATGGCTATCGCCGCATCCGCACGCCATCGATCGACGCCCTCACCCACGGCGGGACTCTGTTCACCCAGATCAGCTCCCAGATTCCTTTAACGCTCCCTTCGCACGCCTCGCTGTTCACTTCCACTTATCCTTTCACCAACGGCATCGAGGAGAATGGCGAGCGGCTGGCTCCGGGCGCCGTAACACTGGCTACGATAATGAAGTCCCAGGGTTATCAGACGGCGGCTTTTGTAGGTGGCTTTGTCCTCGACCGGCGCTTTGGCCTCAACCAGGGCTTTGCATTTTATGACAGCCCGTTTAGCCTCCACGGACACGCCGGCCAGGACTCCGGTGACATCAAGCGTTCCGGAGCGAAAGTAATCGGATCCGCCACCCAATGGCTGGCGGCCCATACCAACAAGCCTTTCTTCCTTTTTCTCCACCTCTACGACTTGCACACACCTTACTTGTTGCCGCCGTCATTTCGTCCGCGATATCCCGGCAGCGGGTATGACGCAGAACTGCAATATGTGGACGAGACTCTTGGCGGTTTTTGGCAGGTCCTGAAGCGCGAGGGCCTCTACCAAAAATCCCTCATCATTTTCACCGCCGATCACGGCGAAGGACTGGGCGATCACGGTGAGATGACCCACGGCTATTTCATCTATCAAAGTACGCTACGCGTGCCACTCATTTTCCATTGGCCGGCTGGCGCTGCGGTGGTTCACTCGCAAGTCGAAGCGCCAGGAGCGTTGCTGGATGTTGCGCCTACCCTCTTGCAATTTCTTGGCATCGCCATTCCAGCCCAGTTTGAGGGCAGAAGCCTCTTGCGTTTGGCGCAAGGCAAGCCATCGGGCGCGGAAAATCCGGTGCACAGTGAAAGCCGGTACGCCCATGACCATTTGGGATTCGCGGTGTTGCGCAGCGTCCGCGCCGGCTCGCACAAATACATTGATGCCCCTAAGCCGGAGCTTTATAACCTTCAGCAAGACCCGAACGAGATGCACAACCTGTATTCCGGAGATCGATCGCTGGCCGTGGCTTTGCGGGAGCGGCTACTCACGCTTGAGGCGCAATTCCGCCCGGCAAAGCCTTCCGGCGCAGGAAGTGTGCCGGCCGATGTGGTGGCCCGGCTCAGCTCCTTGGGCTACATGGCCCTGGCCCATCCCGTGGATACGGCTCAGGGTGGCGGTCGGGACCCGAAGGATGGCTTGGCCGAGTACAAAGAATACGGTAGAGCCATCGACCTGGCCAATGCGGGCCGTCTTGCCGAATCGAATCAATTGCTCGGACACCTGCTCGCCGCGGACCCTGCCTTGCTTGACGTCCGCAATCGCCTGGGATTGAACTTGCAGGAGCAAAAACGCTACGCCGAAGCGGCCACCGAGTTCCGGCAAATCCTGAAGGCCGATCCACTCAGCACCCTTGCCCACTTCAACCTGGCGGTCAGCGAGTTCGCGCTGCATCAGTTGGATGAGGCAGCGCGGGAACTCAAAGCCGCCCTGGCCATTGAACCCTATTACACGCGGGCAGGCGACCTGCTGGGGACCATCCGCCTCCAGCAAAATGACGCCGCGCGCGCCCGCTCACAATTCCAAAACGTGCTCAAGACCGATCCTGCCGATTACACCGCGCTCTATGATCTTGGCGTCCTCGACGGGATGGAGGGGCTCTGGAGCAACGCCGTGACGCGATTGCGCTCGGCCCTCCAGTCCGATCCTCATTCCGCGGAAGCCCACAACGCCCTGGGCAGTGCCGATCTGAGGATGGGAGATTTGAAACGGGCTGAAATGGAGTTGACCGAAGCGGCTCGCTTGAATCCGCACTTTGCCTGGGCCCATTTCAACCTCGGCCTGGCTTTTCAACAAGAAGGTCACGTCCATCGGGCGGCTCGTGAATTCCGTCAGGCGCTCGCCTGCGATCCCATGTTCACTCCAGCGGCGCAGGCTCTTGCCCGCCTGAAGACCCAGCAAGGTCCGCAACCCTAGGCACAATACTGTTCACTTAAGGTCCGTTCGAGAATAACTGCACACGGTTGGACCGGGCCCCATCACCCACCGCTGCGCGGTTCCTGGAATACCTATCTTCCTCCCTCTCCACGCTTGCGGGGAGAGGGCTGGGGTGAGGGGTCACCCAACCTGAACCGTATTGACCCTAGGCTGGATTCCTGATGAGCTTCCCTTTGTGGACCGTCAGGGGACCGAAGCGCCTTTCTTTGCCGGCTGCGGCATCAATCCCATTTGCTCAGCCGGGTTGGCGCGCGAGCCACCCGCCGCCATAACGCATTCCAGGGACGATCGCGCTTGGGCTTGCAGTTTCTGGGTCAGCCCAAATTGCCGTTGGGCGTCGGCAAGCCGCCCTTGCTGCTGATAGGCGCGGCCCAATAAGTAGTGTGCCCCGGGACGATTCGGGGCGATGGCAGTGGCCGCCAGCAACTCCTTAACTGCTTTACCATGCTGGCCGGATTCCTGATAACTCTTTCCCAGGTCCAGATGAATCCGGTAATTCTGCGGCTGCTTTTTGGCGAGCGCCAGCAGCAGCGGCAGGGCTTGGTCACTTTGGTGCGATTCCACATAGCTCTCGGCAAGATAGAGCTTGGCCCGGTCAAAGTCAGGATCGAGCTTCAACGTGGTTTCGAGCTCAGCAATGGCGTGGTGGAAATGGCGCGTCTTCCAGTCCATAAAGCCCAAGGAAAAATGAACGATGGGATTGTCCGGGGTTTGCACCCGGGCGTCTTGGAACTCCTGGATGGCTTTGTCATATGCGCCCAGCCCATCATAAGCCTGTCCTTTCAGAATGTGGACCCACGGCGAATTGGGATCAAGAGCCTCAATCCGGTCAAAGGATTGAAGCGCATCCTGGAAGTCTTTGACTTCAAGGTAGCAGCGAACCAGCAAGTAGGCCGTGCCAGCGTCTTGTGGCTTTAACGACTCAGCCCGCTTCAAGTGAGGGATGGCCTGCCGGTAGCTATCCTGGCCGATCAGGGCCACAGAAAGCAGTTCCTCGGTCTGGAAGTCGCGGGGATCCGTCTGCGCCGCGCGTTGCAATGGAATGGCCGCTGCTTTGTAATCCTGCTCTTTAACATAAGCAATTCCCAAGTTCAGATTGGTTACAAAGTCCGCCGGATTCAGGCGCAAAGCTTGCCGGTAGTATTTAATACCTTGGGAAAATTTCCCTTGATTCACGGAGATCGCGCCCAGCCGGTTCATGGCCGCGACGGACCGCGGATCAATCCGCAGAATGGCGCGATAGTCCTTGGCAGCATTCTCCCATTTGCCTTGCGTTTCTGCTTCTTCGGCGCGTTGGGCTAGGACTTGCACCGGGTCGCTCGATTGTCCGGGTTCTTCAAGAGGAAAAGCCTGCGCCGAAACACAAAGTAGAACCACGAGCAGAAAAATCCGTAAACTTTGGGAGGACATAGCAATCCCCGGAAGCGTGAGGAAGCCGAATCTCTGCGGCGATTTCCTGCCGGGCGTCATTCTGGTCCGCAAGCCTCCCAATCTGCTCCAAACTTTCAGAATCAATCCTTGCCATTTTACTCCACCCTGCGCGGCTTTCCGGGTCCGCAGACGCACGGGTGGCTGTAGCGGCGGTCTGAGACCGCCGCATCCGTGGCGCGATTTTACTGCCCATTTTTCGCAACTACAAGGGTTGTCCTAATGGGCTGTCAGAAATGGGCTGTCAGATAAGAACTGTTCCATTTCGGACCCAATACATCCCCTCACCCCTGCCCTCTCCCCGCAAGCGGGGAGAGGGTGATGCGAAGCGGCGGGTGAGGGGTGCCGGTTGGAAGATGGAACAGTTATTTCTGAATGGGCCCTAATGTCGTCACGGTGAATTTGCGGTATCGGGGCCATGCATTACATTTGCTTCTCCTGGCCATCAACTTTATTGTCCTTGACAATGTTTAGCTAACAATTTATTAATTACAGAATCAAATCGGTTAAGAGATGCTATCTTCCCTGCTTCACTGCTTTGTGTAGACTGGCAACGGGTTGTGGGTTTCCGAAGCGCTAAACCTGTGACGCGGCCTTGGGGCTGCGGGCACTCGGGAGGATGCTGATGGACTCAAGACGACACGAGAGAAGGAGTGTAAGCGTTTTCGAAAAAGTGTTTGTCGGCATGGCACTGTGTCTCACCCTAACCGCGAGTTGCTGGGCGCAAACTGTAAACGCGACTCTGTCTGGGTCAGTGACTGATCCCTCAGGCGCTATCATCCCGGATGCCCAGATAACGGCCACCAACGTGGCAACCGGAGTGACCTGGAAAACGGTCAGCGATTCATCCGGGAATTACATCTTTCAGTCACTCCCGCCGGGCACATACAGTTTTCGGTTCGAAAAGTCAGGTTTCAAGGCCACCATCCTTTCCAACATCACATTACAAGTGGACCAAAAGGCGTCGATGAATGCCCAGCTCCAGGTAGGGAGCGTGGCGCAGACCGTGGAAGTGAGGAGCGCCGCTCCGTTGGTGAACACCACGACCGCAAGTGTGGGTACCGTCATTAACAACGAGCATGTTGTGGATCTGCCTTTGAACCTGCGTCAATATGGCTCGTTGGCCACCCTGGTGCCGGGCACCGTAACGGATAATGGCGGTTTCGCTTCCAGTTCCATTGGATCTCCATTCAGCGGCACCAGTTTCAATGCGAATGGCAACCGGTCCTCCAGCAACAATTACTTGATTGACGGAATCATGTCGAGAAATCTGTCGTTCGGCGGATTTGCGTTGCAGCCCCCTCCGGATGCGGTCCAGGAATTCAATTTGCAAACCAATATTTACAATGCGGCCTTCGGCTTAACGGCGGGTTCCACCATCAACTTGGCAACGAAGTCGGGAACAAATGATATCCACGGCAGTGTTTATGAATTTTTGCGGAACAGCGGCATTGACGCGCGGAATTTTTTCGCGGCGAGCGTGCCGGAATTCCGCCGCAACCAGTTCGGCTTTGCAGTCGGTGGACCCATCAAGAAGGACAAGGCGTTCTGGTTTGTGAATTACGAGGGCTTGAGGGAAATTTCCGGCAATTCGCTCGGCAGCACCATTCCAACATCTCAGGAGTTGCAAGGGAACCTGAGTGGGGCGCTCACCGGAAAAACCACCAATCTCTGCGGAGCCGGCGGCCCGGCCAACCTAAATTTTGACAGCGGCCAGCTCTTTAATCCGGCCACGGTGCAGTCTTTCACGTGCCCAGCAGGAAGCGCCAGCGCCGGATCGTCCATCCTGGTCGGTCAGCCGATTCCCGGGAACATCATCACCAACATTGACCCCGTAGCGCAGAAGGCCCTGTCGTTCAATCCCTTTCCCGCTCCCAATCGGGTTGGGTTGCCCAACTTCGTGAATCAGCAGCCTTACACGGAAAACGACAACACCTTCATCATCCGGGGTGACGACAACGTCAGTAATGATGACAAGCTGTTCGCCCGGTATATGTTCGGCCAGTCCAATCAATTTAATCCTGGGAGTGGTTACAGCAGCCTTCCCGGGTTCGGCGATACACTCTATTATCGAGGGCAAAACGTGGCCTTGGGCTGGACTCATATTTTTGGCCCAACGCTCCTCAGTGAAGCGCGTTTTGGATTCCAGCGTGACTACGATATTGAGAACTGCGCCTCCTGTCCTCGATCGCCCAACTTTATGTCCGGTTTCGGGATCAAGAATTTGACGGGTTACTCCGCCGCCACTCAAGGATTCCCAATTTTCAGCTTTAACAATTTCTCCACAATTGGAGATTCCGAATACCGTCCGGTGATTAGCCCGGACATGGTTGAGACTTATCACGACAACATCACTTGGACGCGCGGAGCCCATACGTTCGTGTTTGGCGCGGACCTGGAGTTTTGGCAGGTGTTGGGTGAAGCTGCGGCTTTTTCGCCTCATGGGCAACTGGCATTCAATGGCCAGTTTTCTGGTTTGGCGGGTGAGATGACGGGTGCTACCGGGGTTTCAGATTTAGCGGACTTCCTGTTAGGGTATCCGCAAACTGCCAATCGCACTCTGGAGTATTTGGGCACCAATCAGGTGGGCGGAAAATTTTGGAGCTTCTACGCCCAGGATAATTTCAAGGTCAAGCCGAACTTGTCGTTAAACTTGGGCATCCGATGGGAATACCGGGGATTTCCGGTTGATAAGCGCAACAACTTTGCGACCTTTGTTCCTACCGGCCCGCCATTTTCTGGTCCGGGAAACGGCCTGCTGGTGACAGCGGAGCCGAATGCGTTGAACGACTCTTATTGTACTAACCCAGCCTATTCCTACGTCATTTCCTCCACGGGCCAGTGTCTGGTGGCGACATCGGCGGAGCGCGCAAAACTCGGATTCACCGGGAGGACGCGGCAAACTCTGGTGTTCCCTTACTATGGCGATTATGATCCCCGGTTCGGCTTTGCTTGGACACCTACGAAATCGGACAAACTCATTCTGCGGGGTGGTTATGGCATCTTTACCGACCTGCCGAACTTTAATAACATGCACTTCGTGAACAACAACCCGATCAATGGGGCGTCCCAGATTTACAATACCGCGTTTGGCTCTCCGGTGCCTTTGACCAACAGCGTCCCAACCACCAGCGCCAACGTCTTTGCGGGGGCTGCGGGAATCCCCTTGCTCTCCCAACAGTACGCCTCCTTGTACGTCACACCCAATTATAAAGATCCTGTCATCCAGGAATGGAGCTTCGGCATTCAGTCTCAATTGGCCCGGAACTGGGCGCTGGAGACGGACTACATTGGTAACCGGGGCTACTGGCTTGGAACTCTCCACTTGTTTGCCAATCAAGCCTTGCCGGGAATTGGCCCGATTCAACCCCGGCGGCCTTACCCGGATTTTAACCAAATGCTCTTTACGAGCGCGGACGCGCAGTCGATTTACGACTCCCTGCAGGTAAAACTGACGAAAAGATTCTCCAACGGATTCACATTCCTTGCCAGTTACACATGGCAAAACGCCTTTGACAATAACGAAGGGGATGAAGGGTTTGGCGGAGGGGTCGGTAATGTGAACGCACAGAACGATAATTGCCTTATGTGCAATTGGGGACCGGCCTACGATGATGCGCACCACCGCTTTGTCATTAGCGGCGTCTGGCAATTGCCGGTCGGCCAAGGCATGCATTTCCTAAACCACGGAGGCGTAGTCAACCAAGTGGCCGGAGGCTGGAGATTTTCAGGTATCTACAGCTTTCAAACGGGTTTCCCGTTCACAGCTCTCTCCCCCACGGATTTTTCCAATTCCGGTTCTTCCAATCCGTTTCCCGATCGCGTCTGCAATGGCAACAATGGGCCACAAACCGTGGCGCAGTGGTTTAACACCAAATGTTTCACGACTACATTTCTTGGACAGGCGCTGGCAAGCGGGAGTCCCCGGTTCGGAAATGAACAGCGCAACGTGCTATTTGGGCCGCCCCTCAACGATCTGGATTTTGCCCTGCTCAAGGATTGGCAACTTTCCGAGCGCTCCAAACTGGAGTTCCGGGCAGAGACCTACAATTCATTAAATACGCCGCCGTTTGGATTTCCGAGCGCCACCGTGGGCTCCCCAACTTACGGCCAGATCTTGAGCGCGGGTGCAGCGCGAGAAATTCAATTTGCGCTCAAGTTGCTTTTCTGAACGGTGGTTCTCAGGGGCTAAAGCCAGAATCTCGGGATCACTGCCAACGACAGGGCTGAAGCCATGCCCTGACGGTGCCCCAACCGACTTAACATAGTAATACTAGCGGCATATTAACTTGCCGGCAAGATGTCGGCGCTACAGCCAGTGCCCATTGCAGGCTTATGACTCCATGTATAGAAACAAGCCAGCCTTTCACATCGCCCTCCCTGAATATTGTGAGGCTCTATTTCTCCTAATGATTGGCGCGCTTTGGAGCGCCGCCTTCTGCCGGCCTGCCAGCAAACCGCAATACGATCTCTTAATCATTCACGGGCACATCATCGACGGCAGCGGAAGTCCCTGGTTTGAAGGCTCGGTCGCTGTCCGGGATGGAGAAATTGTGGCAGTGGGCCGTTTGATTCATCCCACTGCGCGCCGGGTGATTGATGCCACCGGGTTGGTGGTGGCGCCGGGATTCATTGATCTTCACAGTCACAGCGATTACACCTTGCTCGCGGACGGTGATGGCCAGAGCAAAATCCGGCAGGGTGTGACCACGGAGATTATCGGAGAAGACGCTTCAGCCGGTCCATTCGCCGCGCCCGGCCAGCCGGACATCAGCAAGAGCCCCCGTCCGCCCGGCTTTGAAAGAAATTGGGAGACATTGGGCCAGTATTTCCGCATGCTCCAAAAACACGGCATTGCAGTGAACATCGCGTCCTACGTGGGCAGCGGTCAGGTGTGGATGGACGTGATGGGCAACGTCAACCGCCGGCCCACACCGGAAGAAATGCAACGCATGGAGGCGCTGGTCTCCCAAGGCATGCAGGACGGAGCCATCGGGCTTGCTTCCGGCCTGATTTACGCTCCGAACATGTTTGAATCGACGCAGGATTTGATCCAGTTGGCAAGAGTCGCTGCGAAATATGGTGGAATCTACTCAACCCACATCCGGGGTGAAGGCAACAACGCCACGCAGGCGCTCCGCGAGGCCATTCTGATTGGCGAGGAAGCTGGACTGCCGGTTCACATCTTCCACTTCAAGATGGATGGCAAGGAGAACTGGGGCCACATGGCGGATCTGATTCAGATGATCGATCAGGCGCGCCAACGTGGAGTGGACGTCACCGCCGACCAATATCCCTACATCGCCGGTTGGACCAAGCTCGCGCAATGCCTTCCGCCAAAATTTCTGGAGGGTAGCCTGAAGCAGCGAGTGAAACTGCTGAAAGATCCCAAAGTCCGCGAGGAGATTCGCCGCGATATCGCCCAGGGCGTGCCGGGCTGGACCAACAACGAGGTCAAAAGCGTGGGTGGATGGCACGGCGTGATGGTGTCCGCAGTTCAGAAGCCGCAAGATAAGCCATACGAAGGCAAGCGCATGGATGAAGTGGCGCAAAGGATGCACACGGACCCGGTCGATGCGCTGTGCAATCTCTTGATTGCTGAAGGTGGCTCGGCCTATGCCATTTATTTTAGTATCAGCGAAGCCGATATGGAATTGGCGATGAAGCAGCCGTGGGTGGGGATCGGGTCAGACGGCGCCGCCGTCAATCCGGATATGCAATTTGTTGGCAAGCCCCATCCCCGATTTTACGGAACATTTCCCCGCGTCTTGGGGGTTTATGTGCGGCAGAAGCACGTCCTGACTCTGCCGGATGCCATCCGCAAAATGACCTCATTTCCCGCCCAGATCACCGGACTCATTGATCGAGGGTTGCTGCGGCCGGGCATGGCCGCGGATATTACCATCTTCAATCCTGGGACGGTCGTTGACCGCGCCACATTTGGAAATCCGCTTCAATATCCCGAGGGCATTCCGTATGTGATCGTCAACGGCACGGTGGTCATTGACCAGGGCCATCACACGGGAAACAAACCGGGGCAAGTCCTGTTCGGGCGGGCTAAATTGGCGAGCCGGGGCCGTTAGCCTCAATGCTGTTCAGTTAAGGCGGGTTTCATGATCTTGATCTCAGAGGCGTCGCCTGACCCCTCACCTCGGCCCTCTCCCCGCAAGTGGGGAGAGGGTGACGCGAAGCGGCGGGTGAGGGGCTTCGGTCCAACAAGGGAGCTTCAAGAATAATCCAGGTTGGAATTTCGATCCGGGCGCATACCGAATTTCAAAGAGCCTTCACCGGTTGTATTTCGGGGTGATGCCGCGCAGCCGCCTCCAGACCTTGTCACAGGCTTCGAGCGTTTCGGCCAGGAGCGGACCGCCCTCCGCAGCCTTGAGGTTCTCGGCAAGTTGCTCGGGCTTTGAAGCGCCCAGGATCACCGAGTCCACCTGCGGTTGGCTTAGGAGCCATTGCAGGGAAAGCTCAACCAAGGTCTTGCCGGCCCGGCTGGCGATGCTTTTCAGTTCTTCGACCGCGGCGAAGTAATCATCGTGCCAGTAGCGGTTCAAGTAGAGAGAATTCTTATCAAAGCGGGAGCCGGGGCTGGGCGTGCTCAGTGCCGAATGCTTGCCCGTGAGCAACCCCCCGGCCAGTGGATTGTAAGGCATCACGGCCACGCCGAACTGCTTGCAAAATGGCAAGTATTCGTCTTCAATGGCGCGGGCCAGAAGGTTATACATG
The DNA here is from genome assembly GCA_035531475.1 of Terriglobia bacterium. Taxonomy (GTDB): domain Bacteria; phylum Acidobacteriota; class Terriglobia; order UBA7540; family UBA7540; genus CALCEB01. Next base: position 77,911 of record DATKST010000151.1, read on the forward strand.
GGTTGGGAAATAAGTGGCGGAGTGAAGCCGTGATTCTCCGCGATCCAATGAATCTGGCAGATTTGCCATGCTGCGTAATTGGAGACGGCTGGATAGCGCACCTTGCCGGCGCGAACCAACTCCTCCATCGCGCCCAGCGTTTCCTCCAGGGGGACGGCGTAATCCGGCCAGTGAAGGTAGTAGACATCCACGTAATCCGTGCCCAAGCGCGACAGGCTGGCGTCAATTGCTTTCAGAATGGCGGCTCGCGAAAGGCCGCTTTCGTCCGGCGCTTCACCCATCTTGTTGCGGACCTTGGAAGCCAACACCACCTTCGAGCGGTGCGAACCGAGTGCCTTGCCCAGCACCTCCTCGGCGCGGCCGTGGTTGTACATGTTGGCGGTGTCGAAAAAATTGATTCCCGCATCCAGGCACTGCGCGGTCATGCGGTCCGCTGCCGCCTGATCCGCTTGCGAGCCAAAAGGCATGGTGCCGAAGGACAGACGCGAGACCCGCAGGTCCGTATGATTCAACGTCCGGTATTCCATGCTTCACCTCGAGAACGATGTTAACCGAAATCGAAAAAGGTTGCCCCATCGAATGACGATCATAAAGAAACATTTTCTTCATGGGCCGGGGAGAACGGCATCCTTTGCCACCTCTCGAACATCTATCGGAGAGGAGGGTGAAAATGGCCGCCGGAACGCTGGTTCAACTGGCTCAAGATCTCGAAAGGCTCGCTTACGAAGAGCAATACATCCGGCGGCGCTCGATGGCCACCTCGCTGGCCGTATTCATGGAAAAACACCGGGAGGTGGTTTCCACGGTTAACAAGATTGAGCGGGCACTCTCCACGGAAGTGCGGTTCAACCCGGCTCCGCTCATCGGCATTGACTACCCCATAGATGACGCGCTTGAATGCGTCAGCGGTTTGGTGAACCAGCTTGAGGAAATCCGCTGCTGCGCGGGCCAGGACGTCTCACGGTTGCCGGAAAAAGTGGGAGACTTCAAAAGAAAGCTCGCAGATTTTGTGGACGGCCCCCTGCCCCAGGTGGCCTGAGCGTCCCTCCACCGGAACTCCTCCCGCGCGGCATGACAAGCCCGGAGCAAATTTAGTAGTGGGTCAGTTTAGCTCTTGGTGCGGCGAGTTTATTTCGCCAATTGGCGGCATGAAGCCGCCTGTACATCCAAACTGACCCACTACAGCAAATTTCAGGCACTTGATGCAGGCAACCGCCGGCAAGACGGGATCAGCGGTCCGGCCTCTTTTGGGATGGCGGCGACGCAGGACGGCTGGAGGCTTGGTAAACCTGGGGGCCTGGTTTTGGGTTGGAGACGCGCAGCGCGTATTGTATCCAACCATCGAGGGTGTCTTCGGGAGCTTCGCCAGTGTAATCAAATACCGGCTTCAGGTTGCTGTCCAGGATGGTGACCTGAGGGATGTTGCGGTGGAAATACTTTTCGACCAGCTTGTTCTGGTCATCCGACCAGCCGTACTGAAAGTCGATGACTACAAAATTCACCCGGCCCTTGTACTTGTTATAAAGGTCAACCGTGCGCTGGGCCATGCGTTTCGCGTTATAGCAGAACTCTTCGTAGAATATGACGTAATTGGGCATGCCGGGGACGGCGCCCTGGAGCATGTTGTCGCCGGTAATCAAAGGGCCCTGATGCTTGTTGTGGGCGTAATTCAACCGGGATTTAAGGCGCAGATTTTGAGCCGGCCATGCCAGCGCCGGGAAAAGAACCAGAGCGATCACAGCAATGTACCGTAGCCATCGAATCATGGTCCAATAACATTCCTTTCAAAGTACGCAACCCGCCAGCAGCAAGTTGGGGGCGTTGATTCCCCTTTGTGCAAAGCTCGGAGCCGCTTGTATCACTGCCCAGGACGGACGAGCCGGGCTAAAACTCAACTCCGGATCATGATGAGTAAGCACCATAACCGCAAGGCGCCCGCGAACCCGGCCATATTTCTTAGATGCCAATCAAGTCCAATCGGAAGCTTGGTTCTCGGTCCCAGGTTTCCGCCATTCTCCTGGCAAGGCCGGCCAGAATTCAACGGGCGAGAGGCACTCCGCAGATTTGCTCGAGGACGCTGATCGGAGATTTGGCGGGCAGCACCAGGGCGCGGCGGGGTACGATGAACGTCTGCTCGAGCGCGTATTGGCCGGAGATGACAGCGTGCGGCACATAGTCCGTGTAAACCAGCCAGGTCGAAAGCGGCGGAAACTCCCAGCGGGACTTCGGACAAGAATCCTGGAATTCGTCATTGGCTTTCAAGTAGTGGTGAAAGCGGTGCATGAACTGATCGTAAGGTGACCGCGCCACCACCGGCAGGCGCAGGCTATGGGCCATCTGCGCTGAAAAGTTACGGAGGCGGCCAAGGGGGGATTGGGCTGCACGCAGCAGTTCCAGCAAGCCCGCAGCCTTCGCGTATTTTTGCGCGATTTGGTCAAACCCTTCACCCGTCAACCACACGCGTGGACGGACGGGATTGATATTGGTGAAAACCCGCAAAATCCGGTTGCCCATGGAGGGGCGCGTGGGAAATGAATCGACGTGAAGCAGATCGTTGCGCAGGCGGCTGGGAAGCGGGCGGCCATCCTCTTCAATGGCGCGGAAGCTCGCATAATCAATGGCCATTTGGTGCCGGTAAGGCGTCAGGAAACTGGCTACAAATTCCCTGACCCGGATAGAATAAGACCGGAAAATCCTGAAAAGATCCTCATGGTCCGCCGTCTTCCTATCAAAGCCCTTAACCCGCGATTCTTCCGGGCGGTAGGATATGTTCTTGTAGTGCGAGGACCGCGTCTGGCGCGCGCGCCGCAAATAATCGCAGTCTTCATCGGGAAGGACAAACGGGGTTTGAGGAAAGAAGAGGATTTCGCCTTCCTCCAGGCATTGGCAATACCTCTGCGACCTCTCCGGAGCGTTCGCCGGATCCAGCCAACCAGTTTGGTCAAAATCCTTGACTTGAATGAGTCCGATGGTTCGACCCTCCCGGCCAAACACAACTGCTCTAGCGATCGAGAAGCCCAAGAAATCGCACCAGTCCGAAGGTCCTGACGTGCTTCCAAACGGCCCAACCGAAGCCTCACCGGATTAGGGCAAAGCCTCGCAAGGAGTCTTCGACTGACATGGAAAAGCTGGTAACTGGCGAATTCAGTTCTTATCTTACCTGTTTCGCCCTAACTTTAATAGAATAAAAGCCCTTCGGAGTTTCCCACAGGCGCGGACCGGCCTTCTCCAGTATGCCTAATCCAGGCAAACAGTCAACTCCTCCGCATACGGAATTTGCCGGCAGGCGCTTCCGACGCCCTCGCCCGCTGTTCACGGCCCCAATTGCCAAGGGACGGTGATCAACACGATGCGCGAGCAATCTTTCATTAACAGCAGCGCCTTCAGCCACTTTGGCCGCTGGCTGTGGAGCACGATCTGATACCAATGGTGTTCCACCAACTCAGGAATGATGACGGCAATGATCCGGTCCGGATTCTTCTTCTCAAGCTCGACGACATAGTCCACAATCGGGTTCACCACAAAACGATAAGGGGACTTCACGATGGCGAGCTTTGGGGCCGGTAAACCCGCTTCCTTTGCCGGCACTTGAACGAACTTGCTCCAATCCGATGCAATTTCATCTTCGAGTTCCCCTTGTTCCCCTGTTTCCACATGGACGGCCTGAATTTCCGACGAAATCGTCGAGGCAAACCGCAATCCCTTCTCCGCAACCTTGTTCCAACTCAAGATGGGCACAACCACCAGAAGCTTCTGTAAATCCTTCAGGTTTAGAGGGTTGCGGGACGCTGTCTGCAGAATGACCTGGTCGTAATGCCTGCGGATGGAGTACATCAGGATGATAATGCAGGGAATGATCAACGTGGTGATCCACGCGCCCTCAGTAAACTTGGAAACCGTTACCACGATGACGGTGGTGGACGTGGCGAGAGCGCCCAGCCCGTTTATGTAAATATTGCGCCGCGCCCTGCCGCCACGGCCCTTGCGGAGCCAGTGCGCCACCATGCCCGCTTGGGAGAGGGTGAAAGCCAGAAAGGCACCAACCGCATACAGGGGGATTAAGCGGTCGGTGACGCCGCCGAAGAGGACCAATAGAATGGCGCAGACAATTGCCAGGACATAAATTCCCTGCGAGTAAACCAGTCGCCGGCCCCGCTGGACGAATGGGATGGGCAGAAACCTATCCTCCGCAACCATGCGGCAAAGGCGCGGGAAATCAGCAAAAGCGGTGTTGGCGGAGAGGGCCAACACCATCAGGATACCGGCGATGGTGATGTAGTAGAAAACGCCACGGCCGGCAACGGCGGCGATCAGTAGCGAGAGGAGGCTCTGATAGCCAGGTTTTGAAGGGTCCGTGGCGGCGATATTGTAGGCGTGGGCAAGGTAGGCAATGCCCCCCAGCAACACGATCAATAGGGCGATGATGGTGGTGAGAGTGCGCTGAGCCGTTTTTACCACCGGATCGCGGAACGCCTTTACGCCGTTGCTGACCGCTTCCACGCCGGTCATGGCCGTACAGCCGCTCGAGAAAGCTTTAAGGAGCACCCAGGCGCCCACCGCCGTCGTTACCGCAGGTAGGTGTGCCGGCGCAACCACAGGCCTGGGATGGCCATCTGCCAGGAGCGTCTTGATCAAGCCCCAGCCCAGCGTAATAAGCATAGTAGCGATGAACAAATAGGTGGGCGCAAGGAAGGCCACGCCGGCCTCACGCACTCCACGCAGATTCACCACGGTGACGAAAGCAAGGATGGCCAGGCAGATTTCCAGCGTGTGGGGGTGAAGTGAAGGTACGGCCGACACCAGAGCCCCCACGCCGGCGGAAATGCCAACAGCGGCGGTGAGGATGTAATCAATCATCAGAGCCGCGGCAGCCGTCAATCCCGCGAAATTGCCCAGATTCTCCCTCGCGACCGTGTAGGAACCCCCGCCCGTGGGGTAAGCCTCAATGGTCTGCCGGTAAGAAAAGTAGACGATGGTGAGAAGAACGATGATGGCGGCAGTGATGGGGATGATATAGAAAATTCCTGCCACGCCCAGAGGGATGAGCAAAGTTAACGCCGCTTCCGGCCCGTAGGCGGCGGAGCTGAGTGCATCCAACCCAAACACCGGAATTCCGGCGCGCCATCCCAGCTTTTCCCCTCTTTCCTCAGCGGAGCTCAGCGGCCTGCCCAGAATGACATCAGCCAGAGACATGGATTGTCCTTTTCGTTGGAGCGCTGCCGCACGCTCCTTCGCAGGAAGACGCCGCGGCCTCTTTCTCAAGCTCCTGAAGTTTATAGGAAAACAAGCGGCTGGCAAATAGCGGAATTCTTGGAGGCGGGGATTGCGGTTGCGTGGTTATGGTGCAAAGCGCCGCCGGGCATCTCGGCGGCAAATGGCGACGGGACGGCGGCGCTATTGATTCACAACCCATTGCCATCGGGAGAGAGTGGCGCGGGGAAGCAACGCTCCCCTGTGCGCCGGGTGAGGGTAAAATACGTGTCCGCACTTACGAAATCGTGAACTACGCTCCAGGTAATGGCCCGTGTTCCATGTAAGACAGATAGAGCTTTTCCAGGTCTTCGTGGGCCAGTTCCTCGCGTGTTTTTTGCATCACCATTCTGCCTTCGTTCATGATGCCCATCCGGTCGGCAATGTCCTTGGAGCGGAAGATGTCATGCGTGGACATCAGGATGGCCTTCCCGTCCGCCTTCAGCTTGGAGAGTAATTCCATGAATTCGGCTCCGGCTTTCGGGTCGAGGCCGGAAGTGGGCTCATCCAGGAGAATGGCAGGTGAGTCTTTTATGCGGGCGATGGCCAATCCCACCTTTTGCCGCATCCCTTTTGAAAATTCCTTGACGCGGCGGTCGAAAGCATTCGAGCTCAACCCCACCTCACCCATCACCCGGTCGTATTCTTCCCTGGTCAAATGGGGCTTGCCTCCCAGCTTCGCAAAATAGTCCAGATTCTGCCGCGCCGTGAAGTTGCCGTACAGCATGACGTTCTCCGAAACATAAGCGGCATACTTCTTCGCCTCAAGCGGATTCTGATGGCTGTTGATGCCGTTGATGCGCGCTTCGCCTTCCGAAGGTGGAATAAAGTCGAGGAATAGGTTGATGGTGGTGGTCTTGCCAGCCCCGTTCGCGCCCAGCAGGCAGAAAACCTCGCCCGGATAAATCTCAAAGTTCACCTTGTCCAGCGCCAGCGTGTGGCCGTTATAGCGCTTGGTCAGGTTAATGGCTTGCAACATGGGTCGAATGTTCATGCTGATTTACCCTCCGCTTCACCCCCTCACCCCGGTCCTCTCCCCCACACGTGCGGAGGAGAGGGTGGCTGAAGGCCGGGTGAGGGGGCCTTACGGCGAGGCTGAAGCTCCGCCCTTCCGTTCCAGCCAGTTCACATTAAATTCGGCGCCTCCGCCCTGCCGGGTAAACTGCGAGCACCGCCTATCGAGCCGGTGTGACAACTTGCTTTTCTTCGTTGTAGCGGCGATCTCTGATCGCCGAAACCCTTGAAAAGTCACGACCGGCGATCAGAGATCGCCGCTACAATTACAGTTGTCACACAGACTCTATCGCCGCGCCATGCGCACACCAAACCACACGATTCCACCGATCACAAGAACGAGAAAAGCCACGAGCAGCCCGGTGGCGGCAAGATTGGGTGGAGTGATGATGTGGATGCGGTCGGACTGATCCGGCATCTGGAGCTTGCGGCTGTTGGAGGTGGCATCAGTTTTAATGCGCACTTCGTAGTCGCCCAATCCCACCCCCGCCGGCGGCAGAACCTGGAGCTTCACAATCGACTCTTCGTTGGGATCCAGTTTATCCAAAGTGTCCGGCGCCACCACTGTCCGCCAATTCAAGGGGGTTTCAGTCGAGAGGTGAATGTTGCGGACCACGCGCGTGCCAATGTTTTTCACCGTCAAGTTCAGGATCACGTCTTTTCCGGCCGCAATCTCCTGGTAGAGGCTGGGCGCAGTCACTTCAATCCGGCCGATGCCGCGCGGGATCAGTTGCAACCGCACTTTGCCGCACTTCAGCGCCGCAATCTGGCTTTCGCTGTACGTCTTCGACGGATCGATGTGTCCCGCCTGCGCCGGGTCCATCACCAGCACCCAGAAGTTCAGCGGCTGGTCCAGCCGCACGCGATCATCCACTTTGTCCGGCAAGTAAATCTTCAACTGGATGTTCTGGCTGGTGACTCCTTCCGGGAAGCGGACTTGGGAAAGGTGCGCTCCCGAAGATGGCTCAAGGAACTCCGTATTGATCTCGGGGGGCAGGTTGAGCGTCAGCAGACTAAACGGCTGGGAGGATTTTGTGAACTGCTCGAGGTGTAGATTGTAACTGGCGCTGGCGCCGAGGTCCGCTTCGAGCGAAACCTCTTCCGAACTTATGCTGATGATGTTGGCGGAGGGATCCTTCTCCAGATAAACTTCCTGGTCCGCTTCACGGCCGTTGTAGTATAGCCCCACGGTGAGAGCGTCCACGTCCTTGAGCAGCTCGAAATTGAGCGTTGTCTGCTCGCCCACTTCGAGTTTCGAAATATACGCCGAGTAGGGATCGGAAATCACCGCGCGGGGCACCTGGGCGACGGGCGGCGAGCCGGCAGACGCCGCCGGGGAAATCTCCGGCGCTTCCTTCAAGGAGACACGGATATCCGTCAGCTCCCGCATCTGGAGCTGGCTGGGAAGCTGCACGTCCGCTGCCAAGATGCCGAATTGCTTGTAATCCAGCACCGCTCCGGAATTGTTCCTCACCGTCACCCGCACGTATTTTGAACCATCCGGCCGTTGGTACTTGATGGCGGAAACAATGTCGAGCCGGGGAACTTGCGAAAAAAGGCGCAGGAAAGCCTGTTGGAAGTCCACTTGGGCCTGCCGGTAAGCAATCTCCGCAGATTCGTAATCGGCTCGCGCCCCAACCCCCCCATCGAAGAGGGTTTTCTGGCGGTCTCGCTTGGCCCGCGCCTCATTCAAGGAAAGTTCAATGCGTTTCAGCTCGAGCAGCCGCTGCGCTTCCGTGTTGGCCGAAGGCCCCGCCGCGCCGGCTGAAGAGCTTTGGGCAGAAATCAAGGCCGGAAAAGGCAGAAGGATGGGGAGGAGAGCCCAGAGGGCACAAGTTTTCAGAAGCGGTCTCATTCGCTCCGGCAGTCGAACGGCGTATTAATCTCCGGGCAATATGATAGCCGAAAACGTCCATTCTTCAACAGTAAATAGCGAAGGAGTTATAAGAAGGTGGTGAGTTCCGCCCGGCTGCGATTTCTATTTGCAATGAACCAGTACCCGCAGACTCTTTTGCCTGGCGATCCGTGCTGGTGGTGATAAACTGCAATTGCCCGGGCTCAATATGGCGCCTGGGGGCAGGCATTCTGCTAGTATGGGGCCTTGCACGGCGTTGCTGAAGCGCAGATTTGCGGTCTGCCCCTGCCAGCCGGACTGATTGGTAATGGAGGTGTTCCGATGAACGTCCAGCTAAAACCGGAACTGGAGAGATTCGTAGCCGAAAGGGTCAAGACCGGGCAATATGCCGACCCCAGCGACATCGTGAACGAAGCGCTGGAGGTGCTCAAGGAGCAGGAGGAGTTCACGCCTGAGCACGAGGCCACCCTGCGACGGGAAGTGCGACGGGGGATCGAACAGTTGGATGCAGGCCAGTCCGCCGCCTTCGATGCCGAAAAGATCATCGCCGAAGAACGCCCGCGGCTGGCTGGCGGAAGAGAACGCGATTGATGGCGGTGGTTCGCCGCTCGGCGCTGGCGGAGCAGGACTACCGGGTTATTTGGCGTTACATTGCCGCCGATAACCCCGGCGCCGCCGATCGGTCGTCGTTTGGGTACCGAGGAAAACTGGGCTTGATGCATTGCACAGGGAGGCCGTCAGGCGTACATTATCGACTAGCCACAAAGTCAAGACTAATTCCGGCTGAGATGAACAAATACGAGGCGGCCAAGACGCTCAAGGTGACGCGGGCCCGACTGCCTGGAACCTGCGACATCTGCGGCACAGGGATTGAAAAGGGCGCTGAATATTTTCGAGAGTCGCTTGGGCCCATGGCAAAGCCGCCGGGACTCCGCCTGAAGAGCCTTTGCACGGCTTGCGGCAGGGCTAAGGTCGCAAGAGAGGCATAGGCCGCGTGGGCCACGCGGCCAGCGCTACAATTTGAATCTAGCAGACCAACGCAATCAGGTTGGCTGTGCACGAGTGCACACGTGCCACTTCTGAGCTTTTGGAAGAGAGCCAAAGACGAAGTTCTCGAATTGACCATTGAGCAGGTGGTCTCGAACGCAGGTGACGGCAATCTGCGTGACAGCGCGCTGTGCTCTGAGGAGTTTCGTCAGTTTCTCAACGTCGCTCCGATCGAGCGCCTCTTCGACTACGCTCGTCATTGCCTCGAGAGTTCGTTCAACAAGAGCGGCCTTGTCCTGCAAGACATCGTGAACGAATTCGGGCGGCGACTCGATTTCGAGGTTGAGAACGGCCTATACCAAGGAAAGCGCAACGCCGTTGGGTTCGACGGAATCTGGCGCGCCAAGGGTGAACCGGACCTTATCATCGAAGTGAAGACCACCGACTACGTGACCGTTTCTTTGGAGAAGTTGGCCAAATACAGAGAGACGTTATTGGCTGACGGCAGGGTCAAAAGGAATACGTCCATTCTGATCGTGGTCGGCCGGGAGGATACCGGAGCTTTGGAAGCGCAGGTTCGCGGTTCCCGATACGCATGGGACATGCGCCTGATAAGCATCGAGCGCCTCACCAAGCTGGTACAGATCAAAGACAAGTCCGACGATGCAAGTACGTTGAATCAAATCCGCCAGTTGTTACAGCCCTTCGAGTACACGAAGATTGACAAAATCATCGACGTAATCTTCACAACAGCGGTCAACGTCGAAAACCAGCAAGAGATCGAACAGGAAGCACCCGCACCAGAGGGTGGCGATGAGGAACAAGAAAAGCATGGGCATGTTCGGACAGACCCGGAACTGCTGAACACCAAACGACAACAAGCGGTGGATGCGTTTGCGCTTCTGAAGGGACAAGAACTCGTGAGACGCAGCAAGACATTGTTCTGGACTCCCGACAAGGAGTTGCGTGTGTGCTGTGTAGTATCAAAGCGGTACGAAGGAGATTATCAGCCTTACTGGTATGCGTACCATCCGAAGTGGGACGAGTTCTTGGCCGACGGTAAGGAGAGCTTCTTCATCATCTCGTGCATGGATCGGGAGGAAGCCTTTGCCGTGCCGTATTCCTGGCTTCAGAAAAACAAGAAGAACTTGAGCATGACGGACAGGGGCGACAGATCGTATTGGCAAATTCCGACAACGACGCTTGAGAACGGCGGTCTTGCAATCAACCTGTCGAAGGTGGGGAGCAAGACAGCGTTAGAACAGTACCGCTACGCGATGAAGCTCAAGTGAAGGCCCGTCCATCGTCGACACACCCGACTGCGCGGGTAGGGCTTACGTCCCGCTCGTTTCATGATGTAGGCGACCCTGACGACCACAGATCGGGGCCTGTCGACGGATATTCCCGCAGGCGGGCGCAGAGCGTAGCTCTGCGAGCTGCGAGACCGAGAGCAGGTAGCGCGGACTTCCGTCCTTCAGGAAGTCTGCGGCTTGTGGCTTGGAACAGGTAAACGCCACGGAGTTCATCGAAATCGGAAATTGGCGTTCACTCCTTCGGACATCTGTGATCCGGTCCGCAAGCGAGTCTCCGGCACCCGGCACGATTCCCGGCGACGGGCGACATGGGCAATGGTGAGTCGCTGCAAAGAAGTCGTTTGTTAGGTAAAACACGCCGGCTGGCCCAGAGCGTAGCTCTGCGAGCTGGGAGGAGGGATCAAAGGAGAGCCGAGCCACAGTCCGGCTGGCGCCCACCTCGCTTTTTATGTATGCGGCCATCAACCAACGGAGCTAAACTGCTTGCATGCACCGGCGTCGGCCAGTGAAGGGGCCGAAAGTGGCAGGATGCCTGGCCCGTTCGAATGTGACAAGACATGGTAGATCAGAAGCGCATTGCTGACCTCTGTGAGCAGATCGCAGAGGCCTTTCAGCCCGAGAGAATCATCCTGTTCGGTTCTTACGCCTCCGGCCGGCCGAGCCCCGATTCCGACGTGGACTTGCTGGTGCTCCTGCCCTTCGAGGGCAGGAGCTTTCGAAAGTCGCTGGAGATTCTGAATCGGATGGCGCCGGAGTTCTCCGTTGATCTGCTGGCGCGACGACCGGACGACACGGCACGGCGTTACAGTGAGGGTGACCCTCTGATCCGCGAGGCCATCGACCACGGAAAAGTACTCTATGAACGCCACCCTTAAGGAGTGGGTCTCGAAGGCGGAGGGCGATGATGCCACGGCGGCGCGTGAGCTTCGAGCTACTGAGACGCCCAACTACGACGCGGTCTGCTTTTATGCTCAGCAGTGCGTGGAAAAGCTGATGAAGGCGTTGCTCATTCAGGCCGGTGTCATACCGTCTCGAACCCACGATCTGACATCCCTCAGCCAATTGCTCGGGCCGGCTTGTCCGGAGTGGTCGTGGCCGGCGCAGGAACTCCGGTTCCTCACTCGGGCTGGCGTGGAGTTTCGCTACCCGGGCGAATCGGCGAACTTCGAGGAGGCGTCCGACTCATTCACAATTGTCACGCGATTGCGTGTAAGACTACGATCATTGCTCGGAATCTCCGAATGAGGTCAGTCCGCCTGCAAAATAGAAACCTGAACAAGCGGGTGAGCGGGTGCGGAGAATAGCTCTGCGAGCCGGGGGGGCTGGGAGTAGCGATCAAACGAACCGATTCGCCACCCGCCAGAGGACTCTCGAGACCGCCTTGGATCGCGGGTTTGTGGTATGGTATCAATTAAGACCGCGAGATCAAGTTGGTCTGACGAAACACCATGGCAAGCCTATCGACATTACGAAAACGCAAGCCGAAAGCTACGGCGCTGGGATCAGCCCGGGTAGAAAGACGCCTGCGTCCGCAGAACAAGAAGCTGCTTCAATGGCTGGATTCATGGCTCGCCGCTCCGGACGATCGAGGCGAGAGGTGGTGGGAAGATTTCGAGGCGGACTTGCAGGGTGATCGAGTCACCTTTCCGGGGACGCTCTCCACCGCCGCGCATTGTGACCAATCCAGTGATGCCATAAGACTTTCCTAGTATCGCGCGTTCTGCGTGCAAACTCAATGGTGGCATCCTCTGCACAATTGCCTCCGCGCCCTGCGCTGAGTAACCCCCGTATTGAAATCGCAAAGTGCAGACTCATAGTTAAGTGAACCGTATTCACCCGCAGTTGCGAATCGGCAGCCTTATCCAATTTCCATTGACATAACCGGCCTAACGGGAGCGGTCCATTCGGCACGTCCGGGGCGGGGTTTCGTGCCTGGCAAACGAGTGGGAACGAGTGTTCCTTTTCGACCCGCAGGGTGAAACGGTTCTGGTTCTAGTTTCACTACTAACCAGCGGCTCATAGCTTAGGATCCATGTAGAACACAAATTTGAAGGTACCGTCATGGTACACAGTCCAAAAGGAGGAGAATCAACATGCCAAAGGAACAAATGACGAGCACCAGCACACCAGGCACTCCGGCAACCGTCGGGTGTTGCCCACAACTTGAACCTTGCCAGGTTTGCGACGTCCTCAACCTTACCTACCGTCTTCCGTTCCGCCCGGTGGTTGCGGCGGGCGACCAACGGCAGGTGGTC
>DATKST010000152.1:0-51309 GCA_035531475.1 Terriglobia bacterium
TGTCGCCGAAATAGAGCTTGTTCTTCTCGTCCATCTTGACGCAAAGCATAACATAGCAACTTGCCACCACGAAATCGGCAGCGAACTCGGCGGCGCAGAAGGCCATTATACAGCGCCAGATTGAGGCGACGGACGCGGAGACTGTGACCAGACGGTGTATGACCTGTAGAGACTTACGGATCAGGGAATCGCATTGGTTGGATCAAAGGCCTCGCCAAGATTTTCCAGCGGGATTCGTTCGCGGTGTCCGCGCTGGAGAATGTCAATCTGCAAGTTGATGAGGGTGAATTCCTCTGCCTGATGGGTCCGTCCGGCTCCGGCAAGAGCACGCTGTTGCACATCATCGCCGGAATTGACCGTCCGACGGCGGGCGAGCTTCGAGTGTTGGGTGAGGATGTTGGACGTGTCAGTGAAGACCGTCTTGCAGCTTGGCGTAATTCCCACGTGGGTTTTGTCTTTCAGACGTTCAACCTGATTCCGGTGCTCACCGCTTTCGAAAACGTCGAGCTTCCTCTGTTGCTCACGAAACTTTCCACCGTAGAGCGCCGCAAGCACGTGGTGGGCGCGCTTGAGTTGGTAGGCCTGAATGACCGGATGCAACATTATCCGCGCCAGCTCTCGGGTGGCCAGGAGCAGCGAGTGGCCATTGCCCGCGCCATCGTGACCGATCCCACACTGATCATGGCGGATGAACCGACGGGTGACCTCGATGCCCGGTCTGCGGAGGAAGTGCTGGACATTTTGAGCCGTCTGAACCGCGACTTTCACAAGACCGTCATCATGGTCACGCACGATCCGAACGCCGCGCGCCACGCCACCGTGATCCGTCATCCCGAAAAAGGGCAGTTCCTACCGGAAGACGAAAGCGTCGCCACCAAAGCCTGAGGGCACCGGCACGGAGCCTTGTGACGCACTACGGCGCTCGATCGGGAAGTTGATGCCGGATGGAACCTCCGGCACCTTCGGAACATCGAACCGTCAGAGGTTCGATATGGCCAATGAAGAGGTATCAAAATTCCGCACGGGTACGCAACTCAAGATCTTCACGGGGATGGCTCTCGGCCAACTCGAAACCCAGATTCAAGAGGCCATCGCCCGCCGTGCCTATGACCTGTTCCAGAGGCGGGGAAGAATGCACGGCAGCGATATGGTGGACTGGTTTGGGGCGGAGGAGGAAATCCATCGCCCGTCGGACGTTACGGTCCGCAAAGACGGCAGCCACGTCGTGGTGAGCGTTGAAGCTCCAGGCTTCTCTGCCAATGAAATTGAGATTGGCGCCGGTCCCAATCACGTTGTGATTTGGGGGTTGAAATCGGACTCCCGGGATACCGCCAAGAACGCTGTGAAACCGGAACCAGGCGCTTTTGGAGCCTTTCTGGCAGATGTCAGCCTGCCATCCCCGGTCAATCCGGAAAAATCGGACGCCCGTTTTGAGAACGGCTGGATCGAGGTTCGGCTTGCCAAGGAAGATTGATTCGGGCTAATCACGACGCTGTTCAGGTTGGTTCGAGAATAATACAAACCATTAAGCCAGAGCCCCTCACCCGCCGCTTCGCGGCACCCTCTCCCCGCTCGCGGGGAGAGGGATGGAGTGTGAAGGGCCATGTGACGCCTCTAACATCAAGACCATTGGCTTCGGTGCGCTGAACAGTATTGGGGTTAATCGTTCTCGTCCGGGAACGGCCACCCCTTGGTCCGGAGTAATAGCTCTTTTTCGCGGGCATCGCGGGAACGGGTGTTCACCTTCAGGTTTTCCAGCCAATGGACCCCGGTTTTCCCGGCCACGATGATGTCCTGGTCGCCATCGCCATCGATATCGGTGACCACAAACTGTGTCCCTGCTTCCGCCGTGCCGTTGTAGCTTACCGTGAACCGGTCAAAGCTGGCTTTGCTGCGATCAATCTTGTAGTAATAGATACACAAAGGTTCATAGGAGCCGATGTCGTGGCCGTTATGGCCGCGGTATCGCTTTCCGGCGATCAGCTCCGGCTCGCCGTCCCCGTCAATGTCCGCCATTTGCAAGGCATGGACCTGGGAAAATGAATCGTCGATCAGATGCTGGCGCCATGCCCGCTTGCCGTTTTGGATGGTCTGCTCCAGCCAATAAAGTCCGTATTCGTGGCCGTGCCCGTAAATCAGGTCCATCTTGCCGTCCTGGTTCACGTCGTAGCCGATAATTGGGAATCCTGTTTCACCGAGTTTCCATTCGGGATGCCATTCCCACTGGTTTTTGGCGGCATCGATGTTCTTGAACCATCCGAATGGGCTCATGATGTCCGGCTTGCCGTCACCGTCGATGTCGGCCACCCCCACGCCGTGGCCATCCTGCTCCGGGCCGCCCACATGGTGAACCACGGGACTGGTGCCGGAGAAATTGACCCAGATCAGGCCCTTGCGGCCGTAGTGCGCGGCCAGGATGTTGGGTTTGCCGTCACCCAGGACGTCGGCTTCCACCATGCCCTCGGTAGTCACGGAGTGACAAATAAAGTGGGGCATCCACATCACGCCCGTCTTCTTCGGATTTTCAAACCACCAGATCCCGTCGTTCTGCCAGGAGGATGTGACCAGGTCGAGCGCGCCGTCCTTGTTCACGTCGATGGCAAATTCGCCGTTGTCGGCCACGAACTCCGTCCAAAAGGCTTTGTTCTGCTGTTGGGCCTCGCTGGTCGAGCCGGGAACGGGCGGCGCAATCTGGCGGAACTTGTGCCGCTTCCAGGGACCGCCCGCAGGGCCGGGATTTTCATACCAGTAGGCGCCGCTGGTGATGTCCGGCCGGCCGTCGCCATTCATGTCGATCACCGCCACTCCTTCAGCATGGTCCGTTCCAAGGCGGTGCGCGTAGAAAGTGACCGGCGCCTTGTGGTATGGGGAATGACAACCCTGGCCGCCCGGAGCATTGTCCGTCCCGGACTCATCGTCAGGACCCGGCAAAGCTCCGGCGGGTGATCCTTGCAATAGGGAAGCCCCGGGCAAAAGGGCTAAAGCTGGCAAAAGGGCCGCACCGGTCAGGCTGGCTGCCTGCTTGAACATTCCGCGCCTCGAAGATTTTTGCATAACTCTTTACTCCTCCATGAAATATACAATTCCGGTAAATGAAAAGAAGCACTCAGCTTTCAGCAATCAGCATGCTGCGATCAGCCCTGCCGAAAGCAGGCGCCGCTTGCGCGGCTTCTACCGAAAGTCGATCGCGGAGTGCAAGCGCCGCTGATAACCTGTCACTCGTCTGTCTTCTCTTGGCTCAATTCCCGGCTCCTGCATTCAATCAATCTCAAACCCGCCCGCCGCTTCAAAGGCATGAGCTACTTGCAGCATGCGGGCTTCGTCGAAATGATTGGCCAGAATTTGCATACCCACGGGCAGGCGGGGTTCGCTCCGGGTTTTGCCGCACGGCACCGAGATGCCGGGAATGCCCGCCAGGCTGGCGGTGACGGTGAAGATGTCCGCCAGATACATTTGTAACGGGTCGTCCAACTTTTCTCCAAGCTTGAACGCGGGAAGCGGCGAAGTCGGCGCGACAATGACGTCCACTTCGTCAAACGCCTCCAGGAAGTCACGGGTGATCAAAGTCCGGACCTTCTGGCCTTTGACGTAGTAGGCGTCGTAATATCCGGAGCTCAAAACATACGTGCCCAGCATGATGCGCCGTTTGACCTCTGCGCCAAACCCGCCATCGCGCGTTTTCTTATACATGTCGCGCAGGCTTTCAAACTCGGCGGCGCGGCAGCCGTAGCGCACACCGTCATAGCGGGCCAGATTCGAGCTCGCCTCCGCCGTAGCGATGATGTAATAGCAGGCGGTGGCGTAGCTGGTGTGGGGAAGGCTGACGGGCTGAATGGCGCACCCCAGCTTCTCCAGCAGCCGGATGCCTTTCTGGATGTTGTCGCCGGTTTCAGGGCTCAGGTCCGCAAAATACTCGTTGGGAATGCCGACCTTCATGCCCTGGATGTTTGAATCCAAGGCGGCTTCATAATCCGGGACGGGAACACCGGCTGAGGTTGAATCCATTGGATCACGGCCGGCGATGACGCTCAGCACGCGGGCGGTGTCGCCCACGGTGCGGGCAAGCGGGCCAATGTGGTCAAGCGAGGAAGCAAAAGCGACCAAGCCGTAGCGGGAGACCCGGCCATAAGTGCCCATCATGCCCACCACCCCGCACAGCGCCGCGGGCTGGCGGATGGAGCCTCCGGTGTCGGATCCGAGTGAAACCGTGGCCATGTTGGCGGCGACGGCCGCGGCCGATCCGCCGCTCGATCCGCCCGGGACTCGTGAAGGATCGTGCGGATTCCGCGTCGGGAAAAAGCCGGAGTTCTCGGTGGACGATCCCATGGCAAACTCATCGCAATTGGTCTTGCCCAGGACCACGGCGCCCGCCGCCTCAAGCCGGGCGACGGCGGTGGAATCATAAGGCGGGACGTAATTCTCAAGAATTCTGGAGGCACAGGTGGTGCGCACGCCGCGCGTGAGAATGGCGTCCTTGATGGCCACCGGCACGCCCGCCAGCGGTGGCAGCAGCTTGCCTTGCGCCGCCAGGCGGTCAATCCTGCGGGCTTGCTCCAAGGCACGATCCGGGCACAGAGCGAGATAGGATTTTACTTCCGGATCTTTTTGCTCGATGGCAGTGAGATGCGCGCTTAAAATCTCCTGAGCGGAAACCTTCCGCGCGGCAATATCGTCGCGGATTTGTGCGGCAGTGAGAGAAGTCAGTTCCATGTGAGCAAGCACTCAGCCATCAGCCATCAGCATTCAGCAAATGCAGTTTGGACCGCTTGCTGACTGCTGATGGCTGATGGCTGACCTCTCAAATTATTCCCTTTCGATCACCCTCGGCACCCTGAAATAACCGGGCGCGCTTTCCGGCGCATTTTGCAAAGCCTCTTCCTGGCTCAGCGACGGAGCAACCCGATCCTCGCGGATGGCGGGATTGGAGCCGGCCGGATAGGTGACTTGGGCCATCGGCTCAATCCCGGTGGTGTCCAATTCATTCAACTTCTGGACGTACTGCAGGATCGAATCCAGTTGAGGAAGGAACTGGTTGACCTCTTCATCGGTCAAGTGCAGATGGGCCAGCTCGGCAACATAGCGAACGTCTTTTTCGGTCAGCGCCATCAGCAGGCACCTTTGGAACGGCGCGAAAAGTACTTCACAAATGAATTCTCCACGATTTGGCGGATCACCGGGTCAAGCGGCTCGACTGCGTTCAGGGCCAGCAGCGATCGGGCCTTTTGCGAAAGCTCCGCGTCCGCTTGCGGAGGAAGAAACTTCAACGCGGGCCGCCCAAACGGGGCGAAGCCAGACTGGCACCGAATGCTCAACCTTGACACCAGAGGCTGCCCCAAGAAAGCATTAATGCGGTTACGAATCTCAGGGGTCATGGATCGAAGCTGAGTCGCCCAACAATCCGTGGAAACAGAAAGCGTCAGGTTGCCGCCGCGAAAAGACACCGGCCGGCTGTTTTCTGCAATCGCCTTGCCGGCCACCCGGGTCCAGAATGGAGCCAGAATCTCCGGCAGCCTTTCCAGCTTGTGCGAGTAGTAGCCTTTCAAAACGACTGGCAAGAGTTTCCCGATCTCTTCCATTCCCGGCTGTGCCTCCATGCGATTCAAAGTGCGAGGAGAGAGTTTAGCACACTCGTCTTGCCGTCTGGAATGGATCGCCGAGGGCGGCAGTGGGTCAGCTTGGTGTAGCGGCGGTCTCTGACCGCCGGGTAGTGACTCAGTTTGATGTTTTGTGACATGGTTCGCCGCCGTCATCCCCGCGAAGGCGGGGATCCATGCGCCGGGCAATCCCTTTTTCTGCACGAGTTCGGAAGGCCACTGTGATATTCGAAGTGGATTCCCGCTTTCGCGGGAATGACGATGAAGGAACAAATTGAGTCACTACCGACCGCCGGAAGGTATTGAAAAATAAAATTCGGCGGTCAGAGACCGCCGCTACAGCCGCGAAAACGTACCACTACCTCGATGGTCTTGAGTACGGCAACTGAGAACCTCTATAATCCAGCCTGCGATGCGATTAATTCTTGCCTCAAACTCTCCGCGGCGGCGCGAATTGCTGCGCCATGCAGGGCTTGAGTTCGAAGTCTGTCCCAGCAACGCGCAGGAAATCCGGCGCGAGGGCGAATCGCCAGAAGATTTTTCGCGGCGCGTGGCCTGCGAAAAAGCTCTGGATGTTGCCAAACGATTCCCTCCGGGCACGATCGTTCTTGGCGCGGACACCATCGTGGTGGCTGAGGGCCAGATTCTTGGCAAACCCTCGAGCCCGGAAGAAGCCCGGCAATTCCTGCGGTTGCTTTCCGGCGCAACCCACCGGGTGATCACAGGCATCTGCGTTGCCCGCTCGCCCCACGAAGCCGTCGCGGTGGAACATGAGGTGACTCTGGTCACCTTCCGGCGCCTCAATGAGGATGAAATTATTGAGTACGTCCTCTCCGGCGAGCCGATGGACAAGGCCGGAGGCTACGGCATTCAGGGACTCGCCTCAAAGTTCATCACCCGGATCGAAGGCTGCTACTTCAACGTGGTCGGGCTGCCCGTAGCGCGGCTCTGGACCATATTGAAGCCGCTGACTGAATGGCGAAGATGACGTAGCGCCGCCGTCCTCGGCGGCACGTGCCGGCAAGATGCCGGCGTTACGCCTGCACCCTATCGGTCAGCGGCCCGGAATGATCCGAATGAGAACCACAATGATGGCCAGCACCCGCAAGATGTGAACGTACGCCCCCCGAGCACGGAATGTGACCAAACCCAAGAACCATGCGATCACCAGGATGATGGCAATTGTCCAGAGTATCTCTTGTCCACCCAGAGGGTTGAAAATCGCCCGTGCAATGGCTCACAGTATAATTCTTTCATCCCCCACCCGGCGGGTGATTCGCTCGCGGTCCAGGAATTCGAGCAAGGGAATCGCGTACTTGCGGCTGACTCCCGTCAATTCCTTGAAGCTTCGAACATCCAGGTGTTGAGTTTGTTTCTTGCGGTCTCGCAAGAGGCTGCGAAGCTGGTCAAGCGCCGAGTTGTGGAAGATCAAGCCTTCGGTCACTCGAACCAGAGTCTTTTGCTTGAGCAGAATCTGGAGAATTTTTTCCGCTCGCGGGCGGTCAATCTTCAGTGAACCAAGAACTTCAGCAGCCGGGGGAACGCGCAAGCCGGCCGCTTCAAAAGAACGAAGAATCTCATCTTTCGCCCTGGCTTCCTCGGCGCTCAACTGGATGGACTTTCCGGCAAGCGAAACAATTTCCCCGTGGGAAGCAATTTTGACTCTGGCGGAAAGAGATTGCAGAACGGCGCTGAATGCGAGCGTCGAAATCTCCAGACCCGGCCAGGGAGCGACAAGCTTAAGTTGCCCGCGCAGTTCTTCGCGGGCAATTCCTGCCACCAAAGGATTGGCTTGGTGAAAAGCACTGAGAGATTCCAGGATTTGTCTTTCGATCGTCGCAAAAAGGTTCGCGTGGATAACGCCAAAGGGGGGCTGGCCGAGAATTAAGAGATGATGCTGGGTTTCAAGGTTTTTGGCGAGGCGAATCACTTCCTGCGGTTTCCATCCAGTCCTCGCCACCAGTGATTCGATAGTGCTCTGGCCGGCGCGGCGCACCAGCAGTTCGATGCGGGATTCGGGACCGGCGCCTTCAAGCGCACCCAAGAAAGTCAGGGCTTCAGCGTCATTCAGCTTATGTGCCGGGGCCAGATTGTCCAGGACCACGCCACCGCCGAGGGTGATTACGGGAGACAATTGCCGGATGATGAAGTGGTCTCCCGGAAGAAAAAGGCCCGGGGCATCCAGGCGAAGTTGCACGAAGGCTTTTTCACCGGGCTTCATCTCCTTTTGGCCGGCCAGAAGCACAACCTCCACCACCAATTCCGAGGTCCCACAATGGAGATGACCTTTCGCATGGCTTTTGAGCGCCCGCACCGATGGAAGCAGTGTGAGCGAGCAATCCATGCGCACTGTGGGTTGGAAGAGTGCGGGCGGGGACAGCGCCATGCCGCGCTTGATGTCAGATGCTTCGGCGCCCGCCAGATTCAGGGCCGTGCGCTGGCCGGCAACGGCCACTGCGGCCGGCTGATTGTGAACTTGGATTGACCGTACCCGGGCTTTCTTCCCGATGGGATGAATTTCAACCTCGTCCTCAACTTTGATCTCGCCTCCCGCCAGCGTGCCCGTGACGACGGCGCCGAACCCCTTCATTACAAAAGACCGGTCAATGGGAAGGCGGAAGGGAAGATCGCGGGGCTTGGGATTGATACCCGCGCTAAGCCGGGCCAATTCGGATTTTAGCTCGTCAAGTCCGGCTCCCGTGCGGGCGCTGACAGGCAGGATCGGCGCGCCTTCGAGGAAGGAAGCGGCAACAAAGTCCTGAACCTCCATCCGCACGAGCCCCAGAAGATCGTTACCGACAAGATCGGATTTGGTGATGGCCACCAAGCCCCGTTGAATACCCAGCAGCTTGCAGATTTCGAAATGCTCGCGGGTTTGAGGCTTGATGGATTCGTCTGCCGCCACCACCAGCAGGACAGCGTCGATGCCGGAAGCGCCTGCCAGCATGTTCCTGATGAACCGTTCGTGGCCAGGAACATCGACAAAAGCCAATTGCAGCGCGCCACCCAGGTCAAGGTGGGCAAAACCCAGGTCAATAGTGATGCCCCGCCGCTTTTCTTCCTCCAGGCGGTCCGGGTCGGTTCCCGTGAGGGCCAGAACCAGCGACGACTTGCCGTGATCGATGTGGCCGGCCGTTCCCCAAACCACGCTCTTCATAGGCTCATTGTAAACGATGACGCCAACTTCAATCAGGGCCCAAGCGGAGCGGCAACAATTCATCGGTCTATCGATCGACCCTTTGTTTTTAATCAGCCTGATTGATCTTCTTAGCGGCTGTCAGATAATAACTGTTCCATTTTGGACCGAATACATCCCCTCACCCCTGCCCTCTCCCCGCCAGCGGGGAGAGGGTGACGCGGGGAAGCAGTGCTTCCCGTCGCGGCGGGTGAGGGGTGCCGGTTGGAAAATGGAACAGTTATTTCTGACGTCATTTTGCGGGCGTCAGTTGCTTCTCCCGCTCGCGGCCTAGCCAAACGCTGGCGACGGTCCAGTTGCCGGATTCCTTCTGCAGGACAATGTCATAAGCCGCGACCGCCGCGGGATCCTCAAGAGTAACGTGAGCCAGCGCCCGTTGCTGGTTCGGCGAGAGCACCAGGCGGTCCACCCTAAACTTGGCGTTGGGCAGCACCGGCTTTAGGTGCTTGGCGGTTTTTGTGGTTGGAACTTGAGGCAGGAGGGCGGGGATGAAATAAGTCCTGATCGCCTCTGCGATCGAACCTCCGGCCCGCTTGCCCTGCGGAGTCGTCAGGTACTTTGCCCGGACGCGAATCGCGTCCAGTGCATTCTCCACATCATCCTGAAGAACGGGATCGGTCATCTTGGCCTCGGCTTGCTGCATGGGCTTGATCAGGCCGGGATTGGAGCGGACGGTGAGCGCCAGGATTGCCGCTTCGGTGACGGCGCGATCGTCCTCCTGATTGGCTCGGTCAAGGGCATAAAGCAGGATCTGTGCGGCGCGCGGGTCATTGAACTCACCCAAGGCCCCACAATAAAACCGGCGAAGGTCAAGATCGCGCTTGTCCTGGAGGAGTGAAGCCAGAATAGGAATTTCCTGGTCGCCGCCGATGAAAGCGATGGCTTTTGCGGCAAATTCAGCGGTGCGGTCATCCACCAGAGACGCCTTCAATTGAGGAACGATGCCGGGGCCGGCGGCAAAGGCCGCATCCAGCAAAGCTTCGTGCGCGTCGGGGTTATGAGAGCTGATGATGGCGTAAAGAAGGACCGGCGCCCATTCGCAAGGCGGATAATCGGACTCGCTGCCATCCTGCGCCTCCACAGGGCAGGGGGATGAGCCTGGCTGGGCTTGGGCCGCCTTGCCTGTGGTAGGGCCAGGTCGAGAACCGCTCTGAGCCTTCGCTGGGGTCTGGGCTTGGGCCCGGCCAGGGACAGCTTGTGCGTCCCACACCGGGCAGTATGACAGCAGGAGAAAAACGAGAACGGCCATCGAATTCTGCAGGATCGGTTTAGGCTCCATCCGCCTCATGGATCGTAACCATCGAGCGGATTTCAAACTCGCGCGTACCTTTGGGGGTGGTGATCCTGACGACATCACCCAACTTTTTCCCCATCAGACCCCGCCCGATCGGTGAGGTGGTGGAGATCAGGCCTTTGCTGACATCGGCTTCTTCGCTGGTCACCAGTTTGTAATGAATTTCGGCGTCGCGATCGACATCGTAAAGGATCACCTTGGTCCCGAAAGCGATGCGGTCCTTGGGAATATTGCTTAAATTGACCAGCGAAAGATCGGCCAGCCGCCTTTTGAGCTGCGCCAGCCGCGCCCCGACAATGTCCTGGCGCTGCTTGGCCATGATGAATTCAGCATTTTCGCTCAGGTCTCCGAGCGCCCGGGCACGCTTCAGCTCAAGGGGCAGTTCATAGGATAGTTCGCGTTGCAGAGCTTGAATTTCCTCTTCGAGCTTCTTTTGAATAGGCGTTGACATCACAAAGGCTCCTCCCACCCCA
This sequence comes from Terriglobia bacterium, assembly GCA_035531475.1. Classification (GTDB taxonomy): domain Bacteria; phylum Acidobacteriota; class Terriglobia; order UBA7540; family UBA7540; genus CALCEB01. The sequence goes on from DATKST010000152.1 coordinate 10,558, forward strand.
TTGGCACATTATAGCCAATGCAGTGGCCAGATGTGAATGGCCGGGACGCGGAGCCGGAGAATTGATCGCGCTCCGGCCTAAAGCGCCGTACGCCACTTCGCGTCGCCACAGCAGCGAAAATGCACCACTACCCAAAATCTCGGGTGTGACTCAGTTTGATGTTTTGTGACATTGTTCGCTACCGTCATCCCCGCGAAAGCGGGGATCCATGCTCCGGACAATCTCTTTTTCTGCACGAGTTCGGAATGCCACTGCGATACTCAGAGTGGATTCCCGCTTTCGCGGGAATGACGATGAAGGAACCAATTGAGTCACTACCAAAATTTCGGTAGTGATGCATTTTCGCTGCTGTAGCAGCGGTCTCTGACCGCCGAATTTTATTTATCAGCACCTTCCGGCGGTCAGGGACCGCCGCTACAGCAAACTGAACCACTACCGAAATTTCCATCTCTGTGCAAAGAACGTTCGGGGTGTGATAAATTTCCAAGTGGTCATTTTACAAGGGGCAAGAGTTCTGCCTCTCCAGGTTTGAGTTTGCTTTCAAATTGATTCTGATGGGTCGACCGCGCGTCAGGCGGCAGGGATTCCTTGTAATGCATCACTTGAACACAACCGAATTTACCCTGGTCATCGGACTGGGTGCGTTGGTGGCGGGATTCTTAGGAGCTTTGACCGGACTGGGCGGCGGCATCGTGGTCACTCCGCTGTTGACGCTGGCCTTCGGGGTCAACATTCGCTATGCCATGGGCGCCTCACTGGTCTCGGTGATTGCTACCTCTTCTGGAGCCGCAGCCGCTTACGTCAAAGAAGGCATTTCCAATATTCGCGCCGGCATGTTTTTGGAAATCGCCACCACCACGGGGGCAGTGATGGGCGCAGGCATTGCCTTAAGGCTCCCCACCGCGGTCATCGCTATTGTCTTTGGCGTGGTGCTCCTTTATTCCGCATTCCAATCCACCCGCATTCACCCCGAGCTCACCCCGGACAACCGCGAGCCGGACCGCATTTCTGCTTTGCTGCGGATGGATTCCACCTATCCTGCCCTGGATGGTGTGAAGTCCTATCGCGTGCATTCCGTGCCGGCTGGGTTCGGCGTGATGTTTGGCGCCGGGATTCTCTCCGGCTTGCTGGGGATCGGTTCCGGGGCTCTGAAAGTGGTGGCCATGGACCAGGTGATGCGGCTGCCATTCAAGGTCTCGACCACCACCAGCAATTTTATGATCGGCGTCACCGCCGCGGCCAGCGCCGGCGTTTACCTCAGGCAAGGTTACGTCGATCCCGGACTGGCCATGCCGGTCATGCTGGGTGTTCTGCTCGGCGCGCTTCTGGGCGCCCGCGTCCTGCCAAGAACCCGGTCTCATGTTCTGCGTTTGGTTTTTTCCATTGCCGTAACCGTGTTGGCGATTGAGATGATTTATCACGGCATTTCAGGGAGGCTCTAGCGTGACCGGGATCAGAGAAGGTTGGGATGACAAGAAAATCGAGGAGATCGTCGGCAATCTGCTTCGGGCAGGAGTCATCATTGCCGCGTCTGTGGTTTTTGCGGGTGGCGTCCTCTATCTTTTCCGTTACGGAAATACCCATCCCAACTTTTCTATCTTTCGCGGCGAACCCTCCGACATGCGAAGCCTCGCCGGCATTTTCCACGAAGCATTCATCTTGCGTCCCAGGGGAATTATTCAGTTTGGATTGCTGCTGCTGATCGCTACGCCGGTGGCGCGAGTGGCCTTTTCCGCTGTGGCATTTGCACTGGAAAAGGACCGCCTTTATGTGGTCATCACTCTCATCGTGCTCACCGTGCTGCTCTTTAGCCTTCTGTGGGCCCGCGCCTAGTGTTGCGTTGGGAAAATTCGATGGCTTAAACCGGCGCGATTCGTCGGTTGTAGCGCCGGGCTCTAGCCCGGCACGTGCCGCCCTGAAGGGCGGCGCTACAGATAACGTATTTTCCCGACGCAGCACTGGCCAGCGCCATGAGGCGCGGGACCTGGCCCGGCCCCGATAGGCTCTCCTCCGAGGGAAGGAAAATGAAGTCAAGACGCCAATTCTTCAAGCTTCTTGCGGCCGCGCCTCCCGCGCTGGCGGCCATTCACAGCGTTGAAATTGGAGTTTGCAGCCATCCTTCCAGCCTTGAAAAAGCCGTTCATTACGGTTTTGATTATCTCGAACCGGCCGGCGCAGCGATTGCGGAAATGGATGAAGCGACTTTCAAAAGCTTCAGGCAGCGCGTGCTCGAATCGCCCATTCGCTGTGAGAGTTTCAACACCTTCATCACCCGATTGCGCGTGGTGGGCCACGATGTTCCCTCCCAAGAACTGGATGGGTACGTGGAGACCACCCTGGAACGCTGCCGCCAACTTGGCGGCAAAATCGCCGTCTGGGGCAGCGCCAAATCCCGCAACGTTCCGGAAGGTTTTCCTCGCGCCGAGGCCTGGGAACAAATACGTTCATTCCTGCGCAGGGCGGGCGGCGTGGCGCGCCGCAAGGGTATGGTGATGGCCATTGAACCGCTGCGCCGCCAGGAGAGCAATATTCTGAATACCGGAGCCGAGACCCTGCGTATGGTCCACGAGGTCAATCACCCCAACGTTCGCATGATTATCGACTACTATCATCTTCGCGAGGAAAATGAGAACCCGGAGATCATCTGGACGGCCCGGAAGCAGATCGTTCATTTCCATTTCGCCAACCCCAATGGCCGCCTGTGGCCGCAAAGCCCCGCCGAAGACCCGGAGTACGCGGCGTTTTTCAAGCAGGTGAAGAGGATTCATTTTCGGGGTGGCATCTCCATCGAGGCGAGGGGTTCCTTTGAAAAGGACGCCACCGGCAGCCTCGCATTTTTCCGCGAGGAACTGGCATGACCGGATGCCCCGGGAATCCATGGCGATATCATCGTGAGCGGAGCAAAGGATCCATTTCTTTTTTTGATTGCCGGGAATAAATAGGCCGCTCCGTAATAGAATTGAAAGTCCTGAGTGCAGAGTTTCGTAAGTTCGCTCACGTCTTCTCGCACCCCTCACCCGGCGCGACGGGAAGCACTGCTTCCCCGCGCCACCCTCTCCCCGCTTGCGGGGAGAGAGGCTGGGGGTGAGGGGTTGTTCAAGACCGTTGCAAGAATACGTCACCGTAATTGCGAAGGGTGGTACTTAGCAATCGCCCGGAGCACGGGCGCCGATTCCTGCTGATTGACGCTCCGCTATGATGAAATGAGGCGAACAATGGATTCAAGAAGGACAACTTCTGAAGGAACGTCCGGCCACAGTGGGCCTCACGGAAGGCGTGATTTCCTGAAACTTGCCGCCACCACGCCCCTGGTCGCCTGGTGCGCCACGCCCGTGCTTAAAGCGCAGCGGCGTGGCGGGTTGCCGAACCCCGTGGGCTACGCCACCATCTCCTGGCCGCGCGACCAGTTTGAACACGCCCTCCACACGATTTCCAGCCTGGGCTTCCACGGCACCCAGATGCTCGGCTGGGCGGAAGAAGCCTACGCGGGCGGCAAGCAAGAAGAGCTATTGAAACTTGTCCATCAATTGAAACTCCAGCCCGTGGCGCTTTCCGCTTCCGCCGTGCGCGTCGATCCGGCAAATCCCACGGATCAGTCCGCGCGCCTTCGCCAATATGCGGCATTCCAGAAAGAGATGGGCGGCAAATACCTTCAAGTCACAGACGCTGGAAAGCCGGATGAAAAGTATTCTGATGACCAAATGGGGGCGATGGGCGCTCGAATGAACGACCTCGGTAAAGTTGCGGAGGATTACGGCCTCAGCCTGGGATACCATCCGCACTTCGGCACTTACGGAGAAACCCGCGAGGGCTTGGGCCGGGTGCTTTCCGCAACCGATCCCAATCGCGTCAAGCTGATTGCCGACGTCGCCCACCTGACGCTGGGCGGTTCCGACCCGGCGGAAGTCATTCGCGCTTATCACCAACGCCTGCTCTTCTTGCACTTCAAAGACGTACCCCGCCATATCGAGCAACTTGCCCGCAAGGACCGCAACCTGGTACGGCACGAAAAATACTATTTCTGCGAGATGGGCCGAGGGGTGGTGAATTTTCCGGCAATTTTAGGCACGCTGCGAAGCGTTGCATTCAAGGGATGGATTATCGTGGAGCTTGACGGCTACCGCGTTCCCAGCGGCGGCCCGGATGAAAGCGCGCGAATCAATCGCAACTCCGTGCGCAAGCTCGGCTTTCAGGTTTGACGGTGGGGAGGCCCGGGTAGTCGCGGGCGGGCACAAGGCCCACCCCAAGGATCGGCTCGCAGGAGGAAATCATGGAACGGCACATTAAGTCGCAATCCAACGGCAAGTACACCGAAATCGTAAAGCCGGGCGTGCTGCGTTTTATGGAGTTCGGACGTCTCCAATTGTCCGCGCCCGATCATCACTCCGCTGAAACCGGTTCGCGCGAGTGCGTGATGGATGTTTTCGCGGGCTCCGCGAAGGTTCGCATTCAAAGTCCTGGCGGCCAAGTGCAGGAATACGATCGAGTGGGCCACCGGGCCAGCGTGTTTGACGGACCGCCCTCCATGGTTTACGTTCCGCCCCAGTCATCCTTCACGGTCACGGCGCTTTCTGAAACGTTTGATGCCGGCATCTTCTTCGCGCCTTCCTCCGCCAAGATTTCTCCGGCGCTGGCTGAGGGCGCTAGTGTGATGGTGGGCTCGGTCGGCCGTGACAACTGGAAACGGACCATTTTCACAGGGGTTGGTGATAATATTGCCGCGGAAAAACTGATCGCCGGCGAAACTCTGAACCCGCCCGGTAACTGGTCCAGCTTCCCACCCCACAAGCACGATCGCTCCAATCCGCCCCAGGAAGCGGTGATGGAGGAAGTCTATTTCTTCCGCATCCGCCCGCAGCAGGGCTACGGACTGATGTCCACGTACACCGCGCCCGGTGACGCAGCGGCTTTCAACAACGTCTTCGTCGTGGAAGACGGCGACACGGTCTTGATTCCGCGCGGTTATCATCCTGTGGTGGCCGCTCCGGGTTATGAACTGCACTACACCTGGGTGCTGGCGGGTGAGGAGCGCCGCTACGGCGCGTGGTCGGATGATCCGCGCCACGCCTGGATCAGGAACGCCGGGTAAAATCGTGATTTGGGACGGCTCAAGGCAGACCGTGACGCTTCGGCGCCCTCACCCGGCGCTTCGCGCCACCCTCTCCCCGCTTGCGGGGAGAGGGCAGGGGTGAGGGGATGTATTGGGTCCGAAATGGAACAATTATTATCTGACAACACCTAAGTAAACAGCATCCCGGCAAACTGGACTCAAATATGACGATTCAATTTTCCAATTCCGAATTCCCCGCGCTTCATCTACCCGAAGCCAACCTGCTCGCCGTGTTGGCTCCCAATGCGGCGGAAGCTCCCGTGCCCGTTGAACAGTTGACGGAGCAGGCTCTGGATCATCCGTTTGAATCGGACCGGTTGGAGAGGATGGTTTCGCCTTCCACCCGGGTGCTGATCCTGGTGGATGACGTCACCCGCCAGACGCCCGCTGCCGCAGTATTGCCAGCCGTTCTGCGCCGCATCGAAGGCGCCGGAGTTCCGCGCCCCAACATCCGGTTTTTGATCGCGGCCGGCACCCACGCGCGCATGACCCCGGATGAGTTGGAGCAGAAGTTGGGCGCCCCAATCCTCCAGGGTTACTCCGTGACGCTCCACCATTGGCAGGATCAGCAGCATCTTCGTGAGATCGGCACGGTGGGCCAGGGAGTTCCGGTTCGCGTCAACCGCATGTTGGCGGAAGCGGACCTGGTGATCGGCATCGGCCAGATCGTTCCGCATCGCGTCATGGGCTTTACGGGGGGCGCCAGCATTGTGCAACCGGGCGTATCTGGTCCTGAAGTCACGGGCCACACCCACTGGTTGAGCGCCGTTCATTCCGGCCTGGAAATTATGGGCGTGGCGGATAATCCGGTTCGCCTGGAGGTGGAAAATATCGCGCGCATGGCGGGATTGCGCTTCATCGTTAACGTGGTGATGGATGGCCAGCATCGCGTGAGTAGCGTGGTGGCCGGGGATGTGAAGGCGGCGCACCGCGAGGGTGCCAAGATTTCCCGCTCCATTTTCGCAATCGCGCAGGAGCACCTGGCAGACATCGTGATTGCCGAATCCTTTCCTGCCAATTACGATCTGTGGCAGGCCGGCAAAGGCATTTACGCCGCAGAACATTCCGTGCGCGAGGGCGGCGTGGTCATCCTGATCACCCTGTGCCCTCACGGTGTCTCCGATGAACATCCCGATGTCGAGCGCCTGGGATACCGGCCGGTTGAAGAGGTGAAGAAAATGGTGGAAACCCGGCAGATGACGGACCTGGTGGCCGCGGCCCATCTGGCTCACACCGGACGTGTGATCCGCGACATGGCCACGGGTATCATGGTTTCGCCCGGCATCCGCCCGGAAGTGCAGGAACACCTCGGATTCCGCCACGCCGCGACGCCGGATACCGCGCTGGACTTGGCGCTCGGAATCGCCGGCCCGTCCGCCCAGGTTGCCGTGCTTCTGCAAGGTGGCCACATCCTGCCGCTGGTTCGCGGGGCGCGAGCCAGTTCCGGCCACTCCACGGCATCCTGAACCATGTCTGAAAAATCAGCAGCGGCAACCGTGGGGAAGGGCGCGCTGTCAGGTTCGCGGCTGCCGGACATGCGTTGGGTCATTTGCGGCCTGCTCTTCTTCGCTTCCACCATCAATTATATTGACCGGCAGACGATCTCAGTCCTGAAGCCCCACTTGCAGGTGGTGCTCCATTGGTCAGAAAGCGACTACGGATGGATCGTTTTCGCTTTTCAACTGTCTTACGCCCTGATGATGGTGGTTTCCGGCCGGTTGATTGACAGGCTGGGGACTCGCCTGGGTTTTGCGTTGACCATGATTGGGTGGTCGCTGGCAGCCATGGCCCATTCGCTGGCGCGTGGCGCCTTCTCTTTTGCTGCGGCACGATTCGCGCTGGGGGCAGGCGAAGCCGGCAGTTTCCCCGCTTCCATCAAAGCCGTGGCGGAATGGTTCCCGGAGAAAGAACGGGCGCTGGCCACCGGCATCTTCAACGCCGGAACCAACATTGGAGCGGTGGTGGTGGCGCCGCTTGTCATCTGGCTCACGCTGCACGAAAGCTGGCGGTACGCCTTTGTGGTCACCGGAAGCCTGGGCTTCCTCTGGCTCATCTTTTGGCTGGCGATTTACCGCCAACCGCCCGCCACTCCTGGCGCCGGGGGAGAGCGCTCCGAAGGGCCGTCTCGTCCGAACCAATTCAACCCCTCTCCCCCGCAGCGGAGAGATCGCTCGAAAGGGCCGTCCCCTACGCAACAATTCGTCCCCTCGCCCCCGCCTGGGGGAGAGGGTGGCCCGCATAGCGGGACGGGTGAGGGGTTGCGCCGTCCGTGGAACCAACTTCTTCACACCCGCCAGGCCTGGGGATTCATTCTGGCCAAATTCATGACCGATCCCATCTGGTGGTTTTACATTTTCTGGATTCCATCCTACCTCTCGCAAGCGCGTGGCTTCACGCTGGTCCAGATTGGCTACTTCGCATGGATTCCCTTCTTAGCCGCCGACATTGGAAGTGTGCTGGGAGGATGGGCATCGGGATTCCTGATGGCGAGAGGTTGGTCCGTAAACGCCGCCCGGAAAATCACTCTGACCGTTTGTGCCCTTTGCATGCCGACCGGGATCGCTGCCGTGCTGGCCTCCCATACCTGGGTAGCACTGGCGCTGATTTCCGTTTCCACCTCCGCCCATCAGGGCTGGTCCGCCAATCTCTATACGCTGGTTTCGGACACCTTTCCGCGGGAGGAAGTGGCTTCCGTCACCGGTCTTGGCGGCGCCGGCGGCGCCGTGGGCGGCATGATTATCGCACTCGTTGCTGGTTACGTTCTGCAATGGTTCCACACCTACGTGCCGCTCTTCATCCTCGCCGGGGTCATGCACCCCCTGGCCATGATCGTTCTGCAACAGGTGGTGCCCCGCATCGAGCCCGTGGGTCCGCGATAGGACGAGAATTGGCTTGACCAGTGAAGAGAGATAGTATACCATATGGTACACGATATGCACTTTCGCTTGGGCCTTCTGGGATTGAAACGGGAGGCAGAAGCAAGAATAGGGTAGTGGTACATTTTCGCTACAGCAAACTGAACCACTACCAAGAATAGACTTGACCGTGAAAATTAGTGAGTGTACTATATAGTATATATTCTTGGCTCGGTCACGTAAGAAATCGGGCGTTTATTAATTACGCCCTGCTCAATTCCGGCGGTTGGAACGCTTGCGGTCGTGACTGGCGAGGGTGAGATATGAGAAAAGCTGTTGGCGGAACGAAGGCAGGCAGAGTTACCTTTTGTAGCCGGGAGTCTACTTCGCCAATTGGCGGCATAAAGCCGCCTCACCATCTGATCGAAGCGAAGCAAGGTATGAGCAGCGTCATGTTTTGGGGACGTGAATGCGCGACAAGAAGTTATTTTCGGAACGAACCCTAAGAGTCATTGAAAACAAAGGATCGCGTATTGGAACGAACCCTAAGAAGTTCGTTAACGAAGTCATTCATAAAGGTCAATATTAAATAACCGCTGTATTATGAGTAAGTTATGTAGATTTCTGGAGAAAATAACAGTAACTTATTAAGAATCAATGAGTTGTAAATGGCGCGAGAAATACAATGCGCTCCTTCCAGCAGTTTTCCACAGGTAGAAGCGGGCCTGGTGCCCGCCCGAAAAAAGTGTAATGGACCTGGATGCCGCCATGCCGCGTGCCCGCCCGCGGGCGACCACAAGGGTCGCCCCTACGTCGCCGTCATTCCGGCGCAGGTTGGCGGCCATCCCCAAGGACACCGTCATTCCCGCGAAGGTGGGAATCCACGTCCTGCCGGTACGGAACAACATGGGCCCCCGCTTGTGCGGGGGCGACAGCGAATGGGGGGAAGCGGGAATCCATAGGCAACCGGGATCGGAGAGCCCAGTGCAACCCACGCCAAGCTGAAGCCGCCGGCCAAATGTGAAAAATGGCGGCTGGAAACCCGCAAGAACTATACTTTGTGCGGTTGAATCGGCTCAAACTCAAACGACCAGCAGGAGGATACAAGCAATGGAAAAGGCAACATTCGGAGCGGGTTGTTTCTGGGGCGTAGAGGAGACGTTCCGCCAAGTGGTGGGCGTGGCATCAACGGCGGTAGGCTTCATGGGAGGAACCATGGAAAATCCCAGCTACGGGGACGTTTGCACGGACCGGACGGGGCACGCTGAGGTGGTCCACCTGGAATTCGACCCAGGCAAGGTTGCATACGAGGATCTACTTAAAGTCTTCTGGGAGAACCACGACCCTACCACGCCGAACCGCCAGGGTCCGGATGTGGGGACGCAATACCGCTCGGTGATTTTCTTTCATACTTCCGAACAGGGAGCGGCGGCCCGGCTTTCCAAGGAGAATCTGGAAAAGGCCAAGGGCTTCAAGCGTCCCATTGTTACCCTGATCGAACCCGCTGCGGAGTTCTACCGGGCTGAGGATTACCACCAGCAGTATTTGGCGAAGCGCGGGCTGAGCCACTGCGCCACATAGTCACGGGCGATTACGGCGCGCGGTGAGCGCCGCCAGGGGATGCCAGGCCGTGGCCGGCCTACCGGATTTTCCCTCGGGCCGCAACGCGCCAGGAACCCACGACCTCTTCATTCTTCATCAGGAAGACTTCGTCATGCATGTTGACACACGTGCAGACATGATTCGGAATAATGGTCACGACCTCGCCCACCCGGAACCGGTGTTCGGACTGGCTGACGTCCAGGTGCCCGTGCTCTTCATTGAGCTTGAAGACGGGGACTTCTGGGGCTTCGGTGATCCGGCCATAGCCGGTCTTGGGGCCGAAGCTCAACAAATCGGAAGAGAGCGTCTTCGACCCGGCATCGATCATGGCGCGGCCCGCGACAGCCGTGGAAACAACAGTGGTTACCACGCGTGCCGCGCAGTCCTCGAGCCCGCAAGCCTCCTGGTAAAAGGTATTCATGTCGTTATAGACATAGGTTCCCGGCCGAATCTCCGTGACGCCCGGGATCTGATGGGAGAGAAAAGCGGAAGGAGTCGAACCGCCGGAGACAATTTCCACTGCGATCCCAGCAGCCTTGAAAGCCGTCAATGTCTCCGCCACCCGAGCCGCAACGTGCTTGGCCTCTTCCCTCCGTACCGCCTCCGGCCCGCTAAGGTTGCCAGGATAGGTCATAAGGCCGCGAAACTTGAGGCCGGGAAGCTTCTCCACAATGCGCGCCAGATCAACACAGGGCTGGCCCGGAGGCAATCCGCAGCGGTTGAGCCCCACGTCGAATTCCACCAAAACTCCAAGGCAGGAACCCTGCGAGATTGCCGCAGCCGAAAGTTCGTGGGTCGCGGTTTCCGAATCGAGCGCAAGCAACACGCTGCGGCCCTTGGCAAGAGCCGCCAACCGCTTCAGCTTCTCTTGGCCCAGGATGGGATAGGCCACCAGAATTTCCGTATCTCCCACACCGGCCATCACCTCTGCTTCGCCCGTCTTGGCCACGGTCAGCCCCACCGCGCCGCGTTCCAATTGCAGCCGCGCCACTTCAATGGTTTTGTGGGTTTTGGTGTGCGGGCGGAGCTTGAGATCATGCTCGCGGCAGTAAGCCGCCATGCGGTCCAGGTTGCGAGCCAGGATATCAAGATCGATCACCAACGCCGGCGTGGGCAACTCACGAAGGTGCATCGCTTCTCCTTTCCGTCCTCACTGTTTTTTGCGGCGCTGCGGCACTCGAGCCACACAATCAATTTCAACGTTCATGCCGGGCAACTGCGCGCCGACCGTGGTCCGCGCCGGAGGATTTTCCGGAAAGAATTCCAGGAACACTTCATTCATGGCCGCAAAATCCTTGAGATCGGTCAGAAAAACACCCACGCGGACAACCTCCCGCATCGAGCTTCCCGCCGCACGAAGAATGGCTTCAATATTTCGCAAGGTACGCCGGGTTTGGCTCTTGATGTCGCCCTGTTCAAGCTCATTGGTTGCGGGATTCACCGGCCCCTGGCCGGAGACAAAGACCAGACCGTCCACCATGACAGCTTGCGAGTAAACCCCGCGCGGTTTTGGCCCGTCGCTACTCCGAACGATTTTACGCATCTCTCCTCCTGTTGGGATCAACTTGGGGACGGCGTGCACCGCATCGCCCCGGCGTTGTTTCCAGGGCACCAAGTAATTAGTCCCCGGATTTTTAAGGCATACCAGTATAATGGCTGGCTTTTAAGTCGTAAAGAACATACAGCCGCTGGTAGCGGGTTAGTTTGCTGTGGCGGCGGTCTCTGACCGCCGAAAACCGTTAAAGAATATAGTTCGGCGGTCAGAGGCCGCCGCACCAGCAGCGAAAATGTGCCACTGCGCAGCCTCCAAGCACTCCACTCGCACATGAACAATCACCCCGAAGCGCCCAACGGCGGAATGCCCGCCAATCAAAAGCTGGCCCGGGTCATCGGGTTCACGGGGTCAGTGTCCATCGTGGTGGGCACCATCATCGGGTCGGGCATCTTCCTGGTGCCGCACAACATGGCTTTGGAGCTCCACTCGGCTGCCGCTCTGCTTTCCGTGTGGGTGATCGGCGGCGCACTCGCTCTGGCCGGAGCGCTGTCTCTTGCCGAACTGGGGGCAGCGATCCCGCAATCGGGCGGCGTTTACGTGTATCTGCGTGAGGCGTTCGGCCGCTTGCCGGCCTTCCTCTACGGCTGGGGACTCTTCCTGGTCATGCAGTCCGGCTCCATTGCTACATTGGCCGTGGCCTTTGGCATTTATAGCGCCGCATTTTTGCCGGTCGGACCTGCAAGCCAAAAATGGATTGCCTGCGGCTTGGTGGCCCTTCTGACCGGTGTTAATATCATCGGGACGCGCCAAAGTTCCTGGGTGCAAACCGCATTCACCGTCGCCAAGCTCTCCGGACTTGCCCTGCTGGTGGTCTGCGCTATCTTTTACCGGCCGGCGGCTGCGCCCATGGGATTACCAACGGCCCTCACACCGCATGTTGGGCTCAACGCCTGGAGCGTGGCGCTGATCGGTGTTCTGTGGGGCTACGAAGGCTGGCACATGCTTTCCTTCACGGCAGGGGAGGTAAGAAACCCGGCGCGCATCCTGCCACGCAGCTACCTTTTGGGCACGGCGATTGTGGTGGCAGCTTATCTGTTGGCCAATATCGCTTATCTCCGGGTTCTGTCCCTGAACGGTCTGGCCCTTCACCAGCGCGTGGCCGCGCAAACCATGGAACAAATCGCAGGCAGGCGGGGCGCAGTGTTTGTTTCCGCTCTGATTCTCTGTTCGATCTTTGGCGCCGCGAATGGCACGATCCTGACCGGGCCGCGCGTTTATTACGCCATGGCGGGAGACGGCCTTTTTTTCTCAGCGGCCCGCAAGCTGCATCCGCGATTTCGCACTCCGGCGCTTGCCATTGGCATTCAGGGGATCTGGTCCATGGCATTGGCGGCAAGCGGGTCCTATGAACAGCTTTATACCTACGTTATTTTCTGCGCCTGGATTTTCTACGGCCTGGCGGTGGCGGGATTAATCGTCCTTCGCATCCGCCGGCCCCGGCTCGAGCGGCCCTACAAAGCTTGGGGTTATCCGGTGTTGCCAGCGCTGTTTTGCCTGGCGGCGGTGCTGGTTGCGTTGAGTACGCTGCGAGCCCGTCCACTGGAATCACTGGTGGGGATTGTGGTGATTATGGCTGGCGCTCCGGTGTATTTTGTGCTGCGGAGGTTCGCCCGCTCCGCGGCGCAAACGGGGGCAAGCAATGTGCTATGATAGCTTGCCGCACCAAGATGGACGATCTGCTTTGGATAAATTTAGGTATGGAATCCTGGCTGTGATTGTGAGGTGAACTTGTGAAGACAAACGACCTCTCCAACGGCGGGGCAAACAACTCGGAGGCGGCAGGCTCGGGATCAACCCCTGCGCCACACCACCCGGCCCGGAGATCATTTCTGCTAAGACTTCTGAACTTGGCTGCGGCCGGGTTGACCCCAGTCTTAGCGGTTCCCTATATCCGGTTCCTCCTTTACCCCATTTTCTTGCGCGGCTCCAAAAAGCTGTGGTTCAGTTTGGGTGCGGCCGGGCAATTCTCTTCGCCTACGGCGCCAATTTCCCGTTTGGTGCCCGTGAAGATGGAAGACGGATGGCTTGAGTCCTCGGGCCAGAGGCCGGTTTATATAACAAAAGACGCGCAAGGCCAGGTGGAAGTGCTTTCCGCCGTCTGCCCGCACCTGGGCTGCACGGTGCAATGGAGCAGCGCAAAGAATCAATTCCTCTGTCCTTGCCATGGAAGCGTGTTTACACCAGACGGCGCCCATATCTCCGGACCTTCGCCACGCGGCATGGACTCGCTCCCGGTGAAGGTTGAGAACGGTGAGCTGATGGTGAAGTACGAGGATTTCAGCCAACTCCAGCCTGTGAAGAAAGTGATTGGCTAACCTCAAGCGCGGAGCATTGAATATGTCCACTCAGCAGCCCAATTTCACTCCGCCATCCGCGCCCGGTCCGGATACGCGGCGCCGGGGGCGGATGTTCGATTGGTTCAACCAGCGGATTGGCCTTGAAAAACTGCTCCATGAAGCGCTGGACGAGCCAATCCCAGGCGGGCCGCGGTTTGCCTACGTATTTGGGTCAGCGCTGCTGGCGGTCTTCTTATTGCAAATCGTGACCGGCGTGGCCCTGCTCTTTTACTACGGTCCCACCGTCGATCACGCGCACACCTCCGTCGCCTATATCGTGAAAGTGGTCACGGGAGGATCGTTTATCCGTGGCCTTCACGTTTACGGCGCCAGCGCCATGATTATTCTTCTGGTCGTGCATTTGGCCCAGACTTTTCTCTATGGCGCATACAAAGGCCGACGCGAACTGCAATGGGTTTCCGGGTGTGTCCTGCTTTTTCTGGTTCTGGGCATGGGCTTCACCGGCTACCTCTTGCCGTGGGATGAGAAAGCCTACTTCGCAACCAAGGTGGGGACCAATGTCCCCTCCGAGATACCGGTGGTTGGGAGCTTGGTCAAGCGCCTCCTTCTTCGCGGGAATCATCTCGGTGCTCTGACGCTTTCCAGTTTTTTCGTCCTGCACGTCTTTGTTATTTCGGGTTTGATCGTGCTCTTTGTGGTCATGCACCTGTTTTTGCTGCGGCATCGAGGAGCGGCTGGGCCCATCAACGAAGACCCGGTTGAACCAAAGTTGAAAGCTGCGCCCTTCTACCCGGGCCAGGTCATCAAAGACTTGGCTTTTGTATTGGTGGTGATTGTCGCCATTGCCCTGCTGGCCCACTTCATGCCCGCCGATCTCGGCCCCAAAGCCAACCCCGCGGACACCCAATATCTTCCGCGTCCGGACTGGTATTTCCGGTTTCTCTTTCAGTGGCTCAAGTATTGGCCTGGCTCCCGCGCCATCATTGGAATTGGCGTCATTCCCGCCGTGGTTGGTCTGCTCCTGGTGGTCCTGCCGTTCATTGACCGCCGCCCGGAGCGCCGCCCGACGCGCCGGCCCGTGGCCGTGGGTATCTTCCTGGCAGTTTTGGTAGGTGTCATCGCTTTATCGGCATTGAGCAATTATGATGACAGCCACAACCCCGCCGTTGCCAAGCAACTAGCCCTGCAGCGGCAGCAGAGCGACGAATTCCTTCGAGCACCCTTCAAACCCGATGTCCAGGGCGCGGCTGATGCCCCAGCGGCTCCCGCCAATCCACTGATCGCGCAGGGAGCGGGGGTTTATCAGGCCAAGTCTTGCTTCGCATGTCATGGTGCGGGCGGAGCCGGGACGCCCATGGCGCCGAAGCTGGTGGGCATTTCGCAAAAGGTTCCGGCGGATCAATTGGCGTACCTTCTCCAGCACTACTCTCCGGCAATGATTAAAGGTGGTATGCCAAAATTTCAGTTTAGTGACGCGGACCTGAAGGCGCTGGTCGCTTATCTGGAAAGCCTCAAGTAGTTCGCCGTGGCCCCCATGCTGTTCACTAAGTGCAGCGTTTCGTAAGTTCGCTCACGTATTCTTGCACCCCCTCACCCGGCGCTGCGCGCCACCCTCTCCCCGCTTGCGGGGAGAGGGGCTGGGGGTGAGGGGTGTTGAAGACCGTTGCAAGAATACGTGAGCGAACTTACGAAACGCTGTACTTAGCCAACTATCCCATTGGAGCCTTGATTCCCACGCGCTGCAGGGGTGTGGCCTTGTGCCCGCCCGTGGGCGACCGCAAGGGCCGCCCCACCGAGATGTCTCCTTTAATTCTCCGGTAGACTCTCGACCGAACCACCGGTTTTCGGCAATGTGGGGGTCAAAGAAGCACCCTTGCTGATTTCCTTGCTGTTAGCCACATTGGCGGATTGCGGGCTGTCAAAACCCGCGTTGGGCCGGTCATCTGGACGAGGATGAGCGGCGTCCTCTCCACTGGGGTGGAGGGCTTGCTTCGTTGCGGAATCACTTGCCGGGGTTCTGTTTGGCGGGCCGGACCCGCGGCCCGCCAAACAGGATGGTGGAATTACTTCTTTTTGGGAGGGACCACGGCGTCCTTAAACGCCTTTGCCAAGCGAAACTTTACGACGGTCTTTGCTGGAATCTTGATGGGTTCCCCGGTCTGCGGATTGCGGCCCATGCGAGCCTTGCGGTTGGCCTTCACCGCCTTGCCGAGTCCTGGGATCACGAACTGCCCACCGCTCTTCACTTCTTTGGTAGCCAGATGCGCGATTTCCTCGAGCACGGCATTGGCCGCCTTCTTGGATATCTCGGCCTTCTCGGCGAGATGCCCCACCACCTGGGATTTTGTCATTGTCTTCGTCTTCGCCATTGCAACTCCTCTCTCTTAGGGATTTCTGAGCCCCTCAACTGAGAATTTAGTTCACAATGTATGCAAGAACCCAGCGCCTGTCAAGCCATTTTTGCGAATTGGCGCTAA
Source organism: Terriglobia bacterium (assembly GCA_035531475.1). Taxonomy (GTDB): domain Bacteria; phylum Acidobacteriota; class Terriglobia; order UBA7540; family UBA7540; genus CALCEB01. The sequence goes on from DATKST010000152.1 coordinate 26,454, forward strand.
AAAACCTAATAAAAATGCGGTTTTGAGAAACCTCGCCCCCTTGGGATGCACAGAAAGGGCGCATTCGGTGATTGAAAACCGGTTCCGGCTTCGATATATTCATATCGAGGTTTCCCGATGCCGATCTTTGAATATCAATGCCGCGAGTGCGGCGCAAAATTTGAGCAACTCGTTCAAAACCACGAAGCGGACGTGTCATGCCGCCAGTGCGAGAGCCCCCGCGTTGACCGCCTGCTTTCGGCCTTCGCGGTTTCGGGCGGTTCCAGCCAGACAGCGAGCGGAAATCCCGGACCCTGTGCCTGCGGCGCGCCGAGGCGCGGCATGTGCGGTGAGTGACGCACCGCCCCAAAGTCTTCCCGGCAGCGCGGTTCCCAACCTGCTGGTCGGCGCTTCAAGCTGGAGCGGACCGGGTTGGGTGGGACCGTTCTATCCGCCCGGCACGGCCTCTGCCCAATTTCTTGCTGAATACGCGCGGCGGTTTCCAAGCGTGGAAGTGGATTCCACGTTCTATGCCGTTCCTTCCGCGCCCGCGGTGCGCAACTGGCGGGATCGCACGCCGCCAAGTTTCCCCGCACCATCACCCATGAGAAGGTTCTGGCCGATTGCGCGGTAGAGCTTCGCCAACTTCTTTCCGTGGTGGAGTCCTGCCTTGATCGTCCCGGCAGCAGGGCAATTGGGGCTGTCGATTTCGGGATGACCCGGGCTCGCTTGCTTAGTAAACTTGAGACTTGCAGACTTATCCCATGCAAAAACCATTGATTCGTCCTTTGCGTAACATGAAAGAATTCCGCCAGTGCGAAGAGGTGCAAAAACAGGTGTGGGGCACTTACGCGGTGGCGGCGGAAGTGTTGAGCGTGACGCAGAAAAATGGCGGGGCAGTGCTCGGCGCGCTGGTGGGCGGAAAGGTCGTGGGCTTTCTCTATGCCTTCCTTGCCCGGCGGCACGGCAGATTTCTGCACTGGTCGCACATGATGGCGGTGTTGACCGGGTTTCGCGACCGGGGGCTGGGTTTCCGGATGAAGCTGATGCACCGCAAGCTGGCGCTCACCCAGGGTATCAAGTCGATTGGCTGGACCTACGATCCGTTGCAGAGCCGCAACGCCGCCCTAAATCTCCTGCGCCTTGGGGCGGAGGTGGAAGAATACATCCCGAACTACTATGGCCAGTTTCCAAGCCGCATCGAAAAAGGATTGCCCAGCGACCGGTTTGTGGTGAACTGGCGCATTGGCTCCAAGCATGTGGAAAACCGGCTATTCGGGAATCAAAGCCAACCGGCTTGGAAGCCGGCCCCTTGTATCAATGAGACCGGGATCGATTCCCGGCGTTTTCTAACCAACGGGCGAATCCACCTGCGCCTGGACGCGCCCCGCCTGTTGCTGGAAATCCCGCCCGACACCGATGCCATCCGTGAGGGTTCGCCGCGGCTTGGCCTGCAATGGAGGCTTCGAACGCGCCAGGCTTTTCAGCGGTATCTTAGCGCCGGCTACCACGTCACTGGGTTTTATCCCGGCAGCCTCGAAACCGGAGGGCGCTGTTATTATCTTCTATCGCGAAGACGAATAACTTCCGAATGAAGTGCGAATGTCGCGGACCTTTGTGACGAATCATGGGCGAACCAATCCATCCAGAGACCATTTTCAGCGGTGCGTTGAGTGTTGAGGGATGGATTGAAAAGCGAGTCCGGGAACTGGACAGTTCACTGGACCTCGCGATTTACCGTTTCAACAGCCGCAGGTTGTACCGCGTTTTGAACGAAGCCGCAACGCGCGGAATCAAAGTTCGCTTGGTGATTGACCGGAACAAATACGAGGAATCCGGTTCCATCCGCGAACTGATGGTGCGCCCCAGGTTTGCGGTGCGGCTGGCTTATGGCCGCCTCGGTCCGGGCTCCAAAATGCACCACAAGTTTGCGCTGCTGGACGGCAAGGCGGTTCTCACCGGGAGTTACAATTGGACGGCGGAAGCGGAAGATCAGAATTTTGAAAACCTCATTCTGGTTCGCGAATCCCGTTTGGTTGCACAGTTCCTGGTAGAGTTTGAAGCACGGTGGGCTGACGCCAAGGTTATCGAAGCCAATGTGATTGAAGAACCCTAGCCCGGATACTGTTTAGTTAAGGTGAGTCTCATGATCTTGATGTCAGAGGCGTCGCCTGACCCCTCACCCCGGCCCACTCCCCGCCTGCGGGGAGTGGGGGAACCGCACAACGGTGGGTGAGGGGCTCTGGTTCAACCGTGTGCATTATTCTCGAACGGACCTTAAGCGAACAGCATTGACCTGGCCCGGATTATTCACGAATTTCCGACCGTCCACGAGCAAAAGATCGTGAATAATCCGGGCTACCGGCAGTTTGCACCTTGCCAATCCACTTAGAAAGGGGTTGCCATCCAGAAAGGGGAGAAACGAATGACGGCTGAGAAGATTGCAAAACCTAAATCTACCGGGAACCAGGGTCATCATCTCTATCTGATGCGCCATGGCGATGCGGCCGCGGCGGAAGGACCAGGATTTGAATCCGATGCCAAGCGCCCGTTGACGGCGGAGGGCAAGATCAAGATGAAGGAAATTTGCCGTGGCCTGAAGCGGATGGGCGTTGAGTTCGATTGGGTTGTAACCAGTCCTCTGGTGCGAGCCGCCGAGACCGGAGTGGTAGTGGCGGGAGCGATCGACGATCAGCCTCCGCTCGACCGGTGTGAGGCGCTGGCGCCGGATGGATCGCCGGAGGAGTTGACTGCTTTTCTCACCACCCATGCCGAGCGCAAAAATGTGATTCTGGTGGGGCACGAGCCCGATCTCAGCCGGCTCGCGTGCACCCTGATGGGGGCTGGCAACCGGGCCAACGTGGCATTCAAGAAAGGCGGCTGTTGCCTGATCCGTTTTGATGGATCCCCCACCAAAGGGCTGGGCCTGCTGGTCTGGTGGCTCACGCCCCGTTTGTTGCGTAAGCTCGGATCATGAGCAGATGCTGGGGAATGCCGTCTTCGCCCGCTGCAACCGCTGTAGGGAGAACTTTTGAATTGGGGAAGCAAGCACCAAAAACGGAGCCGTGACCGGATCTTGACCTCTGCGGGACGGTATGTTAGCGTCAGCGGACCGAGCTGAATCCCTGCAACCGGATGGTATCATGGCACAAATTTTGAAAGTCGATGATACGCGCCTCGAGGCAGCGATCGAGTATTCGGTGCGCTTGATTCACGGCGGCAAGGTGGTGGCTTTTCCCACCGATACGTTCTACGCGCTCGGCGCCGATCCGTTGAACTTGGCTGCGGTCAGCGAGGTGTTCCGCATCAAAGGCCGTGCCGCCAATCGCCCGCTGCCGCTCCTGGTCTCCTCACTTGACCAAGCCGCCGACCTCACCAGCAATCCTCCCGGCCTGTTCTTCAAACTCGCCGCAAAATATTGGCCGGGGCCGCTGACGTTGGTAGTGCCGGCCTCGCAATTGATCCCCTACAAGGTGACGGGTAACACCGGAAATGTGGGCTTGCGCTGTCCCCAATCTGACTTCGCGCTGGAATTGATCAAAGCCGTGGGCCGGCCCCTCACCGGCACCAGCGCCAACCTCACTGAACACCCCGCCTGCAGCACCGCCGAGGAAGTGGAAAGACAAGTCGGCCGTGACTTGCCTTTGATTCTCGATGCGGGACCGAGCGGCGGGGAACTGGCCTCCACCGTCGTCGATCTCTGCGGGGAGTACCCGCGCGTGCTGCGCGCCGGGCTGATTTCAGAAGAAGAATTACAGGAGTTTTTCGGCTGAGCCGTCTGCCGACCCGCATTATTATTCTTGCCCTGTTCCTGGTGGCGGTGATCCTGACCGCTCGTGCCGAGTTGTCGCTCTACCGTTCCGTCCGGCGCGCGGCCCACGCGGATGAAGCGAGCCGCGCCGGCGCCATCGTGGTGCTGGGCGCAGCGGAGTACAACGGCAATCCATCCCCCGTCTATAAAGCCCGCCTGGACCACGCCTTCGATCTGGAGGAAGAAGGACTGGCGCCACTCGTAATCACCACGGGAGGCAGCGGCGGCGATCCCCATTTCACCGAAGCGGGTGTAGGCCGCGATTACTTGATTCAGCAGGGCATGGCGGCGGAGAAGATCCTGGCGGCGCCCTCCGGATCCACAACCCACCAAAGCGTCATGGCGGTGGCTCGCCTGTTGGCTCGCCGCCACATCCAAACGTGCATCGCGGTCAGCGACGGTTTTCACCTCTATCGCGTCAAAGTCATGATGGCGGCCTTGGGAATCAAAGCCTTCGGCTCGCCCGTCCCGAACAGCTCGATTGAAAATGACCCTTTCCTTCGCACCCTCTATTCCTTGCGCGAATGCCTGATCTTGAGCCTTTGGCACTTGGGTTACAAGGGATAACAGAGTTTCCCTAACGCTACCTCTTTTCGAGCCCCCGTCACGCGCGGCAGGTTGCCGGGCAAGCCTTGCAGGGTGCGATCCGCCAGGAGCGCAAAAGCAATCGCCTCTTTCGCATCTGAAGGCAGCCCGAAATCGTCGGAACGGCGCAATTCAAAACTCGGAAGATGAGCGGAGAGTCGGGCAAGCAAAAATAGGTTCTGCGATCCACCACCGGAAACCACCAAGCGCCATATGCCGCTTTTTGAAGGAACAAACCTCTTGACCGCGAGTGCAATCGACCGGGCCGTCAGCTCGGCGGCAGTGGCAATCAGGTCGCCATGCGTCCGGTTGCGTTTCATTTTGAAGAAGCGGGCAACAAAGGCTTCGCCGAATTGCTCGCGGCCTGCACTCTTCGGCGGGCGGCGCAAGAAAAATGGCATGCGCAGGACCTCGTCCAGAATCTCCTCAATCATTCTTCCACTCGAAGCCATTCGCCCATTTCGGTCAAAACTCCTCCGGCCCTTCGTAGCGAACCGCACCAACGCGTCCATCACCATGTTGCCCGGTCCGGTATCGAACCCATAGACATCCTCCTGCCTGCTGCCCGCACGGATGACGGTGATGTTGGCAATGCCGCCGATGTTCAGCGCAATCGTGCTTACTTTCAGGTCTCGGAGCAGCAGATAATCAACCAGCGGAACCAGCGGCGCGCCTTCTCCGCCTGCCGCCATGTCCGCCACGCGAAAGTCGGCGATCACCCGGGCCCCGGTTCGCCGCGCAATGATGGCGGCCTCGCCAATTTGCAAGGTGCTGGGGATTGCTGAATGGCCGCGCCGTTTTTCAAGAGCAGACATCGCTTGCCCTCGATGAAAAACCGTTTGTCCATGCGAGCCGATCACGGTGAGCCGGCCGGGATCCACGCGAGCTTTGCGGCAAACGGCAAGCGCCGCTTGGGCGAATGCGCCACCCACCAGAAAATTCAGCTCGCTGATTTCCGCCGTGGTGGTTGCGCAACCCGAAGCGATCCGCAAAAGCCGGTGGCGAAGCGAAGCCGGATAGGGAGCGCCGCCGAACGCTTGCAGCCGGACACGCGGATGATCCGGAGGCCCGCTGATCTCAACCAGCGCCGCATCCACCCCATCCATTGACGTGCCGGACATTAAGCCCAAGCTAAGGCGGCGGGGAAGAATGGCTGCACGAAACGCCTTGCGGTTGCCGTGATCGGATTTGAGTGAAGACCGCCGCATGGTCTCTGCCAGGGGCGCCGTCATGATTGAATCTGCTTCTTAAGTTCGGCCAGAAGGTTCAAGGCCTCGATCGGCTTCATGTGGTCAAGGTCAGCTTCCTCAATGGCCCGCAGGATGCCCTCATTAAGCGGCGTGAAGATCGTCAGTTGAACCGGTTCATTCCGGCCCAAGCCATTTCCTCCCGCCAGCCGTTCGCTGAGGGTGTGCTCACTCTGTTCGTGACGCTTCAGGATTTCCCTTGCCCGCTCCACGACGGCGATCGGCAATCCGGCGAGGCGGGCCACCTCCACTCCGTAACTCTTATCGGCGCTGCCGGGTTCGACTTTGCGGAGAAAAACAATGTTCGTACCCGATTCCTTCACGGCCACATGATAATTCCTCACACCCGGAAGCAGTTCTGCCAGTTCGGTCAGCTCGTGGTAGTGGGTCGCGAAGAGCGTCTTCGCCTGGGCGTGATTCTGAAGGTGTTCGACCACCGCCCAGGCGATGGCCAGCCCGTCAAACGTGGCGGTTCCGCGCCCCACTTCATCGAGCAAAACCAGGCTGCGCGGCGTCGCCGTGTTCAGGATGCCTGCCGCTTCCGTCATCTCCACCATGAAAGTGGAGCGGCCCTGGGCCAGATTGTCGGAAGCGCCGATGCGAGTGAAAATGCGGTCGAGCACGGGAAGCTTGGCCTGCTCCGCCGGCACAAAGCTGCCCATCTGAGCCATGAGTGCGATCAGGGCGGCTTGGCGCAGGTAGGTTGATTTGCCGCCCATGTTGGGACCGGTGATGATCAGGATACGGTCGGAACTTGCATTCATATACAGGTCATTCGGAACGAAATTTCCACCCTGGCCCTGTCCGGCGATTCGCTCGATCACGGGATGGCGGCCCTGCCCGATCATCAGTTCACCATCCGCGGAAATGGTGGGACGGTGATAGTTCCGCGAAACCGCCAAAGCCGCAAAGCACCCCAACGTGTCAAGCTCCGCCAGGACGGCCGCCGTGCGCCGGATGCGCCGTGCCTCTGCGCCCACTCGGCCGCGAATCTCAAGGAAGAGGTCGCGCTCTAACACGCCCCGCCGTTCTTCAGCATCCAGGATTTTGCTTTCCAGTTCCTTCAGCTCCGGCGTGGTAAAACGCTCCGCATTCACCAGCGTTTGTTTGCGCTCATAATCCGGAGGAGCCAATGAGAGGTTGGCTTTCGAGATCTCAATGTAATACCCGAAGATATTGTTGAAGCGCACCTTCAGCGAGCCGATCCTGGTCCGTTCCCTCTCGCGCGTTTCGATCTGGGCAACAATTTGCTTGCTGTTCTGGGCCAATGCGCACAGCGCGTCAAGTTCGGCGTGGTATCCGGGCCGGATCAAATTACCTTCGGTCAGCAAAACGGGCGGCTCCGGGTGAATCGATTTCTCAAGCAGCTCGTGCAAGTCCACAAGATCGTCCAAATCTTCAGACAGCCGCCGGAGACGCGGCGACTGGAACGAAGCGAGACCCTGGTGGAGCGCCGGCAGGCAAGCGATGGAGGATTTGAGGGCCAGCAGGTCGCGGGCGTTGGCGGTTTCGAGCGTCACCTTGCTCAGCAGGCGCTCCAGGTCCTGAATGCCACCCAACTTTTTCCGAAGTTCCTCACGGCCGATGGTTTCCCGGGCAAGCTCGCCGACTGCATCCCATCGGGCTTCGATCTCCAGCGGGTCAAGCGAAGGATGGAGCATCCAGCTCTTCAAATGGCGCGCGCCGAATGACGTGGCGCACTGATCGAGCGTGGCGAAAAGGGTTGAATCCTTGGGACCGCCAAAAGCCGGCTCAAGGAGTTCCAGGTTGCGGAGCGTGGCCGGATCGAGGATCAGCGAGTCTTGCTGTTGGTAAAAGCGCACGCCGTCAAAGTGGGAAAGCGAGCCGCGCTGCGTCTCGCGAGCATAGTGAAGGACGGCGCCCGCCGCCGCCGCCGCCAGCGGATGGCCTTCCAATCCATAACCGGCCAGCGTGGCAACGTGGAAGTGCTCGCGCAGCAGGCGCTCGCCGTACTCTTCGGCAAAGACCCATTCGTCGAGCCGGGTTCGCGTCATCCGGGCCATCGACTCCGTGGCGGGATTTTTCAAGACAGTTTCCCACCCGGACGTTCCGGGCGCTGCTGAAAAGGGATCCCTTGCCGCGCTCCGGTTGGATTCGGAGGTTTCGGGAAGAAGCAGTTCGCTGGGCTGCATCCGTTCAAGCTCTTCGCGAAATCGCGTCCGGGACTCCGCGCCGGCAAATTGCGTGGCCAGAAAATGTCCGGTGGAAAGGTCGGCGAGCGCCAGGCCGATCGCGCCGTCGCGCTCCAAGGCGGCAGCCAGGTAATTGTTGGCGCGCGGCTCGAGCGACTGCATGTCAATTGAAGTACCGGGGGAAACCACCCGGGTCACTTCGCGTTTCACGAGCTTCTTGGCAAGGCGCGGATCCTCCATCTGGTCACAAATGGCGACACGGAACCCTTTGCGGACCAGCTTGGCGATGTAGCCATCGGCGGCATGGTAGGGAACACCGCACATGGGAATGGCTTGTCCCTTTTCCTTGTTGCGGGATGTGAGGGTGATTTGCAGCTCACGCGCCGCGGTGACAGCATCGTCAAAGAAAAGCTCGTAGAAGTCCCCCAGGCGGAAGAACAGGAGCGCCTGCGGGTGACGTTCCTTGATGGATTGGTATTGCCTCATCAGCGGCGTGGAAAAATCAGTCATGCAGGTTCTCGCTAGGCCGGGCGGACGACATGAAAGCGTCTGTCATCCTGATCCCTTCGCCTGTCATTCTGAGCATTGACAGCCTTTTGGCTGCCCATCATTGGCAGAAACTCGACGCGTCGCCAGAGGAGAGCGAATGCTGAATCTAAATGACTTACGCATCGAGTTTCTGCAGAGGTAGCCGCGTCTCCCTCAACAAGGGTTCTGCTGCAGGTCCTGGCTAAGGCAGCGGCGGCGGCCGGATCTGTTCGGGCGGCCGCAAGGGTCGCGCTTACGGTCCTAAGGTGCCGAGACGTTTTTCAGGAAGCGGACTTCCGGGAACTGCCGGTATTTCTGGGCGTAATCCAGCCCGTAACCCACCACATACTCATCGGGAATTTCAAAACCAATGTAGCCGGCTGTGACCGGGCGGGTGCGGCGTGAGATTTTGTCGAGCAGTGCCACCACCTTCACGCTTCGCGGTTTGTGGGCTCTTAGGACGCCCATCAGGTAGTGCAGCGTCTCGCCCGTATCCAAAATGTCCTCCACCAGTAGGACGTCAACGCCCTCGATGCTCAGGTCAAGGTCCTTGGTAATCATCACTTCGCCGGAGCTGCGGGTGGAATTGCGGTAGGTCGATACGCCCAGAAAATCGACAGTTAGGTCTTCAAGGTCAATGGCGCGGACCAAATCCGCCAGAAACACCCAGGCCCCCTTCAGGACGCCCACAAGCCGCAGGGGCTTGCCCCGATAGTCGGAAGAAATTTGCGCGCCCAGCTCGCCAATCCTTTGGGCAATCCGTCCCGCATCGATCAAAATATTAAGGTCCGTCTTGGTGTTCGACTGCTCCATGTTATCCTCGCGGTTGACCGTTTTTTAATGATTTGGTACTCTTTCTATCTGTATTCTTTTTACAAGGAGTTTCTGTGGCAAGTCACAAATCCGCACTAAAGCGTATCAAGCAAACCCTTGTCCGGACCGAGCGCAATCGCGCCCACCGGTCCAAGCTGCGCAACCAGATTCGACGGCTGCGCGCCGCGATTGACGAGAAGGATAAGACTTCCGCGCAATCCTTGCTTCTTCCCACATTGTCGTTGATCGACCACTCCGTCCATAATGGTATTTTGCACCGGAACACTGCGGCAAGATATAAGTCCAGGCTCAGCCATCATATTCAAGCGCTGGGCTAGTCCCATTCGTGGCTGTAGTGGCGGTCTCTGACCGCCGGAAACTGTCGAAAAATAAAATTCGGCGGTCAGAGGCCGCCGCGACAGCACACTGACCCACCACGCTTTGCCCCAGCGGGGAGAGCGCGGGACGAGGGGGGCGGAAACTTCATTCCGGCAAGGCGCCAGCGGCTTCCGTCAATGACCCTGCGGCCAGGCCCGCATCTCCTCCCACCATGATCTGCCAGATCAAGGATTCAAGCAGAACCCGGGAATCCTTCCAGGAAGATTTGATATTCAAGTCCGCCGCCCGCACCAGGCGCAGGGCGCGGAGCAGTTCCGGCCGCGAATAGGTCTTCAAGGCGCGCGGGGCAACCTCAAAGGTGGCGTAAGGATTTCCGCCGCGGTTCCAAGCGGGACGGCCGTAGCCGGTGGCGGGCGCCGACTTCAGAGCTTGGCGGAACAGGTCGCCAATGCACCAGAGCAGGAGGGTTTCCGGCTCTTTGCTGGCAAGCAGCACTCGCAACGTGTGAAGGGCGCGGCTCAATTGCCGGTCGGCAAGCGCCACCAGCAACTTTCCGATTTCATGCTCCTCCCGCATGGCAAAAATGAGCTCCAGATTTTCCTTCTCGAGTTTTTTCGCCCCGTAGTGGGCCGTGATCAACTTTTCAATTTCGGTTCGCATCCACAGCAGGTTGACGCCGTTTCCACCTTTGCCGGACCGGTCGCTACCCATCTCAAAGCGGGCGGCAACCCCATCGGCAACGTCGGGGTCAATGGCCATGCCGCGCCTTTCCAGATATTGTTTCAACCACGCTACGGCTTCCGGGCGGCCCATCGGGGTCATTTCAACCACCTCAGCCATTTTTTCAAGGGTTTGGATGAAAGTCCGGCGGCGGTCCGGCTCGTAAGCCGTGAAGACGATGGTGGCAAAGGAAGAAGGCTTGGCAAGATAGGCCGCCAACGCTTTCTGGTCCGCCTCATCGACGTGGCGGAAATCGTCCGGGTCTGAAAACAGCAGGTAATTGTGGCCGCCGAGCATCGGCATCTGGAAAGCATTCTCCAGAGCGGTCTGCAATTCACCGGCTTTGAACTCGACGTCCGCCAGGCACCATTCCCGAAGCCCGTCCGGAATCGATTCGATGATGGCGTTGCGGCACTCCTCATGCAGGAAGCGGTCCGGGCCTCGCAGGAAATACGCCGGCCCGGGCTTTCCCTTGGCCACGCCTGCCACAAAATCCTTGGGTCGCAGAGGAATCTTCACAGGGCTACCTTTCATCATAGACTAAAAGGATGCTGGAAAGCGGCTTAAAGCGTGGCATCGCGAGCCCTTCGCTTGTCATCCTGACCGGAGCAATGTATCCCGCTTTTTCGCTCAGGGTAAACTCCGCGAAGGATCGGAGGACTTTAATTTCAACCAAGGTTCGAGACGCTTCGCTTCGCATGATGGATACAATTGGTTCAGCAAGGTGCTGGATGCGAGAGGTGACATTTTATTCTGATAACCCTCGTCTCCACGATTCTAAGCTTATTATATTTTTACCGGCGCGTAACATTGTTTGACCTATTCTAAACATGAGGAAGTCAGCAAGCCACCGGAAACTATTCTCGAAAAATGCCGGGACTCAGAGCCAACACTCGCAGCGGCCAACGCGCCGGAAACACGGGTAACCCGGACCCCTTCAGCCGGCCGGAAAGGATTCAAATTTGAGCAAAGTAGCGCTGGCCCTGGTCATTCACTCTCATCAACCCGTGGGAAATTTCGATCACGTGATTGAAGAGGCTTATCAGAAATCGTACCACCCTTTTCTGGAGGCCCTGCGCAGCCATCCACGGATCAAAATGACTCTTCATTATTCGGGAGTTTTGCTCGAGTGGATCGAGAGACACCATCCTGAATTCCTGGAGGTGTTACGGGAACTGGCGGGCCGGGGCCAGATCGAAATGCTGGGCGGTGGCTATTTCGAGCCCATTCTGGTCTCCATTCCCGACCGCGAAAGAGCCGCCCAGATCGAAAGGCAATCGCGGTATCTTCATCGACATTTTGGCGTGAGCCCGCAAGGCATCTGGGTGGCGGAGCGGGTGTGGGAACAGGGTTTGATCCAACCTCTGGTTAAAGCCGGGGTCCATTACACCATTCTGGATGACTCTCATTTCATCGCCGCCGGCCTCGAACCCGCACAGCTTCAAGGCGCTTACATCACCGAAGACGCCGGCGCCGCGCTGCATCTTTTTCCAAGCCTCCAATCACTCCGATATACAATTCCTTTTCGCGAGCCCGATGAGACTCTGGAAATATTGCGCGGGGGCCAGGGGACGCCAGGCGCTCTGTTTGCGGTGGGCGACGATTGCGAGAAATTCGGAGTGTGGCCGGGAACCTACGAGCACTGCTATACGAACGGATGGCTGGAACGTTTTCTTACGGCGATCGATGAGGCGGGGGACTGGCTGGAAACGGTTACGCTGGCGGATCATTTTTCCGTCCAGAAGCCCAAAGGACGAATCTATCTGCCCACGGCTTCCTATGCGGAGATGATGTCCTGGGCGCTGCCAAACCCCGCCTGCCGCGAGCTGACGGCGTGTTTAAGCGACGTGGAAAAAATGCCTCAAGGCAAGCGTCTGCAGCGCTTCATGCGGGGTGGAGTTTGGCTCAACTTCCTGGGCAAATATGCGGAGTCGAACCAGATGCAGAAGCTGGTGTTGCGAGCCGTGGAGCGGTGGCACACGGCGCGGCTGGCCACCGTTCCCGGCACGGAGCGACACAGCATACTGGATCGCGCCCAAACCCATCTGCTGGCCGCACAATGCAACGACGCCTATTGGCACGGGGTGTTTGGAGGACTTTACGCACCCCACCTGCGCAGTGGTTTGTTGGCCAATCTAATTCAAGCGGAAGTGCTGCTTGACCAGTTCGATGGGTTGAACGGAGATTCCCCGCTCGACGCGCAGGTGGCCGATTTCGACGCCGACGGCCAGCCGGAGCTTTGTTTGGAAAACCGGGTGTTCGGAATGATTGCGCGTCCCGCCGATGGCGCGACGGTTTCCAGTTTGCGCTTCAAGCCGGCAGGAGTGGAATTGATCAATTCGCTCATGCGGCGGCCCGAGGCCTATCACGATCTGGTCCGCCAGCAATTCACCACGAAACAGACGCCGCAAGAAGGCCCCGCTTCCATTCACGACCAGGTGTGGAGCAAAGAGGCTAATCTGGGCGCTCTTTTGCGTTATGACCATTATGCCCGCCACGCCTTCCGCACCACCTTGTTTCCCGCTTCAAAAACCTTCCAGGACTTTGCGGAATTAAACCTCGAGGAAAATCAGTTGCTTGCTGCGGGTCCGTGGAAGCTGAAGGAGCCGTGGGATGGCACGAATGAATGGGAGTTCCGGCAGGCATGGCATTTCCAAACTGGGAGTCTGAGGACAGGCTACGATGCCACAAAACGGTTTCGAGTACGGACCGGCGGCGAGCGGTTGGTGATCGAATGTCTGTCAAAATTCTCGATCCTGCCTCACGCTAACGCCGTTCCCCGCACGGCGTTCGGCCTCGAGCTGGTCCTGAATCTGCTTGCACCCAATTCGCCCGACCGCTACTTTGAAGCTGGAAAAGAGCGTCACCCGCTGGAATTCAAAGGGGAAATCGATTCGCCGTCCCTGACGGTCGTTGATGAGTGGCAACGCCTCAAGATTCAACTAAAAGGCGATCCGGCCATTCGCTGGTGGATTGCCCCCATTGAGACGATCTCGCAATCGGAATCGGGCTTTGAACGCATTTACCAGGGCTCGGCGGTGATGGCGGTATGGGACCTGAAGCCTTCCGACGGTCAATTCCCTGCCTATAACCTGCACGCCGAAATAACGCATCTTGAAGGGCAACCGTAGCCGCCGTTCGTAACGCGCCCTTCAGCAGGCCTTCGCACCTTCTGCTTTCACTTGTTTCACGGCCATCCAGGACTTGCCCTGCCCCCGACTTTTGGAAGAGACGGATGGGCGTGGCGACACAGTGGCTCCCTTTGCGTCCAGCCGCAGGGCGGCACTGTGTGGTTTATCGCTATTGTGTTGGATTGCCGCGGACGAGGGAATGAGCCCCCATCATCCCTGTTGTGTTTGCGGGAAGCCTAAATCTTACGTAGTCTATAGAGTAATGCACTGCAATATCCGATTTATCGCTTGGGCAGGGTTCGACGCGGGTAAGACCGGGCTGCGCCAAGCGCCACTGAGGTTGAACTCGTGATGCCTAGTTTTCTCCAGCCGAAGGGACCTCTTGCCGGTCCGGCCGTAACAGCCAAAGATCAGGCGGCTGGGCGCGCTCCTTATCTTGATTCGAGATTCATGAAAGCTTGCCGCCGCGAAGCGGTGGACCGAACGCCGGTTTGGCTCATGCGGCAGGCAGGCCGCTACCAAAAGGAATACCGTGAGCTTCGCGCCCGCGTGCCATTTCTCGACCTCTGCAAGAATCCGGAGATGGTCGCGGAGGTCACAATTTCTGCGGCGCGGAGCACGGGGGTGGACGCCGCGATCATTTTTGCCGATCTCTTGCTGATTGCCGAGCCGCTGGGTTTCAAGCTGGCTTACGAGAAAGGCGAAGGTCCCGTCATCCAACCGCCGTTGCGCCGGGTGGCGGATATAGACCGGCTCAAGGAAGTCGATCCTTTGGATTCGTTGGGCTACTTGATGAGAGCGATCCGCTTGACTCGGAACCAAATGGACCCATTACTCCCCCTGATCGGTTTCGCGGGAGCGCCGTTTACATTGGCGTCCTACTTGATAGAGGGAGGGGCATCGAGAAATTTCCGTCATACCAAAACCTTGATGTACCGGGACCCCGGCGCCTGGCGGGTGCTGATGACGCACTTGGCCCGAAATTTGGCCTGCTATGTACACGCTCAAGTCGACGCGGGTGTGCAGGCAGTTCAGGTATTTGATACCTGGGTGGGGTGCCTTGGACCTGCTGATTACAAAGAGTTTGTTCTTCCTTACACGCGCCAAATGATTTGTGGAATCGGCCGGCATGTGCCTGTGATCCACTTCGGGGTGGGCACCGCGATGCTGCTGGAGTTGATGCAAGAAGCAGGAGGAGACGTCATCGGGCTGGATGCACATGTGGAGCTGGACCAGGCATGGTCCAGGCTAAGCGGTAAGGTTGGGGTGCAAGGTAATCTTGACCCTGTAGCCCTGTTTGCTGGTCCGAAATTCATTCGCCGCCGGGTGCAGAGGATCTTAGACCAGGCCGGTGGGCGGCCAGGGCATATTTTCAACCTGGGACATGGCATTCTTCCGGATACGCCAGCCAAGAATGTCACCGAACTTGTGAAAGTGGTCCATGAGCTGAGTTCGCGCCGGGGCAATTGAGCGATGATTCAAACGTCGAATTCTGTATCTCTTCGACACAACTGAACTGGCATTGTCTTCGAGTTTCCCGGTAAATGGCGGGGAATTTACCCAGGTTACTCAAGAGATGGCACGAACGTCTCTTTGAAGGGCTCGTTTTGAGGTATATTTATGCATAAGTTATCTAATTATTAATATAAATACTATGGAAGTTAATGGACAGTTGTGATATTAGAATAAAGGATTGATTCAGGACAGGGGGTGATCCGCTTCTTCAGATCGCCCCAAGAGGGGATCGGTCGAGCGACGCTGGCATCATGGCGTCACAATTCAAGGAGGGGTAAGTCTGTGATGAGCGGCGAAGGCGCTTCAATGGACTGGAATTTCCGAAAGGCGTTTGACCTGCTGATAAGAATACGGCAGCATGAACAAGCGGAACAAATGCTGGGGCAGATGCTGGGGTACATGAAGACTCTGCTCCGCGAAACTGAAGGAGAGTCGCCGCCCATCATCGTTTCTGTGCAAGCCATCCGGCTCCGTCAACGTTAGGGTCTGGATTCCCGACCTCATGCGTGCTTATGCCGGAAGGCTTCGCTTCTAAGGTCTAATTGTAGAGACCCCAGCGGTGGGCAGGGACAGTCTTACCCCGTTGCATTTTTGTTGCAGGTCCGGCGGGAACTCGCTTGCTTTCTTGGTTTTTGACCAAAGCTGTCCCAAGCCGTGAATGGGTCTTACGGAGGCGGATGATTTTCATATCTTGACCACCGTTCGCCGCGGCAAAGTCGCGAAATGGTACGCTTCCGGTTACATTACGCTCCTGGCTTCCTGCCGGCATCCCGAAAGCAGCGAGTTGGTATCGCGCTCTTCGCGGTTCGAAGGACGAATTTCCCGCAGAGCAACGAATTTAGCTCTGTCAATGGGACTGCTGCCGTGCGCCCAATGTTGAACGGTCTCTTTGCCGCCGCTCCCATCAGGGTAAGATTCTCCTGGCTGCATTCAACTCTTCGTCCTGATCCCACAAATTAAGGTTCGAACTCCTTGTTTCGCAAGGAACCCGCTCTCGTCGCAATTTCCTCTTGACAAAGTCTATTACCATATGGTAAATTACTAAGTCATTAATAATCGCTAGAGGCAGAACACTCCTGCCTCTTCTTGTCAGAAGTGAAGAAGATGTGGACTCGGCTGACTGGAGAACAGCCCGCGAATTTTGCGCACCTTGAAGCATTCATGCAGGTTGGCAAGCCCGGCCGAACGTTGGTTTGGCTGGGTTATGCACCAAGTGGCAATGTAGCGTCTTGAAAATTAGAGGGCTCGTTGAATAGGATGCCAGCGCCAGCGTTTACCGGAATCGCGGCGCAGGAGGTGGAAGCAGTTCTTTGCGTCTTTTCCACCCGGGAAGCCGGAGACCTTCCTGAAACTCACACGATTCAATCGGCCGTTTATCCCAATCGGGTCTATCGCAAGTTGCCTGGGCTTTATCGCTACGGGTAGCCTGACCTGAGCAGGATTCTTGTGGCGGGTGCTTCCGCGCGCCCCTGCTGGGCACGCATCACGAAAAACTCGCGTCTTGATGACGCCCCAGACCCCCTCGCGCAGGTCGTGACTGCCTTGTTATTCACGAAAAGGAATTCAATCTCTATCAAACTCTGCCGAGAGGAGAAATCTTCATGGGATCACCACAAGCATTGCCTTCATACCCGGACTGCAACACACAATTACCAGAGGTCGGGCTTCCTGCACCTTCCAATCCAATACCCATCGCGACCGTTGAACCCGCGTCGTGGCAAAGTCTATGGTCACACGCCGCACCCGCCTCGCTGTCCGTTCACCGCGAGGAGTCATTCGCACCCCGATGTTCTGAAAAGGGTTGTGTTTTCCCCGCATCACCGGACGGGTCGGGAAGATGCGTTCAACACGACCGTCAAACCCGGGAACCGGTTCTCTTTTCCTCTTTTCAACCCACTCGAATGGTTCTGGACCGCGCCAAATTCGGAGTGGCGGAAATTGAGGTGGACACCTCGCGGGCGCAGGACCGGCGCAAGTTGGCTGGCATCCGGCAAGCCTTTCTCGAAGATTAAGACGGGCACAAAGCCAAGCCATTTCGTGAGGTAATTATGGGTACACCAACGGCCATCTTACAAACGAACGCGAACGGGGAATTCGGCATGTCTTCTGAGAACCCTTCAACCTTGCCGTTGATATCCCCCAGTAATGCCTGGCGCATCCTCTGCCGCCGGACGGGGATTCCCGTTTCGCGCGCAACATTCTACCGCTGGCTCTCCAACGGCAAAGTCTACTCTGTGCGGCTGGGTCAAAAGATTTACATCCCAGTGGCCGTGCTGGACGAATTGATCCGGCAATGCCGTGCGGGTGAGAAGGGCTGAGGGACCGCGGCGGGGGCGCTGCCTGGCTATGGCGGCGTTTGCGGAAGATAAACTGTGCGGCCGGCAGCGGACAATGCCAGCATGAGGAACCGGCATGGTCCGTTGGGACGCTCAAAAGATCTCGAAGCGTTCCTGCTGGACGTTCAAATCGCTTTTGACCACGATTTCTTTGTGAGTGGCGCTTTCGATTTCGGAGAGCAGCACGCTGTCTCTTGATTTCAAAGCACGGGCAACGTCGGGGTGAACACGCAAGGTCATTACTTTGCCTTCGATTTGCGACCCCATCTTGCGGGTTTCCGCCAGGATTTCGTAGCTGACGGTGAGCACCGACTTGACCCAGCCTGCGCCCGAGCAATAGGGACAGGGATCACACAGGGTGCGCTCCAGAGACTGCTTCACCCGTTTTCGAGTGAGCGCCACCAGCCCAAACTCATTGAAGGAGAGGATCTTGGTGGGGGCACGGTCGGTGCGAAGCGCATCCTCCAGAGCCTGCACCACCTTGTTGCGGTTGCGGCGGTCGTCCATATCGATAAAATCGATGACGATGATCCCGCCCAGATCGCGAATCCGGATCTGGCGGACAATCTCCTTCACAGCATCGATATTGACCTTGACGATGGTATCTTCGAGGCGGTTGGTTTTGCCCACGTACTTTCCGGTGTTTACATCGATCGAGACCAGCGCTTCCGTCTGGTTAATCACAATGTAGCCGCCCGACTTCAGCCAAACCTTGGGCTTCAGCGCCTTGTCAATTTCGTGCTGGACGCCAAACTCCTCAAAGAGCGGGACCTCGCGAGTGTAAAGCCGCACATGCCCCACTAAGGAAGGTTGACAGCGGCTGACGAAATCGACAACCTGCTCGTACTCAACTTCGTTGTCAATGCGGATGGTTTTGTAATCCGGGGAGAGCAAGTCTCTGAGGGTGCGTTGGACCACATTCAGGTCCCGATGGATCAAGGCGGGCGCCTTGCTGCGGTCAGTCTTGGCGCGAATATCACTCCACACCGACCCAAGAAATCTCAAGTCCGCTTTCAATTCTTCTTCGGAACGTCCGGCAGCGGCGGTGCGGACGATAATGCCACCAGTCAGGTTTCCGCGGTTTTCCTGAATGGTGTTTCGCAACCTTATTCTTTCTTCTTCCGAGGAGATCTTGCGGGATACGCCGATGTGGTTGATCGTCGGCATATAAACCAAGTAGCGGCCCGGCAGGGCGATGTGTGAGGTGATGCGCGCGCCTTTGGTGCCGAGCGGCTCTTTGGCAATTTGCACCAGGATTTCCTGGCCTTCTTTCAACACCTCATTAATCTGTACCGGTTGGAAATTGCCGGCCCGGGGCGCGCCATCCTTGCGCCCACTTTCGCGCGTGCCGTGGAATCCAAAGCGTCCGCGCCGCTGGCGGCGGGGGGCAAATCGGGGGCGTTGCTGGGGCTCGCGAAGAGTGTAAGAGCGATCCGCGCTTCCACCCTCCGGGGTTGGCGAATCGTCCGGAGTGGCATTTCCCGCTGCTCCGCCTTCGCCTGCCTCAATAGCCTTGGCATTTTCCGCACCAACCTCATCCATCCCCATTTCTTCCACTTCCCCGCGGATGGCTTCGGCGTCACTGCTCCCGGTTTCAACCTCCTCGAGTGAGAGGGGGAATCCAGAATGCAGGTCCCCCACATCTTCAGATCCGGCAAGAAGATCTGTCCCAGCGTCTGTTTGTGCGCCGGCCTCGAGACTCGCGGACTGGTCCGGTGTGGGCGAACTTTTTGCGGACAAAGCTTCTCCCGATTCCGGGATGGCACGATCAATCCGTGCTTGTTCCCGAACTTCTGAATCAACCTCTTGCAGAGCCTCGACCATAGCGGGCTCAGGCGTGGCAAGCACGTGATTCAAAAGAGAATTGGTATGGATCGTTTCCGGCTCAGCAGTCTCTCTCATGGACAACGAATTATCTGAATCGGGCGGGCCGACAATTGCGCCACCTCGGCTTTGTTCTTTCGGTTCTGCGGCTTCCGTGTTTGCGGCGGTGAAGGGGAGCGCTTCAGGAGCGGATGTCGCCAAGGACTCCGTGGCGTCACTTGGAGCTTCCGCGCTCACTAAATTGGCAGGAACCTCACTGGCCTGAGTTTCGGAAATGGAATCCGTCTCAGTTGGGACCACTCGCTCACCGTGGCCGTATTTTGCAAGCGACTCTCCGGGCAACAACTCAAGACCTTGATGGGGTTCTTCTCCGGAGTGCTCTTGGGGGCGTTCATGGATCTCAGATTTTGGCCCGCCGAACCGGTGCCCTGAAAATCTCCGCCCCCGTCGGCGGCGTCCGTGGCCTTGAAAGCCGTGACCGCGCGGCCCGGCAGAGTCTGTGGGAGCGGGTGAGGGTGATGCTTCGGGCGATTGAGGAGGGAGGGCGGGCGCGCTCTCAAGCGGCCCGGGTGCCGGGGTTGCGGCCTGCGCAGGATCAGGATGAGGATCGGCCACGCTTTGGTGGCTCGGAGCCACCGGGCTGACGGGGGGAAGGGTGGCAAGTTCTGATCCAGTCCCGGCGGGTGCGGGCTCCGCCATCCCGCTGGGAGCCGGACCGCCCTCCTGATCGAACCGTGCTACCCTGTTCTCGGCTTCTGTGAAGACGCGGTCATACTCGTCCGAGTCCTCAAAGAAGTCCGAGACGTAAAGGAAAGCGTCTCTTTCCAGGCCGATATCGACGAACGCGGACTGCATGCCGGGAAGAACCCGGCTGACTCTTCCCTTATAAATCCCGCCTACCAGCCCGACGTCGGTGTCGCGCTCGTAGTAGACTTCAACAAGCTGATCATCTTCCAACAATGCGATTTTCGTCTCATGTGGAGACGAAGAAATTAACATTTCCTTGGTCATGAAAACTCCTCTCCTGGAACACCCGGAAGGATCGACTCACAGGGTGAGGATCAACTTCCGGTGCTCGCCATTTGGCCGCGCACTCTGCGGAGCCCAATTCGCCCCGGGCGCGCCAAAACATCGTTTGATCGTGGACAGAACCGTATAAAAATGGTTCCGAGTTGGCTGGACCAACAACTTCAGGAATGTTCAAAGCGTGTTTGGCCGAAGATTGAAATGGATCTCTGATAAGAGGCCTTTCGAAAATAGGCCCTCCACCGCCGGCCCTTATAAATTAACCAGCCGCTTCATTCTGACGCTCATGACCAGGCCCAACCCGGCAAAGGTAAATAGCACCGAGGAGCCGCCCTGACTCATGAGCGGAAGTGGAATCCCGGTAATTGGTAAGAGACCGATCATCATTCCGATATTTACACAAACCTGGAAAAACAAAACTGCTGTCAGACCCACCACTAAGAAGATACCGGCACGGTCGCCGGCAAGCTGTGCGCCGTCCAAGAGACGCACCAATAAAACGAAATAAAGTAACACAACCAAAAAAGTTCCCACGAACCCCTGCTCTTCTGCGAAAGCCGCAAAGATAAAATCCGCATGAGAAACAGGAATGAAACCCAGACGGCTCTGTGTTCCTTTGCCGATACCCTTACCCCAAAATCCACCGGACCCAATGGCGATTTTGGATTGCGCGACTTGATATCCGGAACCCTGAACATTCTTTGCCGGGTGAACGAATGTCATCAGCCGCTGGCGTTGATAGGGGCGCAGGAAATGCCAACCCACAGGAACCATCAAGGCGCCGAGCAGAGCGAGCGCCGCGATTTGGCGGAAACGAACTCCCGCCAGGAAAACCCCCGCCGCAACGATGGGCAGGAAAGTAAGCGCCGTCCCCAAATCAGGCTCCAGAGCCACGAGCGCCGCGGGCAGCCCGACCATCGTTCCCAGGACTGCCAAGTCCCTCCAGCTCACGGCCTTTGTCCTCTTGTCCGCGAAATAAGATGCAACCCATACTATTATAATCAACTTGACAATTTCTGACACCTGGAAAGTGAATCCTGCAATCCGAACCCATCGCCGGGCGCCGCCGATAGCGTGTCCGCCCACAAGAAGGGCGAGCAGGCCAAGTAATCCCAAAATGTAGAGGCCGGTCGAGTGGTCCAGCAGGATATGGTAATCCAGTTGGCTCACGACCAAAAGTGTGGCCAGTCCCACCACCACCCAAGCGATTTGACGCTTGTATTCACCGGCCAGCGGCGAGTGTACCGTGGTGCTGTAAATTTCGAGGACCCCCACCACGGCTAAAATCAGCGCCACGGTAAGGATCATCCAGTCAATTTCCCGGAAAGTGAATTTACGCAGCACGATTCCCAGTCTTTCAGCTCATCTTGGTCCCTCGACGCTCTTGGCGCTCTGAGGTTCGAGGTGGCCGCCAACGACAGGTGCAAGGCTGGCCTGCGTCTGCCAGTGTGAAGCGGGGGTTTGTCCAGATTGCTTCTCTGCAAAGAATGCTTTGATCACAGCCCCTGCCACCGGTGAGGCTACTGACGATTCGCCGCCGTGCATCACCAGCGCCGTCACCACAATCTGCGGATTGCTGGCCGGAGCATAGCCTACAAACCAGGCGTTATTCTTGTAATCGGCATTGTGCGCCGAGTTTTTCAAGGCGACGCTGACCACTTGCGCGGTCCCGGTCTTGCCGGCAACGGCGAGCCCGGCAATGCGAGCCCCCGCCCCCGTGCCGCCTCCCTCATTCACCACGCCCCACATGCCGCTGGTCACGGCCGCTACCGTCTCCGGACTGAGAGGGAACTTCACAAGTCTTCCGCCGGGAGGATCCTGGCCAAGGGCTTCGAGCTCATCCCTGAAGACCAGATGAGGCCGATGGAAGACTCCGCCCTGGGCTACCCCCCCGATCATGTAGGCAAGCTGAACCGGTGTCACGGCCACCGCCCCCTGGCCGATGGCGACGGAGATGGTTTCCCCCGCGTACCACTTGTGCTTGAAGACCTTTTGCACCCAAGCCGGTGTGGGCACCAGGCCGGGATCCTCCGCCGGCAGATCGATGCCGGTGCGCGATCCCAAGCCCAGATGATTGGCGAAGTAAGCGAGTTTGTCAATCCCCAGCATTTTCCCAAGGGTGTAAAAATAAGTATCGCAGGATTCAACGATGGCGCGGTGCAGGTCAACCGATCCGTGGCCGCGATGTTTTTTCCAAATCCAATCATGGAAGGTGTGGCCGTAGAGGGTAACATAGCCGGGGCAGATAATCGTGAATGACGGAGTGATGGTCCCGGTTTCGAGTCCCGCCGTCGCCGTGACGATCTTAAACACGGAGCCCGGGGCAAGATGGGCCTGAATGGCCTTGTCAAGAAGCGGACGTTCCGGATCCGTGTTCAGTTGGCTCCATTCCTTGCGATTAATATGGTGCGCGAAATCGTTGGGATCAAAGCTGGGATGGCTGGCCAACGCCAGAACCTCACCCGTATTGGGATCGATGGCCACCACCGCGCCGGAACGGTCCCCAAGGGCGGTCTCCGCCGCCATTTGCAGATTAAAGTCAATGGTCAGGCGCAGGTCGTTTCCGGGCAGGGCATTGATGGTGGTCATGGACCCCATCTCCTGCCCGCGGCTGTTCACCACCACTCGCCGCATTCCATCCCGGCCGCTGAGTACATCGTTATATTCGCGCTCGATGCCAGATTTGCCTGCCACGTCCCCGGGCCGGTAGCGGTCTCCGGACTTCGCGATCATATCCTCGGAGACTTCTCCCACGTAACCGAGAAGCGACGCCGCAAACTCATGCTTCAGGTAGAAGCGCTGCTCGACCTGCAAAAGTTCGAGTTCGGGATATTCCACGCGGTGCGATTCGACGTAGGCAATATCGGCGGGCGTCGCGTCCGGCTTCAGCATGACCGGTTGGAACTTCGGCAACTGGGCGGTTTTATCGAGGAGTTGCTGAATGTCTCCGGGGTCGATCTCCAGTCCTTGAGCGATGCCGCGAATGCGGTCCGGTGTGAGTTTGGGGAGGTCTTCCCGAAGCAATAGAACACTGAAGGCGGGAAAATTGTCCACCAGCACGCGCCCTTCGCGGTCCAGGATGCGGCCCCGTGGCGCGATCACCGGCAAGTCGCGGATGCGGTTCCGCTCGGCTTGCTGCTGGTAGTAGCGATGCTCGGCAATCTGCAGCCGCCAATACCCGATCAATAGCGCCACGAAGGTGGATACAATGACGTATTGAAAAAATGCGATCTTCCAGGCCGGAGGCCGTTGATCCTCCGGAAATCGAACTACCATCCGAATTCCATTCGCCGGAGTCCCGCTTCCGCCGCGGGGAATTGCAGCATCCAGAAACTCACGAGCAGCACTCCGGCCCCCAAACCATTTACGATGAAGAAGCCCTTATGTTTTTCAAAGGTCCAACGTACCACACCGACCCGTCTATGACAATCTTTCGCCGGAATTTGGGCGATTGATGAGGATTTTTCAAATGAGCCGCGCTAGCGGCGATAGCATGTGGCCCACGGCAATTAGCCGTGGATGGAGTTGTAAAAGTCCTCTCTTAAGCCCCGTTGGGGGCGACATTATTCCCGCGCAGGATGCCGCCCCTGACGGGGCTTTGAAGTCTGCGCTCTCCTCTTTCCCCACGGCTTGCGCCGTGGACCATAGGATGACGCCCGCCAAGGCGGGCTTTGCCGTAGTTCCAGGCCCTTATTTTAACGCCTCTGGGAGAAAAGGGTGAGGGGCGTGCTGTAACGGCATGGCTAAAGCCATCCCCTGGAGTTTCGACATTTCCGGAGTCTGGGAGTTTCTGCCAAACCTCCAGCACTGTCATCCTGAGCGGAGCGAAGGATCACTGCATTTGATCTTTCACCCGCAGCGAATTGGAGATTCTTCGCGGAGTTTACCCTGAGCGAAATGCCGGGATTCTTCGCTACGCTCTGCAGAAACGCGATGCGTAAGTCATTTAGATTCAGCATTCGCTCTCCTCTGGCGACGCGTCGAGTTTCTGCCAATGATGGGCAGCCAAAAGGCTGTCAATGCTCAGAATGACAGACGAAAGGCTCTGAATAAAAGGCGAAGGGCTTGGAATGGCAAGCTGGCCGGCCAAATGTAGAAACTCGACGGCATGGCTAAAGCCATGCCCTGACGGTCCGTGAAGCAACTTAACATAGTCGTACAGGAGCCTGACCGCTAACGTCCGCCACTCAAGAGCTTCTCCGCTTTCTTCGCAAACAAGGCTATATCGAAGAGCGGCAAAGAGGCTCGCATCTGATCCTGACGCACGAGAGCCGGCCAATGCTGGTTGTCCCCGTGCATCGTGGCGATATTCCACGAGGATTATTCCTGCGTATTCTCAAAGATGCCCGGTTTACGGAGAAAAACTTTTTGGCAGGTGGGAAAGGGAAAAGATCTGAACGTGGGAGTTAGACGGCAAGGGAAACGGTCTCAGCATAAACGTTGCGGACGCGGGGAACGGGCCGATGGCTGGAACGACATTCACTAATGTAAATCCTCATGGCATCAAGGATGCCAGCTTTGGCTTCCTCCAAGGTTTTTCCCATTCCGTAGACGCCGGGAAAGTCCTCGCTGTAAGCATAATATTTGCGCCCTTCGCGCTCCACGATGGTGGGGTATGTATAGAATTCCATGTCCTTATCCTATCACAGCCATGGAACGTTTGCCCGCACAGAAAGACCTCGTTGGTGGCGTCATTTGCCTGCTGTAGCGGCGGTCAGAGACCGCCGCTAGTGCGCCTGAGAGCGCATTTGGTCAGAGAGGCGAAAGTCCTGTCCAAGTCAACGATAACTTGTAACCGACTGCAACTGGGTCGCTGCGAGGCGAGGTGGAGAGCAGCAGGAGGTGAACG
>DATKST010000153.1:0-10446 GCA_035531475.1 Terriglobia bacterium
GTCTGTAGCGCCGGTCTGCGACCGGCGTATTTCGCCGCTCATAGAGCGGCGCTACAGCGAATGACCGTCGCTGACTTATTGCGTTGTGTATATAATCCACCCATGCCGCTTTCTTGGAACGAAATCCGCCATCGCGCCATCGCCTTTTCAAAGGATTGGACCGGCGCCAGACGGGAACAAGCTGAAAAACAATCTTTTTGGAACGAGTTCTTTAATGTCTTCGGCGTTCCGCGCCGTGCTGTAGCCAGCTTTGAGGAGCCGGTCAAAAACATTTCCGGCGACTACGGCTACATTGATTTGTTCTGGCCTGGCAAGGTGCTGGTCGAGCACAAGAGTCGCGGCAAAGACCTCAGCAAAGCCGAGTCGCAGGCGTTCCGCTACCTCCAAGACCTGGCGCGTGAAGGCAGAATCGAAGAAATTGCCCGCTACGTCATTGTTTCTGACTTTGCCCGCGTTGCCCTGCACGATCTCGAGCCGGAAGACCAGCGGCATCTCCCGCTCTTCGGCAACTGGCGCGTGGCGAGCGTCGAATTTCCGCTGGCCGACTTTCACAAATGGATTCATGCCTTCGCATTCATCCCCGGCTACAAGCAGCACAAATTCGAGGAGCAAGACCCGATCAATATTCGAGCCGTCGAAATCATGGGACGCCTCCACGATGCGCTTGAAGCGGGCGGCTACTCCGGGCATCAACTGGAGCGCTTTTTGGTTCGTATTCTCTTCTGTCTCTTCGCCGAGGACACAGGGATCTATGAGCCAGAGGCATTCAGGCTTTATCTGCTTAATCGCACCGCCAAAGATGGTTCCGATCTGGGCCTGCACCTCGCGCACCTTTTCGAGGTTCTGAATACGCCGCGCGAAAAACGGCAGAAGAATCTCGACGAAACTCTTGCGACGCTCCCCTACGTCAACGGCGAACTCTTTGCCGAAAGCATCGGTTTCGCGGACTTTGACAGCGACATGCGTGACGCGCTGCTGGCCTGCACGCACTTCGACTGGTCGCGCATCTCACCGGCCATTTTCGGTTCGCTCTTCCAGGCGGTCATGGAACCGAAGGAGCGGCGGCAAATCGGCGGGCATTACACGAGCGAACGCGACATCCTCAAAGTGATCCGCTCACTTTTCCTCGACGACCTGCTTGCGGAATTCGAGCGCGCCAAAAGCAACAAAGCCGAGCTCAGGCGATTCCATGAAAAGATCGCGGGACTGCGCTTCCTGGACCCGGCGTGCGGCTGCGGCAATTTCCTCGTCATCACCTACCGCGAGCTGCGCTTGCTGGAAATAGAAATTCTCAAGTTACTCTATCCCGGCGCGGACCAGGTATTGGACATCCAGAGCCTCTCCCTGGTGGACGTGGATGCATTCTACGGAATCGAGATCAGCGAATGGCCCGTTCGCATCGCCGAAGTCGCCATGTGGCTGATGGACCACCAGATGAACATTCGCCTCTCGGAAGCCTTTGGCCAATACTTCGTCCGCCTGCCACTTAAAAAATCCCCCACCATTGTCTGCGGCAATGCGCTCCGCCTTGACTGGAAGAAAATCCTCCCGCCCGAAGAGTGCAGCTTCGTCCTCGGCAATCCGCCGTTTGTGGGCGGGAAATTCCAAACCGACGAGCAACGCGCGGACATGAATACAGTCGCCGCTGAAATCGAGAATCATGGCGTCCTGGATTACGTCACGGGTTGGTATTTCAAAGCGGCTGACTACATTAAAGGCACCCACATCGTTGTCGGCTTCGTCTCCACCAATTCCGTTACCCAGGGCGAGCAGGTCGGCGTGCTTTGGAATGCCCTGTTCCAGCGATACGGCATCAAGATTCATTTCGGCCACCGCACTTTTGCTTGGCAGAGCGAAGCCCGTGGCAAAGCGCACGTCCATGTTGTCATCATGGGCTTCGGAGCGTTCGACGCTACGAATAAGCGCATTTACGACTACCATGCCGAAGCCGAAACTGTTTCGGTTGCCATCGCCAAAAGCATCAGTCCTTACTTGGTTGAAGGTCCTGACCACGCAATCACTAACCGTTCCAAACCGATCAGTGGTGTGCCAGAAATCGGCATCGGCAACAAACCGATTGATGAGGGCAATTATCTTTTCACGCCAAGAGGGAGAGCCGAGTTCTTGGAGCGAGAGCCAGCCGCAAAGGAATTCTTCCGGCGCTGGATCGGCGCGGAAGAATTCATCAACGGAATCGAGCGCTGGTGCCTATGGCTCGGCGAGTGTCCGCCTGCCAAGCTCCGCAAAATGCAGCACGCGATGGCGCGCGTCGAAGCCGTAAAGAATTTCCGCCTCGCCAGCAAGAGCGCGTCGACACGAGCAATCGCTGACAAGCCGACGCGCTTCCATGTCGAGAACATGCCGACAGATAGCTATCTCGTCATTCCCGAAGTAAGTTCCGAGCGACGCAATTACATTCCCATCGGTTTTATAGAGCCTGACGTTCTGGCAAGTAACCTAGTAAAAATTTTCCCCCATGCCACGCTCTATCACTTCGGCATCCTTTCCTCGGCGATGCACATGGCTTGGGTGCGGCAAGTTTGCGGACGGCTGGAGTCGCGCTACCGGTATTCGGCCAAGCTGGTTTACAACAACTATCCGTGGCCCGAAGCGCCGAGCGCCAAACAGTGCGCCGCTGTGGAAGCCGCCGCGCAAGCGGTGTTGGACGCGCGGAAGGAATTTCCCGACACGACGCTGGCCGACCTTTACGACCCGCTGTCGATGCCGCCGGCCTTGGTCAAGGCCCATGCTAATCTCGACCGCGCCGTTGACCTCTGCTACCGCCCTCAACGTTTTGAAAGCGACCGCCAACGTGTCGAGCACCTCTTTGCCCTCTACGAAAAACTGACCGCGCCTCTCATTCCCCCCGCCAAGAAAGGGCGAAGAAAAAAGTAGCAAGCGGGATAACGCAAAGTTTCGCCTCTCAGAATCTCTGCGGCTATTCCCTTGGAAAAATGACCGCCGCTACCGCACGCTGACCCACTACCGGCGAATACTTTTGGTTGCGCGCGAGGCGCTTTCAATGTTGTGATAGGCAATTGCACCTGCTGTCACAATGTTACATGGCCGTCCTCCGTAGGCGCCCACGGGCGGGCACAAGGACCGCCCCTACATTGGCGCGGCGGCTGAGGCTATTTAGGAGTCCATGAAAAGATCAGAACAAAAACGAATCATCCGCATCGGCCTGATTGGTGTGGGAACGGTGGGGACCGGAACGGCCAAGGTTTTCTTCGAGCACCGGCAAGAGATTGAGCGGCGGCTGGGTTGCCGCCTTGAGCTCAAGACGCTTTGCGCCAGGACCATCTACACGAGGGACCTTTCCTGGTTGAAGCCGCCCGTGGAGGTGACGGCGGACTGGAGGGAAGTCGTCTCCGATCCGGAGATTGAGATTGTGATTGAGCTGGTGGGTGAAAAAGCCACTGCCTTGAGCATCGCGCGAGCGGCCCTTGGCGCGGGTAAGCACCTGGTGACGGCCAACAAGCAAGTGGTGGCCGAACATGGCATGGAGCTTGCCTTGCTCAGCCGCACCGCCCGCGTCAATCTGGGTATTGAAGCATGCGTGGCGGGGGGAACGCCCATCCTGCACGCCATCCGTGAGGGGTTGTCCGGCGAGCGCTTTGCGGCTGTCTACGGCATCCTGAACGGCACCACCAATTTCATCCTGACGGAGATGGAGCGCCGCAATTCGAGCTTTGCGGACGCTTTGGCGGACGCCCAGCGGCAAGGATTTGCCGAGCCGGATCCCACGTTTGACGTCGAAGGCTTCGACGCCCGCTACAAAATCGCCATCCTTTCCATGATCTGCTTCGGGCAGGTGATTGCGGTGAAGGAGATTCCGGCGGAAGGCATCCGACCCATTGAGCCCGTTGATTTCGCCTATGCCCACCGCCTGGATCACACCATTCGACTGATTGCGGGGGCGCGGCGCTCAACCGGGGGCCGCCTTGAGATCTTTGTCCGTCCCATGATGATTTCGCGCTCCGCTTCGCTGGCCGCCGTGACTGGCTCGACCAATGGCATTCTGCTGGTGGGCGACAAGGGAGGCCATACGCTGGTCACGGGCCGGGGAGCGGGAGGCGAGCCGACCGGCGTGGCTGTGGTCTCCGACGTGGTTCAGACGGCGCGCGCCATTTTATCTGGAGGCGCGCGCGAATCACTGGGATACACTGAGTGGCGCCGGGGAAAGGTGCTGCCGTCCGGCAAAAGGACCAGCGCCGCCTATCTGCGTCTGGTGGTGAAAGACCGGCCCGGAATTCTGGCAAAGGTTTGCTCGATTCTGGCGCGGCATGGGATCAATATTGATTCGGTGATGCAGGAGCCCGCGCATTCAAAGAAGGCACTTCCCTTCGTCATGACGTTGGAGCCGACGGAAGAGAAGAACCTGCGCCTGGCTGTCTCCCGGATTTCGCGCTTGCCTTTTTTAGCTCGTCCGCCGCTTCTGATGCCGTTTGCTGAAGGATTGTGAAGGAAATGGAAGGGGACGAAGAAGCAGATTGGAGCAGGCCTTTTGGAGCGGCGCGGTCAGGGCATGGCTTCAGCCATGCCTGATTCCAGGAAAAAGAGGATGGTCAATTGGCCCGGCTTACGGGGCCACTTGAAAATCAAATGTATCTCCGGGCGAGATTTTGCTTCCGGGAGTCGGAGACTGCGCCAGAATCGTGCCGGAGGCGACGGCTCCCGGCGGGGTAGGAGTGACTTTCCCGACCTTATAACCCGAGGAATCTAACTGCTGGCGAGCCTGGGGCAGAAGCATCCCCACGAAATTAGGACAGAGTACGGCGGCGGGCTTCTCACCCAGCGACACCAGGAAATTCACGGCGGGGCTGCGGACCTCCGTGCTGGAGGGCGGTGGCTCCTGGGCAAGAATCTGCGCGTCCTCGGTTTGGTTGGAGTAGACCTCAGCCATGTCACCCACCGTCAGCCCTTTTTGCACGGCCAGGATTTGCGCCACACGCAAGCTGGAACCGATCAGGTCGGGAACCACCACGCGTTGCGCTCCCAGACTCACCAGGACGTGCACGTGCTGGCCAACCTTGACGCGCGTCCCGGCTGACGGGAGCTGGGAGATGACGTCATTCGACGGAAATTTCTCGGTGAAGAGCTTGTCCTCCACCTTCACCACCAGCCCCAGGCTGCTGGATAGGGCCTGGGCTGAATCCAGATTCATGCCTACCAAATTAGGAAGCGTCTCCTCATTGCCTTTGATGGTCAAACGAATGGTGGTGATGGCGCTGAGCAGGGCGACGCACACCAGCACCGTGAACAGGAAAAATATGCGGGAGAGCGTCTTGATGCGTTCAACCAGCCTCATGCAACCAGCTCCTCAGCCGGATTCTATCATGCTTCGGCTGCCGGTCCGGTCTTTGCAGTGGCTTTGCCGCTGCATGAGCCGTTTGTGGGAGCCCGGTAGGGCGGTGACGCCAACCGCCCGGCAATTCCAATATCCGTCAAAACTCGTGCGGCGCGCCGACCGGCAACTGGTCATAGTCGATGACCGCACCAGTGATCAGAGGACTCGTGGCCAGGAACAAGGCGGCGCGTGCGATATCCTCCGGCAGCAACATGCGGCCGAAGGGCCGGGTCTTCACCACTTCTTCAAGCCAGCCTTCGCCGCGTCCCTCGATGACGGATTGGACGTGGCGCTCACCCTCAGTGAGCACCCATCCGGGATTGATCTGATTGACTCGAATCCGGTGCTTGGTCAGGGCGTTCGAGAGGTTCTTGGTAAGCGTCGTCAGGCCGCCTTTCGAGGACGAGTAGGCCAGCAGCTTCGGCAATCCAAACACACCGTTGACCGAGCCGACGTTGATAATGCACCCGCAATTGCGGGGCTTCATGTGAGCAACGGCTTCCTGGCAAAGGATGAACGGCGCGCGCAGGTTGACGGCGAAGACTTCATCCCACAAAGCAACCGGCGTGGTCTCAAGGTTGCCGCGAGGATAAATGGCGGCATTGTTGACCAGGATATCGAGCTGCCCGAATTTGCGGAGGGCGTTGTGGACCAAAGCCCGGCATTGAGCTTCATCCCGCAGGTCTCCTCCGAGCATCTGCGCCATGCCGCCGGAGGCGCAGATGGCGGCAGCCACCTTGCTGCCTTCCTCCGCATCAATGCCGTGGATGGACACTTTGGCGCCGGACTCCGCGAAGCTTCGAGCAATGCCCGCGCCTATTCCCCGGCTCGATCCGGTGATGAGGGCGGTTTTTCCAATCAGATTCGGGGAAGCAGGGTTGGGTTCCATGTTCATTCGGTCCTCAATTCCAACGGTCTCCTAGAGCGGGCGCCCACGAGGATTCCTGTTCTGTCGATTTACAGTCAAGCAAGCTCACGCCGTCCGGGCTCAATCCCCGCTCATTGTTATGGCGGGCATCTGGAAAATCCATTCTACAGAAAGCCACAAAATAGGCTATAAGAATAACCTGGCAATTCAGCCAAGAGCGGAGACAAACATGACAACACGAAGAGATTTTCTGGGAACAGCCGGCGCCTCACTTCTGGGCCTGATGGCGTCTGTCAAGACACGTGGGATTTTTGCGAAGGGAGCACCCTCGTCATTTAAGGGGCCCTACGGCCTTGAGCTTTATAGCCTTCGCAACCAGATCAAGCGCGGAGACGCCTCAACTGTCGAAGCGGCGTTGAGCTACGCGAAGCAGGTGGGTTACACGGAAATTGAAGTGCCCGAGCTTTATGGTCTGACGGCTGCGGACTTTCGCAAGCGGCTCGACCAGGCCGGCCTGCCTTGCACCAGTCTGATGACGACCTACGATGAGTGCCAAAATCATCTGGAAGACGTCATTCAAAATGCCCACACGCTGGGTGCAGGCAACATCATCAACGTCTGGATCCCACACAACGGCCCCTTCACACTTTCCGTTTGCCAGCAGGCCATCGCAGATTACAACACGTGGGGCGAAAAGGTTCACGCCGCCGGGCTGCGCTTCGGCCACCACACGCATGGTTATGAATTCCAGCCTTATCACGGACGGCCTCTCTTTGACATGCTGATTGACCAGACTCATCCTTCTTCTGTCGAGTATGAGATGGATATTTTTTGGGTCGTCGATGCGGGCGAAAGTCCTGTCGCTTACTTGCAGCGTTATCCCAATCGCTTCCGGCTGCTTCACCTGAAGGACATGCGCAAGGGCCCGCCGGTGAAAAACTATACGGGTGGCGCTCCTTTAAGTTGGGATGTGCCGCTGGGGACTGGAAGAATTGACCTGAAAGGAATTCTCCGCGAAGCGCTCAAGATTGGAGTCAAACAATTTTACGTGGAAGACGAAAGCAATAACTCCCGGCAGAACATCATCCAGAGTCTGCATTTTCTCAAGACTGTGAAGTTATAAAATGTGCGGAGCCGGGTTCCTCCGGCGACACAATCCGGATTATTCACGAACTCCGGTAGGGAACCGTCAGGGTACGGTTTTAACCGTGCCGAAGAACGGCGTTTTGATCATTTTTTGACTCGCATCCCGAACGGTCCGTTACAGCGGACCGTTCGGGATGCGAGACAAAAGAGAGAAGTTCCGGTGCTGAAACGGCACGATTAAAACCGTGCCCTGACGGTCATCAAACAAAACTTCGTGAACAATCCGGATTCAAGAGGGTCGGGTTGATTTCCCAATCGTGCATTGATGAGTAGACCGAATTTTCAATTAACGGCTGGCAATGCGAAAGATTATCTGGCGCAGACCGGCCTGGTTTTGCCGCAAGAGCAGATCAGCATCCGCGAGCTGGGAGGAGGAGTCTCGAACGTCGTGCTGCTATTAGAGTGGCCGGGCAGGCCGGGACAAAGATGGGTGGTGAAGCAGTCGTTGGGCAAGTTGAGAGTGAAGGACGATTGGCGATCCGACCGCGAGCGCATTTTCCGGGAGGCGAACTCCATCCAGAAACTTCACGCCGTTTTGCCGCGCGGCTCCGTGCCCGAAGTTGTCCACATTGACCGTCAGAATTTCATCTTCATCATGGCGGCAGCCCCGCCGGGATCGGCGACTTGGAAGGACCTCCTTCTTTCCGGCCAGGTTGATTCTGCGGTCGCGGCGGAAGCCGGCAAACTGCTGGCCTCGATCATCGTGAAATCACGACAGGACCCTGATTTTCAAAAGCTGTTCGAAGACCGGACCGTTTTCGATCAACTCCGCATTGATCCCTACTATCGCACGACCGCGGCGCGTTGTCCCGAAGCGGCGTCCGCCCTTCAGGAATTGATGCGGGACTCTTGGCAGATTCGCACCGCCTTAGTGCATGGGGATTACAGCCCTAAGAATATTCTGGTTCTGGGCAGTAGAATTTTTCTGATCGACTTTGAGGTTGTACATTGGGGCGATCCGGCATTCGATTCCGGCTTCCTGCTGAACCACCTCTTATTGAAGGCGTTCCATCAGCCGCAGTTTGCGGAGATCTACTTGGACGCGGCAGGAGCGTTCCGGAAGGCTCTTGTCAGCGGCATGGGACCTGCGGGCGCCGCGGCCTTTGAGAGAATGACGGTGCGCCATCTCGGAGCCTTGATGCTGGCTCGCATCGACGGCAAGTCGCCAGTGGAATATATCCAGAACGATGAGACCAAGGGAAAAATAAGAATCGCCGCCAAGCGCATCCTGCTCGATCCGCCGCAACATTTGAACCATGTTTTCCAGTCAGTGTTGAAGGAAAGCCTTGCCTGAAATCAGCCAGATTCGCGCCCGCGAAGTGCTCGACTCCCGGGGAAATCCCACCGTCGAAGTGGACGTGTTTCTGGAGGGCGGCGCTCAAGGCCGCGCCATCGTCCCCTCCGGAGCTTCCACCGGAAAGGCCGAGGCTCTTGAACTGCGCGACGGCGATCCCCGCCGCTATCACGGACGCGGAGTCCTCCGGGCGGTATCGCACGTAACGGGCGAAATCGCCGATGCCTTGCACGGCTGCGACGCAATGGACCAAGCCGGCGTGGACCAAACGCTGGGCAGGCTGGACGGCACGGCGAACAAAACGCGGCTGGGCGCCAATGCCATGCTCGGAGTTTCCCTGGCCGTGGCGCACGCCGCCGCGGCATCGCAAAAAGTCCCGCTCTATCGCTACCTCAACGGAGGATCATCTCTGGAGCTACCCGTCCCGATGATTAACATCATGAGCGGCGGGATGCATGGAGGTGGAAACATTGACTTCCAGGATTACCAGGTGATCCCTCTTGCTGCCACTCGTTATTCCGAAGCCCTCCACCACGCGGGATTGATCTACCGGGCGATGGGTGATGTCCTGAAGTCGCGCGGCGTTTACCGGCCGGGCGTGGCGGACGAAGGCGGCTACGCCCCCGCGCTAAGCACTAACGAACAGGGATTCCAACTGATGGTAGAAGCCATCGAAAGGGCTGGGTTTGTCGCGGGGCGCGACGCGGCGATTGCGGTGGACGTGGCGGCGAGCCACTTCTGGTCGAGGGGCCGCTACAACATGGCGGCGGAAGGCTCAAAGGCGGATGCAGCGGAAATGGTCCGGCGCCTTGCCGATTGGTCGCAGCGGTATCCCATCTTGTCGATCGAAGACGGCCTGGCAGAAGACGACTGGGAAGGGTGGCGAGCGTTAACCGAGGCGGTGGGTTCCCGGGTTCAACTGATTGGAGACGACCTGTTCGTCACGAATCCGGCGCGCTTACAAAGGGGAATCGAGGGCCGGATCGCCAACGCTATTCTGATCAAGATGAACCAGATCGGAACGCTGACCGAAACCCTTGAAGTGGTCAGAATGGCGCGTCAACACGGCTATCGCACCGTGGTGAGCGCGCGGTCGGGCGAGACGGAGGACGTTACGATCGCCGATCTGGCCGTTGCCACCGGCGCCGGCCAGATCAAGATTGGCGCGCTGACGCGCTCCGAGCGTCTCGCCAAATATAACCGGCTGCTTCGCATTGAAGAACAGCTTGGAACCTCCGCCCTTTATCGCGGCGCCAGCGTTTTCGAGGCATTTGTGAAGCGAGCCATTCCTGAAAAGTCATGAAGCAACAAAGAGCCTTTCGCGAAGGCGCCAATCGCAGCAAGAGAAAACCCGCCGGTTGGCCTTGCACAGCGTTGCGCCGTGGCGCGGCATTAGCCCGGATTTCTCACTGCGCCCCAACGGCGCAGATCACCAGTGGGTGAAAGTCCCACCCAGATAGTTGTTGGTAAGTCTGGTAGCTGACAAGCGGCTTGGTCCGGTAACGGGCCGGGCCAAAGCCTTGTGACCAAGGCCACTTCGGGTGGCCGAGCAACCCTGCAGGCCGTAACGCGAGTGAAGCTTGAGCAGGCCTCGAAAGTGAAGTCGTGGACGCCGACCCGCCTGAATAACGGGGAAGGCAGCACCGACCGGGAAGAAACCGACGTACGCACCGGTTCGGGTCCACCGGGGTAGTGAGCACGGCATGCAAGGAAGGTGGTCTGGGTCATTGGGGGAACCCCAGATCGGGTGGAGGCAAGCTCCAACGCTCTCGGCAAGGAGAGCGGCCC
>DATKST010000154.1:0-37995 GCA_035531475.1 Terriglobia bacterium
CGCCGAGCTTGGATCCTCAACGGTTTCCGGCGCTCATAGAGCGCCGCTACAGCAGACTGCGACACTACCTGAAAACGGGGCACGACGTGAGGGCTCAAACCATGGACGGACAGGGAGAATCAATTACGCGCCAGCAGAAACTCTATATAAACCGCAGCGGTTCTCAAGACTCAGGGTCCTGTTGCCGGACTTCAAAGTCCGCAGAGACCCAGCACCACTCATGGAAACCCCCGGCCGGGTTGATCCTTCTGACTTTTCTGTGCGTGCTCCAAGTGCCGGCCCGTCCCCTGGGGCGGCAGGATCATGCCGGACCTCAAGGCGCCAGCAACCCTGGTCATTCAGCTTCCAACCGGCAATCTGCGGACAGCGTCCAACCCCATATCCGCATTCAGTCCACCATCGTGAATGCTCCCGTGACCGTGATGGACGCTTCGGGCAACTTTGTGCAGGACTTGAAGAAGAGCGATTTCGAAGTGCTGGATAACGGCGTGGCACAAAGAATTCAGCGGTTTGGACTGGCAACGGACCCGGTATCCCTGGTCATCGTAGTGCAAAATAACGAAGCGATTGCTCCTTTGCTGGATCAAGTCCGTCCGCTTGGACCGATTTTTTCCAACCTGATTCTGGGAACGCAAGGTAGGGCGGCGGTAATTTTCTACGCTGATCAGGTCAAGCTGGCTCAACCCTTCTCGAGCCATGCCTCGGTGCTTGCAAACACACTGGCCAAGTTTGATTCCGATGGATCCAAAGCCCGGCTCAACGACGCGCTGATGCAGGCCATCACCATGCTCTCCAACCGGCCCGTGGCGGAGCGCCGCGTCGTCATTGCTTTGTCGGAAGGATTCGACCGCGGCAGCAGCAACCGGCCCCAGGATGTGATTCACGCAGCTCTGGCCGACGGGGTGGCGATCTACGGCCTTCAGTTCAGTCCCATGCAGGCATTCCTGCACCGCCAAAATCAACCGAAAGGGCAGAATCCGCTGGATACTGCCATGGCCCGCCCCACACCGGGTGAAGAGCCTCACACCATTACCATTACGCAGGATTACTATGACACGCCGGACATTCCCGTCATTCCCATTGTGACCGAAACCGGGGATGTCATTCGCACGGCGACCGCCAAGAGCGTCCTGGAAGCCTATGCGGGCTATACCGGAGGAGTGGACTATTCCCACTGGTCAAATAAGAAATTGCAGAAGCAATTGACCCAGGTGGCGCTGGAAATCAACAGCCAATATGAGCTGGCCTATGTGCCGACCACTTTGGGGCAAACGGGGTTCCACCGTTTAAGGATCGAAGTAAACCTGAAAGCCTTCAAAGTCCGATCCCGCTCGGGCTATTACAATCCATCCATTAAGAAGTAAATTGCAAGGCACCGGGCCGGCAATCTCCACCCACCGCCTTACTCGTCATAGACCTCCAGCTCCCACACTTGGACCCGCTTGCCCGCCTTCAGATCAATCTCCGCAAGATAGGGGCGCATTTCATCCGGGTCCACCTCCAGCACCATGACGTGGGTGCGGCCGGCTCTGGTGAAAACCACCGTGAAATACCGGTTGTGCTTCCCTCCGAAATCGTGGGGCTTCACCTTCCACTTGAGCTTCATCTTCCAGACCTGACGGCTGACGTCGGGGCGGTACTGCATGAGCTGGATCGAACGGTACAATGCGGTGATCGAGCCCTCCGGGCACTGGAAAGTCATCGACTCATCCGACAGCTTTAACTCGCCCGAGCAGCCATCCCGCAGTCTTTCAGTTCCCCCGGCGTACTTGAAAAGGTTGGCGTCAGCCTTGCTATCGGACCACGCCGTTCTCTGCAAGGCCAGGATCAGTCCAATCCCTAATATCACCACGCTAATTCTAGATATTCTTCCCATATCACCCACCTACCCTAGGATATCCAAGGATTTCGCCGCCGAACTTTGAGGACGCGGCGAACCCCAAACCCTCACAGACCCAAATTCACCCCGGACGGGCAGGGGCCCGGACGTGAACCCTGTTCAAGACTCTCATTCCCACTGCCCCCCGCTTTCCTTGCTGGTCCGGGCAACGGCACCACCATCTCCACATACCAGGGTACATCCAGGTTATCGCATCTTGCGGGCATAAATTTCCACTTTGTTACCATTGCGGCGGCTTTCTGAAACTCCTCCACCGTACCGTCAATTAGAGTTGAGTCGATCACACGCCCATGACTGCTTACCAGCAATCGAAGACGGGGCGAATCGACCACCGCCGGGCGGCTCAGCACCGAGATCAACTTCGGTGGACGAACCACCCGGAGCAGGTCTAAATCCGGGCGGGAAGGAAAATGCCGCCGGATCGAAGTTCGAAGATTGAATTTAACATCAACCCGCGTCTGGAACGGAGCCGGACCGAAGCCATCCAGATAGGGATGGTAAACCCACCGGCGGACTGAATCGATGGAGGCTTGCGCAAGAAAAGGATGGCCGGCCTCCACATGGATCGTCTCCACCCGTCCCCGGCACCCTACTGTAACCAAGAGCCGCACTCGGCCGTGAATGTAGTTTACTTGCGCGGCCGGTGGATATTCCGGCTTCGGCTGTGAAATCAGGAGTTTGACGGCCTTCTTGCTGGTCAGTGTGGCAAACGGAGCCTGGCGATGGAGGCAATCGGCTGCGGCCCCGCGGGTTGCGACGGCCCAAAAGGCGATGGCGACCCATAGGACCACAAGGCTGGACAATGTCCATCGCCTAGTCATCGGACTCGAAGATGACATGTGCAACAACATAGCGATCGGCATGGGACAACGAAACGGCCATACGGCTGACTCGCAATCCCTGCGCAACCTCCAGAGCTTTACCGGTCAGTTTCAGCTCCGGCTTACCACTCGGAAGATGGACCACCTCCACGTCAAGCCAGCGAATACCTTGCGTCCATCCGGTCCCCAGTGCCTTAAAGGCTGCTTCCTTAGCCGCAAACCGCGCGGCGTAACGCTCTTCCCGGTTTTTGAAACGCTCGCAATATTCAATCTCTGCCGGAGTAAAGATGCGCTTCGCAAACCGCTCACCGTGATTTTCCAGAGCTTGGTGAAGCCGGCCCGTCTCCGCAATATCAATGCCCGTCCCCACGATCATTCTTCGCTTGATCTCCCCAGGAGCTTTATCTTCGCCTTTTCCGGCACCATCACCGGCAAAGCATGGGGCCGCGCTTCGCCTTCCGGGGCAATTGAGGCGCGCGCCTCCAACCATCCATGACCGACAGCAGATAGTTTGTCACGGCCAAGAATGCCACGAAATGGCACTCCGGATTTTTCTCCTGCCCATTATCATGGCATGAAACGGCGGTGGCGGAGGCGAATTTTGATGACTTGCTTTGGAATTCCCTCCGCGATGCCAACAGCAAGACTTGGCAAGGCTTGACCCAAGCGCCGCAATCGCCTAACCTGACTCTCGGGTAGTGGGTCAGTTTGCTGGTGCGGCGGTCTCTGACCGCCGGAAGCTGTTGAAAAATAAAATTTGGCGGTCAGAGACCGCCGCTGCAGCAGCGAAAATGCACCACTACTGACCCTCGGAATCTCTGGCTGCTGTCAGGCCCGCAAGTCTGGCCTGGATTCATATGTGATACCTATGAGCGGAATACCGGGGTTCTTCGCTTCGCTCTGTGGGCCATGTCGCCTTGCGACACCTTGAAACCGTTAAAATAAGGGCATAAGGGCTGAAAACTCCCACACTGAATAGAATAGAAAGGGCTAAGCCCAATGCTGTTCACTTAAGGTCCGTTCGAGAATAATGCACACGGTTGAACCAGAGCCCCTCACCCGCTGCTTCGCGGCACCCTCTCCCCGCAAGCGGGGAGAGGGCCGGGGTGACGGGTCAGGCGACGCCTCTGAGATCAAGATCATGAAACTCGCCTTAACTGAACAGCACTGCACCTAAGAAACAAAACTTAGCGCCTATTCATAGGACGGGGTGACGGGCTAAGCAGGAAGAAATCAAGCGAAAGGCATATGCAACCAAAGTATCCAAATTCTGCCCAACAAGCCGCACCCATGCCCTCGCTCCCGGAGGTTTACCGGAGTGTCGCAGTTCCCAGCCAGGCAAATTTTTGGCGTAAGCTCCTGGCTTTCTCGGGACCCGGATTCCTGGTTGCCGTCGGTTATATGGACCCCGGCAATTGGGTCACGGATATCGCCGGAGGCTCGCAGTTTGCTTATCGCCTGATCTTTGTTCTTTTTCTATCAAACCTGATTGCGATTCTCCTCCAAACCCTCGCGGCGCGTCTCGGAATCGTCGCACAGAAAGACCTGGCGCAAATCTGCCGCGATTATTACAGCCGCCCTGCCGGAATCATCCTCTGGATTCTTGCGGAAATTGCTATTGCCGCCTGCGACCTTGCCGAGGTCATCGGATCCGCCATCGCGCTCAATCTTCTCTTCCACATTCCCTTGCTTTGGGGAGTCTTGATCACCTCGCTCGATGTCTTGGCCATCCTCTACCTGCAACACCGGGGCTATCGATATCTGGAAATTGTGGTGGTCGCCGTTATTGGAACCATCGGCCTCTGTTATCTGATTGAAATCCTGTTGGTCAAACCCGAAGTTGCGGGTATGGTTCAGGGGCTTTTGCCAACCCATGAACTCTTCACCAACTACAGTATGCTTTACATTGCGGTGGGGATGCTGGGGGCCACCGTCATGCCGCACAATTTATATCTCCATTCTTCCCTGGTTCAAACTCGCGCCATTGAGCGGACCCCCGAAGGCATGCAAACGGCCATCCGCTACAACTTCCTGGACTCAGCTCTGGCCTTGAACCTCGCGTTCCTGGTCAACGCCGCCATCCTGATCATGGCTGCGGCCACGTTCAATCGCCATGGACTTTACCAAGTCGCGGAGATTCAGGACGCCTATCACACCCTCTCACCCCTGCTGGGCGTTAAGGCCGCCAGCCTGCTGTTTGCCGTCGCTCTTTTGTGTTCCGGCCAGAATTCAACTCTCACGGGCACCTTGGCGGGCCAGGTGGTGATGGAGGGCTTTCTCCACCTCCGGCTCACCCCGTGGCTGCGGCGCATGGTCACCCGCTTGCTGGCGATCATTCCGGCCTTCTTCACCGTTCTTTTCTATGGCGCCAAAGGCACAAACCAACTTCTGATCCTGAGCCAGGTGGTGTTGAGCCTTCAACTTTCCTTTGCCGTTTTCCCTTTGGTAAAATTCGCGGGTAGCAAAACACTGATGGGAAAGTTTGTAACTCCCAAGTGGCTCCATGCAATCTCCTGGAGTGTGGCATGGCTGATTGCCGGTCTGAATGGCTACTTAGTTTTCGTCTGGATCCGGGGGGCAATTTCTTAGCCCGGTTAATCAGGAACGCGCGTTGGAGTTTTTATGTTCACTAAGATTCTTGTGGCGCTCGATCACAGCCGTGCAGACCAGGCCCTCCTGCCTCACGTGAAAGACCTCGCCCGGTTGAATAAGGCACGGATCGTGCTTTTCCATGTTTCGACGGGTTGGCAGGCGCAATGGCAGATGAGCCTGAATTTGGCCGATTCCGAAGAGATTCTCGAAGACCGGGAATACTTGGAAAATGTCGCCAAAGAACTCGGTGACGCCGGATTTCAGGTTGATTGCCGTCACGCTGCTGGCAAGCCGGCGGCCGAAATCTTGAGAACCGCGCGCCAGGAAAACTGCGACTTGATTGCCATGACCACCCACGGCCACCGTTTGCTCTCCGACCTGATTTACGGGGAAACCATCGAAACCGTCCGGCATGAGTCGGAGATACCGCTTTTCTTGGTGCGCGGTGGACATTGAGAACGTCTGCCGTTCAAATCGCGGCAAATTCTTCTCATTGCTTCAGATCTTGAAGAGGGCCGGTCTGAGGGACAAATGAAGGACGCAGGCGCCAAAGGGACCGGTTAAGACCGCGCTCTGACGCGCATGGAGTGATCCTTCGAGAATAATTGAAGTCGAGAGGATGCAGCATTCATGCTGATTTCCGGCTACGCCACCGGCGAGGGAACGGCGCGTTTCCGAGGCCGGTTCGGGGACAGTCTTCCCGGCCATTTCCGCCAAGCCCGTGGCCTGTGGCTGTCTTCGATCGGGCAAGGGACTTACCTGGGCCCGCCGACTTCCGAGTGTGACGCATCGTATCGCCAATCCATCCGCCTGGCGATTGAGATGGGGACAAACGTCATTGATACGGCCGTCAATTACCGCCACCAGCGCAGCGAGCGCGTGATTGGAAAGGTGTTGCTGGATTTAATCAGCACGGGAACACTGCATCGGGATGAGATCTTTCTGGCTACAAAAGGCGGCTTCCTTACTTTTGATGGCGCCGAACCGACAGTCCCGGCAACGCAATATTTCCATGAGACCGTCATCCAATCCGGTCTTGCCCGGGAAGAGGATGTGGCTTCCGGGTGCCACGTCATGACCCCGGCTTACTTGAAAAATCAAATCGATGTGAGCCGCAAGAATCTGGGAGTTGAAACCCTTGACCTCTATTATCTTCATAATCCGGAAACTCAGCTTGAGCGTGTTTCTCGCGATGAGTTTTACACTTTGTTGCGCCTGGCTTTTGACGCTTTGGAGGAAGCGGTGAGCGCCGGAAGCATCCGGTCTTACGGCACCGCCACTTGGAACGCTTATCGCGCATCGCCGCAATCGAAGGACGCTCTTTCTGTTGCCAAAGTCCTCAGCGTGGCGAGGCAGGCGGGCGGCGTGGACCATCACTTTCGCGCCATTCAACTTCCGTTTAATTTCGCCATGCCGGAGGCGTTAGGCCAAAGCACCCAACCGGCGGATGGCCATCTCGAGCCCTTATTGAAGACCGCCCAGCGCCAGGCTCTGATGATTTTTTCAAGCGCCAGCTTGCTTCAGGGGCAACTGGCCTCCGGCCTTCCCACGGAAATTACCCGATGGTTCGAGAATCTCCAAACCGACGCGCAGCGGTCTTTGCAGTTTGTCCGCTCGACGCCCGGGGTTACCAGCGCACTGGTCGGCATGAGCCGTCCCGATCACGTGAAAGAGAATCTGATGACGGCTTCCGTTCCTCCTCTCGAATCGTCTAAATATTGGGCCATGCTTGCGAAGAGCTGAGTATTGAATCCGGTCCGGCGAAGGCCGGGGCTTGGGGGTTGTCAGATAATAACTGTTCCATTTCGGACCCAATACATCCCCTCACCCCCTGCCCTCTCCCCGCAAGCGGGGAGAGGGTGGCGCGTAGCGGCGGGTAAGGCGTGCCGGTTGGAAGATGGAACAGTTATTTCTGAGCGGGCCCTTGGTACCACCATTCGCAATTACGGCAACGTATTCTTGCAACGGTCTTCAACACTCCCTCACCCCCTGCCCTCTCCCCGCAAGCGGGGAGAGGGTGGCGCGTAGCGCCGGGTGAGGGGGTGTGAGAATACGTGAGCGAACTTACGAAACGCTGCACTTAGTATCGGCCCGCGCCATGCCATCATCAGGGAGCATTGCTATTCATGCCTGACCCGAGGTTGAAAGCCAAACTCGAACAGGGCGTAGCGGCCATTCAAAGGGCCAGCTTCCCGGAGGCGATCGGGATATTCTCGGAATTGGTGGCCGAAGAACCCGAAAGCGCCGAAGCCTGGCAAAATCTGGGCCTTTGCTACCTGGAAACGCGGCAATTGGATCTGGCGCTGGAAGCATTGACTCGGGCCGTGAAGTACGATCCTCACCACGCCCTGGCTCATTACCTATTGGGCCACGCTTACGGCTCGACCGGACAGCTTGAACCGGCCGCTGCATGTTACCGCCACGCCCTGGAGATTGACCCGGCGCATGCCAAGGCTGAGGAATTCCTGATGAAGACGGAATCCTTGCTCGAAAGCCGTGAGCATTACCGCAACGCCTTGAAGAGCCTCTACGCTCCCGATCCCGGCGTGGCGGAATTGAATTTGGCTCTGCGCGAGTTGATGGAATCCGCCGCCATCTTTGCCGATTCTCCAGCCCACCAAAACCTGCGCGAGTGCGCCCAAAAGCTCTTTGAGTTACACAATCCCATGACCATTCCCGTCCGCGTGACGCCGGATTTGGAGCTTTGGGCGCGGGCCTGCGAACGCGGCTACCTGTGCATCGAAGCCAAGAACTGGCTGGGCGCGCGCGCCGCCTACGAA
The DNA here is from genome assembly GCA_035531475.1 of Terriglobia bacterium. Taxonomy (GTDB): domain Bacteria; phylum Acidobacteriota; class Terriglobia; order UBA7540; family UBA7540; genus CALCEB01. The sequence continues at coordinate 8,094 of DATKST010000154.1, forward strand.
GAAGCTCTGGGCTACCGCTACCTCGATGGTTTCGTCCATCACGCTTTGGGCTTCTCTCTAGCAATGCTGGGGGAAACAGCGCCCGCCGTCAGCGCCTGGCTGCGATTGCTGGAACTCGACTCCGAATACGATTTCTCCCGCTTCGGGTGCCTCTACCGCCGCGAGTAGGCTTTGTTCCTTTCTTGTTTCATATTTGTCTCCATCCTCGTCCTTCCCGCGCCCTGTGTCATTCCCATCCGCTCAGCGCCGCTCCCGCCCACCGTGCTCTTCCGGCGTTCAATGTCATTCCCGCGAAGGCGGGAATCCACTCCTGCCATCTTCGTCTTCCTCGCACAAGCCCGATCTGGTTCGACTGGCGCGGGAATGGCGGGCCGAAGTGGTTCAGAGTATCCTGCCAGAAAGCCGCAGAACGCCTGGCCAGAGGGAATAACGCGAAACTCTGGAGCCGCCACCAACATGACTGTGGCGCTTGCTGACGAAACGGCCGGCTTCCGTTACAATCTTGAGCAGAGGGAACCAACGAGGAGAGTGAAAATGCCCCCTTCTTCCATCATCACGCTCACCACCGATTTTGGTGTCTCCGATCATTTCGTGGGAACCATGAAGGGTGTCATCCTCAGCATCAATCCAGCAGCCAGGATTATCGACATCAGCCACCAGGTCAACTCGCACGACGTTTTCGACGCTGCCTTTACACTGTTCCAGGCGTACCGCTACTTTCCGCCGGATACCATTCACATGGCGGTGGTCGATCCGGGCGTGGGCACGGCACGGCGGCCGGTGATTGCCCGGTCCGGCCGTTACACTTTCGTCGCGCCGGACAATGGCGTTCTCTCCCTGATCTACGAAGAAGAAGAATCCATCGAAGTTCGGGAAATCACTGCGTCCCACTATTTCCTCAGCCCTATGAGCCACACTTTCCATGGGCGCGACGTCTTTTCGCCGGTCGCGGCCTGGCTGAGCAAGGGCGTGGAGGTTGCGAAGTTTGGCGACCCGGTCACAGACTTCGTGCGCTTCGTCTCGCCCAAGCCGAAACCGGCCGGAGACCAGCGATTCCAGGGTGTTGTTCTCAAGGTGGATAAATTCGGCAACCTCATCACCAACTTTTCCGCGCGCCAATTTCCCGCCTTGCTGCAGGAAAATCTTCCGGCGTTCCGGCTCAGTATTGGCCAACACCACATCGAAAAACTCAGTGTGTCCTTTGCGGACGGGCAGCCCGGCGAATTGCTCGCCATGGTGGGCAGTTCGGGATTTGTAGAAATCTGCGCCAACCGCGGATCGGCGGCGAAGCTCCTCCAAGCGAATCGCGGCGCGGAAGCCATTTTGACTTTGGGTACCGGTTGAGTTTGCTGTAGCGGCGGTCTCTGACCGCCGGAAAGTGCTGATAAATAAGATTCGGCGGTCAGAGACCGCCGCTACAGCAGCGAAAATGTACCGCTACCCAACAGTTGGTAGTGTCTCAATTTGTTCCTTCATCGTCATTCCCGCGAAAGCGGGATTCCACTCCGAATATCGCAGTGGCATTCCGAACTCGTGCAGATAAAGGGGTTGTCCGGAGCATGGATCCCCGCCTTCGCGGGGATGACGGTGGCGAACCATGCCACAAAACTCCAAACTGAGACACTACTCGATGTTCCCTGTCTTCAAGCCTCGATTATTTATACGCCTGAACCCCCGTCACTTTTTCTCCGATAATTAAGGTGTGAATGTTATGCGTTCCTTCGTAGGTAATCACAGATTCAAGGTTGCACATGTGGCGGAAGATGGGATATTCGTCCGCCACGCCATTGGCGCCCAGAATATCGCGGGCGGCGCGGGCGATGTCGAGCGCGATCTTCACGTTGTTGCGCTTGAGCATGGAGACATGAACGTGGTCAGCGCGGCCCAAATCCTTCAGGCGGCCCACCTGCAACGCCAGCAATTGAGCTTTGGTAATCTCCGTGATCATGTCCGCGAATTCGGCCTGTATCAATTGGTGCCCGGCGATGGGTTTTTCATCGAACTGCTTGCGAGTCTTGGCATATTCCAGCGCTTCGTGATAACAGGCCATGGCCGCGCCAATCGCCCCCCAGCCGATTCCGTATCGCGCTTGGGTTAGACAACTTAATGGTCCCTTCAGACCTTTTACCCCAGGCAGCACGTTGGATGCTGGGACGCGAACATCCTGCAAGGAGAGAGAGCTGGTGACCGAGGCGCGCAGGGACATTTTCCCCTTAATGTCGTTGGCGGAAAACCCCGGGGTTCCCTTTTCCACCAGAAATCCACGAATGCCGTCTTCCGCTCTTGCCCAAATGAGCGCAACGTCGGCAATAGTGCCGGACGTAATCCAGGTCTTCTCGCCGCTCAGTATGAAGTCGCCACCATCCTTCACCGCGCGCGTCCGCATGCCGCTGGGGTTTGAACCAAAGTCCGGCTCCGTGAGGCCAAAACACCCAATCGCCTTGCCCTGTTGCAGCAGGGGCAGCCACTTCTCCTTTTGCGCGGCGCTGCCAAACTCGTGGATCGGGTACATCACCAACGCCCCTTGTACGCTGACGAAGCTGCGCAAGCCGCTGTCCCCGCGCTCCAGCTCTTGCATGATGAGCCCGTATTGGACGTTATTCATGCCGGCGCAGCCGTAATCGCTCAAGTTCGCCCCGAAAAAGCCAAGCTCCGCCATGGGCGGCACCAGGTGGCGGGGAAACTTTCCCTCCCGGCTCCATTCCTCAATGTGGGGAAGAACCTCTTGATCGATGAACGAGCGGACGGTTTGACGCACCAGCTTTTCCTCGTCCGAAAAAAGCGAGTCGATCTCCATAAAATCAACGCCGCCAAAGGGAAACATCACCCACCTCCTCAGATCCTGTCCGGACAGCCATGACTCGAACGGTGCCCACCCGACGGTCCGGTTTGCAACCGCCATCTCCCTGATCTGCACCGGAAATGTTGCAAGGAAGAGCAGACCGAACCCGCCGCCTTGATTCTATCGGCGGCCGCCCAAGTGGTCAAGCAATGCCCAGAAATCCAGGCCGTACCCCTCCTGAGCCGCCGTCCGCAAAGGGTTAGGACAAGGCTCCCATTTGCCGTCGCCCCCGCGTAGGCGGGGGCCCACGTTGTTATGCACCGGCGGGACATGGATTCCCGTCCCCGCCTTCGCGGGGACAAGCTTGCGTGGGAATGACGGTTGGGCCGCATCCTGATGGGCATTATCAGGTAAAAATTCAGTTGGCGATGAAACGTTTTGAACGGTTGAAACACATAATACTGAGTGAAACAGGCAGCGGGGAGCCGGGCAACCTAGGGGATTAGACTCCCCTCCAGGTCGGCGATGATCCGCTGCCCCGGATTACCTATTCGGTATCCCTGCTCTCCCCCTCGAATTACCGCTCTTACGGCTTGGGATGTCCCCCATACCGCAGCGTTTATCAACTTGACAACGTAAATCTCAAGTCACTGGCATTGGAGCGGAGGGCGATGGCTTGGCGGGCAAAACGCTGGGACATTGCGTGCTGGAAGCGGAGGCGGGAACGGGCGGACTGGGCGCGGTGTATCGAGCCTATGATTCGCGCTTGCGCCGTCCCGTGGCCATCAAGGTGCTCCATGAAGATTTGCGGCAGGGCACGGGTTGGGAACAAATTCTGGCGGAGGCTCGCGGCATTCACACGCTTGCCGAAGCGCGGGACGAGAGGGTTGCTTCTCCAGCCGGAACTCTGCGGGTGATGCGAATCCTCTCAATCTGGCCTGCCGTGGCCTCCTCGATGCGGAACTCGAGATCCTTCCACACCAGAACTTCGTTCTTCTCCGGAACACTGTGAAATTCTTCCTGCAAAAAGCCGTTGAGGGTTTTGGTCTCAGGCAGCGCGCTCTGGAAAAATGAATTGACGTAGCGGCCCCGCGTTTCTCCGTGGGCGATGATTTCATCCTTCTTGACGCGCTTGATGAGCTGGGGAATCACGTCCTTTTCGTCGATAATCTCACCGACCAATTCTTCGAGGCAATCTTCAAGGGTGACGATGCCCGTGGCTTCACCGTGCTCGTTAATGACGATGGCAAGATGGGTGCGTGCCGTTTGAAATTCGCGGAGCAGTTCATCGGCCGGAAGTTGAGCTGGAACCAGAAGCGACTTTTTGGCGAAGGCCTTGACGGGCTCGCAGGATTGGCCCCGTTCCAAGGCGATCAGCAGATCGCGTTGGTGGGACACGCCCAGGACATTTTCAAAACGGTCCCCCTCTACAACCGGAATCCGGGAGTGCTTTGCCGCCAGAATCTTGGGCTTCATTTCCCCCAAGGTTTTCTCGCCTTCGAGGTAAAAGACTTGGCGGCGTGGAGTCATCAGGTCACGGGCGGTGATGTCATTCAGACGGAAAATCTGGCGGATCATGGCCGCTTCATCCGCTTCGATCGACCCGGAGCTGGCGCCGAGGGTGGCCATGGCTTTGATCTCTTCCTCGGAAACCGGCACCGACTTTTCCGGACTGACGACTCCCGCAATGTAATAAGTGAAACTGATGATGGGAGCGAGCAGGCTGGAGATCAGGCGAAGAGTCTGAGAGGAAGCAAGGGCGATGCCTTCCGCGTGCCTGACACCTATAATCTTCGGCACCACCTCCGCGAAAAGAATAATCAGAATGGTGAAGCCCACGGAGATAATGGCGGCATAAATACCGCCAAACCTTTGAATGGCTACGGCGCCGACAATCGTTGCGCTCAAAATGGTGACGATGTTGGAAAGAATGATGAGCGCGGAAAGGGGCCGTTGAATTTCAGATTTCAGCTTTTCAAGGATGGCGGCGCCGGGCTTGCCATCCACTCGCGCCGCCACCACGCGCGATTGGGGAACGGCAAGCAGGGCAGCCTCGGCCGCAGAAATCAGGGCGTCGGCCATCATTGCGAGGAGAAAAATTGAGAGCAGCTCAACCATCTTGATGAGGCGCCGTTGAACCCGGAAAACTGAGGCAGCCGCCTTCTACCGCCACAGCTAATATCTTCACAATATCACGTTTCGGGCCCACTGTGGGCCTGAAGCCTCACCGGGCAACCGCGGGCTGAGATTGGAACGCACGGTAGAGAGGGAACCCGGCTCCGGCAGAACGCGCAGAAGAGCCCACGGCGGAAAAAACGGCGGCCCATCCCGGCGTGCTGAAGTCCTCCCATTAAGGCCGCATCCCGCCCAATCAGTCCCATCGCAGATTCTCCGCTACAACGCTCTATCTCAGAAGTCAATAGCCTGGTGAGCCATGTAACGCGAAGCCATTAAGTCACTGGCGACTTGACGGGGCCGAACCGGCGTAGTACCTTCCGGGCACATTCACAATCACATCTAAAGGCCTCGGGCGGCGAGGGGGTAACATGGACAAACTTAACTGGGGCACGATGGCCTGCGCAGTCTTTGTGCTGTGCGTAGCGGCGGCGATGTCCTTGCCGGCGCAGACTTTTAACACACTGCACAGCTTCGACTACACGGACGGCGCCCAGCCCTTCGCGGGGCTGCTCCAGGCTACTGACGGCAACTTGTACGGGACAACGCTCGGAGGCGGGGCCAACGGCAACTACGGCACTGTCTTCCAGATCACCACAACTGGCACACTGACGACGCTTTACAACTTTTGCCTCCTAAGCGGCTGCACAGACGGTGCAGGCCCCACGGCGCTGGTCCAGGGAACTGATGGGAACTTCTACGGGACAACGCAGGGAGGCGGGGCCAACGGCGAAGGCACGGTCTTCAAGATCACGCCAAGTGGCAACCTGACCACGCTTTACAGCTTTTGCTCGCAAAGCGGCTGCACGGACGGTATCATCCCCAATGCGGGGCTGGTCCTGGCCAGCGATGGGAACTTGTACGGAACAACGAGCGGAGGCGGGGTGCATGGCAACTACGGCACTGTCTTCCAGATCACCACAACTGGCACATTATTTAAGACGCTTTACAGTTTTTGCTCGCAAAGCAATTGCAAGGACGGCTGGAACCCCGAAGCGGCGCTGGTCCAGGCCACCGACGGGAAATTATACGGGACAACGGTCGGAGGCGGGGTCAACGGCAACTACGGCACTGTCTTCCAGATCACCACAACTGGCACATTATTTAAGACGCTTTACAACTTTTGCTCGAAACCGAATTGCAAGGACGGCCAACAGCCCGCCGCGGGGCTGGTCCAGGCCACCGATGGGAACTTCTACGGGACAACGAGCGGAGGCGGGGTGCACGGCAACTACGGCACTGTCTTCCAGATCACCCCAACTGGCACGCTGAACACGCTTTACAGCTTTTGCTCGCAAAGCAATTGCAAGGACGGCTGGAACCCCGAAGCGGCGCTGGTCCAGGCCACCGATGGGAACTTCTACGGGACAACGCTCGATGGCGGGGCACCCGATGGTGGCACGGTCTTCAAACTCACCGGTAGCACGCTGACCACGCTGCACAGCTTCGACGGCACGAACGGCTCCAGACCCTTCGCGGGGCTGGTCCAGGCCACCGATGGGAACTTCTACGGGACAACGTACGTTGGCGGGCCCTACGGCTGGGGCACGGTCTTCAGCCTGGATGCAGGGCTTGGCCCGGTTGTGAGTCTCAGCCCTACCACCTTGACCTTCGGCCCGCAAGGTGTTTCAGCACCGAACGTTCCGCAAGTGGTCACGCTGACCAATACGGGCGAACTCCCTCTGTCGATTACGGGCATCACGGTCACTGGCCAGAACAGCGGCGACTTCGCGCAGGTGAATAACTGCCCGATCAGCCCGAACACACTGGCGGCCGGCGATAGCTGCATGATCACGGTTTATTTCTTCCCGGTTGGAGCCGGAACCCTGGCCGCAGCGGTCACGGTCACCGACAATGCTCCCGGCAGTCCGCAGAACGTACCCCTATCCGGCGTGGGTGTGAGTGGCAAGCCCGGCCTTGCCGGGCCGACGGGACAGAGGCAGACCGCTGAACCAGGCCGCCCCTGATGTTCTCGCTAAGCCCGGTGAGCAGCGAGCAGCTTGCTTCTTCGCGCGTTCGTTCCCGTAGCGGGTGGACACATGCGCAAAAAGGGGAGCGGGCTAGGATAAAGACTGATGGGATCAGTACTGTACGCTCAACTTATCCTTGTAAGAATCGGCGCATTGGCTGTCTTTGCCGTCCTTTCGTATCTTCTACTGCGTAGCATCTTCCGCCCAGACCGCTAGTGTCCTGTCACACCTAATTCTTGACAATGTAGGGTAAGGCGGCAGCTTCGCAGCCGCACTCCAAGGCGCCTCCGGCCCTGCCGTGAACTTGCGGGCGAAGCCCGCCGTGGACTGCGGTAGCGGCAGCTACCGCCTTCTCTCGTAAGCGGCGAGCAAAGAGTAGACATCACCCACCCGAGCACGGAGCGCCTGTAAAGAATTAAGTGGCACAGAACACTAGGGGTCTGTCGGAGAAAAACAGTTTTCAACGAAGAATCAACAACTTACGGGCACAGCGAAGTCTCCAAGTCATTGATTCTACGTGCGGGGTAATTTCTCTCCGACAGACTCCTAGACAATTTTATGCCCCGCCCGTGAATAAGACTTCGTGAATAAACCGGTCTAATAGCCCGGCAACTGCACGCCGCCCTGGTCGGCCAGCATGTAGGCTGCCGGGATCCAGGGTTTGGCCGGCCGCATGAGCGCCCCCACTTTGCTTTTCAAGTGGACGAGGGCGGCGCTGTGAACCTGAGAAACGCGAGATTCGTCGATTCCAAGTTCATCTCCAATCTGCTTCATGGTCATTTCCTGCTCATAATAGAGCGTCATCACCGTCCGCTCGCGGTCCGTCAGAAAACTCAAGGCACGGTTCACGATTTCCCGCTGCTCGCTGCGGTAGCATTGGTCAAACTGATTTTCCTGGTTCTCGGCTGGGATGTTCTGCTCGTCCACCAGGTTCTTTTCCGGAATCAGGTTGGGACGCATCCATTCCAGGCCCATGGTGTGTAATTCGCCCGCCGTGCGATGCCATTTTCGCAGACTCATGCCCATGGCTGCGGCCATTTCCTCATCGGTCACCGGGCGGCAATGCCGTGCTTCAAGCTCGTGATAGACCTTCTCAGCCGCCTTGTTCTTTTTCCTCATGTCCCGCGACGCGGTATCCATAATGCGAAGGCTATCCAGGATGGCGCCCCGAATGCGATGCCGGGCATAGGTTTCCATTTTGGTGTGTTTGCGGACGTCAAATTTGTTGATAGCATCCAGCAGCCCCAGCATGCCCGCCCCCGCCAGGTCATCAACCTCAACGTGCTGCGGAAGGTGCGCCCGCATCTCAAAGGCCACGCGCTTTACCAGGGCCAACAGATTGGTAGCGATGGCCGGTTGTTTCTCTCCCGCTACCGCCGACGGAACTGGATGGACCCCGGTCGCTACCCTCGCGGCAGCCCTAACCTGTTTGCGGCCGCCAATCCGTGTGCGCGTGCCATGGTGACGGCTTGTTCTTGTAACGTAACCAAAAGGAATTGCCTGTGTCGCAACCATCGGTGTTCCCCTTTTTCGCGGCTGTCACACCCGTTTTCAGTGGTACATGGCCGCCAGACTTCAACTGCCGATCAACCTTTTTCTTTCTTCGCCATCGCGAAGCGCACCCCTTTAAGGCACACTTCACCACGGGAGTGAGAACCGCCTTTTTGCCGTTTTCACGTCTTTGGAGCGTTTGGTTGTCTTAAGAATCCGTCGCGCTCTGGCCTAGATAGAAGCAACCGATGTGCCATTTGAGTAACTGCCTGCGAATCCGATGGCGGAAGGGGATTCAGGGGGGTTGGGAATAGTCCAGGTGGGGGAAACCGAGCGGACGCTTGGTGGGCTGAGCCAACGACAGCAAGCCTCCCGAACGTCTCGGATTATGCGATGACTCTATTTAATAAGCTGTGTATTATCAATATGTTATGCTTGGATCGAGGTTCCAATGGACGGCTTGGGAAGCCGGACCTGTGGCTCGGAGATTCGGTGGCCATGTTATAGATTGATGACTTTAGCCCGGGTGCAAACCCTACGATCTCGATTCGCAGCACAGTCAAAATTTGGCGCGGTAACGTCGCCCATTTTTGTCAATTCGTACCGCTTCGGGAAGCTGATGTCCCGGTTTGGAAAGAACCGGCGCATGGGCCCGACCGCCCGGTATGAAGAGTGCCCCGATGCCAGATTTGAATGGCTGGCTGGATTGAGCAAGCCGTGACCAGGGGCTTGGCAAACAAGCAAGAACTCCTACCCACTGGCAGTGGCGCAGTTTGCTGTAGCGAAAATGCACCACTACCTACCACCTTGACAAAATATATTATTTTGTGTACTATCTTTACATCATCCCCCTCACAATTCGTTTTAAGTGCGAGAGTTGGAAATCAGCTCCCGGGAGTTTTATATAGTTTGGAGGTTGAATGCGAAAACTGATGATGGCATTGGGACTGATGGTGTTGGTGGTTTTTACGGCGTCCTCCGAGGCAGGGCAACCGTCTTGTCTTCCGTTCGATGGAATCAGCAGAGATCACCGGCACCGCACTCAAAGGGGGCTTGCCAGTTGGTATGGAAAGGAATGCCAGGGAAATTCCACGGCAAGTGGTGAAGCTTACAATATGAACGGGCTGACCGCCGCCCATCCCACTCTACCCCTTGGAACCAAGGTCCGGGTCACCAACCTGCGCAACAGGCGATCCGTCGTTCTGAGGATCAATGACCGAGGACCGTACTTTGGCGACCGCCTTCTGGACGTTTCGAGAGCTGCTGCCACCCGGCTGGGCTTCCTTTCCAGGGGCAAGGCACCGGTCAAAATTGATGTGATTTCGATGCCCAAAGGTGCATTCCAGCGGCCCACTTGCCCTGGCGCGACCTTAAATTCGCTGAATTAGTGGCGGCTTGCTTGCTGGCATGGCTTGCCCCGTCCCGGAACGGGCTGAAACCGAATCGGGAATGTCCGCTATCCCACTAACTGCCCAAGACCCAACCACTTCCGCAAATAGGCCAACTGACCCATGTGATAGGATTCGTGGAAGGTCAGGAGGGCGACGGTCCCGCCCGCCCTCCCGCCGAAGCTGCTGGATCTCTGCGGCATGACCCGGTCAAGCGCCTCCGCTGTTGCTTTCTCGAACGACTTGGCAAGCAACCCGGAAACCTCACCCCACTTCTCCAGGATTTCCCCCGTCTCTGGAAACCGGGAATCGTCCTTCGATGACCCGCCTCGGCGTCAGGCCCGTGAAGCACGTGTGACGGCCATCACCGCGCACCAGCGCCTCACCACGGAAAATAAAGCGGAGGATAAGGAAAATGTAAGCCTGGCGGTGAATGCGCGATTGATCCCGCCTTACTTTGGCTCAGGAGGTGCGCCATGAACCTATTGCCCTATGTTATCGGATTCGGTGTGCTGGTTCTGACCATCGCAGTGATGGCCATCTACCGTCTCTCCGTAGGACGCCGTGATGATGAGATGTTACACCTGGCAGAGAGCGAGAACCGGATGGTGGCCCAACAGGTATCGACCGGCAAAAAGATCGTGTGGGCGGATTTTTGGGGCCAGCTACTCACGGTGGTTACTGCGATTTACGGACTGGCGCTGCTTGTGATTTACCTCCGCGGCGTCTGGGTTGAACACGTGCAGATACCCAAGTGAAACGGCGGGCGCGGATGTCCGCTTCACCCGCAGTTCTGACCAGCCTGAGCGGATCCCTGCCCTGGGAATCGAAGCATGAGCATCTCACCGCGCAGATTCATGAAACTGTCAGTGCTTGCCGGTACCGGGTCCGCACTTGCCGGCGCAAGAGTTGGCGCCCGGCCCCATCCCCCTGGCTAGTATCCTGTCCCACTTAATTCTTTACAGGCGCTCAGTGCTCGGGTGGGTGATGTCTACTCTTTGCTCGCCGCTTACGAGAGAAGGCGGTAGCTGCCGCTACCACAGTCCACGGCGGGCTTCGCCCGCAAGTTCACGGCAGGGCCGCAGGCGCCTTGGAGTGCGGCTGCGAAGCTGCCGCCTTACCCTACATTGTCAAGAATTAGGTGTGACAGGACATTAGCGTGGCGATACGCGAGTCGATCTGGTCACCACGAACCGCGAGATGTGCTTCTGACGTTGCGGGGTGCCGGCCGAAGTGTCCGACAGTAATGGGGGTCGTCTTGGAGGAAATCCGGACCACCCTATCACCGAAGGCCGCTTGGGCGTCCGCGGCACAGCCACCTGTTACTTCGATCCCTGCCCCCGCGTTAGCCGTTTGCGGATTGCAGCGGCATCCGGGGCGTTGGGAGCAAGCTGAATATAAGCCTCGAACTCCTTGCGAGCCTCGGCGCGATTGCCGCTCGCTGAGAATGCCATAGCCAGGTCGTGGTGCGCGTCGGCGGATCGCGGGCTCATTTGCACCCACTGTTGCAGCGTCTGGATGGCCTGCTGGTTATCTTTTTGGGCGAGGTAGGCCTGTGCCAATCCGCGATAGACTTTCCCATCCTGCGGTGCCAACCGCAAATACTCCTTAAAATCGTCAATCGCCTCGCCCCAACTTCCTTTTCGCGCCAGCGCCTCCGCCAGCGCCAGACGCGCGTCAATAAAGTCGGGCTGGGCGCGCAAAGCCTCACGAAACTGGCCGATGGCTTCATCGGTCTTGCCTTGTTGGAAGAGCGCCTGCCCCAGAGCCAAGTGGCCCACTGCAAGATTCGGGGTAAGCTTGAGCGCCGCCTGCGCCTCGCGGGCTGCTGCCGCATCCTGGCCGAGGTGGAGCAACGCCCGCGCCAAGCCGGAGTAAGCTTCGGATGAATCCGGCTGAACTTTCAGGGCCGCCTGATAGGCCGCCGCCGAGCCTTTCCAATCGCCGGAGTGGAGCAGCGCCCCGCCCAGATCGGTCTGCATGGCGGCATTGCTGGGATCGATGGCAAGGCTCTTCTTATACGCATCGATGGCTTTTTGTTCATCGCCTTTTTCCGCAAGCAGATCTCCAAGCCGCCGCTCAAAGGCGGCGTCGTGCGGGGCCAAACCCGCGGCCGTCGCCGCCTCGTTGATGGCGCCGTCCAAATCGCCATTTTGCCGCAGAGCTTCCGCCAGCTTTAAGTGCAAGGCAGCATCCCCCGGTTCAAGCTTCAGAGCATCACGATAAGTAGGCACCGCCAAGGCAACATTCCGCTCCGTCACCAGGACACCGCCCAAGGCATTCAAGGCTTGCACATAGCCGGGGCGCAAGTGCACGGCCTGAGTAAACTCGGACTCCGCTCCGTTCAGGTTTCCCTGCGCTTTCAGGACCAGACCCAAGCGGAAGTGAGCCGCAGCGCTCTTGGGGGACAGGTCGATGGCTTGCCGGTACTGGGCCGCTGCCCGGGGCAGGTTTCCCGCCGACGCATAGGCATTCCCCAGGTTCACGTAGGAATCCGCATCCTGGGGCCGCTCGGCGGCCGCCTCGCGGTATTCCTCAATAAATCCCGGCAGGTCGCCCGAAGCATTCCTGGCCTCGGCCAAATTGCGGCGGTAAGCAGAGGATTGGGGGGAAAGCCTCAGCGCCTCCTCCATATCCTGGATGGCCATCTGCAAGTCGCCGGTCTCTCTTCGCACCAAGCCGAGCTTTTCGTAAAGCGCGGCGTCGTTGGGCCGGATGCGAAGGGCGTCCTCATACTCCGCCACCGCCGCTTGATGGTTGCCCGCTGCCAAATAGGTTGAGGCCAACTCCGTGACCGCCTCCAGGTTGGTAGGTTGCAGACGGATGACGTGCTCAAGCTCGTGGACAGCGTCCTGGTAATCACCCACCTGCCGCAGCGCCAGCGCCAGCGAATATCGGAAGTAGAAGTTGTCCGGACGCATCTTAACGGCCAGCCGAAACTCCTGAATGGCGTGGGGCAGGTCGCCGCTGTTGCGCAAGGCGTTCGCCAAATCCACATGCAAGTCCGCGTCATTGGGCCGCAGCTTCATGGTTGAACGGTATCCAGCGATGCCCGCTGCGGTCTGCCCCGTCCGGATCAACGTGTCCGCCAGTCCGGCGTGGTCGCTGGCGTTGTAGGGCGCAAGCTGGATGGCCTGGCGCCACTGCTGGATGGCCCTTTCGTTATCGCCCGCTTGAAGAAGCGAGGCGGCGAACGCAGCATGAATTTGGGCGTTCTTGGGCGCGAGCTGAAGGGCCGTCAGGAATTCACGAGTGGATTCGGGATACTGCCCCGCTTGAGAGAATGCGTTCGCCAGCCGCGCATGGGCGGCGGCATTTTGCGGCTCGCCCTTCACTTCTGCCCGGTAAACCTGGACGGCCTGGGCGATCTGTCCGATGGCCTCATAAAGGGCTCCCAGATTACGGTAAAGGTTTGGAATCGATGGATTCAGCGCCAGCGCCGATTGGTACTCGCGGATGGCGTCCGGAATCTGCTGAAGGCCGGCGTAGGCCCCGGCAAGGTTATAATGTGCGGTCGAATCGCTTGGATTCAGGGCGACGGCTTGGCGATAATCCTCCACCGCCTTCTCAAGCTGGCCGGCTTCAGCCAGTTGGTTGCCGCGATTTACCAGAGCCGCCACGGCCGACGGATTGGAGGATGAAGCGGGCAACAGGTCATTGAAAGGGCCGGGTGATGGACCCGGCTGTTCCGGGGCGTGACCTTGCGGAGGCGCAGCAGCCTGCCCCGCCAGCAGCACGCCCGCCAATGCCAGCGCAACAACGGATTGGACGAAGAGCTTCATCCGGCAGCTTGATCCTCCGTTGGAGAGTTCCTCAAGGCTCTAGAATATACCTCCGGGATATTCCCGTTTCAGAAAAACGAAGTGCGGCGTTTCGTAAGTTCGCTCACGTATTCTCGCACCCCCTCACCCGGCGCTGCGCGCCACCCTCTCCCCGCTTGCGGGGAGAGGGGCTGAGGGTGAGGCAATGCCGACGTGAAACAGATTTCAAACTTGGCCACCCTCTCCCCGCTTGCGGGGAGAGGGGCTGAGGGTGAGGCAATGCCGACGTGACACAGATTTCAAACTTGGCCACCCTCTCATCGCTTGCGGGGAGAGGGCTGGGGGTGAGGCAATGCCGACGTGACGCAAATTTCAAACTTGGCCACCCTCTCCCCGCTTACGGGGAGAGGGGCTGGGGGTGAGGGGGTGTCGAAGTTGGGTTCCTGACCGGACCCGCCGGAACTTTCCCGGAAATCAGGTTTCCGAAGGAGTATCCATGTATTTCCACCGGCGCAGGTTGGCTCCTGATGGCGCCAAAGATCAGAATTTGATCCTCACGGAAAGCTGAACCTCGCACGCCGGCAAGGCTGCGTCCGCAAAGCCAAAGTAAGGGGAAGTCAGAACCCCGACGAAGTTCTTATAGTTCACCGTATTGAATACATTAAATGCGTCGATCCCGATCTGTAGTTTGGGCTTGGAATTCTCGCGTCGCAGTCTGAAATTTCTGGCCAGGTGGACGTCCATGTCCATGGCGCCGGGGCCGTTTCCAGTGTTACGGCCCACGCCGGGCGGCCGGTCATTGGCCACCGTGTCATGATTATTGTCAAAGCCGGTGGTGATGTTATAAGGAAATCCAGAGTGAGCGTTGAAGATCAAGCCCGCGTCGAAGCCATAGGGCAGCTCGTAAGTTCCGAGCACCTTAAACCGGTGGAGCTGGTCAAAGTTGGACCTTCCCCAATCGGCCTGGATATTGTAGTTGTTGGAAGGAATGTACAAGAAGCCGCTGGTGTTGTCCTGGGACTTTGAAAGGGTGTATTGGGTGAACAGATTCAGTCGCCGCCGGATCGTGGTGCGGTAGGAGGCGGTCAGGAAATTTCCCAGCGAGCTTCCCGAGGACTCAAATTGATTGATGTTGATAAAGTTGGGATTGGGACGAATCAGAAATCCGCTTGAGGGAAGCGGAGCATTGAGGTTGTGGTTGAGATACAGGTTGGTGCCGCGGAGGGTGGTGAAGTCAAGAGTCAGAAAGTTCTGGCCGCTGCCGAATCTCCTTTCCACTGAAATGTTGCCCTGAATTGTGGTGGGCACTCCAATGTTCGGCGCCACCCGAAGAATGCTGGGGATTGAAAACTGGAGCTGGCCCGGATTTGAAATGGCAACCGGATAGCCCGGATTGGCAATCACCGCCTGGCGGATTTGCTGGCCACCGTAAAGCCTCTCGTCCTGTTGCATGACGGGAGGCTGGCGATCATAAAAAATGCCACCGCCCAGGCGGATGACCGTCCGTCCCCCGTGGGGGTTGAAGGCAAAGCCCAGGCGGGGCCCGAAGTTGTCCTGTTCACCCACATTGGACTGGCCCTCGTACCGGAGCCCCATCGAAACCGACCCCCGCGGCCCGAGCTGCGTCTCATCGCTGGCAAAGGCGAAGTATTCGTTCTGGCTGAAGCGGGTGTTGGGATTTCCGGTGTTCATCGTAAAAAGAAAGGGTGTCCCGGCAGAGAAAGCGGCGAGACTGCTGAAGGAGAATGAGCCACCGAAGTTTGACGAGTTGGAGGCGTTGAAAGAGCGGACGATGGCACCCCCACCGAAGCGGAAGTCCTGCGCCACTCGGAAATAATCCAGGATGTCCTGGGCGTTGATGTCGCGCTCTCGCAACTGTTGACTGATCTGGCCGCCGCCGCCATTGAAAGCGCCGGGCACGAGCAAAGCCGGCTGGTTGGTAAGGCTGCTGGTGCCGGTTGGCTCGTCCTTCAGGCTCAGTCGCACGTTATTGAGGAGGCGATCCGACAGGATGGCGTTGTCAAAGACCCGCACCTCGTTCTCGCGGTCGAAGAGGTTCAAGGCCCGGGCCGGCAAGTCGAAGCCTCCGACGTTGCGGTTGGTCTTCGATTTGTCCTTGTATTTGTATGCCACGCCCAGCTTGTTTTTGGGTGACAGTCCAGCATCCATCCGTCCGTATCCGTAAAAGTTGCGGCCTGTGGCAGGGAAATTTTGAATTATGAGACCCAAGGGAGTTTGGGCGTTGATGACGGCCGTTTCGTTATCATCGTAATAGCGCAGAGCGGTGAAAAAAGTCACGTGCTTCGCCAGCGGCCCGCTGAGCTGCGCCCGCTGGCGGTGCGGTGCAAGGGAGGCGTCACCGCCGCGAAGGCATTGCGCGCGTCCAGGGCGGAATTACGGTACTGCAAAGCAAGCAGGCCGCGATAATGGTGGCGTGATCCCTGGCGCGTGGTGACCTCGATCCGGCCGCTGCCAGGGCGCTCATACTCAGCGGAGTAAGGGTCCTGGGCTACGGTGACGGATTGAATGCTCGACATGGGCACATCCAGCGAACTGCTCGGAACCCCGTCAACGATAATCTCCGGACCTTGGGCCCCTTCGGCCGCGGGCTCGATAAAGAGCATGGGAACGGCGAGCGGATCATCCCCTTCGGTGGGCAGACTTTGAATCTCATTCTGGTCAAGCTTGAGACTCCCGTGGTTCCTTTGAGCAGAAACGGCCGTGCCGGGACCGGCGCTGGAGGTAACTGTGACCTCTTGTTTAGAAGTTAGAAGTGCCAGCCGGATATGCAGCGGAACAGCCGATGCTTCGCCCGCGGTTACGGAAACCGGACCGGCGGCAAGTCCCGGAGCGCTGGCCAGCAGAATGTAGTGGACCGAGGCCAAGCCGGTGAACTGGAAGTGGCCGTTTTCGTTGGTGGTGGTTTCTGCCGTTTTCTGCCCCGCTTCGGTTTCAAGCGTGACCCGGACGTCCTGGACGACCGCACCCAGCGGGCCTTCAACCGTTCCCTCGATGGATTTCTGGCTTTGGGCCAAGAGGACCGGCGATGCAGCGAGCAAGACAATACCAATCAACCAACCCATGGAGAAAAATCGCGGCAACCGGCTGTCGCCCTGCCACCGTGTTTTGGGTCGCGGCAAAGAACCCCCTTTGAGGTTCGGCGGCCACCCGGCGCACCAGCTATCCAAGGCCAGCGCCATCCGCTTTTTTACGAGTATTCCAGGCTTTTTGTCGAACACTTTTGTGATTTCTCCAATCTGTATTTGAGAGACTCGCAGCCGCGATCTCCTGATTCGAGCACACCGCCATCCTGGCCGGGCCGGTTGGCCCTCCCACACTGGACCGCAACTCTGCTTTCAAATGGGCCGGACAGGAGCGAGATAAGCGTCCGCGGAGGATCCGTGTTCTGGAAGATTCAACCCTTGCAGGACGGGCAAGAGATGCTTTCCAGGAAAATGGACTACCGTGAATGCGCCCGCACGAAGCCTCAGACGCCGGGCCAACCTGAAATCAAATCCAGGCATGTGGCGGAGCACATTCTCTATCGCTTGGCGGGAGGCTTTTACATAAATTGATTCCAAGCCGCTATCCTCGCCCCGCCTGACCATCGAGGAGAGACGGGGGATGGCCTCCTCCACGCCGCAGGCAAAGTGGCCGTAACCATTGCCACCCAATGCTCCATCCAGTTTTACTGGTTCCTGAAGACGGCAGACGACGATTTCGCCGGACTTGTCGGTGGCCCCAACCTGAAGCACCAAGCGCAGCCCCCGGCGTCCGGCTTTCAGCTTGGGCGGCTTGCCGGTCAAGTGAGAAGTGGAATTCAACAGTTCCACGCTGCCGGGGGCGGCGGGCGCATCCGGCAGCCGCAGGATGGTGAGGCCAAGGTTACTTTGCTGGATCGATTGAAAACCTTTTGGGCTGAGCCCGAGCAGAGTAAGAATCAGGGCCCGCGCGGTTCCGCCATGAGTCACGATTAGTACCCGCTTGCCGGGGCGGGCCGCCAGGAATTCGCTCCAGAACGAGCGCGCCTGACCGAATAAATCGAGGACAGGGAAACGGACATCCCCGCTTTCGCTCCGCAGCCGGAACCGATGCGGTCTTGATTGCCAATCGTCAAAATCCTTGGGGAAGTTAGCGCGGATGGAGTCAAACAAAGCGCCTTCCCACGTGTAGAGGCGCACTTCCTGCAGCCTCGGATCAATTCGAGTTGGAATGACCCGCCGGGAGGATCCGCTCCATCCGCCAAGAACCTGCATGGCGGTTTCACGGGCGCGCGCCAACGGGCTCGTCAGCACAAGGTCAAATTTGAGAGGGCGAAGAATTTCGCCCGTAAGCCGCGCCGACCTGCGACCTTCGTCAGTAAGCTCGGCGCCGTCCGAACCGCCCTGGCACCGCTTCTCCGCATTGAAGGTGCTGAGGCCGTGGCGCAGCAGCCAGACGCAATTTGGGGAAGTGTCAAGCAATCGCCACTTCCTGGTTCAGGGCAAGGTTGTTAAAGTGATCCAACTGAAGGTTCTTCGTCCTCATGGCCTCAAACAACTGCGGCGATTGCAAGACTTCGAATTCGCGCTGCCGGTCCACAACGTATTTCGAGACAGCCTCCAGTCCGGAAATGTCAAACGCCGGATGGCACATCACCTCCACCACGGGCCCGGCGGGCAGGCCTGCCATACCCCGTTCCAAGAGGGAGAGCAGGCTTTGCACCGACAAATCTCCTCCGTACCAATCGAGCAAGGATCGATGCACGCACGGGATGCCCCGCTCTTGAAAGCGGAGGGCCATGGCGTCATCCAAGGGGCGCGCCGGCAGGTTGTAATAGCGGGCGATTTCGCAAAATACCGGGAACACCGTGGGCAAACCGTGAACGTGGTGATGGCTGTCAAGGTGAGTGATCTGAATTCCCAGGTGGATAAGGGTCTCAATCTGGGCCTGCCACTCGTTGCGCAATTCCTGGGGATTGGGCGCAGTTATTTGTTTGCGGGAGGCAGGGAAACGGCCGTCCGACCGCGCCAGGGAAGGCACCTGGGTGGCGCCCAGCACGGGCGATCCCGTCGTAAGCTGAAGGTGCGCGCCAATGCGGCCGGGAATCTTTGCGGACCAGCGCGCCAGATTCTCCAGCGCGCCGGGAACGCAGACCATGGCGGAAGTGGAAGTCAGAACACCGTGGCGGATCAAATGAACGATACCGGCTGAGACTCCGTCCGTCAGGCCAAAGTCATCGGCGTTCAGGATTACGCGGGCACTGCCTACCGGAATGGAATTGTTGGTTGTCATATACCAAGTAGGTGTTCCGAAGGGCAGCGGAAATATAGAGTGAGAGTGCAACTATTTTTCCCGGCCTTCTATATTTTTTCCCGCTCCGTTCGCCTCCTTTATCTCGAGGCCTGTGATGCAACGACCTTACGTCATGTTCTACTGCCAGCACGTTCTGGGCATCGGACACTTGGTGCGAAGCCTGGAGATTGCGCGAGCGCTGAGGGAGGAATTCCAGGCCCTGCTTGCGCTGGGCGGTCCAGCCGTCGATGGTCTGGCCTTTCCGGCCGGCGTGGAGATTTTGCATCTTCCACCTCTGGCGCACGGTGAAGATTCGAAGGCGGATCTGACAACTGAAGGCGGAGATGTGGCCCGCGAGGTGAAAGAGCGGCGGCGCAATTTGCTTTTAGAAGCCTTTGCAAGAACATCGCCCAGGTGTTGATCACAGAAATGTTTCCATTTGGAAGGAAGCGCTTCTCCTTTGAGCTGCTACCTTTGCTCCAGTCCGCTCGTTCGTGCCAACCTGCGGCGCTGGTGGTCTCCAGTGTGCGGGATGTGCTCGTAAAGAAGCCGGACCAGGCAAAGCATGAAGATCGGGTGTGCCGCCTGGTCAATGATTATTACGATCTTGTCCTGGTCCACGGAGATGAGAGGTTGTTCGGACTCGAAGAGACTTTTTCCCGTGTCCCGGACCTCCGCTGCGAAATCCGTTACACGGGTTATGTCTCGCCCGCAGCCCGGCTCAAAGAACGCAACCACTCCGGCGGTGACTCGCCGCCAATCGGGAATATCTGAGCTCCCTGGCTTGCGCCGGGACACCCATCCATCTTGCCTATCACGGTGTGGACATCACGCGGTTCGAACCGAAGGAGAGCGAGGAGGCGGAAGGGCCAGCCGGGTTCCCCCTGATTTTGTCCGTCGGCCGCCTTTGCGAGAAGAAGGGATTTCCCTACCTCATCGAAGCTTGCCGGATGCTCAAGCTCCGGGGACACGATTTCCGGTGCTGGATCGTAGGCTACGGTCCCCAGGAAGAGGAACTTCGGGCTCTGATCGGCCATTTGGGGGTGGATGACCGTGTGTTCATGCGGGGCAAGATGACACAGGATGAGCTGGCCCCGCTTTACCAGCAGGCGAGGATGTTTGTTCTGCCCTGCGTCATCACCGAAGCAGGAGACCGTGATGGCATTCCCAACGTGTTTATGGAGGCGATGGCAAGCAAGCTCCCCGTGGTTTCAACTGACATCTCCGGGATCGCAGAACTGGTGGATTCAGGGCAAAATGGATTTCTGGTGAACCAGAGAGACGCAGCGGCCCTGGCAGATTCCTTGGAGAGGCTCTTAGCCGACCCGGCGCTGTGCCGGCGATTCGGAGAGCGGGGAAGAGCCAAGGTCCTTGAAAGGTTTACGGTGGAAGCCAGCGCCCTGCGAGTGCGCGCGCTGCTCCTCGCGGCCGCGGGCGAGCC
The DNA here is from genome assembly GCA_035531475.1 of Terriglobia bacterium. Lineage (GTDB taxonomy): Bacteria > Acidobacteriota > Terriglobia > UBA7540 > UBA7540 > CALCEB01. The sequence goes on from DATKST010000154.1 coordinate 28,376, forward strand.
GATGGAAACCCGCACCTTACCATCCCACGAGGTTGCCCATGCCTAAATCCAAACCCCGCGCCGCTGACATTTTGCCGGGCTTTATCCGGCTAGCCAGGTCCTTCCGCCCGGAGATCAGCAAAGAAAAGAAGCTGCTCGCTCTGGGCGGCGTCACGGTTTTTTATCGGTTTGTTTTCAATTGCTGTCGCCGTGGACAGCAAGCCTGATTGGTTGCTGACACACAATACGAAGCATTTCACCAACGCAGTGGGGCAACGGACTGGTCTGCGGATTGCCACGCCCGCCGAGTTTTTCCGCACGCTTTCTGCGTTATTCCGTTGATGGTATCGCAGCAGATCGAAGAGCGCGGCCCGCCGGACCTGAAGACGAGAAAGAGAAACTGGCTGGAGAGTGCCTCCGGATTTCCGGGCACGGGGCTCGGTTTTACGGCTTCGGCAGGAACATCCGCTCCCGAAGACTGGGCGGGTCAATCGTGAGCCAGCCCACGCCCGTGAGATTCCGGTAGCGGCAGTGGAACTCTGTGCGTTTCTCCCTGTCTGCGGAGCCCGCAACTTACGGAACTCGGTATCCCTGAAGCGTGGAGCCCAGACCCGTCGTGAATTGTTTGACCTGATGAACGATATTGTCGCGGTGACAGATGTCGGTATTGATCGCCGTAGCGGCAGCGTCGCGGGCGTGCCTGGATTGCACCACCTGTTGTTCAAGAGCGGCAAGCTTGAGATTGTTGGAGTCTTGCAGTGTTCGGGCCGGGTAGCGCAGACCTCGCTCTTGAGGTCTGCGGATATTCCTCCGAGCCCCAAATTAAGGGCCGCGGACCTGGAAGAGCAGGTCCGCGCTACTTGCTCTCCAAACTGGAAGGTGAAACGGAAAGCGAAATGGCCGCGATGGTGAGCGATCGCTGGCAGCATCAGGGGCTGGGCACTGAAATGGTAAGGAGACTGATCGGAGTGGCCCGTGATCAGCATCTTCGCCGCATCTTCGCGGACATCCTGCCGGATAACCGGGAGATGGTTGCCGTGTGCGAAAAACTGGGCTTCCGCAACGAGCGGTGCCCGGACGATCCCACCCTCCTTGCCGTCCTTGACCTTTAACCCCAATACTGTTCACTGAGCCAACTATCCCATTGGAGACTGATTCCCACGCCCCTACAAGGTATTCCCCTACCCGTCCCATCGCATCCTGGCGGCGGAGCGAGTAAACTGGAAGTGCTGTGAAAAGGAGGGGTGATTTGGAATGCCAAGAATGGAGGTTCAAGATGAAAAAACTGTCGGCAATATTGTCCCTGCTCGCCGTCATCACGCTCCCAACCCCGGCTGCCTTTGCCCAAGGGAAAAAGGATCATGCCAGCAAAATCACCGTGGCCGGCACGACCCAAGGCAATGTTGGCTGTGCCATTCTGGAAAAGCACATGCCAGTGAAAGGTAAACTACTCTTTGCGGGTGTGATCTATGCCCGCACGGAATACAAAGTCATCCAAACCTTCAACGCCACGTTGCCGCAACAAAAGTATACGGGTTCGGGTGAGGTCAAGAAGCTGAATCAATTCGCCACCCAGGAGAAAATCAAGCTGGTCATCGTCCCGTCGAAACCCAGTTCAGACGACCTCACCCAGGCCCGGGCGCTCTGCAAAAAGTGAGATGGAAAGGTCCACGTTAGTGAAGGCGCTTGGTCCACACACTCTTGACCCTTAAGGGCCCGTTCGGAAATAACTGTTCCATCTTCCAACAGGTACCACTTACCCACCGCTCCGCGTCACCCTCTCCCCGCTTGCGGGGAGAGGGCAGGGGTGAGGGGGTGTATTTGATCCGAAATGGAACAGTTATTATCTGACAACGCCTAACCGTTCATCCTTCCGCCGCACCGTGCTATGATTTCACCCTCGACGCTTCATGGGCCAGCCGTTCAAGGACTGGCCCATGAAGCACGGCTCAAAGAAGGCCAAAGTATGCCGCACACGGTTCGTTGCGGAGTCATCCAGACTTCGTGCGAATGGTCACCGGAGCATCACTCGCTCGAAGCAATCAAGAAGGCGATGATTCAGAAGCACGTTCGCCTGATCGAGCAGGCGGCGCGCAAGAAAGTTCAGGTGCTGTGTCTGCAAGAGCTTTTTTACGGACCTTACTTTTGTGCCGAACAAGACGCGCGATGGTATGAGCTGACGGAGCGCATTCCGGATGGCCCTACAGTCCAGAAGATGGCAAAGATCTCAAAAAAACACGGCATGGTGATGATCCTGCCCATCTACGAAGAGGAAATGCCCGGCGTTTATTACAACACCGCAGCCGTGATCGATGCGGATGGAACGTATTTGGGCAAATACCGCAAGCATCACATCCCGCACTGCCATCCGGGTTTTTTGGAGAAGTTTTACTTCACGCCCGGCAACCTGGGCTATCCGGTGTTTGCAACGCGCTATGCCAAGGTCGGCGTTTACATTTGCTATGACCGCCATTTCCCGGAAGGCGCGCGAATCCTGGGCTTGAACGGCGCGGAGATTGTGTTCAATCCCTCGGCAACCGTGGCGGGGCTTTCCGAATATCTGTGGGAGCTGGAGCAGCCCGCGCACGCCGTGGCCAACGGTTATTACGTCGCCGCCATCAACCGCGTCAGCCATGAGAAGCCGTGGGACATCGGAGAGTTTTACGGGAAGAGTTACTTCTGCAACCCGCGCGGCAAGATCATTGCTCAGGCCAGCCGCGACAAGGATGAATTGCTGGTGGCGGATCTCGACCTGGACATGATTCGCGAGGTGCGCTCCACCTGGCAATTCTTCCGGGACCGGCGCCCCGAGACCTATGAGCCATTGGCTTCGGCATAGCATTACTATGTTAAGTCGGTTAGGAGCGCGTCAGGGCATGGCTTTAGCCATGCCGAATCCGAAGGCAGGGAGAAGCGGCTTGTGCCGCTGAGGGCCTCAGGGGCTAAAGCCCGAGCCTCAGCAGCCTGCCAGCGGCATGGCTGAAGCCATGCTCCGAGGGCACCGGGCCCACCTGGCTTTGGAACAAGGACCTTGCCGCCGTCCCGCGCGCCCCATCTTATTGAGCCGTTCCGATGATACTCTGTATTGCGGCGAGTGGAGAGGCGCACGCTTTTCGCAAGTCCCAACTGATATGCCAAACGGAAAAGATGGAAGACGGCCAAAGGGCAAGCTCGAACTCACGTGGGTGGGTAAGGAGAACCGCCCTCGCCTCGAGCCGCGCATTCTGGTCGAAGACCCGAAACTCTCTTACGGTGATCCCCAGACTGAAAACATACTCATTCACGGCGACAACTTGCTGGCACTCAAAGCACTCGAGCAGGATTTTGAGGGGAAGATCAGGTGTATCTACATCGACCCGCCGTATAACACCGGAAGTGCCTTTACCCACTATGACGACGGCCTGGAGCACTCGATCTGGCTGTCCATGATGCGGGACCGCCTCGACCTATTGAGAGGGCTATTGTCCGATAACGGGAGTATTTGGATTTCCATTGATGATAATGAATGTCACTATTTAAAGGCATTGTGCGACGAGGTTTTCGGGCGGCAAAACTTCGTGGCCAATGTCATATGGCAAAAGATTTTTTCTCCGAAGAGCACCGCCCGCCATCTTTCAGATATGCACGACCACATCCTTTTGTACGCGCGGAATAAGGAGCTGTGGAAGAGAAACCTCCTTCCGCGGGAAGAAAGACACAATGCGAGTTACAAGAATCCCGACAACGATCCTCGTGGGCAATGGACATCGGGGGATCTGTCAGCCCGGAACTATTATTCGCTCGGTACGTACTCCATAACAACGCCAGCTGGTCGTGTCATTCCAGGTCCACCCAAGGGCATGTATTGGCGTGTCTCGAAAGAGAAATTCGAGGAATTGGACAGCGACAATCGCGTATGGTGGGGCAAAGCCAAGAATAACCAGCCCAGGTTGAAGCGGTTTCTTTCGGAAGTCATGGAAGGCATCGTTCCCCAAACTATCTGGTTTCATGGAGAAGTGGGAAATACCCAGGAAGCCAAGAAGGAAGTCATGGCGGTCGTCCCGGCTGACGCCGAGGTATTTCAGACGCCGAAACCAGAACGGTTGGTTCGTAGAATAGTGGAAATCGGGAGTGAATCCGGCGATTGGGTGTTGGATTCGTTTGCGGGTACTGGCACAACCGGGGCCGTCGCTCACAAGATGGGCCGCCGCTGGATCATGGTTGAGCTTGGTGAGCATTGCTACACCCACATCATACCGCGCCTGAAGAAAGTAATCGATGGAACGGACCAGGGCGGGATCAGCGAGGCGGTCGGTTGGAAGGGTGGCGGCGGCTTTAAATTCTACCGCCTGGCTGAATCACTTTTGGTCAAGGACAAAGATCTCTCAACGGCCAAAAAATCAGTTTACGTCATCAATCCGAAATATGACGCCGAAATGCTGGTTCGCGCCATCTGCAAGATTGAGAATTTTCGTTATCTCAAAAACAATCATTGGCACGGCATATCAAGCGAGCATCACTTTCTCCACGTGACCACGAGGTTGTTGAGCCAGCGGCACCTGGACAATGTGATGACCCAACTTGGGGATTCCGACGCCCTGCTGATCTATTGCACGCGCCGAACGTCGGGCCTAAAAATACCCGACAACGTCGAGGTGAAGAAAATTCCCCGCGACCTGCTCGCCAAGTGCTCGTTTGAGGAGGATCGCGTCTAATGAGCCTTGCTGACCAAATCGGGCGTTGGATGTCACTGCGCGCGCCGCAATATGAATCACTCCGGCGGTTTCATGCCATCACGGAAGAGCTAGACTTTCGAAAAACGACGTTGGAGGCAGTCGCCAAGACCGCCGTTTCACGCTCGAGTGTGGAAAAAATCGAGTTTGATACTGAATTCCCGTCGTTCTGTTTTGCGCTGGCGACAGGCATCGGGAAGACGCGGCTGATGGGAGCTTGCATTTACGATTTGTGGAAGACTCGCGGGTATCGAAATTTCTTCATTCTGGCTCCGGGAAGCACCATCTACGATAAATTGCGCGCCGAACTTCAGCCGTCCCATCCGAAATACTTGTTCAACGGTCTTGCCGACTTCCCCGCACCTGCTATCTGGGATGGCGATAATTATCTGCGCTTTAATCTCGGCCGCGGCCTGTTTGAGTCAGAACAGAATGCAAACGTTTTTGTGTTCAACATCGGCAAGATTTTCAGCGCCCAGGAAAAGGACGAGGCCGGGCGCACTCAATTTCGGTTCCATCGCTTTAACGAGATTCTTGGCGACAGTTTCGCCGCCATTCTTCAGCAAATGGGCGATCTTGTGGTTCTTATGGATGAGAGTCATCGTTATCGCGCCCCCGCTTCGCTCAAGGCCATTCATAATCTGAAGCCCATCTTGGGCCTTGAGTTCACTGCAACGCCTAAGTTTAAGGGTAACGTTCTATATTCCTTCAGCCTCGGCGAGGCTATCGGGAGATTTGTGAAGTCACCACGGGTGGTCACCCGCACAAATTTGACCGCGTCCGACCAGGCGATCATCGACACCTTGAAACTAAAGGATGGCGTGTACCTCCATGAGGAGAAGAAGGCGCGCCTTGTTGAATACTGCGCCGCCAACGGCTATCCGATAGTGAAGCCCTTTGTGCTGGTTTCAACGCGGGACATAGAACACGCAAAACAAGTTCACGAATATCTTGAGTCAAGTGAATTTGAGGGTGGCGCATACCGGGGTAAGGTGATCGAGATTCACTCAAAACCGAACAGCAAGGAAGAAAGTGACGAGAACATCAAGCGTCTGTTGGAAGTAGAAAGCGCGGCCAGCAGTGTGGAAATAGTTGTCCACGTGACGATGCTCAAGGAAGGCTGGGACGTTACGAATCTTTACACCATTGTTCCGCTGCGGGCCTCGGTGTCCGAAATCCTCACCGAACAAACAATCGGACGTGGTTTGCGCCTGCCCTTGCCGCTTACCGAAGCTCAGGTTGCCGCGTTGAACCGGGACGACCCCGAGATTCTGCGCCTCTCCATCGTGTCCCATGATAAATACGAGGAAATTTTGGCGGCCAAGAACGCGCGAGCAGACTTATTCCGCGACCCGATCAGGGATCTTTCGAAAGAGGATGTCGAGCCCCTCAAAACCATCAAGGTAATGACCCTATTCTCGGAAGGGACGACGGCAGTAATCGAAGGACTGGTTAAAAGCGGCGAGGTGACCTCCAGCAATGAATTGCTCGATAGCGTACGAAGAGAAAAACTAATCGAAGATATTCTGAACAAGGAAAAAGAACTTGCGGCGTCGCGGCTGGGAGTCGCTGCCCAGCCAACCGTGGCGGGTGCAACTCTTGTCCCTCAACCCGGCCTATTTCCGACAGCCGAAGAGGTGGCAACGCCCGTTGATGTTGAGAAAGTCACGCGCGAATTGAGAGACCGTGTCGAGAAGGAAGTTGATGCGTTGGCCCTACAGATCGACGTGCCAGACATTCGTACCTATACCGACCCGAAGCTCGGATTCAAACCTTTCGAGCCTAAACCATCGGCAGACTTCTCACTGGTCGAGCAGCGCTTGCGCTCTGCCGACCTGAAGTCCGGTGAACAGGAAACCGGAGAGGCGTTGACACTGGAAGAAATCCAGGAACCAATCAAGCATCTGGCTGGACTGCTGCTGGATGACATTGAGGAATTTGACGCTACGGAGAATAAAGAACGAATCCTCCAACTCGCGACAGATTATCTGGAAGCAACGGGTAAGTCCAAGGACGAGCTACGCAAGCTGGTGCACCAGTACGGATACGCGATGGTCAAGGATCTAAGCGCGCAAGTTCACGCTCACATTTACGACGACACGGAGGATAGTTATGAGGTTGTAGCTCCCCTTCGGGTATTCAAGCCCTTCTCGAAATCCATCCGCGAGAAGGGCGGTGAGGTTGACCTTCGAACCCTGGTGGATAGAAAAAGCGATATTCGCCGGTTCCTTTTCACAGGAATCGAAAAGTCAGTCGTCAATAAGACCGGCTTTGACTCAGACCCCGAACGCAGATTCGCCGTCGGACTGGAGGATGACGATGAAGTCGTAAAGTGGGTCCGTCCGCCACTGGGCCAGACGCCCATTTTTTTCAAGGGCGATACTTACAACATCGATTTCATCGTTGAGACGAAAACCAACCGCTACTTGATTGAAGTTAAAGCTCGCGATAAATTGAATGATGAAGGCGTAGAGGGGAAGGCACAAGCGGCGGTGAAATGGTGCGAGATCGCTATCGAAAAACAGAAGGGCAAGCCATGGTCCTATGCGGTCATTCCAGACGATGCGGTCTCCGAAACCAGTAGTTTGGCGCATTTGTTAGCGCAGGCGATTAAGGCACTCTCCTCCCCGGTGACGCCGCCCGTTATGGATCGTAGCCTGTAAAGATCGCTCGTAGGGGCGAGCGGCGCTCGCCCCCCCAAATACTGAGCCGGACACCTCTGCGGTGGAAGCTGAGATCGCCCGCCATGTCTATGCTCTGTACGGCCTGACCGAAGAAGAAATTGCCCTCGTCGAGGGCTCACAAGGCCACTAAACCCCGGTGGCAACGGCCATTCGCCCGCTGCGCAATGTCAGGCCTTGCCGCAGGCGCCGAAAACCACCCCGGCGCGCCGTCTGGCGCAAGGGGCAATGACCCACTTTAAGAATGCCCACCTTGGAGTGCGGGTGGCTTTGTGTGAATTGCTGCTGGCGCGGCTGGACTTGGCGGTGGGCAATCCCGAAGCGGCCCGATTGCACTGCGACGCAGCCCTCAAGTGGCTGGCAACGTCGGAGGCCCCGGCCGTTGCGTTTCAAGCTTTTGCCATCCAGGGCCAGATCTTTGAGGGCCGGGGCGCGGCTGACGCTGCATTCAAGGCCTACCAACGGGCCCACGCGAAGCTTGAGGGCTTGCGCAGCCAGTTGGCAGGCGAGGAACTCAAGATCGCCTTCTTGCGGGACAAACTGACCGTGTATGAAAGTCTTGTCATCCTTACTTTGCAGCGGGGAACACAGCCCAAAACCCTGGAAAGGGCTTTTGATTTTATCGAGCGCGCCAAATCGCGGAGCTTTGCGGACTTGATCGCCTTCCAGCTCTCCGTGCTGCGCCCCAGGGTAAAAAAGACCCGAAACTGGCGGCGCGAATGAAGAATCTTCAGGAAAAGCTGACTCTGGCCTTCCATCAGGCGCAGCGCGATCAGTTGGGAGAGATTCCAAATGCTCGCGAGCATTCTCTGAAGCAGCGGCGCACTTCGAAGGCCTTGGAGGCGGAGTTTTCGAAGGCGTTAGCCCGCGTCCAGACGTCGGATCCGGATTTTACGGCTCTTTTGAATGGCGGCGTGGCACCCCTGGAGGATATCCGGGCCACATTGCCAGCCGGCACCCAAATCCTTGAGTTCTACCAGACTCGCGGCATGTTCTACGCCTGCTTGATCGGCGCGCGGACTCTCCGCATCGAACCGCTCGCGCCGGCGCGTCGCGTGCGGACCATCTTTCGCCTCTTGCAATTCCAGCTCTCTAAATTCCGGCTCGGTTCCGATTACGTGCGCCGGTTTGCCACCGCTCTGCAAGCCGCGACTCACGAACACGCCCGCAGTCTTTACCAATGTCTGATCGCGCCCATCCGCCGCTGGCTGGACGCAGAGCGGCTTATCATTGTCCCACACGGATTTCTTCATTTTGTGCCCTTTCAAGCTCTGACCGACGGCCGGCAATTCCTCATTGACCAATTTCCGCTGTCCTATGCACCCAGCGCCAGTGTGTTTAGCCTCTGTGCGCGGCGCCCCAGTGTGGGCCGGCGGAAATCCCTGGTCCTGGGAATCCCTGATCCGTTGGCCCCCGAGATTCTGGAGGAGGCGCGGGCAGTCGCGTCCATATTGCCCAAGGCCCGGCTCTTTGTGGGTGATGAGGCGACAAACGCAAATCTCCGGCGTCACGCGCCGCTTTGCCGAACCGTCCATATCGCGACCCATGGTTCCTTTCGCCACGATAATCCCCTGTTTTCCTCCATTCGCCTGGGCGATTCGGAATTGCGCCTTTCCGATCTTTATCAACTTCGCCTCTCCGCAGACCTGGTGACGCTCAGCGGTTGCGGAACAGGCCTGAACGCGGTGACCGGTGGGGACGAACTGATTGGCCTTGCGAGGGGTTTGCTCTTTGCCGGTTCCCGGGCGGCGCTGGTCACCCTCTGGGACGTGAACGACCGGAGCACCGCAATGTTTATGAAGAGTTTTTACTCTGCCTTGTCCACCCTTGACAACAAGGCCGTTGCGGTGCAACGTGCCATGCGCCACGTCAGGGAACAATATCCCCATCCGTATTATTGGGCCCCATTCGTGCTGGTGGGTAGCCCCGATTAGCCCAACTTCCACTCGATGGCCACCAGCAGAAGATTCGACGGGAAGAAGAGGAAGATAGTCCGGATTTCTCACCAGGATGGGCGCATGTGGGGGAATGAACGGAAGAGCAATGCTGTTCAGATACGGATCCAATACATCCCCTCACCCCTGCCCTCTCCCCGCCAGCGGGGAGAGGGTGCCGCGGGGAAGCAGTGCTTCCCGTCGCGGCGGGTGAGGGGTGCCGGTTGGAAGATGGAATAGTTATTTCTGAACGGGACCTAAGGGGAGAATCCATGATAGATAACGCAATTTCGCGACGAGCCTTTTTGGGACGG
>DATKST010000155.1:0-4576 GCA_035531475.1 Terriglobia bacterium
AGCCACGCGCTGCGGGGGTCCGGAATTCGCGGCTTCTGCGCTGGCACCCCGTTGGAGTGAAATAAGGAGCGCCTCGAACGCTTCCGCGTAAAAGCTGCGGGCACCGGTTTGATTCAAAACAGAAAGAATACGGCTAACACCCGGAATCAGGCAGTCGTCAATCAACACTTGAATCTCCTCTTCGGAGGTGAGTTTATCCAGGAGCCGCAAGACCAGGCTGAGGTGGTCCGGGAGTTCAGTGCCGGTATCCACCTTGTGGCTCTCCATGCGCTCTTTCAATTGCGCCATAAAGATGTTGCGGCGCACATCCTCCCCGAAAAGATGGCACCCGAGGTTCGTTGTGCAGTCGGGACGCATGTCAAACGCGCCAGTGTATATTTCCTGAAGTTGACCGAGGCTCATGCCGTTCAGTTGCGACTCGAACTTTTCGAGCAATTCAGCCGCCTCTGAATTGCTCGCCCCAATTTGGGCGATGAGCTCTCGCACCTGCGAAAAGACTTCCGCGCGGGGGTAATCAAGAACATCCGCAAACAAAGAGTAAATTCCAGTCATAATGACCAAAGGTCCTTTGGCGAAGCGGTCATTAACGGCAGTCTTGAAACCTCAGTCCTCCGCTTTCACAAGCCCCGCTCTGGAACACGCAGGAAGCCTGCGCCTCGTTCTTCCTGAAATTCATGCGGCTCGACGCCCATTTCGATGGCCACCTCGCGCAGCATGGGAGGAATGACGAACATCTCATCGAACCCTGCCAGTGAGGTCATATAGTAAATGTCTTCGACCTCTTGCGGGGTTAATTGCGCCTCTTCGAGCGCCCGAAGCGCCTTGTCCATCGGAATATCACCGACTGTTTGGGCGCGTTTGAAGATGCGCCCGGCCAGCAGTTTTCTGTAAACGGCGATCACCGGCTCCTCCTCGCCCGCCGTAAACAAGCTGGCCATATAGCGGATCGGCAGCCGGGCGCTTTCGAGCGAGCTAAAGAAATCCGCATTCAGTTCATAATGGCCCTGTTGATTCAAAGAAGCCGTCACGGGCAGCAACGGTGGCACATAGAAGAGCATGGGGAGGGTGCGCCACTCAGGGTGGAGCGGCAGCGCCAGCCGCCAAAGCTTGACATACTTATAGACCGGCGATTTCTGAGCAGCGGTGATGACTTTTTCATCTACTCCATCCCGCAGCGCCTTGCGGATCACTTCCTGATCAAAAGGGTTAAGAATGAGTTCGCGATGCGCTTCAACCAACTCTTTGTCCGGTTTTGAAGCGGTTTCTTCAATGCGGTCCGCGTCGTATAGCACGACGCCGAGGTAGCGGATCTTTCCCACGCACGAATGCATACAGGCAGGCGCCTGCCCGGTCTCAAGCCTCGGGTAACAAAGAATGCACTTCTCTGCCTTGCCGGAATTCCAGTTGAAGTAGACCTTCTTATAGGGGCAACCGGAAACACACATCCGCCATCCCTGGCATTTTTCCTGGCTGACGAGCACGATGCCATCCTCGCCACGCTTGTAAATCGCTCCACTCGGACAGGCGGCCACACAGCTCGGGTTAAGACAATGATTACAGATCCGCGGGAGGTAGAAGAAGACAAGCTGCTGCATCTCGAAAAACTGGCGCCGCTCCTCCGCATTGAGCACCTTGAGATTGGGGTCATTCGCAGCATAGATTGGCGAGCCGCTCAGATCGTCGTCCCAATTCGGCCCCGCTTCGATGTCCATCTCTTCTCCTGTGATCATCGAAACAGGCCTGGCCACAGGCTGATCTTCCATGGGGCGGGCATCGATCAGATCCTTGTAGCGATAGGTGAACGGTTCGTAGTAGTCGTCCAGCGTAGGTAAGCGCGGATTGAAACTGATATTCACAAGTTCCGTGGGCCTGCTGCCCAGCTTCAAGCGCAGCTTGCCGTTCTCGAGCACCCATCCGCCGTGGTATTGCTCCTGGTCCTCGTAGAGAGTGGGATAGCCCGTTCCGGGCTTGGTTTCGACATTGTTCCACCACATGTATTCCGTGCCGGGGCGGTCCGTCCACAGGTTCTTACAGGCCAAGCTGCACGTGTGGCAGCCAATGCATTTATCGAGGTGGAACACCATCGAGACTTGGGCGCGGACATTCATGATCGCTCCTCTTGGTTCTTCAATCCCACTCCAGCTTGCCTTCAAGCTTATGGACAATCACATAGGTATCACGGTCCGACGCCGGCGGCCCGTAGTCGTTGAAGCGATAAGACTGCTGTGCGTAGCCCCCTGCCATGAGCACCGGTTTCAGCCGCATCCGCGTGATGCTGTTGGTCCCGCCGCCGCGGCGATGGTTCCGTGTCGGAGACTTCGGAAAGGAGATCGTCCGTTCCGGGGCATGATAAAAAATGCACAGCCCGCGCGGGATACGGGCGCTTACGACCGCCCGTGTGACGATGACGCCATTGTCGTTATAAGCCTCAATCCAGTCGTTATCCTGAATGCCGATCTCGAAAGCGTCCTTGTCGTTAAGCCAGAAGGGCTCGACGCCCCGGGAGAGCGTGAGCATACGGAGATCGTCGTAGTATGTTGAATGAATATGCCATTTGCCGTGGGGAGTGATGCAGGCGAGAACCAGCGAATGGGGCGTGCGAGTGCTCTTGGCGATGTTCAGCGTCTCTTCAACGCTAATCCGGGGTTTAAATGTGGGAAAGGATTCCCTGAAGGCGCGATAGGCTTCATGATCCAGATAAAGATGTTGGCGGCCGGTCAATGTACGCCAGGGAACCAGCCGTTCCACATTCATCACGTACCCACTGTATGGCCTGCCGTTGTTCACAATGCCTGACCAGCAAAAACTTGTCAGAATGCGGCGTGGTTGCTGCGCCAAATCGCTGAAGTTGTAATGGAACAGGAAAATGAACGCGCGCCAGTTCGCTCGTCTTTTCAGCCAGGCCGCGAAAAATGTCCCAATCGGTCCGCGATTCCCAGCAAGGAGGCACGGCGGCGCCCAGCGGATGAATGTAGGAATGGAGATCGGTGGTATTCAGGTCGTCTTTTTCGTACCAGCTTGCCGACGCAAGGATGATGTCGGAATAGAGTGCGGACGTATCCATGCGGAAATTCAAATCGACGACCAGGTCGAGTTTGCCCTGGGCCGGGGCGTCACGCCACTGAATCTCGTGCACACAATCGCGCGCCACTTCGTCCGCTATCGCGTTGTCGTGGGTTCCCAGATAGTGCCGGAAGAAATATTCCTGGCCTTTGGCGCTCGAGTGCAGCGCGTTGGCTCTCCAGATGAGCCACACTCGCGGCCAGTTCTCCGGTGAGTCTGGATCTTCTACTGAAAAGCGGAGTTTTCCTCCCTGTAATTGATCAACAATCCAGGCCCCGATTTCCTGCTCGCTTCTGGCGCCCGCGCCCTCCGCCTCTTGCACCAATTCAATGGGATTCCGGTTGAACTGAGGATAGAAAGGCAGCCAGCCCATGCGTACCGCAGCGGCCTGCAAATCCATGAAATGCTCCCGGGCGAATGGACCGCTGGCGGGATGGTAATCCGGGAACGCGCCTTCGTAGCGCCACTGGTCACTATGCACGTAGTGAAACGAAGGGCCATTTTGGAGCCGCGGTGGCCGGGTCCAGTCGAGGGCCATCGCCAGCGTGCTCCAGGACGCCGCCGGCGTCAGTTTCTCCTGGCCGGTGTAATGATTCAAGCCCCCGCCGTTGACCCCGACGCACCCGCACAGGATCAGAGCCGTGATCCCGGTCCGGTAATTCAGGTTGGCGTGATACCAATGGTTCACCCCGGAGCCCACAATGATCGTGCATTTACCCTGGGTCTTCTCAGCGGTTATCGCGAACTCCCGTGCCAGTTGAACCACAGTGTTTCTGGCTACTCCGGTGAACTTTTCCTGCCAGGCGGGCGTGTAAGATCCTTCCTCGTCGTCATAGCCTGATGGATAGTCTCCCGCCAACCCCCGGCTCACGCCGAATTGCGCCATGAGCAGATCGAAGACCGTGGTCACCGCGATACGCCCGTCCGGAGTGTCGAGATAGCGCACCGGGACACCGCGCTGGTACGTTCGGTCGCCACCGAAATCCATGAAACTCACCTGGAGCACGTCTTCATGCCTATCGATCAAGCTCAATTCCGGATCGATGTCTGACCCGTCCAGCCCGTCCTTCAACTGCAGGTTCCACTGGCCCTTCTGGCTTTGCCAGCGGAAGCCGATGGCGCCCTGTGGCATTCGTGGCTCGCCGCTCTTGTGATCGAAGACGACGAGCTTCCAGTCGCCGTGTTCAGCGTCCTTGTAACGCGACAGGCGCTTCGCGCGCAGAAATTTGCCGGCCGTATAGGTCTTGCCAGCTTCTTCCAGCTCCACCAGGAAGGGCGCGTCCGCATAGCGTTTGAGGTAATCCACGAAGTACGGGACCTGCCGGTCCACGTAAAACTCCTTCAGGATGACGTGGTCCACGGCCATCCATAGCGCCCCGTCCATGCCGGCGTTGACGGGGATCCACCAATCGGCGTGCTTCGAAACTTCGCTGAAATCCGGCGATAGGACGACAAGCTTGGCCCCGTGATGCCGCGCTTCCACGACAAAGTGGGCGTCCGGCGTGCGCGTCAT